>NZ_JBVVNL010000003.1:0-426563 GCF_055825275.1 Bacillus sp. GS3m_15504 | reverse complement strand
TCGTTAAGCTATTCGTAGCGGTAACAGAAGCTGTAGCGGTTTGACTCTTTTCAACAGTAAAGTTGATAGGGTTTTGATTTAAGTCGTAATGTTTTGGAGCTTTCGTTTCGATAAACTGATAGTCACCAGGACGTAAATCAGAAACAGAGATTTTGCCATCTTTATCAGTAGTTAAATCAGTGCGAACGTCATTGCCGTTCATATCCACGATTTTAAATACTGCGCCTTTAAGAGCAGAACCGTCAATGTCATCTACTTTAGAAAGTTCCACAGCGCCTTTCGTTAAGCTATTTGTAGCAGTAACGGAAGCGATTTTTTCTTGTCCTTTTTTAATTGTGAACTTAATAGATGTTTCGTTTAAGTCATAATGAGTAGGAGCCTTTGTTTCGATAAACTCATAGTCTCCAGGTGGTAATTCATCCACAACTAAGCGGCCGTTTTTATCAGTAGTTAAATCAGTACGGACGTCGTGTCCATTCTTATTAACAATTTTAAATACAGCACCCTCGAGCGTTGTGTTTTCTTCAACATCATCAACCTTAATTAACTCCACACTACCTTTCGTTAAGCTGTTAGTAGCTGTAACGGAGACATGTTTTGTTTGACTTCTTTCAATTGTGAACTTAATAGGATCTTCATTTAAGTCATAATGTTTCGGAGCTTTCGTTTCAATAAATTGATAGTCTCCAGGTTGTAAGTCTTTAGCGATGATTTTTCCGTCTTTATTGGTAACTAAATTCGTACGAATATCGTTACCGTTAAGATCAGTAATTTTAAATACCGCACCTTCTAGCGTTTCTTTCGTATTTAAAGCGTCAATTTTCGTTAATTCAACGCCACCTTTAGTTAAGCCATTTTTAGCAGTAACAGAAACGTGAGTTGATTGGCTTTTCTCGATAGTGAAAGGAATAGGTGTTTCATTTAAATCGTAATCCTTCGGAGCTTTCGTTTCGACGAATTGATAATCTCCAGGACGTAAATTAGAAGCAGAAATTTTCCCATCTTTATCAGTAGTTAAATTCGTGCGAACAACTTTACCTTTCGCATCAATGATATTAAATACTGCATCAGAAAGTTTTGTATCTGGAGTTATATCATCCACTTTAATTAACTCTACCGCACCTTCAATTAAGCTGTTCTTAGCAGTGACTTGTAATTTCTTTGCTTGGCTTTTCTCAATTGTAAATTTAATCGGTGTAGCATCTAGTTTATAGTGCTTAGGAGCTGTTGTTTCAATAAATTGATAATCTCCAGGATGTAAATCAGAAATAGAAACTTTCCCTTTCGCATCTGTCGTGATGCCAGTGCGAACGTCATGCCCGTTCATATCAACAATTTTAAAGATAGCCCCTTCAAGAGCTGTACCGTCGATATCATCCACTTTAGAAAGCTCTACCGCACCTTTTGTTAAACTATTTTTAGCAGTAACAGAAATCGGTTCGGCTTGTCCTTTTTCGATAGTGAAAGGAATTGGTTCTTTATTTAAATCGTAATGTTTTGGAGCCTTTGTCTCGATGAATTGATAATCACCCGGACGTAGGTCAGGAACGCTAATTTTACCTTGTGAATTGGTAGTAAGACTCTTGCGAATTACAGTACCGTTCATATCAACAATGTTAAATACTGCGCCTTCAAGAGTAGTACCATCGACGTCATCCACTTTAGAAAGTTCAACGCCGCCTTTTGTTAAACTATTTTTCATAGTCACAGTAGCGATATTTTTTTGGCTTTTTTCAACGGTAACTACAATTGGTTTTTTGTCTAAATCATAATGTTTCGGAGCCGTTGTTTCGACAAATTGATACGTACCAGGACGTAAATTTTCAACAACGATTTTTCCTTCATTATTTGTTTTTAAATCTGTTTTAATCAATTTCCCGTTTTGGTCTAGTAGATTAAATACCGCATCAGAAAGTTTCATTTGATCGTTTAGATCATCTACTTTAAGTAGTTCAATACTACCTTGTTGTAAGCTATTTTTAGCAGTTAAAGAAATAGTTTTCTTTTGTCCTTTTTCAATAGTGAAATCGATTGGTGTTTCATCTAAAACGTAATGCTTAGGAGCTTTCGTTTCGATGAATTGATAATCACCTGGACGTAGGTCATCGATTTCGATATTCCCTTTACTATTTGTAACAAGGTTTTTATGAATTACAGTACCGTTCATATCAACAATGTTAAATACTGCACCTTCAAGTTTAGTGCCATCGATATCATCTACTTTAGAAAGTTCCACAGCACCTTTTGTTAGAGCGTTTTTAGCCGTAACATGAAGAGTTTCCGTTTGGCTTTTCTTAATTGTAAATTCAATTGGTGTTTTATTTAAATCGTAATGTTCAGGAGCGATTGTTTCAACGAATTGATACGTGCCAGGACGTAGGTTTTCAACAACAATTTTCCCTTCAGCATTTGTTTTTAAGCCTTCTTCAACTATCTCTCCGTCTGCATCTAATAAATTAAATACAGCATTAGCAAGCTTCGTATCAGTATCAATATCATCAATTTTTGTTAGTTCAACGCTACCTTTTTTCAAAGTGTTTTTACCTGTAACATTGATTTCTTTCGTTTGACTTCTTTCAATTGTAAATGGAATCGGTGTTTCGTCTAATACATAGTGCTCAGGAGCCTTTGTTTCAATGAACTGATAGTCTCCAGGACGTAAATCCGGAACGTAAATTTTCCCATTTTTATCTGTAACAAGATTTGTACGAACTTCATTACCATCCATATCAACAATTTTAAAGATTGCACCTTTCAGCATTGTACGATCGATGTCATCAATTTTCGTTAATGTGACTGCACCTTTCTTTAAGCTGTTAGTAGCAGTAACAGTAATGTTTTCTTTTTGACTTTTTCCGATAGTGAACGGAATAGGATCGTTGCCTAACGTATAGTCTTTTGGAGCTTTTACTTCAATAAATTGATAGTCACCTGGACGTAAGTCAGAAGCAGAAACTTTACCATGCTCATCGGTAGTTAATCCTTTACGAACCACTTTTTTCGTATCACGAGCATCAACAATGATAAATTCTGCACCTTCAAGAGTAGTGCCATCAACGTCATCAACTTTTGTTAAAGTAACGCCACCTGTAAGTAAACTATTTGTTACAGTGACAGGGACTGGAAGATCATCCTTGCTACCTTTTTTAATCGTGAACTTAATAGGCGTTTGATCTAATTTATAATGTTCAGGAGCTGAGGTTTCAATAAATTGATAATCTCCTGGTGCTAAATCAGGAATAACTAGTACTCCGTAATCATCTGTTTTTAAATCTTTCGCAATTTCTTTGCCTGTTGCGTCTTGTAATGTGAACACTGCGCCAGCAAGAGCGATACTACTTTCCACATCATCTTCTTTAATAAGTTTAACTTTTCCTTTCGTTAAACTATTTTTAAATGTAAGTGGAAGAAGTTTTTGTTGTCCTTTTTCGATGGTAAATTCAATAGGTTCTACATTTACATCGTAATAAGTTGGAGCCTTTGTTTCGATAAGTTTATAGTTACCAGGACGTAAGTCATCTACAACTAATTTTCCTTCACTATTCGTAACAAGGTTCGTATGAACATCTTCATTCGTATCTCTATTAACGATTTTAAATACTGCACCTTCAAGTGTTTCTTTTTCATCTGCAGCATTTACTTTTGTTAATTCAATACCGCCTTTAGTTAAGCTGTTTTTAGCAGTAACAGTAGCCGACGTTGTTTGACTTTCTGTAATTGTGAACTTGATTGGATTTGTATTTTTATCGTAATACTTCGGTGCTGTTACCTCGATAAATTTATAATCGCCAGGGCGTAAGCCAGTAGCGATAGCTTTACCATCCGCACCAGTTTTTATATTTTCGCGAATGACTTTCTTTTCATCATTAGCATCAACAATTTTAAATAAAGCACCTGCAAGAGCTGTACCATCGATATCATCAACTTTCGTTAATTCAACATCTCCTGGTTTTAAAGCATTTTCAGCTTTCACAAGTAGAGTTTCTTTCTGACTTCTATCGATTGTAAATTCAATCGGTTCTGCTCGTAAAACGTAATGTTCAGGAGCAGCTGTTTCAATAAATTTATACGTACCAGGACGTAGCTTATCAGCTTTTGTTTTTCCATCAGCATCTGTAGTTAGGTCAGTACGAACATCATTATTATTTACATCAACAATTTTAAATACGGCACCTTTTAGAGGTTTTTTATCACCGAATTCATCAACTTTTAATAATTCAACTTCTCCTGTTTTTAAACTGTTAGTTGCCGTAACAGTAGCAAATGACTGTTGGCTTTTATCGATTGTAAACTCGATAGGATTTGTATTTAACACATAATCCTTAGGAGCTTCTGTTTCAATAAATTTATACGTACCAGGCTCTAAGTCTTTAACAGTTACTTTACCATCCGCACCAGTTGTTACATTTTCGCGAATGACTTTCTTTTCATCATTAGCATCGACAATTTTAAATACAGCACCTGCAAGAGCTGTACCATCGATATCATCAGTTTTTGTTAAAGTGACGCCACCTTTAATGAGGTGATTTGTCGCAGTAACAGTAACTGCCTTCTTTTGACTTTTTACAATTGTAAACTCAATTGGTGTTTTATCTATGTCGTAATCTTTAGGAGCCTTTTCTTCAACAAATTGATAGTCTCCAGGACGTAAATCTTTTGCTTCGATTTGTCCTTGATCATTTGTCGTTAATTTTCCATAGCCGGGGATTATTTTGTTTTTTCGGTCCCGTACACTAAACTCTGCACCTGCTAAAGTTTTTCCATCTTTATCGACTTTTGTTAAAATGGCCGATCCTGGAATCAAACTGTTTGTTGCAGTTCGGTTTATTACTGTTGTTTGATCTTCTTTGATTGTGAATTGAATAGGTGTACTGTCTAATTTATAGTGCTCAGGAGCGGTTGTTTCTTGTAAGTAGTAAGTTCCTGGTTTTAAATTATCTACAGTAATTTGTCCTTGATCATTTGTTGTTAATTTTTCGTGTTCTAAAATTATTTTTTTATCTTTATCAAGTAGTGTGAAAACGGCACCTTGCAGTGTTACGTTTTTATTCAGGTCATCAGACTTTGTTAAAACTACTTTACCGACAAATTTCTTATTTGCAAGTTTATATGTTGTAGTCTCTTGTGAACCAAGTTCAACAATTTTTCCCTGTTTTAAATCCCAGCTAATTACATAGCCCTCAGGAGCTTTTGTTTCTTTTAATAAATATTTATCACGCTTTAAGTTATTAAACTTAGCAATACCATCTTTGTCTGTTGTTATTTTGCGGATAACGGTTTTTCCTGTACGATCATATAAAGTAAATTCTGCTCCGGACAATGGTACTTTCTTATTGTCGTTATCTACCTTTATAATTTCAAGGTTTCCGCGCCCTTTAGTAGCAGATCCTCCACCTGAACCGGAAGACATTCTCACTTCAATCGTTTCAACAGTTTCTGTATTCTTAACTGTTAACTGATTGCCAGCGATTTTTGCTTTATTACTCACTTTTTCTTTATCGTCTGCATTAATAAGTGAGCGATATTCTAAAATATAAGCTCGATCAATTTTTTTCAAGAAGGCAATTTCGAAATGTTGCTTTCCGGTATTATTGTCTGTTGTGATCGTTAACTTATAGTCTGTTCCTTGTTTTAATTCATTTGCTGTATCTTTTGTTACATTTCCATAGTAATCGACAGTTGTAGGATATAAGTGGAATGAATCTTCCACAAGTACTTGATTGTCTGTTGGATCGTCTGTTACAACTGCGTCTGCAATGGTCGATTGGCTTTCGTTAATTGCAATACTCCAATTAATATAGTTGTCATCTTGCACCGCTTTTTTAGTAACGAAACTGCCACCTTTATTTACTTGAGCGTCACCTTTAAGAGTGTTTACAATTTTAGAGCCATCTTTTAACTCTGCCTCGTTTTTGTAGGTGTTTTGAATAAGTTCACCATCAAGGCTTGTTTTAAAGATAATATAGTAAGGTGAATTAATTGATTGCTTGAAATGAACCTGTAGGGTGTTTTTATTTTTATCTGTAGGTTCTTCAAGTTCATACTGCTCAATTGGTACAGCATCACCAGGTCTTGCATTATTCGGGTTTCCATTTAAAATCATATGGCGTACTTCAATGGATCCTGGTACTAACTTTTGTTTATCTTGTATTACGTCTATAACATATGGATCTTTAATCTCAACATTATTATAATTAAAACCTATTATCCAAGTGATTTCTTTCGTTTGGGCGTTATAAGAACCGTATTTATATCCATTCGCCTTTGTGAAAGTATCAGGATCAAAGTCTGCTTCAACTTTATTTGATTGTGGATTGGACTCTGCATCTCTCCAAGATAGGTTACCTGTATTTTTAAATGAAGTTTTACCACTTTCTAGTTTTGTATAGTCAAAGTCTGTCGTATATTTTACGATTAATGTCTTTGTCATATTAGACTGATATGTACCTATAAGGGTAATTTTGAAACCTTTATCTGTTACATCTAAAACATAATCAGTCTCAGCCTGAAGGGTATAATCTCCGTCTTTAATTTCTAGTTTTTTATCTTTTAATTGTAATCCACCGTGGTCAAAGGTATCCGTAATGATCGCGTTGTTTAATGGATAGTTGTTATTATTTACCGTAATTGTCCAGGTTGTTGTTTTGTCTTTATAGTTTGTTTCAGCTTTATTATTAGATTTAATAATATTTTGCTGCTGGAAGCCAGCCTCATTTTCTTTACTTGAACCATTATCAGCTGTAACTGTATTCTTTATTTTTCCATCTTTTATGACATTATCAGTTGGCTTTGTTTTATAGGTAATTACATACGCACTATTAATATCTTCATTAAACTGTAAGTCGAATCCATTCTTCTTGTTAGTTACAGTGTAATTATTAACAGTGTCTCCTGTTATAAGCCTTCCGTTATCATCGTATGAAGCGTTTTTCACAACGATAGAATTTACATCTAGTTCATGTGTATCGTCAAAAATATCTTTTAAAAGTGCATCTGTTTTTTTGATATTTCTTTGATCACCGTTGTAAGTAATTGTCCATTCAATTGTTTGGGTCTTTGGATCATATTTACTTGTTTTGTTTAAATGTGTACCACGAGAGACTGTTACAGTAGAGCTTGCTTTTTGTTGCCCTTGATTATCACTCGTTATCGTAACGTTATTTTGGAAGCTTTTTACGTTTTCATCAGTGATTTTTGTGACATATTCGATTTGATATGCTTTTTTAATAGAATCTTTAAAAGCAATCTCCAATTTTGAACCATCTGATGAAATAATTTTGTAATCTGCTGGATCAGCTTCTTGACCACGTGTTGCATTCCCGTTAACATCAACTTCTAAATAATAAACTTTAATAGAATCCTTATTTAAACTTGTGCCTTGTGGGATGTTATCTTTAAAAACAGCGTTTTTAAGGGTGTCTTTCGTTTTGTTCATCTCTACTGTCCAATTAATCTCATTTGTATTAATTGGTCTATCAGGTAACCCTTTTTTATTTGTAGCCGTTTGTACATTAGGTTTAAAGTCAACTGTAATAGAAACATCTTTATCTTTAATTGGGAAAGGAATTTCCTGTGTTGTTGTACCCTTAATTTCAGCTTTATTAAATTCTGTCTTTAATTGTAGGTTACCAACAACATCTGGATGTTCTTCAACATAATCGTTGAATGTCATTGTGACTTTTCCATCTTTTGTAACAGTAAAATTACCAATTGGATTATTTTCACTATCGTATAAAGGGCTGTTAATTGTATTATAAATCTTAAAATGTTTAGGAAGATCAAAAATATAGTAATCTCCGCTTTTCACATTCATTGATTTTAAAAGTTCCCATGTAAACTCAATGTTGGCAGGGGAATCTGTACTTGGACGGTTATCCTCTGTAAATGGTTTTCCGTCTTTGTCCGTCAACTTTACACCCGTTAAAATGTTTGTTGTTATTTGCTTTGGACCTGAATTTGTAATCTCAGCAGGATCGCTTGCTAGATTTTGTTCTGGGTTATCAGCAGCAGGTTTAGTTGCTGGATTTTGTTCCGGATTGTCAGTAGCAGGTTTAGTTGCTGGATTTTGTTCCGGATTGTCAGTAGCAGGTTTAGTTGCTGGATTTTGTTCCGGATTATCAGTAGCAGGTTTAGTTGCTGGATTTTGTTCCGGATTGTCAGTAGCAGGTTTAGTTGCTGGATTTTGTTCCGGATTATCAGTAGCAGGTTTAGTTGCTGGGTTTTGTTCCGGGTTATCAGTAGCAGGTTTAGCTACTTGATCTGGCACTTGTTTATTAGTATCCTGTTTGGTTCCATCTTCTTTAGAATCTTCTACTTGAATAGGAACTGTTATAGGCTGAACCAGTGTTCCTAAAGGAAAAGCGATTTGAACTGATTTTTCTTCAGTCTTTAAAGTTGGGTTAAACACAGTATCAATTTTAATTTTTCCTTTAGCATCTTTCGAATTTTCTACTTGATCATTAAATATTAGTTTTAATTTATTATCTTTAGCTGTTATAAAATATTGACCAATATTTTTTTGATCTGTTACTAAATCTCCTTGTAAATCTTTAGATACTTTTAATGCAAGTGGTATTTGAATTACTGCTGTATCGTTTGCATGTACAACTTGTTGATCCTTTATTGACCAAGCATATTCTACTTGAATGGTTGATCCTATCTTTATTAAGTTTTTAGGATTTTTTGCTTCGTCAATAATATGATCCGTTGCATCTTTCATCTCAACAGTGTCAAATAATGAAGTTTCCTGTAAAGTCTCAGCTTTTGCCTGATTGTAAGGGAAACTAATAAACTGTGAAAATAGTACAAATACAATTAAACATATATTGAAAAGTTTTTTCATTTTGCCTCCTTTGAACATTCATTTGTTCACTGAGGAATATATTCCACATGAACAAATGGAATATAAAAAAAGTTAATTATTATAAAGTATTTGTTGCTACTATCCCTCCGTTTCTATGTACGTTCTCTGACAGAATAGATGTTTAATTAAAGGCATATATAAAGTAACGTAAAAATCTGGAATATACATAATTCGACAAAAAATGTCGAAAGTATGCTGATAAAAGGAACGATATCAGACCTTTATATACAAGAGCATTTTCTTGTGAATGTGTTATGAACTGGATAGTCATAAAGGTAGGTTTTACGATACATGCTAACCAAAGTAATGTATCCCAAGTTAAAAGTTTGTTTTTTGTTTTAAAATTATGTGGAAAAAATCTGAATAGGGTTGATTTTGGTTAGGGTGAAGACAATATGCACTTTGAAAATATTCATTTATGTAATATGAAATTGAGATAATTGTATCTTAAGAATGTCACTTATTACATTTATGAAAATTAACTTTCTGCCTAGAGAGAGTTGTACAATTTGTGGACCGAAGTTAAGATGGTACAGTTCCTTTTCGGATTTAGTGGAATATAAGTTATTTATAATATTCGGCTAAATCATTACTACGGTCATTTTTGAAGCTGTTTTACATAAGAAAAAAGAAGGTATCCCTTTTGATAATAGTGTTATCTTCTCTTAAAGATGATTATGAATAACCTTCGCTAAAGATTATATACTTAAATGATAAAGAGTTCAACAGCGGTTTAACAAATATTTTCCAAAAATTAAAAATGACCGTTTTAGTAGAAAAATTCTAAAAAACGGTCATTTTTAATTTTATATTTCTGTTAAAATAATCGGTTCGCCGCGAGTTACGACAACTGTATGTTCACATTGTGCAACAAGACTTTTATCAGGTGTAACGAATGTCCAACCATCATCGCCACGTTCGATAATGTGATCAGCTTTCATAGAAATAAATGGTTCTACAGCGATAACAAGACCGTCTTTTAGAAGCGCATTATCCATTGGGTCAAAGTAACTTAAAATATGGTTTGGTGCTTCATGTAAGCTAAGACCAATACCGTGACCAGTTAAATTTTGAATAACATTGTATCCATTTTTATGTGCAAAGTTTGAAACGGCACGACCAATTTGGTTTTGTTTTGAACCAGCTTTCACCTTTTTCATTGCTGCCCAAAAGGCATCAACAGCTGCTTGGCAAAGCTTTTCTTTTGCTTCATCTTCTCCCAGTACAAATGAAATACCTGTATCTGCATAATAGCCATCAAGTGCTGCAGATACGTCAACATTTACTAAGTCGCCTTCTTTTAATACACGATCACCTGGAATACCGTGAGCAACTTCTTCGTTTACACTGATGCAAGTTACACCAGGGAAATCATATTCTTTTTCAGGTGCAGAAATTGCACCATGCTCATCTAATACTTTTTTACCGATCAAATCAAGCTCTTTCGTTGTCATACCTGGCTTCGCTTCTTTTTTCATTTCTTCACGTGCAAGCGCAACGATGCGGCCGATTTTTCGTAAGCCTTCTAAATCTTGTTCATTACGAATAATCATGAAAACCACTGTCCTTCCTCGAATATATATCTTACCCGATTGTATCATGTTTATTTTCGTCCTGCTACTCGCTTGCAGTATGCGGGTTGATTCGTCTCATACGGAATACATGACAAATGTCATATCGATGTCATGACGCATCGTACTGTTTCCTAAGTTTTCCAAAGTTTACAATGTAAATATAAGAAACAGCGGGGGTGGAGAGATGAAAAAGATTATTGAAGTAAATAGTGTTTCTAAAACATTTAAACATAAAAGCGCAGTAAATAACGTTTCATTTCATGTGAATAAAGGAGAAATCGTAGCACTACTTGGACCAAATGGTGCAGGAAAAACGACGACGATGTCGATGATGCTTGGATTAAAGGATCCGACGGAAGGAACGGTTTCTATATTTGGAAAGAATCCAAAGCATAGAGATGTTCGTAATAGCCTAGGTGCGATGTTACAGGAAGTAAGTGTCATTGATAGCATTACAGTGGAAGAGGCAATTGAATTATTCCGTAGTTATTATACGAATTCGGTAGCGAAAGAAACGTTACTACAGTTATCAAATTTAGAATCGGAGCGAAAGCAAAGATGTGAGAAATTATCAGGTGGGCAAAAAAGAAGGTTAAACTTTGCACTCGCACTTGCAGGAAATCCAGACTTGTTATTTTTAGATGAGCCGACAGTTGGAATGGATATTACGTCTCGAAGAACGTTTTGGGAAACAATTCGAAAATTAGCAAGTGAAGGGAAAACAATTATTTTAACAACGCACTATTTAGAAGAAGCAGATGCATTGGCAAATCGTATTTTACTGTTTGCGAATGGAAAGATTATCGCAGATGGTACACCAGATGAGATGAAAGCAACGATTTCTCGAAAAACGATTTCATTTTATTCGAAAGAAAAAATTCCTAAGAGTTTACTAAAGGAATTGCCGAATGTAACAGAAGTACAGTCAAATGAAGGACGTTTCATCTTAACAACTGAGGATACTGATGCAACTTTACAAGCAATTTATAAAAGGAATTTACCTGTCACAGACGTTTCTGTTGAACGTGGAAGTCTTGATGAAGCATTTGAACAGTTTGTCGCAAATCAGAAGGGGGAAATAGCATGAAAGCGCTATGGATGCAATGCAAAATAGAAATTTTACGTACATTCCGCAATAAATTATTTATCTTTTTCTCATTATTAATGCCTGTTATGTTTTATTACATTTTCACAAACGTTATTCAAGTACCGCAAAACGGTGATGCATGGAAGGCGCATTATTTAATTTCAATGGCTACTTTCAGTATTGTAGGGACTGCGTTGTTTAGTTTCGGTGTAAGAATTTCTCAAGAAAAAGGGCAGGGATGGACACACCTTTTAAAAATTACACCGCTTCCAGAAGGTGCATATTTAACAGCAAAGATCATCGCTCAAACAGTAGTAAATGCTTTTTCAATATTAGTTATCTTTATTGCAGGGATATTAATTAATCATGTGGAGTTAACGGTAGGGCAGTGGATTGGTGCTGGATTATGGTTATTGTTAGGGGTAACACCATTTTTAGCACTTGGAACAGTAATTGGTTCTATTAAGAAGGCGGATGCAGCTGCTGGCTTAGCAAATATTTTAAATATGAGCTTAGCTGTAATTGGTGGGCTATGGATGCCGATTGAAGTATTTCCAAAAATATTGAGAACAATTGGTGAATGGACACCGACATATCATTTCGGAAGTGGTGCGTGGGATATTGTAGCTGGAAAATCAATTGGATGGGAAAATATCGCGGTACTAGGAGGTTATTTCCTTATATTTGTTGTAATATCAATATATATAAGAAAAAGACAGGAAGCGGTATAAATGTTAGAGAAAAAGAGGATTGAGATTTTTCCGAAACATATGGGTTTTTTCCCGTATATGTGGTTCGTTTATCTATTATTTCCAATTTACCATTTAGTGCAGGCGTCAGGGTGGAAGCTTATAATTGGGAGCGGTATGTTGATAATTTTTATTATCACATACCGTCAGCTTTATTTTGTGCAGAGGACGTTTATTTTTTGGGCATGTATTCAAATGATACTCATCTTTTTATTTTCCGTATTTTATAACGCTTTTATGATATTTTTTGGTTTTTTCACAGCAAGTGCGATGGGATTTGCACCAAGTAAAAAAGTATTTCGAGTATTATTAGGACTGTTGATTACAATGCTTGGAGCATTTATATTTGTATATTTTAATCGGCTATCCACTACAAGTTTAGTAAATATCATTCCAATGTTTATTTTAATGCTTCTTACACCATTTGGTATGCGCAACTTTAATCAGAAAAAGATGTTAAGAAATCAATTAAATGAAGCGAATGAGCAAATTAAAGACTTAGTAAAACGTGAAGAACGGCAGCGGATTGCAAGAGATCTTCATGATACGTTAGGGCATACATTATCACTCATTACTTTAAAAAGTCAGCTCGTGGAGAAGTTAATTGTAAAAAATCCGGAGCGTGCAAGTACGGAAGCGAAGGAAATTACACAAACATCTCGCACTGCTTTAAAGCAGCTAAGGGAATTAATTTCTGATATGCGTATGATTACAGTAGAAGAAGAGCTTGAGCAAATAAAAGCAATCTTACAAGCGGCTAATATTGGATTAGAGATCAAACAAGAAACGAGTGCGAGTTCGTTATCACCAATTGAACAAAATATTTTAGGAATGTGTTTACGTGAGGCTGTGACGAATGTTGTAAAGCATAGTAAGGCGACGCGTTGCACAGTTTCTGTACTGGAATCACAAGGTGAATTAATTTTGACAGTAGAAGATAATGGAGTTGGTTTAGCGGATCAAAACCACGATGGAAATGGCATTCGTGGTATGAAAGAGCGTATTGCTCTTATTGATGGGTTTGTTGAACTGGGCACGATCAATCCAGGGACACTATTAACAGTAAAAGTTCCAGTTGTTATTCGAACAGGAAAAGATGAGGTGAGGGCATGATTCGAATTATTATTGCAGAAGATCAGCGGATGCTTCGTGGTGCATTAGGGGCCCTGCTTGATCTAGAAGATGATATTGAAGTAATTGGGCAAGCTGCGAACGGGGAAGAGGCGCTAAAACTAATCGAATTGCTAAAACCTGATGTAAGCATTATGGATATCGAAATGCCAATTCAAAGTGGATTAGATGTTGCGGAAACGTTAAAGAAAGAAAAGTCAGCATGCAAAGTAATGATTTTAACAACATTTGCGCGCCCTGGATATTTTGAACGAGCAATGAAAGCTGGCGTGCACGGATATTTATTAAAAGATAGCCCAAGTGAAGATTTAGCTGCATCGATTCGTAATGTAATGAAAGGAAAACGAGAGATTTCTCAAGATTTAATGTTCGGCTTATGGCAGGAGCAAAATCCGTTATCAGATCGTGAAAAAGAAGTATTGCTACTTGCGAAAGAGGGAAAGACGGCAAATGAAATCGCCAAGGCACTTTATCTTTCACCTGGTACAGTGCGTAATTATATTTCTGAAGTATTAACGAAGCTTGATGCGAAAAATAGAATTGAGGCAATTACAATTGCGGAAGAAAAGGGATGGATATGAAAAGAAGTTTACCTATGAATGGTAAACTTCTTTTTTCTTGTACACAGCATTTTCGTTAGAGCGTTTCGTCTTAGTCGCATCGCTCGGAATTTGAAGTATATCGCGTAATTTAGATTTTACTTCATTTTTCGACAAAAAATTTGTTATAGTAAGATTAGGTTGTTGGTCTAAATTTTGGACAACATTACCACTAACAGTTATAATTACTCCATTTTTATCTACTTTTACAATAAGATCTTGACCATATACTTTATAGTTTTTGTAAGTTTGTGCAAGGTGAACTTCGGTTTGATTTTCCTTTATTTCTTTATTTGTAGGTTCGGAATCTACATTCATTTCAGCTGTCACTCACTCTTGTTGAGCTTAGCCTCTTTTATCTTACCTTTTAAATACTTTTTCGCTATATTTTTTTGTATTATTTTGAGGTTTTGTTAATTTTTTAATCGTTAAACGAGGCTGAGCAATCTCAACTTTCACTTTGTTTTTGTCTAATTCTGGGATGTGAATAGCTTTTGCTGATAAAGGACAAAGAATACCGAATGTAACGAAAGCACGGACAAGTTTTCTATAATTTATCTATAAAACGTCTAATCTATTATTGTATGTGAGATGAATTGTATGGAAAATTTGCCGGATTTTATATATATTATGCATTATTTCATGTCAAAAATTGTCGAATTCACATTATTGTAGTGGTATGACAACTTAACAAATTAGATTGTTATAATGGGATGGTGAGTAAGTATGCACGCAGAAAAATTAGGAAATGAAATTAAGAAAATTAGGACGATGAGAGGATTAACACAAAAACAGTTATCCGAGAACATATGTCATCAATCGGAAGTGAGTAGAATTGAATCGGGCGCGGTATACCCAAGTATGGATATATTGCAAGGTATCGCAGCAAAATTACAAGTTCCCATTATTCATTTTTATGAGGTACTCATTTATTCTGATATTGAGAGGAATAAGCAGTTAAAAGATCAAATTATTATGCTTTGTAAGCAAAAGAAATATAAAGAAATTTATAATAGAGTATGGAATGAGTTGAAAAAGGAAGAATATCACCCCGAGCTTCAGCAATTTCTTCAATGGCAATATTATGTAGCTGCTTACATATTGAAAAAAATCGATTACGAATATTGTATTTTAGAATTAAAGAAATTGCTCAATCAACAATTGGCAGGAATAGATGTATATCAGAGTCTTTATATTGAAAACGCAATTGCAAACATTTATGCTGAAAATGGCTATTTGAAGAAGGCTATTGATTTATTTGAAAATATATTAAAACAATTAGAGGCATTGCATGATAATAAAGAATTTGATGTGAAGGTGAGGCATAATCATGCAAAAGCATTATTCTCAGATAATCAATACGAAGAAGCGCTTTGTCACGCAAATAGAGCTATTGAACTATCGTGTCAAATTAATAGTATGACATTAATTGGACAGTTATACTTTCGAAAAGGTCAATGCCTAGCAAAGCTAGGGTGTGATAGAGCGGAAATTGAAGATGCTTACGAAAAAGCGTGCTTCTTTTTTGATATATTAGGAAACCATACGTTAAAAGAATCAATTATAAAAAAAATGAAGAAATGAAAAGGACCTAAAAAACAAATATGCATAATTGCATAATATATGGATAAATTTTCATGATATATTTAAATAAAAAATGCGGGTGATGGAATATGAAGAAACTACTTATTGGTAGTATATTAACGTTAGCGATGGCATGGGGTATTTCATTAGGAGATACAGCATTAGAGAAAAGTCAAATAATTTCTCACAGTGATCAAGAGGTACAATTAGCTGGAGAGATACCTTATGAATATTAAAAACAACCGTCTTACTTAGACGGTTGTTTTTTTGTGGAGTAACCTCCAAACGTCTTTATTAGAAACAGGCTTGCTAATAAAGAATCCTTGAATGTGGTCACAGTTTTGTTCATATAAAAACTTCCATTGTTCTTCGGTCTCTACACCTTCTGCGATAACCTCTAAATTTAGTTCTTTTGATAGTGTAATAATGGAAGAAATAATCGCTTCCTCTAAAGGGCTAGTTGTAATTCCGCAAATAAATTCTCGAGCAATTTTTAATGTGTTGATTGGATATTTTGTTAAATAAGCTAAAGAACTATAACCGGTTCCAAAGTCATCAATTGAAATTTGAATACCGAGGTTTTGAAGCTGTTCTAGTTTTGCAACTACAGATTGATTTTGATTAATGGCGATACTTTCTGTAATTTCAATATCTAGTGCTTCTGGTTTTAACTCTGTTTCTTCTAAAACCTTTGAAATAGTTGGGATTAAATCTGCATGGTTAAATTGAACAACAGATAAATTCACACCGACTTTTAAGTGAGAGAAACCTTGATTATGCCATCTTTTTGCTTCTAAGCAAGCAGTACGTAAAATCCAATTTCCAAGTTCAATAATAAATCCAGTTTCCTCTGCTAGAGGAATGAATTGGGCAGGAGATACGATGCCGAGTTTTGGATGCTTCCAACGAATTAATGCTTCAAAACCGATAATTTGTTTTGTTTTTGTGCTTACTTGCGGCTGGTATTCAAGGAAAAATTCATTTTGTTGTAATGCTTTTGAAAGTTCTCCTTCTAAGAAGTTACTCTCATTTTGAGCGATACTCATTTCTTTTGAGAAGAAAACAAATCGGTTTTTTCCATTTGCTTTCGCGCGATACATAGCCATATCAGCATTTTTCATTAATTCTGTTACATCAGTTCCACAATCAGGGTACATCGCAATTCCGATACTTGGTGTAATAGACAGTTCTTCATCTTTAATGAAGAATGGTTTGTTTAAAATATTTAAAATTTGTTCAGCTATAAAAGCCGCACTTTTTTCTGAGTACATATCTGGTAATAGAATTGTAAACTCATCTCCGCCTTGACGAGCAACGACATCCTTTGAACGTAAGCAACCACGTAACCTTTTTGCGACTTCAATTAATAATAAGTCTCCGATGCCATGACCGAGTCTATCGTTAATTTTTTTGAATCGATCTAAATCAAGGAACATGACGGCAACATCATTTGCGCTAGCCTGAGCTGTATTTAAAATATTTTTTAAATCTTTTTCAAACTTGCGGCGATTTGGTAATCCGGTAAGTGCATCATGAAAGGCTAAATGTTCTACTTGTTTTTGTTTTTCATATAAAGTTGTAATATCACGTGCTATACCGAACATCCCGACAACTTCTTTGTTTATGAAAGTAGGGATGAGTGTAATGTGAAGGTAATAGTAATAACCTTCTTTTTCTTTTGTACGAACTTCTAAAGTTTGTGGGCTACCTTCTTTCGTTAGTTGTAAAGCTTTCTGTAGTAAATCATGGTCTTTTGGGTCAATAAAGTGTAAAAGAGAATAGCTTTCTACTTCACAATAGTAGGCAGTAAATAAGCTTTCACAAGCTGTATTAGATTGTTGGAAAATACCATACATATTTAAAGAGAAAACAGCATCCGGGTGATCTTCGAATAAAGATTTATAACGTTGTTCACTCTTTGATAACGCAGATGCCCCTTCTTCTACTTTGCCTTCTAGTTGTGTAGTCAGCTGTTCGTATGTATCGATTAGTGCCTGATTATCTTTCCACATATAAAGTTGTCGTAAGAATAATAAGATGAGTGATAATACTAGACCGATTAACATGAACTTATCATCCCAAGGTTGAAAGATAATAAAAGAAAAAGTAATGATTATACTAAAATAGGGTAATATGAAGCGCACATAATCAAATCGATAATACTTTGTTTTCGTTTCGTGCTGTATTGGTTTATCTAAAATATATAGTATGGACGACAAACCGATTAATAAAATTGAAGCAGTATGTATTAAGTAAGAGACTTCAGAAGAAGGTTTTATCCCTGCGTTTAATTGAAACAGGTGTATATATCCGTACACGAGTATAATAGTAAAGCCGATAATTAATGAAATTCTGCTAGAAGAATATTCTTCTCTTCTATATAGACTAATTACGGCGTAAATTACTAATGATTGTGCAATAAAATATCCAATTAAAACCCAAGTATCTGTTGTTAACATACGAAAGCTTGAAATGTCCAAAATAAAAGTTAAGGTAAAATAAATATTCATAATAACGATAAAGATGCTATCGAATGAAAATTGAGCTAGTCCTCTAATAGAGTAATGTTTTATGAACTTTATAGCAAAGCCAGAAAAGAGCAAAATATATTGTACGATAAAAAAGGGCAATGCCTTATATGAGAATATGACTTGGTCATATATAGAAAGTGAATGAAGAAATAGAGTTATCTCCATTGTCAATCCACATAGGCAAGTGCATAGTACTAAAACCCAAAATAATTTGTCACCGCGCTTCATTTTCTTAATTGCTTTATATAGGCAATAGCAAGAAAAGAGTGTAGCGAAACAAAATAAGAAGAGAATTCCAATTTCTTTTATATTTAATTCCTTAGGGATAAGAAATATCCAAAGAGAAAATATAATTATGTACATCGTGACAAAGTGTACGTATTTTTTTTGATTAATCATATTATGACTCCGTTTCAATAAAGTTGAATCACAGGTGGAAAATGCTAATTCCAATCATAGCATATAAAATAGGGTGTTTTTTACTAAAAAAATTACTTTTTTTGAAAAAAATAGCTCAACATTACAATTTACCATTGTAATGTTGAGCTACTTATTCTTTTTATCCCTCTTATAGAGGATAATTCATGTATGAATTGCAGCATCGCTAAATCTTTCTGTTTACTTTCAATCATAATATCGAAATTATGATTGATTTTTTTTGCAACGTGTAAGAAAGGTTTAATAAATTCTAAATCAATATATTCCGCGTGAGCCCTAAATTCTTTTTTTGATTTAGGAGAGGAAATGTGAACTTTAGGAACGATATTTGTATGTGACCAAGTTTCAAAAATTGCAGGAAGCAACTCTTCTAACGGTTCCTCGCAAAGATTTGCCATGTGATGGTGATAATCAAATACGAATGGGATCTTTTCTTTTTGGCAAATAGATAACGTTTCAGCTGTTGTATATGTTTTATCATCATTTTCAAGTGTCATTTGCTTTTTTATATGTGCAGGAAGTTTTTTTATGTTTTCATGGAAACGCTCGATTGCTTTTTCTTTATTTCCGTAGGCCCCACCTACATGGATGTTAATATAAGAAGAATCTGCAATGCCTATTGCATCTAATACTTTATAATGATAGGTCATATCTGTAATAGCGTTAGTCGTAATATGTGGTTTGTCGCTTGTAAATAGTGTAAATTGATTTGGATGAAAACTTATTCTTAAATTATGTTCTTTAATTAATGCCCCAATTTTACGCCAAAGCGGTGTAAATGCCCCGATATAATCAAACTCGACTTCGGGATGTGTTGCAAGTGGGACGATGGAAGAAGACAAGCGATATAACGGAATTTCATGAGCTATATTGTAATGGAGAATACGTATTGTATGCTCAAGATTTTGTTTTGTAACATCGTATAATTTATCTTCTCGCTCTTGTTTACTGAGCTTTTGAAAGCTTGTAAATGTTATCGTTTTAGCCGGAGAGCAGTCCCAGAGTGCCATTGCATGTGAGACATATCCGAACCGCATAATCATAATGAATACACATCCTTTATGCATTATCTTTCCTATAGGAAGAAAGCGAGTATTGTTCCTATCCATTCTTTTCCTCTATCAATAAGAGAATGCGGGCTAACATCTTTAAAGGAAAGTAATGATGCGTTTCCTAGATCCTTATGGAATTTGTTTCTTACTGTTTGTATAAAATGTTTATCATATAAAAGGCAGTTAATTTCATGGTTAATATATAAACTTCTCATATCAAAGTTTGCAGTTCCGATATCACAAATGTAGTCATCAACTATAATAACTTTAGCGTGAAAAAAACCTTGTTGAAATGCGTAAATATTACATCCAGCTTGTATTAACTTTCGGCAATACGGGAATTTTGCTTCTCGAACAAGGGCATGATCCGCTTTTTCTGGAACGAGAATCGTGATTTGAACCCCGCGTTTTCGTGCTTCTAATAATGCGTTCATAATTTTCCTTCCAGGAATGAAATAGGGTGTACCGATAAAGAGTTCCTTTTTTGCCCCTTCAATTAAATGTAAAAAAGTATGTTGTAAATAGGCACCATCAGTCGGAATAAATTGATGTTGGATAGTACCGGGTTGCTGTTTCGGAAAATAAAGAGAAGCGTCCAATAAATTTTGGTTTGTATCATCAAACCAGTCATGTAAAAATTGCTTTTGTAAATCTTGTACTCCTTCGCCTGTAAGACGTAAATGATAGTCCCTCCATAATCCTAACCGTTCATTATGTCCCAAATACTCTTCACCAATATTAAATCCCCCAATGTAACCAATTTTCCCATCGATAACTGTAATTTTTCTATGGTTTCTTTGATTTGCAGAAAAGAAAGGAAAAGGAAACTTTACTTTGTGACAAAATGAAAAAGAGACACCATGTTTTTGCAGGGAGCGAATGGCCTCGTTTGATAAATGATGGCTTCCCAATCTATCGAGTAAAAGTCTTACTTCAATTCCTTCCTTTGCCTTATCAATAAGTAACTTTAAAAATTCCCGGCTGATTTTATCGTTCTTTACAATGAAGAACAAAACATGCACATGGTGTTTCGCCTGTTTTATATCAGTAAATAGAGTGTCATACAAATCTTTTCCGTATGTATAAAGGTGAAAATCACTTTGACGTAAAGGGAAAGAACGAGAACGTACACGCCTTAAATGAACAATTCTCCCATAAGAAAGATCGATTATAATCCAGAGAGCAATACCTATTAATAAGAGAGGTAAGAAGAACATGAGCAAATTCCCTCCTTCACGGTCTTTTCACCATTCGTTTTTTATAAATAAAACATTCATATTATCCTGTTATTTGCAGGCTAATAATCAGTAGGGAATAAATACCTTCTACTGATTAAAGTTTCACTTTATAGTTTCACCGAAATAAACAGCTTTATGAAAAAATATGTTGTTGTATAACAAAAAACTGTTGACTGAATGCTCACTCATTATATAATGAAGATAGGGGATAAAATTCAGAAAATTATATGTTTTTGAAGATTCTAAAAAAGAAAGAGGGCTTACAAAGAGAGGGGTAGCATAAAAATGAATAGCTTACTGATCATGAATTGGCTGGCTGCCATTGCTGTTATTGCTTATGCGGGATATTTGTTTGTGTATCTTATACGAACGAGGATGGCCTACATACAGTTAGGAAAAAAGATTGAATTTGACCGTCGTTTTAAAGAGCGTTGGGATCTCCTTAAGGTCAATGTTTTCGGTCAGAAAAAGCTGCTGAAAGATAAAAAGAGCGGCATTATTCACGTTATGTTCTTTTACGGATTTATTCTTGTCCAATTTGGAGCAATTGACTTCGTTTGGAAAGGACTCGCACCAGGATCACATCTTCCACTTGGACCACTATACCCTGCATTTACATTCTTCCAGGAAATTGTCACACTTGTTATTTTAATTGCAGTCTTTTGGGCTTTTCATAGACGCTATGTTGAAAAGCTAGTTCGTTTAAAACGTAATTTCAAATCAGGTCTTGTTCTTATCTTTATTGGTGGCTTAATGATTTCTGTGCTACTCGGTAATGGAATGGGAATTATATGGCATGGCGAGGAGCTTTCATGGAGTGAGCCAATCGCTTCTGCAATCGCTTACGTTTTCTCAGGGATAAATGAAACCGCAGCCATTTCTGTTTTCTATTTCTCTTGGTGGGTGCATTTACTAATTTTGTTAACGTTTTTAGTTTATGTTCCACAATCAAAACACGCGCATTTAATTGCTGGACCAGCTAACGTTTTCTTCGGTCGTCTTTCAAATCCAGGGAAACTTGAAAAGATTGACTTTGAAGATGAAACACAAGAAACATTTGGTGTTGGTAAAATCGAAGACTTTAGACAAAATCAGCTTATTGACTTATACGCTTGCGTAGAGTGTGGTCGTTGTACAAATATGTGTCCGGCAACAGGAACAGGGAAAATGTTATCGCCGATGGATTTAATTTTAAAACTTCGCGATCATTTAACTGACAAAGGAGCAGCAGTAACATCAAAAGCGCCTTGGGTTCCAGTAGTTGCTTTTAATAATACACAAGGAAATCAGTTAGCGATGATGGCAGCTGGGAAAGGGCAACAAGAATCAGCGGCTGCAACACTCGCTTACGATCCAAGTTTAATCGGGGATGTTATTACAGAAGAAGAGATTTGGGCTTGTACAACGTGTCGTAACTGTGAAGACCAGTGTCCGGTTATGAATGAGCATGTTGATAAAATTATTGATTTACGCCGTTATCTCGTTTTAACAGAAGGAAAGATGGATGCGGAAGCACAGCGTGCGATGACAAACATCGAGCGTCAAGGGAATCCGTGGGGTCTAAACCGTAAAGAGCGTGAAACTTGGCGCCAAGGTGATGATGAAGTAACGGTTCCAACTGTAAAAGAAAAATCGAAAGCTGGCGAGGAGTTCGAATATTTATTCTGGGTTGGTTCAATGGGATCATACGATAACCGTAGTCAGAAGATTGCGATATCATTCGCGAAGTTGATGAACGAAGCAGGCATTTCATTTGCGATTCTCGGTAATAAAGAGAAGAACTCTGGAGATACACCGCGCCGCCTAGGAAATGAATTCGTCTTCCAAGAGATGGCGACAAAAAATATCGAGGAATTTGAAAAAGCAGGAGTGAAGAAAATCGTTACGATTGACCCTCATGCTTATAACACATTTAAAAATGAGTATCCAGACTTTGGCTTGCAAGCAGAAGTCTATCATCATACAGAACTGTTAGCTCAGTGGGTGAAAGAAGGACGCTTAAAACCTGTTCACGCTATTGAGGAAACAGTTACGTACCATGATTCCTGTTACTTAGGAAGATACAACGAAGTATACGAAGCCCCGCGTGACATTTTGAAAGCGATTCCTGGTGTGAATCTTGTAGAAATGGCACGTAACCGTGAAACGGGAATGTGCTGTGGAGCAGGTGGTGGCTTAATGTGGATGGAGGAAACAACAGGTTCTCGTATTAACGTTGCTCGTACAGAACAAGCGCTAGCTGTGCAACCATCCATTATCGGTACAGGTTGTCCATATTGCTTAACGATGATTAGTGATGGGACGAAAGCGAAAGAAGTAGAAGAGAAGGTTCAAACGCTTGATGTAACAGAGATTTTAGAACGCTCTGTTATCGGACAGAAGAAAGAAGCGATGTAATCTGCAAGCATGAATACAACTTTAGAGAGAGGTGCAATCATTGCACCTCTTCTCAGCGTAACAATGCCGAGCAAGCGCTCGGTGCTAAAAAAAGAAATGGGGGAAAGAAACATGAGTAAAACAGTTATTTTAAGTGCTGCAAGAACACCGGTGGGGAAATTTGGAGGATCTTTAAAAGATGTAAAAGCAACAGAACTTGGAGGAATCGCAATTAAAGCAGCGCTTGAAAGAGCGAATGTTTCAGCTAGTGATGTTGAGGAAGTTATATTCGGAACGGTTATTCAAGGTGGACAGGGACAAATTCCATCACGCCAAGCTGCAAGGGCTGCTGGAATCCCTTGGGAAGTGCAGACGGAAACTGTCAATAAAGTTTGTGCATCAGGGCTTCGTGCGGTGACTTTAGCGGATCAAATTATTCGTACTGGCGATCAATCACTAATTGTAGCTGGTGGTATGGAGTCGATGAGTAACAGTCCTTACATTTTACGAGGAGCAAGATGGGGATACAGAATGGGTAACAACGAAGTCATTGATTTAAACGTTGCTGACGGTTTAACATGCGCATTTTCAGGTATACACATGGGTGTTTATGGCGGAGAAGTTGCGAAGGAGGATGGAATTTCTCGCGAAGCGCAAGATGAATGGGCATATCGTAGCCATCAGCGTGCAGTTTCAGCGCATAAAAAAGGACGTTTTGAAGAGGAAATCGTGCCAGTAACGATTCCACAAAGAAAAGGCGATCCTATTGTCGTTGCAAAGGATGAGGCGCCGCGTGAAGATACAACAATTGAAAAACTAGCAAAATTAAAACCTGTATTTGATAAGACAGCTACGGTGACAGCTGGTAATGCACCAGGGCTAAACGATGGTGGCGCTGCACTTGTATTAATGAGCGAAGACAGAGCGAAGCAAGAAGGAAGAAAGCCGTTAGCGACAATTTTGGCACATACAGCAATTGCAGTGGAGTCTAAAGATTTCCCGAGGACGCCAGGTTATGCAATTAACGCATTGCTTGAAAAAACAGGAAAGAAAATTGAAGACATCGATTTATTTGAGATTAATGAAGCATTTGCAGCGGTAGCAATTGCAAGTACAGAAATCGCAGGAATTGACCCAGAAAAATTGAATGTAAATGGCGGCGCAGTGGCGATGGGACACCCGATTGGAGCAAGCGGAGCGCGCATTATCGTTACATTAATCCATGCACTTAAGCAACGCGGCGGTGGAATTGGAATTGCTTCGATTTGTAGTGGTGGCGGTCAAGGCGATGCAGTGATGATTGAAGTTCACTAATTAAGATTAGAAGATATATAGTTTATTAAAAATTAAGGGGGAAGAAGAAATGGGTGTACAAAAAATTGTTGTAATTGGTGCAGGACAAATGGGGTCAGGAATTGCGCAAGTATGTGCAATGGCAGGATATGACGTGAAGGTACAAGATTTAAAACAAGAGCAATTAGATAGAGGATTGGCTATCATTACGAAAAACTTAGCGCGCCAAGTAGAAAAAGGACGCATGAAGGAAGAAGAAAAAGAAGCAACTTTAAATCGTCTTACAGTAACGCTTGATTTAGATTGTGTGAAGGAAGCGGATCTTATTATTGAAGCAGCTGTTGAGAAAATGGATATTAAAAAGAAAATCTTTGCGAATCTAGATGAAATTGCTCCAGAACACGCAATTTTAGCGACGAATACGTCATCCTTGCCAATTACAGAAATTGCCGCAGTAACGAAGCGCCCGGAAAAAGTAATCGGTATGCACTTTATGAATCCCGTTCCGGTTATGAAACTTGTTGAAATCATTCGTGGTTTGGCTACAGATGATGCGGTATACGAAACAATTGAAGATATTACGAAGAAGATTGGGAAAGTACCAGTTGAAGTGAATGATTTCCCAGGATTTGTATCGAACCGTATTTTATTACCGATGATTAACGAAGCGATCTATACGTTATATGAAGGTGTAGCGACGAAAGAAGCGATTGATGAAGTAATGAAACTTGGTATGAATCACCCGATGGGCCCTTTAACGCTCGCTGATTTTATCGGTTTAGATACATGTTTATACATTATGGAAGTGTTGCATGAAGGCTTAGGTGATAGTAAATATCGCCCATGTCCATTGCTACGCAAGTACGTAAATGCAGGATGGTTAGGACGTAAAACAGGTCGTGGTTTCTACGTTTACGAATAAATTCCCCTTTGTTACAAAATAGTGGTCTTACCAAATTGTTAAAAGGATATATAGCAAATGGAGGCGGGGTATATGAATTTTCGTTTTAATGAAGAGCAACAGATGATGAGGAAAATGGTTCGAGATTTTGCGCAGAAGGAAATAGCTCCCTTTGTTCCTAGTATGGAACAAGGGGTGTTCCCAAAAGAGATTTTGCAGAAGATGGGTGAGCTTGGATTAATGGGAATTCCAGCGCCTGCAAAATACGGCGGTTCAGAAATGGATTTTATCTCTTACATTTTAGCGATTGAAGAAATTTCAAAGGTAAGCGCAACAGTTGGTGTAATTTTAGCTGTACATACGTCAGTTGGGATGAACCCAATTTTATATTTTGGAACAGAAGAACAGAAAGAGAAATATGTTTCTAAACTTGCGACTGGTGAATATTTAGGCGCATTTGCATTAACAGAACCTAATGCAGGATCAGATGCAGGGAGTTTGAAATCAAGAGCTGTAAGGAAAGGCGATCACTACATTATTAATGGGTCGAAAGTATTTATTACAAATGGCGGTGAAGCAAGTACATACATTGTATTCGCTTCTACAAATCCAGAGGCAGGAAAAAGTGGGATTTCTGCATTTATAGTAGAGAAAGATACACCAGGCTTAATTATTGGAAAAGATGAGCATAAAATGGGACTTCTCGGTTCTCGCACGGTACAACTTACGTTCGAGGATATGAAAGTGCCGGCTGAGAATTTACTTGGTGAAGAAGGACAAGGATTTAAGGTTGCGATGGCGAATTTAGATGTTGGACGAATTGGAATTGGAGCGCAAGCACTAGGAATTGCTGAAGCGGCGCTTGCATGTGCAATTGATTATGCGAAAGAACGTGAGCAATTCGGAAAACCAATTGCGGCGCAGCAAGGGATTGGCTTCAAACTTGCCGATATGGCTACTAGTGTAGAAGCGGCGCGATTACTCGTATATAGGGCGGCATCGCTAAGAGCGCAAGGATTACCATGTGGTAAGGAAGCATCTATTGCGAAATTATTCGCTTCTAAAACAGCTGTTGAAGTTGCGATTGAGGCGGTGCAAGTATTTGGTGGTTACGGTTATACGAAAGACTATCCAGTAGAAAGATTTTTCCGTGATGCGAAAATCACGCAAATATATGAAGGAACGAGTGAAATACAGAAACTTGTTATTAGCCGAGCTTTATAAAAGCACAAGGGGGAGACGGACATGCATTTTAAACTATCAGAAGAACATGAAATGATAAGAAAAATGGTTCGGGATTTTGCTAAGAACGAAGTAGCACCAACAGCAGCCGAGCGTGATGAAGAAGAGAGATTTGATCGTGCACTATTTGATCAAATGGCAGAGCTTGGTTTAACCGGAATTCCGTGGCCTGAAGAATACGGCGGAATTGGAAGCGATTACTTGGCGTATGTAATTGCTATTGAAGAATTATCGCGTGTATGTGCTTCTACAGGTGTAACATTGTCTGCACATACTTCACTTGCTGGTTGGCCAATTTTTAAATTTGGAACTGAAGAGCAAAAGCAAACGTTTTTACGACCGATGGCTGAAGGAAAGAAAATTGGTGCATACGGGTTAACGGAGCCAGGATCTGGATCGGATGCTGGTGGAATGAAGACAATCGCCAAAAGAGATGGAGACCATTACGTTTTAAATGGATCGAAAATATTTATTACAAATGGCGGTATTGCCGACATTTATGTTGTTTTCGCGTTAACTGATCTTGAATCGAAGCAGCGTGGCACGAGCGCGTTTATTGTGGAAAGTGATGCACCAGGATTCTCAGTTGGGAAGAAGGAAAGTAAGTTAGGGATTCGCTCTTCACCAACAACTGAAATTATGTTCGAAGATTGCCGCATTCCTGTAGAGAATTTACTAGGGGAAGAAGGACAAGGATTTAAGATAGCGATGCAAACATTAGATGGGGGGCGTAACGGTATTGCAGCGCAAGCGGTCGGTATTGCACAAGGGGCTTTAGATGCTTCCGTAGAATATGCAAGAGAGCGCCATCAGTTTGGGAAGCCAATTGCGGCGCAACAAGGGATTGGCTTTAAACTTGCAGATATGGCAACGGATGTGGAGGCAGCGCGCCTTCTAACATACCAAGCAGCTTGGCTTGAATCGGAAGGGCTTCCGTATGGGAAAGAGTCAGCGATGTCAAAAGTATTTGCAGGTGATGCAGCGATGAAGGTGACGACTGAAGCGGTACAAGTATTTGGTGGTTACGGTTATACGAAAGATTATCCAGTAGAGCGTTATATGCGAGATGCAAAGATTACACAAATATATGAAGGAACACAAGAGATTCAAAGGCTCGTAATTTCTCGTATGTTAACGAAGTAGGATCGAAGGCGTAGGTATTTTCCTACGCTTTTTCCTTCCAAAAAATAATAGAGGGGTGAAGGGGATGGTTAAACATAATGTGCACGCATCAGTGAAAGATGAAAAATTAGTCGCGTTAAGACGTGAACAAATGATTAAAGGTGCGGTGCAATTGTTTAAGCAAAAAGGATTTCCGCGTACAACAACGAGAGAGATTGCAAAGGCTGCTGGGTTTAGTATTGGAACACTTTATGAATACATCCGTACAAAAGATGATGTTTTGTATTTAGTTTGTGATAGTATTTATGAACATGTAAAAGAAAGATTAGAGGAAGTAGTTTGTACAGAAAAAGGAAGTGTAGAAAGTTTAAAGATAGCAATAACGAATTATTTTAAAGTGATGGACGAATTGCAGGAAGAAGTATTAATCATGTATCAAGAGGTACGCTTTTTACCGAAAGAATCACTCCCGTATGTATTAGAAAAGGAGTTTCAAATGGTAGGAATGTTTGAGAATATTTTAGAACAGTGTACGGAAAATGGCACATTTACATTAAATAAAAAAGAAATACAGCTTCTTGCGCATAATATTTTTATACAAGGACAGATGTGGGGATTTAGACGTTGGGCGTTGCAAAAGCTATATACGCTCGAGGAATATACAGAAATGCAAATTAGGTATGTATTGCAAGGGGCTCATATGCTTCCGAAATAAGGAATGGACAAATTATAAATTTATTACCCTATAAAAGTTTCCCGTTTTTTTTGTAGCATATTTGTGCGACTTTTGTTTATAATGAATAGTATGGATTTTTTTAAGCAGGCCGTTATATATAAGGTTATATTTGATGAAAGGAAGTGCCGCATAAGTGGATTTTAAGCAATATTCACCAGAAGAGCTAAAAGAATGTTCAATGATTGAAGTTGTACATAGCGTTTTAGGGGATAAAAGACAAGCAACGACATTCAATGAGTTGGTTCAAGAAATCGCTCAAGTGCTGGGACTATCTCAAGAGCAAGTTAATGCGAAACTCGCACAATTTTATACAGACTTAAACATTGATGGACGTTTCATTAATTTAGGAGAAAATCGTTGGGGGCTACGCAGCTGGTACCCATACGAGCAAATTGATGAAGAAATCTTGCCTCAACCAAAACCGAAGAAGAAACGTAAAGTTGAAGACGACGGTTTTGACGACTACATTGAAGAAGATGAAGACTTCGACGATGCAGACGTAACTGAAGACGAAGATGATGATGTAGAAGATTTGGACAAGGTTCTTGAAGATGAAGACGGAGATGACGATGATCTTGATGATTTAGATGAAGATGAAGACGACTTCGCCGAAGAAGAACTTGAGTATGATGAAACTGAAGAAGAAGAAGAGGAAGAACTGTAGTTCTTGACTTTTCATTATCGTCCATGTAGAATCATTTTTGGGCTCTTTAAAAAAGGACGATAATACTTTTAAAGTGTAAATATAAAAGAAAATTGCTCCCTACTTATTACTTTATGTGATGAGGGGAGCAATTTTCTTTTTTGTTTTTTGTTTAGAAAATAAAAAGAGTCTAACAATAAGATGGATACAGTGTTATCTACATACGTTGCGCTTTGCAACGGTGATTATATAACAGCAAAATAGAAGGGAGCTTTTTCATGACTAAGTATATTTTTGTAACAGGCGGTGTAGTATCGTCTTTAGGTAAAGGTATTACAGCAGCATCTCTTGGACGACTTTTAAAAAATCGTGGTCTAAACGTAACGATTCAAAAATTTGATCCATACATTAACGTAGACCCAGGGACTATGAGCCCATACCAACACGGTGAGGTGTTCGTAACAGATGATGGCGCAGAAACTGACTTAGACCTTGGTCACTATGAGCGTTTCATCGACATTAACTTAAACAAATACAGCAACGTAACAACAGGTAAAATTTACTCTTCAGTTCTTCAAAAAGAGCGTCGCGGTGAATACCTAGGAGGAACAGTTCAAGTTATTCCTCACATTACTAACGAAATTAAAGAGCGCGTATACCGTTCTGGTCGCGAAACAAACGCGGATGTTGTTATTACAGAAATTGGTGGAACTGTTGGTGACATCGAGTCTCTACCATTCTTAGAAGCAATCCGTCAAATTAAGAGCGACATCGGTCGTGACAATGTAATGTACATTCACTGTACGTTAATCCCGTACTTAAAAGCAGCGGGTGAAATGAAAACAAAACCAACGCAACATAGCGTTAAAGAGCTTCGCAGCTTAGGTATTCAACCAAATATTATCGTTGTTCGTACAGAAATGCCTGTTTCTCAAGATATGAAAGACAAGCTTGCATTATTCTGTGACATTGATACAAAAGCAGTTATTGAAGCACGCGATGCAGATACTTTATATGCGGTTCCATTATCTCTTCAAGAGCAAAATATGGACCAAATCGTTTGCGATCACTTAAAATTAGACAATCCAGCTGCAGATATGACAGAGTGGACTGCGCTAGTTGAAAAAGTGCGTAACCTTTCTAAGAAAACAAAAATCGCTCTTGTTGGTAAATACGTAGAGCTTCAAGATGCATACATTTCTGTTGTCGAAGCACTTCGTCATGCAGGTTACTCTTTCGACACAGATGTAGAAGTGAAATGGGTAAATGCTGAGCACGTAACAGCAGAGAACGTACAAGAATTAGTAGGAGACACAGATGGTATCCTTGTACCAGGTGGCTTCGGCGATCGTGGTGTAGAAGGTAAAATCGTTGCAATTCAATATGCTCGTGAAAACAAAGTTCCATTCTTAGGAATTTGCTTAGGTATGCAACTTGCATCAATCGAATTCGCACGTAACGTATTAGGATTAGAAGGAGCTAACTCTTCTGAAATTAATCCTGACACACCTTATGCAATCATTGACTTATTACCAGAACAAAAAGATGTAGAAGACTTAGGTGGTACACTTCGTCTTGGTTTATACCCATGTAAGCTTTCTGAAGAAACAAATGCTTACAATGCTTACAATGAGCCGGTTGTATATGAGCGTCATCGTCATCGTTATGAGTTCAACAATCAATTCCGTCCGGATATGGAAAAAGCAGGATTTGTATTCTCTGGTACAAGCCCAGACGGCCGTCTAGTTGAAATCATTGAATTAAAAGATCACCCTTGGTTCGTGGCAGCACAGTTCCACCCAGAACTAGTTTCTCGTCCAAACCGTCCACAACCATTGTTCCATGACTTTGTAAAAGCTTCTATTACGAATAAAGAGAGCAAGTAATAAAAAAAGCGCCTGAAATAGGGCGCTTTTTTTAATATTCATTTAACATTTCATCGATTGTAAATTTGATACCGTGATATGCAAATAAAGCTATCATTAAGCTTGGGAATCCGTAGCGATTACCTTCATCGTCTGGAATAAGACCTTTTAACAGCTTTGTATCAATATGTACATCTGTATATTGTTCTAGTGATTCAGTACCTTCTTGAATAGCAGAGATGCCGACAATAGAGTGTCCATCTGCTTGAAGTTTTTTTGCTATTGCTACAACTTCTTCATCTGTTGAAAAACGGCTAATAAGAAGTACACGATCTGCAGAAGTTACTTCTACTTCTTTCCCATTTTCAAATAATCGTTTTGCTTGCTTCATTGGTTCAGCGCCGAATAGTGCTTCAGCAACAATGCCGTCCATTTCATTTGTACCATGTAAATAAATGAAACCTTCGCCAACTAATGCTTGAGCAAGTAGACGGGCGCTATCTTCTATATTCATTTCCTCTTTTTGAGAAACTCTGGAGAAATAACCACTTAATTGGGTTGAAAAAATTTTTAGCATAATGTTACTCCCTTCGTACGTGTTTACCGGCTTTCATTATAGTTTATTTTTTTAGAAAGGTGAAATCGAATGGTGGCATAAAAAAATAGGAAACGGTAAAATAAGAAAGAATAGGAAGGAATTTGGCAAGAAATAGCGAAAATAAATCGTTAAGATATAAGAAGCTTTAAATCTTGTATTTACACAGAAAGGTTGGGAGTTATGGAAGGGAAAATTTTAATCGTTGATGATCAATATGGCATTCGTGTGTTATTACATGAAGTGTTCCAAAAAGAAGGTTATCAGACATTCCAAGCAGCGAATGGATTTCAAGCTTTAGATATCGTGAAAAAAGATAATCCAGATTTAGTTGTGTTAGATATGAAAATTCCAGGTATGGATGGTATAGAGATTTTAAAGCATGTAAAAGAAATTGATGAGAGTATTAAAGTGATTTTAATGACTGCTTATGGTGAGCTTGATATGATCCAAGAAGCAAAAGATTTAGGTGCTTTAATGCATTTTGCTAAACCATTTGATATTGATGAAATTCGTCAAGCGGTGAGAAATGAGCTCGCTGTAGAGGCTTAAAAATGAATTTTTTATAAAAAATATGGAAAAAAGCGTTTACATGGACTATTGTGCAGGTGAATACGGTTGAGTTTTTGAGTACAAGTTGTTATCCTATTGAGTGTAGAAAAAAGTCCGGTACGTAGATATACATATTTTACCTTATTCTGGTCATACTACCAGCGATAAGAACTTATCGGATACAAAAAACGTTTTTTAGGAGGATTCACCATGCCTTTAGTTTCTATGAAAGAAATGCTAAACAAAGCACTAGAAGGAAAATACGCAGTTGGTCAATTCAACATGAACAACTTAGAGTGGACTCAAGCTATCTTAGCTGCTGCGGAAGAAGAAAAATCTCCTGTAATCCTAGGTGTATCTGAGGGTGCAGCTCGTCATATGACTGGTTTCAAAACAGTTGTAGCTATGGTTAAAGCTTTAATCGAAGAAATGAACATCACTGTTCCTGTAGCGATTCACCTTGACCATGGTTCAAGCTTCGAAAAATGTAAAGAAGCAATCGATGCAGGTTTCACATCTGTAATGATCGACGCTTCTCACCACCCATTCGAAGAAAACGTAGAAACTACTAAAAAAGTAGTAGAATACGCACACGCTCGTAACGTATCTGTTGAAGCTGAGCTTGGAACAGTTGGCGGACAAGAAGACGACGTAATCGCTGAAGGCGTAATTTACGCTGACCCAGCTGAGTGTAAGCACCTTGTTGAAGCAACAGGTATCGATTGCCTAGCTCCAGCTTTAGGTTCTGTACACGGTCCTTACAAAGGTGAGCCTAACTTAGGATTCGCTGAAATGGAACAAGTTCGTGACTTCACTGGTGTACCTTTAGTATTACACGGTGGTACTGGTATCCCAACTGCTGATATCGAAAAAGCTATCTCTTTAGGTACTTCAAAAATCAACGTAAACACTGAGAACCAAATCGAGTTTACAAAAGCTGTTCGTGAAGTATTAAACAAAGACCAAGAAGTTTACGATCCTCGTAAATTTATCGGACCTGGCCGCGACGCTATCAAAGCTACTGTTATTGGTAAAATTCGCGAATTCGGTTCTAACGGTAAAGCGTAAGAATAAAATTCCGTTTTGGAAACCGTCTACTCTTTTAGACGGTTTCCTTTCGTTGTATAATGAAAGCGTGAACAAGTCTAAAGATTTTATCATTTTGTTTTTGAAATAGAAAATAATGTGCAGAGTCCTATTAATAAATGTGATAACGTATCTAAATTGATAAAGTAAATTCGATACATAGTTAATCTTTATCTTTTTGTATGACAGGAGAAGTGAAGATAATGGTTTCCTATTTATTGAGTTTTGGGATGGAAAAGTAATTGAGATTCTTAAGGGGGAGCTTTCTATAAAAATATAGAAAGTAAATACATTCACAAGAAGGGAGCTCAATATGGAAAAATTGCTAATTGAAGGCGGAAGAGCTTTAAATGGAACAATTCGCGTGAGTGGTGCAAAGAACAGCGCCGTTGCATTAATTCCAGCGACAATTTTAGCAGATACTCCAGTAACTATTGGTGGTGTCCCTAATATTTCGGACGTGAAAATGTTAGGAGACTTACTAGAGGAAATTGGAGGAAGAGTAACGTATGGACAGGAGGAAGAGATGGTAGTCGATCCTTCTAACATGGTTGCAATGCCTTTACCAAACGGAAAAGTGAAAAAATTGCGTGCTTCTTATTATTTAATGGGTGCGATGCTTGGCCGTTTTAAAAAAGCTGTTATTGGGCTTCCAGGTGGATGTCACTTAGGACCGAGGCCAATTGATCAGCATATTAAAGGGTTTGAAGCGTTAGGTGCACATGTTACGAATGAACAAGGTGCTATCTATTTAAGAGCAGATGAACTACGCGGGGCTCGTATTTATTTAGATGTTGTTAGTGTAGGAGCTACGATTAATATTATGCTAGCAGCTGTACGAGCGAAAGGTAGAACTGTTATTGAAAACGCAGCGAAAGAACCAGAGATTATTGATGTAGCTACACTGTTAACTAGCATGGGAGCACGTATTAAAGGTGCTGGTACAGATGTAATCCGAATTGATGGTGTGGATTCATTGCACGGTTGTCATCATACGATCATTCCAGATCGTATTGAAGCGGGTACGTATATGATTTTAGGTGCTGCATCAGGAGGAGAAGTAACAGTTGATAATGTTATTCCTCAGCACTTAGAGTCAGTTACGGCGAAGCTCCGAGAAGCTGGTGTCCAGGTTGAAACGAATGATGACCAGATTACAGTGAACGGTGATAGAAGATTAAAAGTAGTTGATATAAAAACGCTTGTATATCCAGGTTTCCCAACAGACTTACAACAGCCGTTTACAACACTTTTAACAAAGGCGCATGGAACGGGTGTTGTAACGGATACGATTTATGGTGCACGTTTTAAACATATTGATGAATTACGTCGTATGAATGCACAAATTAAAGTAGAAGGTCGATCAGCTATCGTAACTGGTCCTGTTTTATTGCAAGGTGCAAAAGTGAAAGCGAGTGATTTGCGAGCTGGAGCAGCACTTGTTATCGCAGGATTAATGGCGGATGGAATTACAGAAGTAACCGGACTTGAGCATATTGATCGAGGTTATGAAAATATAGTAGACAAGCTTAAAGGGCTTGGTGCAAACATTTGGCGAGAACAAATGACAAAGCAAGAAATTGAAGAAATGAAGAACGCATAAGTGATACTTCCGCAAGGGGGAAGCGAAGCATCACTACTTGCGGAAGTACACTTTATAGAAAAAACACGGTTCACAAAATACGGCAGAAATATAAAGACTTAAAGGAGAGGGATTATCGTGGAAAGAAGTTTATCTATGGAGTTAGTACGTGTAACAGAGGCTGCAGCTTTATCATCAGCGCGTTGGATGGGACGCGGGAAAAAGGATGAGGCAGACGGTGCAGCAACATCAGCTATGCGTGATGTATTTGATACAATTCCGATGAAAGGTACAGTTGTAATTGGTGAAGGTGAAATGGATGAAGCACCAATGCTATATATCGGAGAAAAATTAGGTACAGGATATGGTCCACGTGTAGACGTTGCAGTTGATCCTTTAGAAGGGACAAACATTGTAGCAGCTGGTGGATGGAATGCTCTTGCTGTTATTGCAATTGCAGATCACGGTAATTTGTTACATGCTCCTGACATGTACATGGATAAAATCGCGGTTGGCCCAGAAGCGGTTGGGGCGGTCGATATTGATGCGCCTATTATCGATAACTTACGTGCAGTTGCGAAAGCGAAAAACAAGGATATTGAAGATGTTGTAGCGACAGTTTTAAACCGTCCACGTCATCAAGCGATTATTGAAGAAATTCGTAAAGCTGGTGCTCGTATTAAATTGATTAATGATGGAGACGTAGCAGGTGCAATTAATACTGCATTTGATCGTACAGGTGTAGATATTTTATTCGGATCTGGTGGTGCGCCTGAGGGTGTATTAGCAGCAGTTGCATTAAAATGTTTAGGTGGCGAAATTCACGGAAAGCTATTACCACAAAACGAAGCTGAATTGGCGCGTTGCAAAAAGATGGGCATAGAAGACATCAACCGCATCCTTCGCATGGAGGACTTAGTAAAAGGTGACGATGCAATCTTTGCAGCAACAGGTGTAACAGACGGAGAACTATTACGCGGCGTTCAATTTAAAGGTAGCGTAGGAACAACACAATCTCTTGTTATGCGTGCAAAATCAGGCACAGTACGCTTCGTAGACGGACGTCATAGCTTAAATAAAAAACCGAACTTGGTTATTAAATAAAAAGTGTAAGCGGCTCGTTCAGAATCGCAGGCTATTTAGAACTCTCGACCTTGAAGCGCTCTTTGCTTCGAGTGAGAGAGTGAAATGACCGGAGCTGGATTAAGTAAAAAGCGTAAGCAGCTCGTTCAGAATGGTAGGAAGAAATGAAGCCACCAACCATTCTAGCCGCTGGAACTAGATTAAATAAAAAGCGAAGACAAATTTTCTTGTCTTCGCTTCTTGTATTTGTGTTTCAACGTATTGATTAAAACTAGATAAAAGGGTTACAATAGTGAATATTACCCTACTTGAACTTATTGCCTTTCATTATTAATTATTTGCCTTCCGTATTTTTTCCCTTTACCCATGTGAAAAGAGAATAACGTTAAAGTGTGGTGTCTGAATGAATTTGTCAATTGCAGCATTAGAAAACATGAAATTAAAAGAGTTATACGAGCTTGCGAAAGAATTTAAGATTTCGTATTATAGCAAATTAACGAAAAAAGAGTTAATCTTCGCCATTTTAAAAGCTCGAGCAGAAAAAGAAGGTTTCTTCTTCATGGAAGGCGTATTAGAAATTATTCAATCAGAAGGATTTGGATTCCTACGTCCTATCAACTACTCTCCAAGCTCAGAAGATATTTATATCTCAGCTTCGCAAATTCGTCGTTTCGATTTACGTAATGGAGATAAAGTTTCTGGTAAAGTACGACCTCCGAAAGAAAATGAACGCTACTTTGGATTATTACAAGTTGAAGCTGTAAACGGAGATGATCCAGAGTCAGCAAAAGAGCGTGTGCATTTCCCTGCATTAACACCATTATACCCAGATCGCCAAATGAAATTGGAAACGGAACCGAAAAAGTTACCGACACGCATCATGGATTTAATTGCACCAGTTGGATTTGGACAACGTGGTTTAATTGTCGCGCCTCCAAAGGCTGGTAAAACAAGTCTATTAAAAGAAATCGCGCACAGTGTTACAACAAATCATCCGGAAGCTGAATTAATTGTACTTTTAATTGATGAGCGTCCAGAGGAAGTAACAGACATTGAACGTTCTGTTAAAGGAGATGTTGTAAGCTCTACTTTTGATGAAGTACCAGAAAATCATATTAAAGTAGCGGAACTTGTGTTAGAACGTGCAATGCGTCTTGTAGAGCACAAAAAAGATGTTATCATTTTAATGGATAGTATTACCCGTTTAGCGCGAGCTTACAACCTTGTTATTCCGCCAAGTGGTAGAACATTATCGGGTGGTATCGACCCAGCTGCCTTCCATAGACCGAAGCGCTTCTTTGGAGCTGCACGTAATATTGAAGAAGGCGGTAGCTTAACTATTTTAGCAACAGCGCTTGTTGATACAGGATCCCGTATGGATGATGTAATTTACGAAGAATTTAAAGGAACTGGAAATATGGAACTTCACTTAGATCGTTCATTAGCTGAGCGTCGTATCTTCCCGGCAATTGATATTCGCCGTTCTGGTACACGTAAAGAGGATCTATTAATTCCGAAAGAACATTTAGACAAGCTGTGGGGTATTCGTAAAACAATGCGTGATACACCAGACTTTGTTGAAAGTTTCTTACGTAAACTTCGTCAAACAAAGACAAATGAAGAATTTTTACAAAACATTGTTGCAGATTCAAAAAGATATGTAACAACTAAGTAAAGGGAAAAGATTGGGACTCGCTTATTTTGTGGTAAGCGAGTTTTTTATGTTTTTTAGGTGATGTTAAAGAGAGATGCGTGGAAGAATCTCCGGTCATTTCACTCTCTCGCTCGAAGCAAAAAGCGCTTCAAGGTCGAGAGTTCCAATGCCCTGCGATTCTGAGCGAGCCGCTTCTGCTTTTAAAATTAAAAAGACAAAAACAGGTAGTTGCAAAATGAAGTTAGCCTTGTTATAATTTCATCATATGTGTTTCATCAATATAGTTGTGTATGCAGCTGAAGATGAAAAACTCTGTTTCGAAAATGATTCAGGGCGGAAGGAGATGAAAAGAATGAAAGCAGGAATTCACCCAGATTACAAGAAAGTTGTATTCATGGACACAAACACAGGCTTCAAATTCTTAAGCGGATCTACTAAAGGATCTAACGAAACTGTTGAGTGGGAAGATGGTAACACTTATCCATTACTAAAAGTTGAGATCAGTTCTGATTCTCACCCATTCTACACTGGACGTCAGAAGTTTGCTACTGCAGACGGACGCGTTGACCGCTTCAATAAGAAATACGGTCTTAAGTAATAAAAACATAAAACAGGCAAGTGTATCTATTCGCTTGTCTGTTTTTTTTGCGAAAATATTATACCTTTACCCTACTTTTAATTAAAAAGTAGATGAAAGGAGAGCTTCATGTACTTAATAAATCAGAACGGTTGGATTGAAGTGATTTGCGGTAGTATGTTTTCTGGTAAATCAGAAGAGCTTATCCGCCGTGTTCGTCGTACGCAATTTGCGAAACAACATGCAATTGTATTTAAACCATGTATTGATAATCGCTATAGTGAAGAAGACGTTGTATCACATAACGGATTAAAGGTAAAAGCAGTTCCTGTTTCAGCTTCAAAAGATATATTTAAACATATCACTGAAGAAATGGATGTAATTGCAATTGATGAAGTGCAATTCTTTGATGGGGACATTGTGGAAGTGGTGCAAGTATTGGCAAATCGTGGCTATCGTGTCATTGTAGCTGGTTTAGACCAAGATTTCCGTGGTCTACCATTTGGACAAGTTCCTCAGCTGATGGCGATTGCTGAACATGTAACAAAACTACAAGCTGTATGTTCTGCATGTGGATCTCCGGCAAGTCGTACACAACGATTAATTGATGGAGAACCAGCGGCATTTGATGATCCAATTATTTTAGTTGGGGCTTCAGAATCGTATGAACCACGCTGTCGTCATTGTCATGCAGTTCCTACAAACAAAGATAAGTAAAACTCGCTGTGCAAGGCGGGTTTTTTTCAGAATAGAGAGTGTGAGTGGTACGAGCCACCGCCACTTTTAAGTATATTATCTAGCTTCAGCGGCTAGAATCTCCAGCCATTTCACTCTCTCGCTTGAAGCAAAAAGCGCTTCAAGATCGAGAGTTCCAATGGCCTGCGATTCTGAGCAAGCCGCTTCCGCTTTTAAATATATCTAGTTCTGGTGGCTAGCTCTTCGCACCTAAGAACCTTCCGCCCGAAAGGTAAAAAGCACCTTTAGGTCGAAAGAACCTTAGCTGGTCAGAGCTGAACGAGCCACCGCCACTTTTAAATATAATTTGCGTTTTTTTGAGTAAGTACCATATACTATTTGTATTAGATACTAGGATGTAGAGGTGAATGATGTGTTAGATCGTTTGCAAGCTGTAGAAAATCGTTATGAGAAGTTAAATGAATTGCTAAGCGACCCAGCAATTATTAGTGATTCAAATAAGCTTCGTGAATATTCAAAGGAACAGTCTGATATACAGGAAACGGTAGAGGTGTATCGTGAGTATAAGGATGTTCGTGAGCAATTAAAAGATGCGAAAGCAATGTTAGAAGATAAGTTAGACGCAGAAATGCGTGAAATGGTAAAAGAAGAGGTTTCTGAGCTAGAATCACAAGAAAAAACATTATCAGAGCGTCTGAAAATTTTACTTGTACCAAAAGATCCTAACGATGATAAGAACGTTATCGTTGAGGTTCGTGGAGCTGCCGGTGGTGACGAGGCTGCTTTATTTGCTGGTGATTTATACCGTATGTATAGCCGTTACGCTGAGGTACAAGGTTGGAAAACGGAGATTATCGAGGCTAGCTATACAGAGTTAGGTGGATATAAAGAGATTATCTTTATGATTAACGGTAAAGGTGCTTTCGCGAAGTTGAAATTTGAGAATGGCGCTCACCGTGTACAACGTGTTCCTGAAACGGAATCTGGTGGACGTATTCATACATCTACAGCAACTGTAGCTGTATTACCAGAGGCAGAAGAAGTAGAAATTGATATTCATGAGAAAGATGTTCGTGTTGATACATTCGCTTCTAGTGGACCTGGTGGACAGAGCGTTAATACAACGATGTCAGCGGTACGTTTAACGCATTTACCGACTGGTGTAGTTGTATCGTGTCAGGATGAGAAATCACAAATTAAGAATAAAGAAAAAGCGATGAAAGTATTACGCGCACGTGTTTATGATAAGTTTAGACAAGAAGCACAAGCTGAGTATGATCAAAACCGTAAACAAGCTGTTGGTACGGGTGATCGTTCAGAGCGTATTCGTACGTATAACTTCCCGCAAAACCGTGTTACAGACCATCGAATCGGTTTAACGATTCAAAAGCTAGATCAAATCTTACAAGGTAAGTTAGATGATTTCATCAATGCCTTAGTGATGGAAGATCAGGCTCAAAGGATGGAGGCAGCTGAGTAATGCGTGTCTATGAAGCCCTGAAATGGGCTTCTTCTTTTTTACAGGAGAATGGGCGAGATGAAAATGCGGGAGAAATTGTCCTTTGTCATGTATTAAAGACGAATAGAACAGGATTATTGATGAACATGCGTGAAGAAATAACTGCGGAACAAGAAACAAGTTTTACAGAGTTTATCCACAAGCATGTAGAAGGTATTCCGATTCAATATATGATTGGTCATGAAATGTTTTATGGAAGATCGTTCTTTGTGAATGAAGAAGTATTAATACCAAGACCGGAAACTGAAGAGCTTATAGTGGGAGTGTTAGAAAGAATCGAGCGCCATTTTGGTGATGAGAAACTACATGTAGCGGATATCGGTACGGGTAGCGGGGCGATTTCGATTACGCTTGCTTTAGAAAATAAAAATCTTCATGTATATACGGTAGATATTGCACAGGAGTCAATTGAAGTTGCAAAAGAAAATGCGAAAACTTTGGGCGCAGAAGTAACGTTCTATCATGGTGATTTATTATCACCATTTTATGAAACGGGTCAAAAGTTAGATGTTGTTGTTTCAAATCCTCCATATATACCGGAAGAAGATTGGCGTGGTCTTTCTCCTGTGGTGAAAGAGTATGAACCAAAGAGAGCGCTTGTTGGTGGTGAAGACGGATTAGATTTCTATCGCCGCTTTATGGAAGAGTTGCCGAATGTGTTGCAGAAGAAAGCAATTGTAGCATTTGAAATTGGAGTAGGACAAGGTGAGGACGTGAAAGGGCTGTTACAACAAGCTTTTCCACATGCTCATGTTGAGGTTGTTTTTGATATTAATGGGAAAGATCGTATGGTATTTGCAGAAATGGAGTAAGGATTACACCTTACTCTATTTTTTTGTGGAAAAATTCATATAGATTTTGAATTTAATAGTTTAGAAAGATGAAAGTCTGTCCACACTGTTTGTAGAAGGGACGGTGGAGGAAATGAAAAAACAAGTTATTGCTTATCTTCTTCTATTATTAATTGGTGCACAGTTACTTGTGCAGTTTGGATATATGAAAGCTGATGCGAAAGGGCCTTCAGTTATTCCGAAAGAGGCCGTTCGATTACGTATTTTAGCAAATAGTGATTCAGATAAAGATCAGGCGTTAAAGCGCAAAGTGCGTGATGAAGTAAAAGCACAAATTGATGGATGGGTAGCTGATTTAACTTCATTTGAAGAAGCGCGCAAAGTCATTCAAAATCATATTCCAGAAATCGAAAAAACAGTGGCAAATACGTTGAAAAAAGAAGGAAGCAAAGATTCATTCCAAGTGAAATTCAGTAAAAATGTAAAGTTTCCTACAAAGGTATATGGGAATTTTATTTATCCGGCAGGGGAATATGAAGCAGTTTTAATTACAATTGGGGAAGGGGAAGGGGCAAACTGGTGGTGTGTATTATTTCCACCGATGTGTTTCTTAGATTTTTCAAGTGGTACAGCTGTAAGGAAAGAAGAACATGTTGTGAAGGCTGAATCTCCAGAAGAGGAGCAAGTAAAACAAATAGATGATGAAGAGGTAGTAGATACAGAAGAGAAAAAGGAGGATGAGGTGAAAGAAAAGAAAGTTGTAAAGCAGGAAGTCGCAACAAAAGTAACAGCTTCTGAAAAGAAAGTAGTAAAAAATGAAACAAAAGTAGAAGAACAACCTGTAAGTAAAGAGGAAACAAAAACTGTGGAAAAAGTGGAGAAACCTGTGGAGCAAAAACAAGAAAAACAAAATGAGTATGTAAAAGTAGAAGAGGAAGAAGAAGAGCCAGAAGTTAAGTTATTTATTGTAGAAGCTTTTACATCTTTATTCTCTAAATAGTACTATTCGTAAATCCCTTCTCATATATAAAAAAGAGGAGGGATTTATTATGAAGAAGGTATATTTTGCGACGAAAGCAGATGTGGAAAGATTGCATTCTTTTTTCGGACAAGCTAATAAAAAAGATGATAAAATAAATGAGTTGTACGCGCAATTTATGATTTTGGAAGAGGCGGAAGAAATAAGGGCAGTCATTGGATATGAACAAAGTGAAGAAAACGCACTGATTCGTTCTTGTTTATTCACACCTAATGTGGATAAACAGACTTTCTTATATTTTTTTGAAATGTTTTTGCAGTATATGAAAGAAAAAAATATTCGACAATTGTACTTACTAACAAATCATCCACAATCTATAACAATCTTTCAGTTTTTTGACTTTGTTACTATAGAGAAAGAAAACGTACCAGAGGGAATTCGACAGTTAGAACACTTTTGTAAAAATATAAAAGAGCCAAATGCAATAATACTAAATTGTCAGCTATTCACAAAGTTATCCACGGATTAATTAGGTTTATCCACATTTTGTGGATAAACCTTGTTTGTCTTTTGGATAAATCTCATAGTAAACTAAAAATAGACAAGTATTTCAGGGTAGAAAAGGACGTGGGAAAAAATGCATACAAATATGTGGGTTGTGGATAATGTTGTGGAAAGAAAAAAATATTATCCACAGTTACAAGAAGCAGCAAAATTATTAAGGGAAAATGAGGCGATTGCCTTCCCGACAGAAACAGTATATGGACTAGGTGCAAACGCGATGAATGATGAAGCGATTGCCAAAATTTTTGAAGCAAAAGGAAGACCGAGTGATAATCCACTTATTGTCCACATCGGGACAAAATCGCAGTTAGATGGGATTGTGAAGGAAATTCCACCAGTTGCAGAGAAGTTAATGGAGCATTTTTGGCCAGGGCCGTTAACAATTATTTTACCTAGAAAAGAAGGAATTTCAGAGAAGGTGACGGCAGGACTTCATACAGTTGGAGTGAGGATGCCTGATCATCCAGTAGCGCTTGCTCTTATTGAAGAGGCAAATGTACCTGTTGCAGCACCGAGTGCGAATCGTTCTGGTCGTCCAAGTCCGACGTTAGCATCTCATGTATATGAAGATTTAAATGAGAAGATCGCAGGTATTGTAGATGGTGGTGCAACAGGAGTAGGTGTGGAATCAACTGTAATTGATTGTACAAGTGCTGTTCCAACGATTTTACGCCCAGGTGGGATTACGAAAGAACAATTGGAAGCAGTGATTGGTACGGTTTCGTTAGATCCAGCTTTAAAGGATGAGAAAGAAAAACCGAAATCACCTGGAATGAAATATACACATTATGCACCGAAAGCTCCGCTCAGTATCGTTGAAGGATCACGTGAGTTTATTCAGCGCCTTGTGGATGAGAAGAAGGAAGAAGGATTCAAAGTAGGTGTATTAACGACAGAAGAGTATCACCATATATATAATGCGGACGTTGTATTATCATGTGGTGTTCGAAGTGATTTAGCTAGCGTTGCGACTAAATTATATGATGTACTTAGAACGTTTGATGCAAGTGAAGTGGATGTTATTTTTAGTGAATCGTTACCGAATGAAGGAATAGGAAACGCGATTATGAATCGTTTAACAAAAGCGGCAGGACATCATATTATTACTGAATGATAAGGTACGATTAGCAAACAGAATATTTCTCCTCGGATAAGCATATTGTGAAGTAGCACGTCCGAGGAGGGACATGAATGACGTTTGAACAGCTAATACCTTTAATAATTATGGCATTCGCCTTAGGGATGGATGCATTTTCGGTAAGTCTTGGTATGGGAATGATGGCCTTAAAGATAAGACAAATCCTGTATATCGGTGTGACGATAGGGATATTTCATATTATCATGCCATTTATTGGGATAGTATTAGGTCGTTTTTTATCAGAGCAGTATGGAGACATTGCACATTTTGCAGGTGCTATTTTATTAATAGGACTAGGATTTTATATTGTGTATTCCTCTATTTTAGAGAATGAAGAGACTAGAACAGCTCCTATTGGAATTAGTTTATTCGTATTTGCATTTGGTGTTAGTATAGATAGTTTTTCAGTAGGGCTTAGTCTTGGTATTTACGGGGCACAGACAATTATTACGATATTACTCTTTGGATTTGTTAGTATGTTATTAGCGTGGATTGGTTTACTCATTGGTAGGCATGCGAAAGGTATGCTCGGTACATATGGTGAGATAGTAGGTGGTATCATTTTGGTTGGATTTGGATTATATCTCCTTTTTCCTATATAATTTTAAGGGGGAGGGCGTTATGAACACGTTATTGGAATGGTATATTCGATTTGTAACTTTTTTCCGAGATGGTTACGACTACTTATTATTTGGGGTGTTATTTTACAAATTTCAATTTTAGGTTGGATTAAATTAATTCGTGAATGATAAGATAGTTCCTTTCTGTGCATAGTTTTGTTTGTACTATACTGATTGCGCTAAAAATTACACATATAGAAAGGATGAGATGGATGACGAGATTGAAGCAAGTTTTTGGTGTTATTATTAGTTTTTTTGTTTTTTGGTTTAGTATGCTCGGTGTACAAATGTTTGCTGAGTTTTTAGATATTGAGTCATTGAAGTTTGTTGCGGGGAAAACGGAGGCGGCGCGTGCCTTTTATTCTCCATACCCGTTTTTAATTGTTTTTCTTATTACATTGCTTTCTCTATACTTCTTCGTAATTAAGCTTGGGAAACCGAAAAAAGAGAAATTCCCGAATTTAGAGGAAAAAAAGGAAGAATTACAATGATAAAATCCCCTGCTATTTAGCAGGGGATTTTATGTTTGAGTGATGGAAGGAATTGAGTTGCTACCACTTTTAAATATTATCTAACTCCAGCAGCTAGAATGGTCGGTGGCTTCGCTTCTTCCTGCGAGGCAAAAAGCGCTTCAAGATCGAGAGCTCCAATGCCTTGCGATTCTGAACGAGCCGCTTCCGCTTTTAGATGTTATCCAGTTCCAGTGGCCAGCTCTTCGCATCTAAGAACCTCCCGCACGAAAGGTAAAAAGCACCTTTTGTGCGAGAGAACCTTAGCTGGTCAGAGCTAAACGGGCCCCTTCCACTTTTAGGTGTTATCCAGCTCCAGCGGCTAGAATCTCCGGTCATTTCGCTCTCTCGCTCGAAGCAAAGAACGCTTCAAGATCGAGAGCTCCAATGCCCTGCGATTCTGAACGAGCCGCTTCCGCTTTTAGAGTGGCCTCACTAATTCAAATTGTTCTCCTAGTTTTGCGTAGTTATGTCCTGCTAGGCGGCTTACTGGTTTTAGTCCTTCTGCATGAATGCGGCCATTTTCGTATAGGTGTTCTGCGACGTGGAAACGAACGACGCGTCCAATTAGTAGATCGCAAGCTGGTGAGTCTTCTGTTCCGCCAAGGGGGATTGCGCGTTCTAGTACGCATTCCATTCGAATGTTTGCTTCTTTTACACCTGGAACGGAGATGACATCACTTTCAATTGGTGTTAATTTTGCTAGTTCAATTTCACTTTCGTTTGGCGGGAGATTTGCTGCTGTTTCGTTAATTGCCGCTACATATGATTCATCAGAGATATGTACGACAAATTCCCCTTTTTCAATTGCGTTTCGAGAAGTGTCTTTTCTTTCTCCAGCTTTTCGTTGTACAGAAACTGAGATAAGTGGCGGATTAGCAGCGACAATATTGAAATAACTATATGGTGCTCCATTTAATACGCCGTCTTTTGTTACAGAAGTAACGAATGCGACAGGGCGTGGAATAATACTTCCTGTAAGTAATTTGTAATTCTCTTTTTCTGTTTGTTCATTTGGATTAATGGATAACATGCTTGAAATCCCCTTTCTAAATATGACGACTTATTGTTTGTTTACAAGATGTTAGTGGAAAACTCCTGCTGAAAATAATATTTTTATTACATAAAAAGAACTTACTTCATTATAATTGAAGTAAGTTCCATCTAAACAATCTCGGATTCAAGATAAAAATTATAGTAAAACGTATGCGCCAGGCCCGATTAAAGCTACACCAATCGCAACTGCGATTAACATTAAGTTGTATTCATATCCGTTTTGGGTTACCCAGTAACCATTTTTTCCATGAACAGTGAAGATTGCCATTAACATTGTTCCAACGATAAATAATGAACCAATTGCAGTGAAAATACCTGATGCGAATAAGAAACCACCTAATAATTCAGTTGCACCAGCCATAAATGCCATGAATACACCAGGGCGTAAACCGATTGATTCCATCCAGCCGCCTGTTCCTTTTAAACCATAACCGCCGAACCAACCAAATAATTTTTGAGCACCATGACCCATGAATGTAATACCTATAATAAGACGAATAATAAGAAGACCGAAATCCATCATTTTTGAAAACCTCCTAAAAGTTATTAACTTACCTTACGTAAGTGATAATAAAATAGTTACTTACTTTAGTCAAGTGGATTTCGAAAAAAGTTTGAAATTAATTTTACAAATTAGCGACAAAAAATAAAATGTAGTAAAGACCTCTAGACAAGTTGAGTAAAAAAAGAGAAAATATAAGTAGAAGTTAACTTCTTATTGTTATTCAGACAATCAGAATTGACTGGAATTTTGTGAGACGCTACAATAAGAGTCTAGTAGCAATGACGTAATTTATTTCGAAAGCGTTTTTACAGTATAATATTCGAAGTATGAAGTCTTACGTTTATTCTGATCTTTAATAGAGATTGCCCTATAAACTTTTAGGTAAATTATAAGGAGGACTATCCTATGTTTAAAAAATTATTCGGTCTTGGTTCAAAAACAAATGAAGAAACAATTGTAGCTCCATTAACTGGAGTAGTGAAAAATATTGAAGAAGTACCAGATCCAGTATTCGCTGGTCGTATGATGGGTGACGGTGTTGCAATCGATCCTACTGAAGGTGTAGTTGTATCTCCAGTTGATGGTGAAATCGTACAATTATTCCACACGAAACATGCGATTGGAATTAAAGCGAAAAACGGTACAGAAATTTTAATCCACGTTGGATTAGAAACTGTAAAAATGGAAGGTGAAGGTTTCGAAGCTCACGTTTCTGAAGGACAAGCTGTAAAAGCTGGAGATAAATTAATCTCATTCGATTTAGAATTAATTCGTGAAAAAGCGAAAAGCACAATTACTCCAATCGTTATTACAAACACAGATGCAGCTGAGTCTATTAAGACAACTGTAGGTGTAACTGCTACAAAAGGTTCAACAGAAGTAATGAAAGTTACAATGAAATAATTATTACATGAAGGGAGTCCGTTTCGTATGAAATGGATTCCTTATTTTGTTTTGTAGTCTGTTCTTTATGTATGGTAAAATACTTTGGGCACTTGGAAATAGGGTTTCACATATATGTGGATAAGGCGCATTTTTCTTAGAAAAAATATAAGAGAAATGCGCCTTTCGTATATTCACATTTCTTTTGTTCTATTGTAATGTACGCTATGATAAAAGGTAGGAAATAGAGAAAAGGGGTGGGTTTAGATGAAACGAGTATTATTTGTTTGCACTGGAAATACATGCCGTAGCCCGATGGCCGAGGCGTTACTTCGTCATCATGGGGAAGGTAAGTTTGAAGTGCAATCTGCTGGTGTTTTTGCCTATCCTGGAAGTGATGCGTCGGTACATGCAAAGGAAGCTTTAGCTGAAAAGGGAATTGCAATTGATCATACCGCACAGCAGATAAACGAAACTTTGATTGATTGGGCAGATATTATAGTAACAATGACAGAAAACCATAGACAAATTGTACTTGGACATTATCCGGGTGTTGAAAAGAAAGTAGATACGTTATATGGAGTAACTGAGGGGATAAGTAAGGATATTTCAGACCCATTTGGCGGATCGCTTTCTATTTATAAAGAAACGTTAGAAGAGATGGAAAAACTTGTACAAACTTTATTGAAAAAACATTCAGAAGGTTGATGTTTCGTGTATAATACGATATTGGAGATTACTTCGTTCCATCGTAGGAGCGAGTGAGAAATGAAGATAATGGATTGAAACTTTGGAGGGGTAAAAATGAAAGTAGTAATAGCATCTGATCACGGCGGTATGAATATCCGTAAAGAACTTGTAAGTTTATTAGAAGAGTTAAATATTGAATATGTTGATTTAGGTTGTGAATGTGAAGCTGGTTCTGTTGATTACCCTGATTTTGCGTTTCCAGCAGCGGAAATGGTAGCAAATGGAGAAGTAGACCGTGGTATTTTAGTTTGTGGGACAGGCATCGGTATGTCAATTGCTGCAAACAAAGTAAATGGTATTCGTTGTGCGTTAGTTCATGATACTTTCAGTGCGAGAGCAACAAGAGAGCATAATGATACAAACATGTTAGCAATGGGCGAGCGTGTAATTGGTGCTGGTCTAGCACGTGACATCGCAAAAATTTGGTTAACAACTGAATTTGAAGGTGGCCGTCACGAAAACCGCGTAGGAAAAATTAAAACATACGAAGCAAAGTAATAGATTCTAACTAGAAGCAGTAGGAAATATAATTTGGTGAACCAACCTGTGAAAGGAAGAGGCGTAATGACAGAAATCGTAAAGGTAAGAGAACAGCTACAAATTTCGCTTTCTGATTTCCAAGAACAAGCTTCATTACAAAGTGGTCAAATTTTTGTAGTGGGGTGTAGTACGAGCGAAGTGCTAGGAGAAAGAATTGGAACATCAGGAACGATGGAAGTAGCAGAGGCGATTTTTTCTGAGTTAAAACAATTTCAAGAACAAACAGGTATTGAGTTGGCGTTTCAATGTTGTGAGCATTTAAATCGTGCTTTAGTAGTTGAGAGAGAGTTAGCGATGAAATATCAATTTGAAATTGTAACAGTTACGCCTGTTAGATCAGCAGGTGGTGCATTAGCAACATATGCTTATCACAATTTGAAAGATCCGGTAGTAATTGAGTTTATTAAAGCAGATGCGGGAATGGATATTGGTGATACATTTATCGGTATGCATTTAAAGCACGTAGCTGTTCCGGTTCGTACTAGTGTGAAGGAAATTGGAAGTGCACATGTAACGATGGCAACAACACGTGGAAAACTAATTGGTGGAGCACGTGCTGTTTATGCGGCGAAGGAAGAGACTATCACTTGCCGTTAAAGTTACGAATAAGGTATGTTGTCTGACTTTATCATAGAAGAAAGAAAAGACCGATTTTCGGTCTTTTTTTTCTTTTATGATATAGAAAGTCATGTTAGAATGTAGTTGAAAACATGAAGGTTCGAAAGAATTACAACCTGAATTTTCGTTTTTTCTGAATAAATAAGAAAAAACTGTTGGGAATCGATGTAATTCGTTCAGAAAAGGGGGATTTTGGTGGATCATTTAAAACGTCAAGATGAAAAGGTATTTGCTGCAATTGAGGCAGAACTAGGAAGACAGCGTTCGAAGATTGAGTTAATTGCTTCGGAAAACTTCGTAAGTGAAGCGGTAATGGAGGCGCAAGGTTCTGTTTTAACGAATAAGTATGCTGAAGGATATCCTGGGAAACGTTACTATGGTGGTTGTGAACACGTAGACGTAGTAGAAGATATCGCACGTGATCGCGTAAAAGAAATTTTCGGCGCAGAGCACGTAAATGTTCAACCGCATTCTGGTGCACAAGCGAACATGGCAGTATACTTCACAATTTTAGAGCAAGGCGATACAGTACTTGGTATGAATTTATCTCATGGTGGTCACTTAACACACGGAAGCCCTGTTAACTTCAGTGGAGTACAATATAATTTCGTAGAATATGGCGTGGATGCTGAATCTCACCGTATTAATTACGATGATGTATTAGCAAAAGCGAAAGAACATAAACCAAAATTAATCGTTGCAGGTGCAAGTGCATACCCTCGTGTTATCGATTTCAAACGATTCCGTGAGATTGCAGATGAAGTGGGCGCATACTTAATGGTTGATATGGCACATATCGCTGGTTTAGTAGCTGCTGGTTTACATCCAAACCCAGTACCACATGCACATTTCGTTACAACGACAACACATAAAACGTTACGTGGCCCACGTGGTGGTATGATTTTATGTGAAGAACAATTTGCAAAACAAATTGATAAATCTATCTTCCCTGGTATTCAAGGTGGTCCACTTATGCACGTAATCGCTGCAAAAGCTGTTGCGTTTGGTGAGGCACTTCAAGATGATTTCAAAACATATGCACAAAATATCATTAACAATGCGAACCGCTTAGCTGAAGGTCTTCAAAAAGAAGGACTTACACTTGTTTCTGGTGGAACAGACAATCACTTAATCTTAATTGATGTTCGTAACTTAGAAATTACAGGTAAAGTAGCAGAGCATGTATTAGACGAAGTTGGTATTACTGTGAACAAAAATACAATTCCATTTGAAACAGCAAGCCCATTTGTAACAAGTGGTGTACGTATCGGTACAGCAGCTGTAACATCTCGCGGTTTCGGTTTAGAAGACATGGATGAAATTGCTTCACTTATTGCTTACACATTAAAAAATCATGAAAATGAAGCTGCATTAGAAGAAGCACGTAAGCGTGTAGAAGCGTTAACGAGCAAATTCCCAATGTACACAGATCTATAATAGATTGAAGTAGACTGCTGAAACGTAATTGTTTTGGCAGTCTTTTTTGTGGACATATATTGTTCTTGAAGTATGTATACAAATGATGAATAAATTTTGGCGATATAATGAAGGATACAGCTCCCATAATTGGTAAAGATACTAGATAGATTCATCGGAAATCATGATTTTGCCAAATTTGCCCTTGAATATTAGTAGCGTTTTCTTTACAATCGTAAATAGTGTAAAAAAGCGTGCAAACGCATGAATATCATCTAAAGGAGAGATTCACATGGGAAAACTGTATGTATTTGATCACCCGTTAATTCAACATAAGATTACATATATTCGCGACAAGAATACAGGTACGAAAGATTTTCGTGAATTAGTGGACGAAGTAGCAAGCTTAATGGCTTTTGAAATTACTCGCGATCTTCCACTTAAAGACATTGAAATTGAGACGCCTGTAAGCAAAGCGACAACAAAAGTGATCGCTGGTAAAAAACTTGGTTTAATTCCGATTTTACGTGCAGGTTTAGGAATGGTTGATGGAATTCTGAAATTAATTCCAGCAGCAAAAGTAGGACACGTTGGTTTATACCGCGATCCTAAAACATTGCAACCGGTAGAATACTATGTGAAACTTCCAACGGATGTAGAAGAGCGTGACTTTATCGTACTAGATCCGATGCTAGCAACAGGTGGTTCTGCAGCTGAAGCAATTAACTCTCTGAAAAAGCGCGGTGCAAAACAAATTAAATTAATGTGTATCGTTGCAGCTCCAGAAGGAGTAAAAGTAGTACAAGAAGAACATCCTGATGTTGATATTTATGTAGCAGCATTAGATGAGAAATTAAATGACCACGGATATGTAGTACCAGGTCTTGGTGATGCTGGTGACCGTTTATTCGGAACGAAGTAAGACAACTGACGAGAGGGGATTCCCCTCTCGTTTTTTTGTACCTTGGTGAGGTAGGGGAGGGGGATAAATATACATAGTATATACAACATAAGTTGCATACACATCACATATAATATAGAAGTCTTACGTCTAAAGAGCACTATATTATGGAAGGAAAGCGTTATATCTTAAAAATATAATAGTGACAAACTTGTGAACATTTCCTTCTATTATAAAAGGAAAACTGTTAGAAATTGCATATCTCTAACCAGTATTTAGAAGGGGAACGTTTTCATTTTTGGGAGGAAATGACTAATACTCAAATTTTTTGATTTTTTACGATTTCTCGTTGACACTGTTAATACCCTATTGTATGCTAACAACGGGGATAGATGGTAGGGCTTTCAGTGACAAAAATACATCTATTCCGTGACGAAAATGTAAACTTTTTATTTTGTATAGGATTTATGCAAAAAAATGAGTTATTATTAACACATCGTGAATGAGGGTTACATATTGGAGGGATGAATCCTTGCAAAAAAACGATCGCAGCCATATAAAAGCTTATGCTTTAATGTCAGGTATTCTTGCCCAGTTAGTCGGTTCTATTCTTGTTGGGATCTTTGGTGGGCAGTGGATTGATAATAAGGTTGGAACGTTTCCATTGTTTCTTATAATAGGGTTATTACTCGGATTAGGAACAGGGGTATACGCAATGATTCGACTCATTCGACATTACTATTCGGGAGAGCAATGATGATAGACGTACATGGACTTGTCCAAAGACAAAAGAAATATATGTACTACTTGCTTGCGCTTCTAGTGCTAGGATGGGGATTCACCTCTTACAAGGATGTATTTCTTGGACTGATTATCGGGACGATTTTCAGTTTTCTTAGTTTGCGCATCATTGCACGTAGAACAGACAAGCTGCTGGATCGCGTGACAAATGGAGAAAACGTAAAGTTTAAGGCGACAGCGGTAAGTACATATTCAAGATTCGCCACGATTGGGTTATTAATTTTATTTGCAGCCAAATATCAAGAGTTAATTGCGATGTGGGGCTTAGGTGTAGGATTGCTGACAGGATACCTTGTCATGATCATAGATTTTCTTTATTTAGAGTATAAGAGCAGGGAAGAGAGGTGAATTACTAGTGGAACACGGTAAATTAGTTGAATTTCTAGGTTTAACGTTCGATTTGTCGTCAGTTATGATGGTTACTGTAGCAGCAGTTATTGTTTTCTTAATCGCTGTTATCGGAACTCGCAGCTTAGCTCTTCGCCCAACAGGAATGCAAAACTTCATGGAATGGGTGTTTGACTTCGTGAAAGGGATTATCAATAGTACGATGGACTGGAAAACAGGTGGACGATTCTTAACGCTTGGCGTTACGCTTATCATGTTTATCATCGTATCGAACTTCCTTGGTTTACCATTCATGTATTCAGCAACTGAAGCTGGCGAACATATTGCATGGTGGAGATCACCAACGTCTGATCCAGCAGTTACATTAACATTAGCCGTGATGGTAGTTACCCTCACCCATTATTATGGAATTAAGATGAAGGGTACGAAAGAATACGTAAAAGGTTATTTCCAACCTATGAAATTCTTATTCCCATTAAAGGTTATTGAGGAGTTTGCTAACACATTAACGTTAGGTCTTCGTTTATTCGGTAACATTTATGCAGGTGAGATTTTATTAGGATTACTTGCTAAGTTAGGTGGAGCAACATTCCTTGGAGCATTAGGTGCACTTGTACCGATGTTAGCATGGATGGGATTCAGTGTATTCGTTGGATCAATCCAAGCATTTATTTTCGTTATGTTAACGATGGTTTATATGGCTCATAAAGTAAGCCATGACCATTAATATAATTTAAGTAAGAAAAAATTTATTTTTTTATAATACAAAGGAGGACAAATTAAATGAGTTTAGGTGTAATCGCAGCTGCAATTGCAATTGGTTTATCAGCATTAGGTGCAGGTATTGGTAACGGTCTTATCGTATCACGTACAATCGAAGGTGTTGCTCGTCAACCAGAATTAAAAGGCGCACTTCAAACAATTATGTTCATCGGGGTTGCTTTAGTTGAGGCACTTCCAATCATCGGTGTAGTTATTGCATTCATCGTAATGAACAAATAAGGGAGACTCCCCTTACATAGATGGCGAAGAGTGTTTTTCCGAACTTTCTTCGCCATTGCTTTATGAACGAAACGTATGTCTTTTTTTTTCATATGATCAATTTAGATATTTTGAAGGGAGTGAATCCTTGTGCCAACTTTATTATTAGGGGCTGCCATTCCATTTGGAACGATTGCTTACACATTGTTCATTTTCTTACTTCTATTAGTAATGCTACGCAAATTTGCGTGGGGTCCTTTAATGGGAATTATGAAAGAACGTGAAGAGCACGTTGCTAATGAAATCGACGCTGCAGAAAGAAATAATGCTGAGGCGAAGAAATTAGTGGAAGAACAACGTGAGATGTTAAAACAATCGCGTGTTGAAGCACAAGAGTTAATCGAAAGAGCGAAAAAGCAAGCTGTAGATCAAAAGGATGTTATTGTTGCTGCTGCGAAAGAAGAAGCAGAATCAATTAAAGCATCTGCTGTACAAGAAATTCAACGCGAAAAAGAGCAAGCAATTGCTGCTTTACAAGAACAAGTTGCTTCTTTATCTGTTCAAATTGCTTCTAAAGTAATTGAAAAAGAACTAAAAGAAGAAGATCAAGTGAAGTTAATTCGCGATTATATTAAAGAAGTAGGAGAAGCGCGATGAGCAATGGGATTGTAGCAAAACGTTATGCTGTCGCTCTTTTTAAAATTGCAAAAGAAAAACACGTATTAGAAATGTTTGAAGAGGAATTACGCCTTGTACAAAACGTTTATGAGAAGAACGGAGAACTACATAGCTTTTTAACACAACCGAACATTTCAAAAGAGCAGAAGAAGACGTTTCTTGCAAACGTATTCGGATCTGTTTCTGAATCTATTTTAAATACGTTATATATTTTAATTGATAACAAACGCATTGATATCTTATCTGACATTGCAAATGAATACGTAGTTCTTGCGAATGAAGAACGTAACGTAGCGGACGCAACAGTATACTCTACTCGTCTTCTATCAGAAGAAGAGAAGCTTAACATTGCAGAAGCATTTGCAAAGAGAACAGGAAAAGATGCAATTCGCGTAAAAAATGTTGTAGATGAAGATTTACTAGGCGGTATTAAAGTACGTATTGGAAATCGCATTTACGACGGAAGTTTACAAGGAAAATTAGCACGTATTCAGCGTGAATTAATGAAGAATAGATAGGGGTGAAGCACATGAGCATCAGAGCTGAAGAAATTAGCGCACTGATAAAGCAACAAATCGAGAACTATCAGTCTGAAATCGAAGTTAGTGATGTTGGTACAGTTATCCAAGTTGGTGACGGTATCGCGCGTGCTCATGGTCTTGATAACGTTATGGCTGGTGAACTTGTAGAGTTCTCTAACGGCGTTATGGGGCTAGCACAAAATTTAGAGGAAAACAACGTAGGTATTATCATTTTAGGACCTTACACAGAAATCCGTGAAGGCGACGAAGTTCGTCGTACTGGTCGCATCATGCAAGTACCAGTAGGAAAAGAACTAATTGGTCGTGTTGTAAACCCATTAGGTCAACCAGTTGATGGTTTAGGCCCAATCAATACAACAAACACTCGTCCAATCGAAAGTCCAGCACCGGGTGTAATGGATCGTAAATCTGTTCATGAGCCACTTCAAACAGGTATTAAAGCGATCGACGCTCTTGTACCAATTGGCCGTGGTCAACGTGAGTTAATCATCGGTGACCGTCAAACAGGTAAAACAGCAGTTGCACTTGATACAATCATTAACCAAAAAGATGAAGATATGATTTGTATCTACGTAGCAATCGGACAAAAAGAATCAACTGTACGTAACGTAGTAGAAACACTACGTAAGCATGGTGCATTAGAGTACACAATCGTTGTAACTGCATCTGCTTCTCAACCAGCTCCATTATTATACCTAGCTCCTTATGCTGGTGTAACAATGGGTGAAGAGTTCATGTACAATGGTAAACACGTATTAGTAGTATATGATGACTTATCAAAACAAGCAGCAGCTTACCGTGAGCTGTCATTACTATTACGTCGTCCTCCAGGTCGTGAAGCTTATCCAGGGGATGTATTCTACTTACATTCTCGCTTATTAGAGCGTGCAGCAAAATTAAGTGATGCAAAAGGCGGCGGTTCTTTAACGGCACTACCTTTCATCGAAACACAAGCAGGGGACGTATCAGCTTACATCCCAACAAACGTAATCTCGATTACGGATGGACAAATCTTCTTACAATCTGACCTATTCTTCTCTGGCGTACGTCCAGCGATCGATGCGGGTACTTCTGTATCTCGTGTAGGTGGATCTGCTCAGATTAAAGCAATGAGTAAAGTATCAGGTACACTTCGTCTTGACCTTGCATCTTATCGTGAGTTAGAAGCGTTCGCTCAGTTCGGTTCTGACTTAGATAAAGCAACTCAAGCGAAACTAAACCGTGGTGCTCGTACTGTTGAGGTATTAAAACAAGGATTACACAAACCGTTACGTGTAGAGAAACAAGTTATCATTCTTTACGCTTTAACACGTGGATTCCTAGATGATATCCCAGTAGTAGATATCACTCGTTTCGAAGAAGAATTCCATGCTTGGTTAGATTCTAATGCGACTGACTTATTAGAAGAAATCCGCACAACTAAGAAACTTGCGGATGACGACAAATTTGCAGCAGCAATTAACGGATTTAAAAAAGTATTCGTAGCTTCTGAATAATAAAAGCGGAAGCGGCTCGTTCTGAATGTGAGGGGGATGGAACTTCTGACGAAGAGGCGGTGTTTGCCTCGTAGGAAAGAAGTGAAGCCACCGAGTATTCAAGCCGCTGGAGCTAGATAGTATATATAAGGCGTCTCAATTTCTGAGATTGCTGACGGTTATGTAAAGGAAAAGAGTAGGTGCACCTATTCTTTTCCTTCAATCATGAGCAAGAATATCTTGCAACGTAGATTAGGAAGAGGATTCTTACTAATCGTGCCAACTTCCGGAAAAAAGGTGGTGAAAACCTGTGGCATCTTTACGCGATATAAAAGCGAAGATTAACTCGACAAAGAAAACGAGTCAAATTACGAAAGCGATGGAGATGGTATCTGCATCTAAGTTAAACCGTGCAGAGCAAAATGCTAAATCTTTCGTTCCGTATATGGAAAAGATTCAAGAAGTAGTAGCGAGCATTGCGCAAGGAAGTAAAGGAATTAATCATCCAATGCTAAATGCGCGCCCTGTAAAGCGTACAGGATACATCGTTATTACATCTGATCGCGGACTAGCAGGTGGTTATAACAGTAACGTATTACGTACAGTAAGTAACGTAATTCGTGAACGTCATAATATGGATTCAAACCAATATTCAATTATTGTGCTTGGACGACTAGGACGTGATTATTTAAAACGTCGCGGCTTTAACATCATTGATGAAGTAGTTGGATTATCTGACCATCCATCATTTACTGATATTAAAGACCTTGCTTCTCGAGCAATTGCGATGTTCGCAGATGGTGCTTATGATGAGCTGTATATTTACTACAACCATTACGTAAGTAAAATTTCACAAGAAGTAACGGAAAATAAAATTTTACCGCTTACTGATGTGGCGTCTGATAAACCGACGACAGCTTATGAATTCGAACCTTCTGAAGAAGAAATTTTAAAAGTACTATTGCCACAATACGCAGAAAGCTTAGTGTACGGTGCATTACTAGACGGTAAAGCAAGTGAGCACGCAGCGCGTATGACAGCAATGAAGAGTGCTACAGACAACGCAATGGAAGTTATCGATTCACTTACACTTTCATTCAACCGTGCACGTCAGGCAGCGATTACGCAAGAAATTACGGAAATCGTTGGTGGAGCAGCAGCGTTAGAATAGTAATAAAAAGTGGAAGCGGCTCTGTCAAAAGAGTCGCGTAAGCTATAAACTAATAAAAAATGAAAAGCTAACTGCTCGTAGAAAGTTGGCTAATTAAAAGAAAGCTAGGAGGGAACCCGATGAATAAAGGGCGCGTTACGCAAATCATGGGTCCGGTTGTAGACGTTAAGTTTGATGGCGGAAAGCTACCAGAAATCTACAACGCCCTTACGGTAAAACAGAGCAACGAAAACGGAACAAGCATTAACTTAACATTTGAAGTTGCACTTCATTTAGGTGATGACACAGTTCGTACAGTTGCAATGTCTTCCACAGATGGACTTGTTCGTGGCACAGAAGTAGAAGATACTGGTAAAGCAATCTCTGTACCAGTTGGTGATGCAACACTTGGTCGTGTATTTAACGTATTAGGTGATGCAATTGACTTAGATGGTGAGGTTCCTGCGGATGTACGTCGTGATCCAATTCACCGTCAAGCACCTGCATTCGAAGAATTATCTACTAAAGTAGAAATTCTTGAAACTGGTATTAAAGTAGTAGACTTACTTGCTCCTTACATTAAGGGTGGTAAGATCGGTCTATTCGGTGGTGCCGGTGTAGGTAAAACGGTATTAATTCAGGAATTAATCAATAACATCGCACAAGAACACGGTGGTATCTCTGTATTCGCTGGTGTAGGTGAACGTACTCGTGAGGGTAATGACTTATACCACGAAATGAGCGATTCTGGCGTAATTAAGAAAACTGCGATGGTATTCGGACAAATGAACGAGCCACCTGGAGCACGTCAACGTGTTGCGTTAACAGGTTTAACAATGGCTGAGCATTTCCGTGATGAGCAAGGACAAGACGTACTTCTGTTCATCGATAATATCTTCCGTTTCACGCAAGCAGGTTCTGAAGTATCTGCCCTTCTTGGCCGTATGCCATCTGCGGTAGGTTACCAACCAACACTTGCAACAGAAATGGGTCAATTACAAGAGCGTATTACATCTACAAATAAAGGGTCTATCACGTCTATCCAAGCGGTATATGTACCAGCCGATGACTATACTGACCCAGCACCAGCTACAACGTTCGCTCACTTAGATGCAACAACAAACTTAGAGCGTCGTTTAACACAAATGGGTATTTACCCAGCCGTAGATCCATTAGCATCTACATCTCGTGCACTTTCTCCAGAAATCGTAGGAGAAGAGCATTATGAAGTGGCTCGTCAAGTACAGCAAACTTTACAACGCTACAAAGAGCTTCAAGATATCATCGCTATCTTAGGTATGGATGAGTTATCTGAAGAAGATAAGTTAGTTGTACATCGTGCTCGTCGTATTCAATTCTTCTTATCTCAAAACTTCCACGTAGCGGAGCAGTTTACAGGTCAAAAAGGTTCTTATGTACCTGTAAAAGAAACAGTTCGTGGTTTCAAAGAAATTCTAGAAGGAAAATATGATGACCTTCCAGAAGATGCATTCCGCTTAGTTGGTGGCATTGAAGAAGTTATTGAAAACGCGAAGAAAATGATGGCGTAAGGCCTTAGGAGGGACGAAGTATGAAGACATTTCCAGTCAGTATTGTAACTCCTGATGGACCGGTTTACGAAAAAGAAGTAGAAATGGTAAGTGTAAAAGCAGAGAGTGGGGAAATGGGGATTTTACCAGGTCACATTCCAACTGTTGCACCATTAAAAATTAGTGCAGTTCGTCTGAAAAATGGTGGACATACTGATTATGTAGCAGTAAGTGGTGGCTTTATCGAAGTTCGTCCAGATAAAGTAACTGTATTATCATCATCTGCTGAAGAAGCAAACCATATCGATATCCATCGTGCAAATGAAGCGAAGCGTCGTGCTGAGCAACGTATGCAAGATAAGCAAGCACATGTTGACTTTAAACGTGCAGAAATGGCATTACAACGTGCTGTGAACCGTTTAAACGTTTCCGATATGAAATAAAAAAACCGTAAAGGCTTTGCCTTTACGGTTTTTTTTATGGATAATTTTACAAAAATGGTATACTTATGTTGATGCTTGTATAAGTAGAGAATGTACAACAATTTATAAAGGGGATGAATAAATGATCGGTGAAATGAAACGAGAAGCATTGCACTCTTTAAAAGGAAAATGGGGGCTAGGTGTTGGATCAACGATTTTATATCATATTGTAAGTTACGTCGTTTCAATGGCTGTAATGCTTATACTATTAATTCCAGGAGTTATAATAGTTCTTTTAGCATCTATTTCAGCTGGTTCAATTGAAGAGGACGTGATGGCAATTGGAGCTGCTATTACGTTTGGGATTTTTTACTGTCTTATGATAATTTTAAGTTATGCCGCTTATGGCATTACCACATATGGTCATACGAATTTGTTTCTACAAATAAGCAAACGAGAAGATGCTAGAGTGGATTATTTATTTGAAGGATTTCGTGGCTTTAAAAGAATGATGAAAACGATGTGGGCTATGCTTGCAATTTTGTTATATACAGGTACATGGGTTCCGATGTTAGGAATGATTGTATTTGGGCTATTAGGTTTTCTTGATGAGAATGCAAATCCATCATTTATAATTGTTTTCTTTATTCTATTAGCTATTTCGTTTATTGTAATGGCCATTTTGTATTTTTCATATTCGATGACATATTATGTGATGGTTGAAAAACCGGAATATAGTGTTTCACAAGCAATGAAAGAAAGTAAGAATCTGATGAAGGGACATAAGTTAGATTTATTCCTTTTATGGCTGAGTTTTATAGGTTGGGCACTTTTAGCAATTCTTACACTCGGAATAGGTTTTCTTTGGCTTAGCCCGTATGTAAGTACAACGACAGCGCATTTTTATCGCTATATTTCAAAAGATGAATTGTAGTAGGAACATGCTATACTAATAGAGTTATTGTGTATAGGAGGCTACGTATGATTGGTGATTTAAAAGGAGAGGCATTAGATTCATTAGAAGGGAAATGGGGATTAGCTGTTGGGGCGACATTACTTATTTCAATTCTTATTTCAGCATTTAGTTTTAGTGTTGATTTCATTTTCTCTCAGTTTTGGGATTGGAAAGAAGTAAAGAACTCGCTTTCAGTAGATGTTATTACAATATTGGTGATAGGTCCACTAACGCTAGGTGGTTATTATTTAGCACTACATATCATTCGTGAGAAAGACGCACGTATTGGGAATATATTCAGATGGTTTACAGGCGGAAATAAGTTTATAAAGTCATTTTTATTATATATAGTAGTGAATATTTATATTTTCTTATGGTGTTTACTATTTATTATTCCAGGCATTATTAAATCATTTTCTTATGCGATGACGTACTTTATAATAAATGACCACCCTGAGTATTCTATAAATCAAGCGATTACAGAAAGTCGTCGTATGATGGATGGGCATAAGATGGAGTATTTAATTTTATGTTTAAGCTTTATTGGTTGGTTTATATTAAGTTGTATTACACTCGGGATTGGATTCTTATGGTTAATTCCATATTTTTATACGACATCAGCAGCTTTTTATGAAGAAATTGCAGAGGAATATTACGAGAAAGAAATTCCAGCATTATAAAGTGGGGGGAACCCCGCATTGATGACTAGTTTTACTGTCCGCAAATAGTATGATAAAAATACCCAGTATGAGCTATTGGTTCATACTGGGTGTTTTTTGTAGAAATTTTATAAATTGCTGGCTAGTAAGTGGTTTACTGAAATAGTAACCTTGCATATATTTACAGTTGTTCCTTTGTAGAAACTTAAGTTGTTTTTCTGTTTCAATTCCTTCAGCAACGACAGAAAGGTTTAAAGTATTTGCAAGGGAAAGGATAGTGGAAACGATGGCTCTCTCTTCTGGTCGATGATCAGCTAGTTGTGTAAATTCTCTCGGTACTTTTAATGTATCGATAGGGAAAATAGATAAATAAGCGAGAGAAGAATAGCCGGTGCCGAAGTCATCAATGGACGTTTGAATACCATATTCCTTTAATTGTTTTAGTCTTGATAATGTTTCTTTTTCATCGATCATCGCAATTCGTTCTGTTAATTCAAGTGTTACATACTTTGGATCGACTTTAACATCTGTTAGTATTTGTGAAATGTTCTCGATTAAATGATCTTGCTGGAATTCTTTTGCTGATAAGTTAACACTTATGTTTAAATCTTTGTAACCGAAGGAATGCCAAATTGTTAACTGCCGACAAGATTCCTGTAATACCCAATGTCCAAGTGGAATGACCTGTGGAGTTTCTTCTACAATTGGAATAAACTCACACGGTGGAATATCGCCTAATAGTGGATGCTTCCAACGTAGTAATGCTTCAGCACCAATGATCTTTTTCGTTGTAATATCAATTTGTGGTTGATATACGAGATAGAATTCTTTATTCACTAAAGCAAGTGGCAAATCTTTTTCAATTCGAGCTTTTCGTTCCATTTTTTTGTACAGTTCTTTCGTGTATAGAGAGCTACCGTTTTTGCCCCTATTTTTTGCTTCATACATGGCCATATCAGCATGTTGTAGAATCGACAATGGGTCTTCACCTGCTTCAGGATATATGGCAATCCCGATGCTCGGTGAGATTTGTAAATGTTGATTTTCAATTTCAAATGGTTCATTCATAGCTTCTACAATCGTATCAGCCATTCTTTTTACATCTGGTCTTTTATTATAGTTCTCAATAAGGATTGTGAACTCATCCCCAGCTAGACGGGCGAGCTTCATATTTGGTGTGGCCATTCTTTCGAGTCTTTTCGCTACTGCGATTAATAGGAGGTCTCCTACCCTATGACCGAGGGTATCATTAATAATTTTAAAACGGTCTAAATCTAGAAACATAACAGCAAAAGGTCTTTTTGATATTTTGGATCGAGCAATTGCTTGTTCTACATATTGGTGAAATGCACGTCGGTTTGCAAGCTCTGTTAAGGTATCACGATATGCTAGAAAATTAATTTGCTCTTGTTGTTGCTTGCTTTCCGTAATATCTTTAATCATTAAATAAACTCCCGAAATATGATCTTTTAAAAAGATAGGAACAGCCGTAACATGCAAGTAGTAAATATCTCTATTTTTATGATAAGCCCGTATTTCTAAAGAAATAGAATGCCCTTTTTTTACGCGATGAAAGGTGTTAATAATTTCTTCTAAATCTTCTTCGTATATGAGTGAGTAGTAAGGTTGATTTAATAATTCGTTTGTTTGATAGCCGAGTAAAGTCGTACCGGCATTATTCACTTTGAGAAAATTACCATACAAATCTAATGTGAAGATTGGATCTGGATGATGCTCGTATAAAGACTTAAACATTTGTTGGTTATGATAGAGCTCATTTTTTTGTTCTACTAAATCTTCTGTACGCAGTTCAATTTGTTTTTCGAGTTCTGAGTTGAATTGCATTTGGGCTAGTAATAATAATTTATTTTGTTTACGAACTAAACTATGGCGTATAAGGACGAAGGAGAAGGTTATGATAAGCCCGATTACTACAATAGGTGCAAAAACGTATTCAACTAATATAAAAACAATAAGCATTACGACAGAAATATAAGGTAATGACAATCTGATTGACTCACCAAGTTTAGGTGTTAATAGTATTTGTTCTTGTTTTTCAGGTTCTTTTGTATGGATAATACAGGCGATTGCTACTAGTACTAAAGTTACTTGATAAAGAGGAGTAACTGTAAACATAGAATACTCTGGTGTAAAGTATTTGATAAAAGCATAAATTGCATCTGTAGTCGCATATAAAAGTAAAGCACTGCCAAGAAGCGCTCCAACTTTTTTCGGTAATAAGGATAATGGTCTGAATAAAAGATTGATTCCTATGAGAAGGAAGAGTAAGTCTGCCATTGGATAGGTAAGTTGAACAAATATGTCGATATAGGATGTTGTAAAAACGTGAATGGTTCGTTCAATAAGTAAATAGTAACTTAAAGTGAATTGTGCTGTAACAATAATGCAAATATCACATATCATAAAAAGCTTTTCTAATAAATCTCGGTTATAAATGATTTCATATAGAAAGGCGAATGCAAAGCTAATTAAAAAAAGTAAATAAAAAAAGTCAGACGGATCAACGAATGTATAGTAGTCCTTTAAAATTAAACGTTGATAGGCAACGACGATATCTCCAATGAAATAAGAGAGAGTTCCAACGCATAATATCGTCCAAAATAAACGAGGTAACCCTTCTTTCATGTTTGAAAAATAAAGTATATAACTACAAGCGATAATATCAATGAATAAAGTACTCATTCCAATTAATATTTGAAAGGGAAATGAGTATTCATATAGAAAAGGCATTGCCACATAATGAATCACTATAGATAGCAATGTAATGCTTATAAGAATACTTACATGTGCTTGTTTTTTCATCTATCTCACCCACGGTATATACATATAAATTCCTCTTTTGTATTTTTTATAATTTCTTAAAAAACATATATAACCTATATACTTATTTTGCGCAAGTATAGCAAGTTATAAAAACAGATTTTAATAATTTTCGTTTCTGTCCCCAACATATCGACATAGGAATTTGAAGTTTGCTATAATGATTAAAATAGTTGCATTATTTAGAAAAATTTAAAAATAATAATTACTGCAACTAGGACATATTGTTTACTAAGTGAACTTGTTCTTAATTTAGGGGGGAGGGTTTCACAATGGCAAGTGTATATGGAAATAGTTATATGATCGTTTTGATTTTCTTACTATTAGGTATATTGCTGCCGGTAGTGGCTCTTACATTAGGAAGGATGCTGCGCCCAAACAAACCAAGTGCAGCGAAAGCGACGACGTATGAGAGCGGGATTGAGCCTTTTCATGATGCGAATATTCGGTTTCATGCTCGTTATTATATTTTTGCTTTATTGTTTGTCATCTTTGATGTAGAAACTTTATTTTTATATCCATGGGCTGTTGCATATGACAACCTCGGTTTATTTGCACTGATTGAAATGCTCATCTTTGTTGTAATGTTGCTAGTTGGATTAGCGTATGCTTGGAAAAAGAAGGTGTTACAATGGTTATAAATTTTGAGGAATTACATCCAAATGAGCGAGCGGAATTAGAACGAAATATCTTTTTTTCTACATTGGAACAGTTGAAAGGATGGGCGCGAAGTAATTCTTTATGGCCGATGACATTTGGACTGGCATGCTGTGCAATTGAAATGATGGGAGTAGGTTCATCACATTATGATTTAGATCGATTTGGGTCATTTTTTCGGACTTCACCAAGGCAATCGGACGTTATGATTGTGTCGGGAACGGTAACGAAGAAGATGGCTCCTATTGTTCGGCGCTTATATGACCAAATGCCTGAACCAAAATGGGTTATTGCAATGGGATCTTGTGCGACAGCAGGTGGTCCATATGTAAATTCGTACGCTGTTGTGAAAGGTGTAGATCAAATTGTGCCAGTTGACGTGTATATCCCTGGTTGCCCACCAAATCCTGCAGCTTTAATTTATGGAATTAATAAATTAAAAGAAAAAATTCGTTACGAAGCAAAGACTGGAAAGCAGGTGACGAATAAATGAGTGATCCTAACAAAGACTTAGAGGATTTAAAAAGAGAAGCGGCTAGGCGTGCGAAAGAAGAGGCGAGAAAGCGTCTCGTTGCGAAACATGGTGTGGAAATAAGTAAACTTGAGGAAGAAAATCGCGAAAAAGAGAAAGCGCTACCAAAAAATGACGATATGACTATAGAAGAAGCAAAACGACGTGCAGCCGCGGCCGCAAAAGCGAAAGCAGCGGCGTTAGCGAAGCAGAAAAGAGAAGGAATAGAAGAAGTAGCGGAAGAGGAAAAGGTCAAAGCGAAAGCGAAGGCAGCGGCAGCCGCGAAAGCAAAAGCAGCGGCGTTAGCGAAGCAGAAAAGAGAAGGAATAGAAGAAGTAACGGAAGAGGAAAAGGTCAAAGCGAAAGCGAAGGCAGCGGCAGCCGCGAAAGCAAAAGCAGCGGCGTTAGCGAAGCAGAAAAGAGAAGGAACAGAAGAAGTAACGGAAGAAGAAAAGGCGAAAGCGAAAGCGAAGGCAGTCGCAGCCGCGAAAGCAAAAGCAGCAGCGTTAGCGAAGCAGAAAGCATCGCAAGGTAATGGAGATTCGGGAGATGAAAAGGCGAAGGCAATTGCAGCAGCAAAGGCAAAAGCGGCAGCGGCTGCAAGGGCGAAGACAAAGGGTGCTGAAGGTAAGAAGGAAGAGGAGCCGAAGCAGGAAGAGCCATCCATGAATGAACCGTATTTAAATCAGTATGTTGAAGTTATTAAGGGAAAGATAGGAGAGGATATATTAGTAGATTTCTACATTAATAAACTGTCAAAAGATGTACCAACTCTTGTGGTGGAACCTGCAAAATATTATGAAGTAATGGAGTTACTGCGATTCCATGAGGGACTTGCATTTGATTATATGTCAGAGCTACATGCGACGGATTTTGTGACACATATGGAAGTGTATGTTCATTTATTTTCATATGGAAAGAAACAGTCAGTAGCGGTGAAGGTGAAGCTGGATAGGGAAGCGCCGCAAGTGGAATCGGTGACAGCGCTTTGGAAAGGAGCGGACTGGCCAGAGCGGGAAGCGTATGATTTGCTTGGTATTGTATTTAAGGGGCATCCGAATTTATCACGTATTTTAATGCCTGATGATTGGGTAGGGCACCCGCTTAGGAAAGATTATGAACCGTATGATGTGGAGGTGTAGCTAAATGATCCGTACGGAAGAAATGCTTTTGAATGTAGGTCCTCAGCATCCGAGTACACACGGTGTGTTCAGGCTTGTTATTAAGATTGACGGGGAAATTATTAAAGAAGCTACACCAGTTATTGGATATTTGCATCGCGGGACCGAAAAGATTGCAGAGAGCTTACAGTATACGCAAATCATCCCTTATACAGATCGGATGGATTATTTATCGGCTATGACGAATAATTACGTCATTTGCCATGCTGTAGAGACGATGATGGGGCTTGAAATCCCGGAGCGGGCCGAATACTTGCGAGTACTTGCAATGGAGCTTGGAAGGATTGCGAGCCACCTCGTTTGGTGGGGGACAAATCTTCTTGATATAGGAGCAGTTAGCCCGTTTTTGTACGCGTTCCGTGAGCGAGAAATGATTATTAATTTATTAAACGAATTATGCGGTGCACGGCTTACTTTTAATTATATGAGAGTCGGCGGTGTGAAATGGGATGCACCGGATGGTTGGATTGAAAAAGTGAAAGAATTTGTTCCGTATATGAGAGAACAATTGGCAGGGTATCATGATCTTGTTAGCGGCAATGAGATTTTCTTAAATCGTGTAAAAGGCGTTGGTATATATAGCGCGGAGGAAGCGATTTCGTATTCTTTAAGCGGAGCGAATTTGCGGTGTACCGGAGTAAACTGGGATCTTCGCAAGGATGAACCATATTCCATTTATGATCGTTTTGACTTTGATATTCCTATTGGGAGCGTGGGGGATGCCTGGGATCGCTACGTTTGCCGCATGCAGGAAATTGAGGAGTCTTTAAAGATTGTTGAGCAAGCAGTCCAGCAGTTCCCAAAAGAAGGAGCTGTACTGGCGAAAGTACCGAAAATTATTAAGGCGCCTAAAGGGGAAGCGTTCGTCCGTATAGAATCGCCGCGCGGAGAGATTGGTTGCTATATTGCTAGTGATGGGAAGAAAGAGCCATACCGTTTGAAGTTTCGCAGGCCGTCTTTTTACAATTTGCAAATTTTACCGAAGTTATTGAAAGGTGAAAACATCGCCAATTTAATTACGATTTTAGGTGGAGTGGATATTGTACTTGGGGAGGTTGATGGCTAATGATTGAAACGCTCTTACAATCACCTTCTAGCTGGACGAATTTCTTCATTTTTTTCGGATTAGCGGTGCTCCTATTATTTGCAGTCCTTGGCTTCGTTACATATGGTATTTTGGCAGAACGGAAAGTGATGGGTTTTATGCAAGGGCGGATTGGGCCAAACCAAGTCGGGGGCCGGTTCGGTCTGCTGCAAACGGTAGCTGATGTTTTAAAACTACTACTAAAAGAAGATAGTATTCCGAAAGCGGCAGATAAACCGTTGTTTATATTAGCGCCTGTTATTGCATTCGCGCCAGCATTTATGGTGCTTGCAGTCATCCCGTTTACTGATAAATTTCAGTTCGCAGATATTGGCGTAGGCTTACTATATTACATTGCTGTTTCTGGCATTACGACGATTGGCGTCGTAACGGGAGGATGGGCATCCAATAATAAATATTCCCTTTTAGGAGGGATGCGTGCGGCGGCGCAAATGATTTCTTATGAAATTCCGCTCGTAATGAGTGTAATTGGCATCGTTTTATTAGCTGGTAGCTTAAATTTAAATGAAATCGTAGCAGCGCAGGAGAATGTTTGGTACATTTTCGTGCAACCAATCGGTTTCGTCGTATTCTTAATCGCAGCGGTAGCAGAGTTAAATAGGACGCCGTTTGATTTACCAGAAGCAGAATCGGAACTTGTTTCTGGATATCATACGGAATACTCAGGGTTTCGCTGGGCGTTTTTCATGCTTTCAGAGTACGTATATTTTTTCGGGATGGCATCGTTAATTACAGTGCTTTTTTTAGGCGGATGGAATCCAGTTATGTTCCTTGGATTTATTCCAGGTGCCGTATGGTTTGCTTTAAAGTTTAGCAGCGTAGTTTTTCTATTAATTTGGTTCCGTGTTACGTTTCCGCGTATAAGAGGTGATCAGTTAATGGAGTTTGGCTGGAAAGTATTATTGCCAATTGCACTTGCAAATATTTTCTTAACGGCATTGATTAAGGAGTTATTCTTCTAATCTATGAGGGGGGTGCCAGTAAGAGATGAAAGGTCTATTTAAAGGATTAAAATATACACTAGGCAATTTGAGCAAGAAAAAGGTGACGTATGATTATCCGAATCAACCGTTGCCATTGCCAGACCGTTTTCGAGGGATTCAAAAGTTTTATCCGGAAAAGTGTATCGTTTGTAACCAGTGCTCCAATATTTGTCCGACAGACTGTATTCAGTTAACGGGGAAAAAACATCCGGATCCTACGAAAAAAGGAAAAATTATCGACACGTACGATATTAATTTTGAAATTTGTATTCTTTGTGATTTATGTACAGAAGTTTGTCCGACAGAGGCAATCGTTATGACAAATAACTTTGAACTTGCGGAGTATTCACGGGATGACTTATTTAAAAATTTGCAGTGGCTTGATGAAAACGACGAAAACGTCAGGAAGGAGAATAAAGCATGAATGGCGAGTTTATAGCATTCTTTATACTATCCTTGTCTGCAATTATCGGCGGCGTTCTTATGTTGAATTTAACGAAAGTCATGCATATGATGCTAGCTCTCGTTCTGACATTTCTCAGCATTGCGGGTTTGTACTTTCTTTTATCAGCTGAATTTATAGGGGTTGCACAAATTTTACTTTACTCGGGTGCGATCACAATTATTATGATTTTTGGCATTATGTTAACGAAACATAACGCGGAAAATGAATCACGTCTTACTCTTCGAAAATGGATTATCTTCTTTGCGGTTGTAGCATTTGGGGCAGTTATGTATTTCGCTGTTAACAATATTGATTTTGCAAATGAGAGCGCACAAGGAAGTTTACCTCTCCATGAAAAAAACACACTTCAAATCGGTACACTTCTCTATTCAAAATATATTATTCCATTTGAGTTAACCTCAGTTATTTTACTTGTAGCACTTGTTGGCGCAATTATTCTTGCGAAGAAGGATGAGAAAGAGGAGGATTCCAATGAGTAGCGTACCTGCTTCTGCATATTTAACGCTTGCGATTATTTTGTTTTGCATCGGTTTGTTTGGAGCTTTAACGAAGCGAAATACAGTGATTGTATTAGTTTGTATTGAATTAATGCTTAACGCAGCCAATTTAAACTTAGTAGCGTTTAGTAAATTAGGTTTGTTTCCAAATTTAACAGGGCAAATTTTCTCTCTGTTTACGATGGCTGTAGCAGCAGCGGAAGCCGCGGTAGGACTCGCCATTTTAATTGCTTTATATCGTAACCGTACGACAGTTCATGTAGATGAAATGGATACGCTCAAAGGATAGCATTGTGACCGAAAAGGGGGAAGGAAACAATGATCGATTATGTATGGCTCATACCGCTTTTCCCGCTTGTTTCGTTTTTGTTATTAATTATATTCGGGAAGAAAATTAGAGAAGGAAGCAGTGTACTTAGTATTTTCTTCGTCTTTCTCTCCTTTATATGTGCGGTACTTGTATTAATAGAAAGACTTTCGACAGTACCAGTGAAGCATAAGTGGGTATGGCTTAGAACTGGAGATATTGATATATCGTTTGGCTTTGAAGTGACAGCATTAGGGGCTTTAATGTTGTTTATCGTTACACTTGTGAGTTTACTTGTACATGTGTATTCGAAAGGTTATATGAAAGGTGAGGAAAGATTACCAACCTTTTATGCCTATTTAGGGCTCTTTACATTTGCGATGCTCGGGCTCGTTATATCACCAAATTTATTACAGCTTTATATATTTTGGGAGTTAGTTGGCCTTGGCTCATTTTTACTCATCGCTTTTTATTTCTTTAAAGAAGAAGCGAGGGCTGCCGCGAAGAAGGCTTTTATTATGACGCGTATTGGAGATGTCGGTTTATTTATTGGGATGATCTTAATTTTCTGGCATGCAGGTAGTTTTGAATATGACGCAATATTTAGGGCGATTCATACGGGTGATCTTACCCCTACGATGATTACAATAACGGCGATATTAATTTTTATCGGGGCGATGGGAAAATCAGGTCAGTTCCCCCTTCATACGTGGTTACCGGATGCGATGGAAGGGCCGACGCCTGTTTCGGCACTCATTCATGCGGCGACGATGGTCGCAGCTGGCGTATATTTAGTGGCAACGATGTTTCCGCTATTTTCAGCAAGTGCGGTGGCGATGCAAACGGTGGCAATCGTTGGAGCTTTCACCGCGATCTTTGCGGCTTCCATTGGTCTTGTGCAAACGGATATAAAGAGAGTGCTTGCTTATTCTACAGTTAGTCAGCTTGGGTATATGATGCTTGCATTAGGATCTGCCGGTTATGTAGCTGGTGTGTTCCATTTAACGACACACGCCTTTTTTAAAGCGTTGCTATTTTTGGCGGCAGGAAGTGTCATTCATGCCGTGCATACGCAAAACATTAATAAAATGGGCGGCTTACAGAAGAAGATGAAAGTAACTGCTGCGCTATTTTTAATCGGTACCCTTGCAATAAGTGGTGTGCCGCTCCTTTCCGGTTTCTTTAGTAAAGATGAAATTTTAGCGGTGACTTGGATGAACGGCAATTACGTTTTATTCATATTAGCAGTAATTGCAGCATTCCTAACAGCGTTCTACATGTTCCGCTTATACTTTCTCGTCTTTACGGGGGAAGCGAAGACGAAGGAAGATGTGCATGAATCGCCTCGCATCATGACATATCCGATGATTGTCCTTGGCGTCCTTGCAGTCGTGGCAGGTTATATAAATACACCGTGGTTTGGAACGTTTCTCGGAGATTGGCTTACGAAAGATGTAGCATTTAAAGTGCAAGAAGCACACGGCCCAGTTTGGATTATGATTGTTGCGACGCTCGTTTCTTTGGCTGGGATTGCTCTTGCATATTTCATATATGGCAAGAAATCTATTGCTAGAGATTGGGCTGGTGGCGAGGAAGAACCTCTGTATAAAATTTTGAAAGAAAAATATTATGTGGATGAACTATACAATATGACGGTCATTCCTATTACGAAAGGAATCGCTCATGTGCTTCGCTTATTTGAGGTGTATGTAGTCGAAGGAATTGCTATTTTAATAGGGAGTTTAGTTAAAGGGATGAGCGGAGTCGGCTCTAGACTCCAAAACGGAAATGTACAAGTGTACGGGACTGTAACAGCTGTTTCACTTGCGGTACTCTTCATTATTTTGCTCTATACAGGAGGGGATTTACGATGAATGATTTGTTATTAACGTTCTTCATTTTTTCCCCGCTTTTAGGAATTCTCTTACTTGCATTAACACCGAAAAAAGAATCGCGTACAGTGCGAGCGCTCGGTTTATTTGGAACGGTGCTTCCATTTGGAATGGCTATCGTCCTCGCTTGTACATATGCTTCTGGAAGGGATTTGTCTCTATTTGATGAAAAAGTGAAATGGATTAAATTCGGAGATTTTGCAGCGGTAGATAAAAGATGGTTTTCCATTTATTACGAACTTGGTATAGATGGTTTATCGCTCGTTATGATGGTGCTGACGGCCCTTCTAGCGATGCTTGCAGCAATTGCGGCATTTACGATTAAAAGAAATTTGAAAGCATTTTATATGCTGTTACTCATGTTAGAAATAGGAATGCTCGGCGTCTTCGCTGCTCAAAATTTAATGTTGTTCTTTATCTTCTTTGAAATTACATTGCCGCCGATGTTTTTATTAATTGGGAAGTGGGGGAAGTTGTCGAGTGAAAAGGCTGCTTATAGTTATTTAATATATAACGGTATTGGCTCCGCTATTTTACTCATCGTTTTCTCGGTTTTATTTGCGAAAACAGGTACAACAAATATTACAGAACTGAAAGAAATATTAGCGAGTGTAGGTGCTGGGGGAGGAATGATTGTCCCAAGTAGCTTACAGTTCGGCTTGTTTCTTGCCATAATGATTGCTTTCGCAATTAAATTACCCGTTTTCCCGTTACATCGCTGGATGGTCAATGTACATATTGAAGCGCATCCGGCTGTAGTGATGCTTCATGCAGGTGTTTTACTGAAGATTGGAGCGTACGGTATAATTCGATTCGGGCAGGGGCTATTCCCGGAATACTTTCGCGAGTTTGCAACGCTCATTGCGATTTTAGGGGTTATCAATTTATTGTACGGAGCCTTCTTAGCGCTCATTCAAACAGACTTTCGGAAGGTGCTTGCTTACTCTAGTATTTCGCATATGGGTATTGTATTAATGGGCCTTGCGGCGTTAAATGCACCAGGTACACAAGGGGCACTATTCCAAGTTGTGTCGCATGGCTTAATTGCAGCCTTACTCTTTTTCTTACTTGGTGTTATAGAACAGCGTTTTGGAACGTCGGATATTACAGCGCTTGGCGGACTTGCAAAAAGTGTACCCGTACTTAGCGGTTTCTTTTTAGCGGGAGGAATGGCATCGCTTGGATTGCCGGGAATGTCTGGATTTGTTAGCGAGTTTCTTGCCTTTCTCGGTTTATTCCAAGTAGAGCCAGTCATTGCTGCGGCCGGAGTACTTGGCATCATTTTAACCGCTGTATACGTATTAAGAGCAACACTTCAAGTAACATTTGGTAAGAAAGAGTGGGAAGCGAAAGCTGATATACACGGATGGGAGTATGTTCCTATATTGCTACTTATCTTCTGCATTATTGCAATTGGCGTAATGCCAGAAATACTAGGGGATCCGCTTCAAAATACATTGAAAACATTGGGGGTGAAGTAGGATGGATATGAATACGTTACTTAGCTTATCGTGGCATCTCATGGTGCCAGAATTCATTATTCTCGGGGCTGCCATCCTTCTTTCCATATGTGATTTGTTTTTTAAGCTGAACCATAGATACGTAGCGCTTGGTGCAATCGCGGCGGTCGTATTAGCAATCGTGTCGTTAATTACGCTATATGGCGAACCAGCGGGAGATATTTTAAATGGATCGTTTGTGTTAGATGGATTTTCAAAAGGATTTAAAACGTTGTTGTTAGGCGGGGCGGCCCTGATTTTGTGCACCGCAATGAGCGATGATAAGAAAAATCCAATTGAAGACAAGGGAGAATATTATTACTTATTTTTAATGGCGCTTCTTGGGGCGATGTTTATGGCTTCTAGCGTTGATTTCGTTACACTTTTCGTCGGTTTAGAATTGCTTTCACTTTCCTCCTACATTTTAGTAGGAATACGAAAAAAGAACCGTGCATCAAATGAGGCAGCAATGAAATATGTCATTAATGGAGGAATTGGAACGGCAATTACACTCTTTGGAATGAGTTATTTATACGGTATTACAGGCTCAACCAATATGGTGGATATGCAAAAAGTATTTGCCGGGGAACTGGCTAGTGGCATTCAGTTATTACTAGCTCTCGCATTCCTACTCTTACTCGTTGGGCTCTCATTCAAAATTGCGACAGTGCCGTTTCATATGTGGGCACCTGATGTGTATGAGGGAGCAGCTACACCTGTTACTGCTTTTCTTGGAACAATTTCTAAAATGGCGGGTTTCTTACTCATCATTCGTTTGTTCCTCATGGTTTTTGCAAGTGTATCGGTGCAAGGAGACATGCAATCTTTATACGGACGTATGAGCATATATATCGCTGTGCTAGCTAGTATTACGATGATTATTGGAAATGTAGTCGCATTAAAGCAATATAACGTAAAACGCCTATTTGCTTATTCGGGAATCGCGCATGCGGGATATTTACTCGTTCCGCTTGTCGCATTATCACCATTTACGATGGATAGTATGTGGTTTTACATGCTTGCATATATGCTTATGAATATAGGCGCGTTTGCAATTATCCACGGCTTAATCTTACAAAGCGATAAAGAAAATATCACCATTTTCACTGGATTATATAAAAGATCGCCATTTACAGCGATTGTGATGACGATTTTTATTTTATCGTTAGCGGGGATACCAGGAACAGCTGGTTTCATTGGGAAAATTAACATCTTTTTAGGGGCTCTTCATGTAGAGCCAGCTCATTACGTACTAGCTTCTATTATGATGGGGACGACAGTCATTTCATTCGTATATTATTTCCGTATTTTACAACAAATATTTTTCCGGACGGGAGAAGTAGAAGAGAAAATTCGTTTGCCACTCAATATAAAGATTGTGATGAGCCTTTGCGCAATTTCGATTGTAATACTAGGGATTGTGCCGATGATTGGATACAATTTCTTTTATGAATATTTTCCATTAATGAAAGATTTCTTCTTCTTAGGGAACGTGGTACAATAGTGAAAATAAAAGGTGTGGAGTCGTTACTCTGCGCTTTTTATTTTGTGTGAACTACAATTGAAAATACATATAGGTATACGTTTTTAAAGAGAAAAATTTCGATGTAAAATGTAAGATGCTTATTTGTATTTGAAAAAGTGTGGCTCCTACTTATTATGGTATCGTTTTTATATGATTTCGTAAGTAGTAGCTGGGTAAAAAGGGGTCGGTTTTTTGGCACATCTTTTAGGGCAACAAGCACTGATTGCCATTGTTTCGCATTTATTGTTTATTACCATTACGTGGTGGGCCTTACAAGGTATTCACATTGAGCGTTTAATGAAGCCTGGAAAGGTGATGCAGACGAGAGTATTACTCATCTTAATTACAATTGCAATTGGGACATCTGTAAGTAACTTTTTCCTTGATTATTTAGGCTATTCAAAGAGTTTAACGTATTTAGTAAAGTAAGTGTATAGAACCTCATATCTCCGTTAACAATGGGGATAGGAGGGGATGAAATTGAAGCTTAAAGCCATTCTTATTGTTGCACTTAGTGTTGTTTTATTTTTGGTTGGGTATAGAGAGATGAAACCAATCAGTGATGAACAGAAGATGGAGAGCATGATCGCATCCTTAGAGAAAAATGATGCGAAAGTAGAGAAATGGTCATGGTTAGCGCGAGAAACAAAAACAATTTCTAATATACATACGTTTCAAAAGTTGTTAAACGATGTGAAGGAGAAGGCGAATATTCAAAAGTGGGAATTAGAGCAATCTCCAGATGGATATAAAGCTACATCCTATAAAAAATTTTCTTCTTATGAAGAACGAGTAGTAGTAACTTGGAGTAAGGAAAATACTAAAGAAAACACTTTCATTATTTTTGAAGTGAGCGGGGCGAAATGGGACCCGAAGTATATTCAAAAAACGAATAAAATTTTTAGTGAAAAACCTATAATTTACACTTGTGTTCAAGGTGTACTGAATGATAAGATTGAAGGTGTTTTGCAAAATAAAACCAATCAGGTTTTGAAAGATCTTTCAGCAAGAGCGATCGAACAGATAGAAGAAAGAGCATTTGTGTCAGTCTCCGCATACAATAAAAAGTGGGATGACGCTCTTTCAACAAATAGAGAGAAAATAAATGTGCAAATAGCAATACGTTCTACAGACAACAAAGATACAATTGTGGTTGGCACACCGATCATAACTTCTGAGTATTGAGTGAATAGATACTGAAAAAAGGACACGGAGGGGAATAATTTGGAAAAGATCATCGTCCGTGGCGGAAAGCGGTTAAACGGCACAGTGCGTGTTGAGGGCGCAAAAAATGCTGTATTACCTATAATCGCTGCAGCCCTATTAGCGAGTGATGGAAAGAATGTACTATCTGAAGTACCAGTTTTGTCTGATGTATACACAATTAATGAGGTATTACGTCATTTAAATGCTGAAGTCGTATTTGAAAATAACCAAGTAACAATCGATGCTTCTAAAGAGCTAAACATTGAAGCACCATTTGAATATGTACGTAAAATGCGTGCATCTGTTCAAGTAATGGGACCATTATTAGCACGTAATGGTCGTGCTCGTATTGCACTTCCTGGTGGATGTGCAATTGGTTCACGTCCAATTGACCAACATTTAAAAGGCTTCGAAGCAATGGGAGCAAAAGTACAGGTTGGTAACGGTTTTGTTGAGGCATACGTTGAGGGAGAACTAAAAGGAGCTAAAATTTATTTAGACTTCCCAAGCGTGGGCGCAACAGAAAATATTATGTCTGCAGCTACATTAGCAAAAGGGACAACAATCCTTGAAAACGCAGCGAAAGAACCAGAAATTGTTGACTTAGCTAACTTCTTAAATGCGATGGGAGCGAAAGTACGCGGAGCTGGAACTGGAACGATTCGTATCGAAGGCGTTGATAAATTATATGGTGCAAACCACTCTATTATTCCTGACCGTATTGAAGCGGGAACATTCATGGTTGCAGCGGCAATTACTGGTGGAGACATCTTAATTGAAAATGCTGTACCTGAACATTTACGCTCAATTACAGCGAAAATGGAAGAAATGGGTGTTAAAATTATCGAAGAAAATGAAGGTGTACGTGTTATCGGCCCAGATAAGTTAAAAGCGGTTGATATTAAAACTATGCCTCACCCAGGTTTCCCAACAGACATGCAATCACAAATGATGGCATTATTACTACAAGCTGATGGCACAAGTATGATTACAGAAACGGTATTTGAAAACCGCTTTATGCACGTTGAAGAATTCCGTCGTATGAATGCTGATATTAAAATCGAAGGTCGTTCTGTTATTATGAACGGTCCAAACAGCTTACAAGGTGCTGAAGTAGGCGCAACTGATTTACGTGCTGCTGCTGCATTAATCTTAGCTGGTTTAGTATCAGAAGGTTACACTCGTGTAACTGAGTTAAAGCATCTTGACCGTGGTTATGTAGATTTCCATAAGAAATTAGCTGCATTAGGTGCAACTATTGAACGTGTAAACGAAAAAGTAGAAGAAGTGAAAGAACAAGAAGTTTCTGATCTTCACGCTTAATTGAAATAGTCTCTACGTCTTTTGACGTAGAGGCTATTTTTTTGGGTTATTACTGTTATAGTCAAGAAATTCTATACTTATGCACGTACCAGTAAAAATATTTAGAAAAGTTTCACTTTATACTGTTCCCCCTGAAGTATGTTCTAAAAGAAAGAGTTGTTCCATAAGAATGAATGGAGTAAAGCTTTTTTATATTGGGGGAAATAAGATGAAATTTTCAAAGCCATTTTTTATCACGGTAGTGCTTCTCATAGCGCTCGTTATCATTGTACCTGCTGCTCTTGTTATTCCGTTTGCGAAAGCAAAAGTAGGGGAAAAAGTAGCTTCTAAAACTCCTCCAGCGATAGAAAGTATACCAGCTCCAGGAAAAGTGGATACAGCGGTTCAGGTTGCTGTATATCGCGAGAAACAAAAGAAGGTAGAATCATTACCTATGGAGGAGTATGTGACCGGTGTAGTAGCTTCTGAGATGAATGCCAGTTTTGAAATAGAGGCGCTAAAGGCGCAGGCATTAGCAGCGAGAACATTTGTAGTCCAGCGTATGCTAAGCGGAGGTAAGAAAAACAATGCGGACGTGACAGATACGGTGAATGATCAAGTGTACAAAAGTAAAGAAGAATTGAAAAAACAATGGGGCAATAACTACGAAAATAATTTGAAGAAAATTGAGGAAGCTGTTTCGAAAACCGCAGGACAAGTTTTAACGTATGAGGGAAACCCAATCTCAGCATCCTTCTTCTCAACGAGTAATGGCCGGACAGAAAATGCGGCTGATTATTGGGGAAATGATTATCCGTATTTAAAGAGTGTAGATAGCCCGTGGGATCAAGCTTCTCCGAAATTTACGAGCGAGCAAACCTTTACCGTAGCTGACTTTCAAAAACGTCTCGGTGTGAAGGTACTGGCAGACGGGAAGGTTGGAAATATTAAAGATCTTACGGAAGGAAAGCGAGTAAAAGACGTAGCATTTCAAGGGAAAACATTAACAGGAAAAGAAGTTCGCGAAAAGTTAGATTTACGCTCCTCTGACTTCAAGTGGAAACAAGAGGGAGATAAAATCATTGTTACGACGAAAGGCTTCGGCCACGGCGTTGGCATGAGCCAATACGGCGCGAACGGCATGGCAGCAGAAGGCAAGAAATATACAGATATCGTCGCTCATTACTATAAAGGTGTTGAAATAAAGACGATGAACGATTATGAAGGTAAGTTGATGGTGAAGAAGTAGAGTAAAAGGGACCGTCCTAAGAGGTATGTTGGGACGGTCCTTCTTTTTTTATAATGCTTCATAAAATATCTAAATTTTCCATTAATTGTTTGGTATAATAGGATAAAAAAGTATTCGGGGGAGACGGAATGGCACTACTGGAGTTGAAACAGTTAGGAAAGACAAATCAGTTACCGGCAGTTGAACTGAAGGTTGAGAAGGGACAATGTGTTGTTTTGCAGTGTAATAACCATACAGCAAAGATTTTGCACCGCATTATTATTGGTGAGGAAGAAGCTTCAACTGGTAATGTGCTATTTGAAGAGGAAGTGATTGGAAAGAGAAATTATTCGCGCATCGGTTTTTGTTTTTTGAAAGATGAAGCATATGATCGTTTGAAGGTAAAGGAATACTTCAAGTTCTTAATAGGGCTTTATGAATCGAATATAAGTATGGAAGAAGTTGTACAATCTGTCGGTCTCTTAGATAAGTTAAACGTTAAAATAGAAAAACTATCATTTTCAGAGAAACGTCGTCTTCATATTGGGCGAGTAATGATTCATAATCCAGATTTAGTTATTTTGGAAGAGCCGGAGCAAAATGTAGATACAGAGAGTACGATTATGATTCGAAAAGCAATTATGAAAATGAAAGAGCAAGGAAAGGCAATTTTTATTACGTCATCATTTCTATCGGATGCCCTTTCGTTAACAGAAGATGTATACATATTAAACAATGATGGTGTGAAAAAAATAGAAATCGAACAAGAAGAAGCAGAAGAAGTCGATGAAGAAAAAGTCATTCAAATGATTCCGCAAATGAAGTTAGAAAGAATACCAGCGAAAGTGAACGATAAAATCATTTTATTAGACCCGATGGAAATTCATTTCATTGAAACGCAAAACGGAATAACCCATATTCATGTTCGTGAAGGTGATTTCGTATGTGCATTAACATTAAGTGAACTAGAAGCGAGATTAACAGGTTTTGGTTTCTTTAGATGTCATCGCTCGTACCTTGTGAATTTACAAAGAGTACGAGAAGTGATTACGTGGACTCGTAATAGTTTTAGTTTAATTTTGGATGACGAAAGAAAAAGTTCAATTCCGCTTTCGAAAGGACGAATGGATGAATTAAAAGGCGTGATTGGGCTATAAAAAGTGCTCCAATAAGCTCAAAATATGATTCATTCACCGGTAAAAATACTCCTTTTACCGGTATTTTACTGCGTAAACCCTTTGTTTTTCATATGATGGAGTCAAGAAAAGCGAAACAAACAAACGAAAAGCACTAAAGCGACTTTCATCTATAAAAGAAAAAAACAAAGGGGATGACGAGATGACATTGGCAATTGAAATGAAAGATGTAATGAAAAGCTTCAATGAAAAAACGGCACTTCGAAATGTAAATATTGAGGTGAAGCAAGGAGAGATTTTCGGATTCCTCGGACCGAGTGGATCTGGAAAAACAACAACAGTAAAAATTTTAACTTCTCAATTACTTCATAGTGTTGGAACGGTAAGAGTACTAGGAAAAGATATTACAGGGCCAAGTAGTATCGATTACAAACGAATTGGTATTTTAACAGACAACAGTGGCTTATATGAAAGACTTAGCATTTATGATAACTTACTATTATTTTGTGACTTATATGATTGTAAAAAAGAACGAATCGATGAAGTGCTAGCGCAAGTGAATCTATTAGATGATAAAAAAACATTAGTAAAGAAATTATCAAAAGGAATGAAGCAGCGCGTCACATTAGCTAGAGCAATTCTTCATAAACCAGATATCCTCTTCTTAGACGAACCAACATCTGCACTCGATCCAGTTAACGTACAAAACATTCATAAAATCTTAAAAGACTTAAATAAAGAAGGAACGACAATTTTCCTAACGACGCACAACATGGACGAAGCAGAAACGCTTTGTAACCGCATTGCCTTTCTATGTAGCGGAGAAATTGTAGCGCTTGATACACCGGAGAACCTTCGCTTACAGTATGCGAAAGACCAAATACAAGTCGTGTTAAAGGATAAGAAGAAAGAAACGGTACAAAAAGATGAATTAGGTGCAAAACGCATTTCAGAATGGATGAAAAAAGGAGAACTATTATCCATTCATTCTTATGAGCCAACGTTAGGTGATATCTTTATTGAAGTTACTGGGAGGGGATTATAATGACATTTTCAATGAGACGTGTATCAGCTATTTTTAGAAAAGAGGTACAAGATTTTAAGACCAATTCACAAGTGTTGTTAATGGCATCTTTACCAATTATATTTGCATTTATATTTAGCAGGTTTGGGCAAGGGAGTGCAGGAGTTGGTATTATTACTTTAATGGCCTTTCTATTCGTTGCAGGGTTTGTTCAATCAATGGTAATTGCAGAAGAGAAAGAAAAACATACGTTACGTGTGCTAATGCTATCACCAGCTTCTTCTGTTGAAGTCCTTCTTGGGAAAAGTATATTAACAGCATGTTTAACGCTAGGTATCTCTATTGTAAACTTATTCATTTTAGATCAATTAAGTGGAAATTTCTTATTACTAGCATTTGTTTTCTTATGTGGAACAATTTTATTTACTTTAATTGGAACGATGATTGGATTACTAGCTGAATCTGTCCCACAAACATCACTAATTGGAATGCCAATATTAATGACGATGTATTTAGCTGTGCAATTTGAGCCAATGGTTGAAAATAAAGTTATTAAGACAATGATTAGTTATCTTCCAACATTTCATCTTGAAAAAGCAATTAAAAGCTTAGTAGAGGGTGCTGGGTTTAGTAGTATTAGTGGACATATGATAAATGTTGGAGCTTGGCTTATTATTTCACTTATTGCATGTTTAATCGTATATAAAAAGAAACAATTAGACTAAAAACTGAGCCGAAACGCTCAGTTTTTTCTTTTTTCTATCATTTCCTCGGAAATTTTGCAATTCCTATACATATTTTTACAGATTTTGTCGAAAAGTAATTAGTTATACGTTGTATAGGATACGTGAATATTGTTCAAAATGATTGCTGAGGTGATGATGGAATGCGAGGAAGAAATAATAAAAAGTCGCAAAAGGTAGTACATTTATTTCAAAAAAGATGGGTATTTCCGGCACTATACATTGCTTGTGCAGCGGTAATCTTAATGGTTGCGCTATGGTTCCAAGGAGCTAATCCGAAGAAGACTCCGAACCAAGATCAAGCAACGCCATATACACAAACGGAAGATCCAGCAGTACCAGTAACGAAGTCTTCAGAAGTAGTGAAAATGCCAGCTCCTGCTAATGCGGAAGTAGTCGTACAGAAGAAGTTCTATGAAGATGCAGCAACTGAGGCGGAACAAGAAAAAGCACTTGTCTTTTATAACAACACATATTCCCCAAATAAAGGAATTGACATTGCTGCGAAGAATGGAAAAGAATTCAATGTTACAGCTGCTTTAAGTGGTACAGTAACGAAAGCTGAAAAAGATTCACTTCTTGGTTATGTTGTAACAGTTGATAGCGGAAATGGTGTAGCAGCTTCTTATCAAAGCTTAGGCAGTGTGAAAGTAGAAAAAGGTGCACGAGTTGTACAAGGTGAAGTATTAGGAAAATCCGGTCTAAGTGCAATGAATAAAGAAGCAGGTTCTCACGTTCACTTTGAAGTACGTAAAGACAACGTGGCTGTGAACCCTGAGCGCTACTTAAATAAATCAGTAGCAGAAATTAAAGCTGATGCAGGTGCTGCAAAGGCAACGAATGCTTCTGGTAAAAAAGCTGATGACAAATCTCAAAAAGAAGAGAAGTCAACGAGCACGACACCAGAAAGTAAAACAGAAGATAAGGCTCAAAAAGAAGAGAAATCAACAAGCGGTTCGACTAGTGACAAAAAAGAAGAACCGAAGAAAGAAGAAAAATCAACAAATGGTTCTACAGAATCATCTAATAGTTCTTCTTCACAAGAATAAGAAAGTGAAAAAATCAGTTCTCACTAGGAGAGCTGATTTTTTTATTTTCATATAAAAATACTCAATTTCGAGAAAAAAGTTGCAATAACAAGGAAAAATGACGAGATTCTCGAATATATATTACAAAAGGGAGGGGATACTGTGTCATTTTTGTTTGTTCTGTCGACTGCTATTATTTTATTGTTTGTTTTATTCACTTTATATTATTACATTGCCAGTAAGAAAGAGGTTCCCCACCATCAATTGTTAGAAGAAGAGTTTGAACGAGAAGAATGACACCTTATATAAGGTGTCATTTTTTTTATCAAAATAGTCACTGTTAACGTATTTCTCACAAAAAAACGTAATTTTTCTTAACTTAGTCCGCAAAAATAGTGAACATGTAGCATATATCAGTAGTGCGGGCAATACAATGGTATAAACCAAAGCAAAGAGAGTGTTTGAGGTGAGAAATCGTGAATCATTTCATTATAAATCCAAGAATGTTTAACGCTTACAAACAGCACTCACACTTACTTCTAAGTCGTATGCAGCGAAGCTCATTTCACACTTCTCACATCCAATTTAGGGAGGCGAGTGGTGTGCACGATTACATCAAAGAGAGAACTATCAAGATTGGTAAGTATATCGTGGAGACAAGAAAGACAGTGCGTGTAATTGCAAAGGAATTTGGGGTATCAAAGAGTACAGTCCATAAAGATTTAACAGAACGTCTACCAGAAATTAATCCAGAGCTCGCAAATGAAGTGAAAGAAATTCTTGATTATCATAAGTCTATTCGTCATTTAAGAGGCGGAGAAGCAACAAAACAAAAGTATAGAAAAGAAGATGTAGAAAAGCCGGTACGTCAATAAAGGTACAATCGTGAACATTCCGTTTCAATTCGGTAATATTTTTCAGAAGAATTCTTTTTGCGAATATTACGTTTCTGTTAAATTTATGATAAAATCAGAAATTAGGTGTAAAAGAATTCGGGTGTAACCTGATTTTGAATATCGAGGAGGAAAAAACGGGAATGTTTGCGCGAGATATCGGAATTGACCTAGGTACGGCTAACGTATTAATCCATGTTAAAGGTAAGGGTATTGTATTAAATGAGCCATCTGTTGTTGCTATTGATCGTAACACAGGTAAAGTATTAGCAGTAGGTGAAGAAGCAAGAAGTATGGTGGGACGTACGCCTGGTAATATTGTAGCCATTCGTCCACTAAAAGATGGTGTAATCGCAGATTTCGAAATTACAGAAGCAATGTTAAAGTATTTCATTAACAAATTGGACGTAAAGAGCTTCTTTTCAAAACCTCGCATTTTAATTTGTTGTCCAACAAATATCACATCAGTAGAACAAAAAGCAATTCGTGAGGCTGCTGAACGTTCAGGTGGTAAAACAGTATTTTTAGAAGAAGAACCAAAAGTAGCCGCAGTTGGTGCTGGTATGGAAATATTCCAACCAAGCGGTAACATGGTTGTTGATATTGGTGGAGGTACAACGGATATCGCTGTACTATCTATGGGTGATATTGTTACCTCTTCCTCTATCAAAATGGCTGGCGATAAGTTTGATATGGAGATCTTAAATTATATTAAACGTAAGTATAAGCTATTAATCGGAGAACGTACTTCAGAAGATATTAAAATTAAAGTTGGTACAGTATTCCCAGGTGCACGTAGCGAAGAGCTTGAAATTCGTGGACGTGACATGGTAACAGGTTTACCACGCACAATTACAGTATGCTCTGAAGAAATTACAGAAGCATTAAAAGAAAATGCAGCTGTTATTGTACAAGCTGCAAAAGGCGTACTAGAGCGCACACCACCAGAATTATCAGCGGACATCATCGACCGCGGTGTAATTCTAACAGGCGGTGGAGCTTTACTACACGGCATTGACATGCTTCTAGCAGAAGAACTAAAAGTACCAGTATTAATTGCTGAAAATCCAATGCACTGCGTTGCGGTTGGTACAGGTATTATGTTAGAGAATATCGATAAATTACCACGTCGTGCACTAAAATAAAATTAAAAAGTACCTATGCAAAACATGAGAGTGTATTTCGTTTTGCATGGGTACTTTTTGCTGTTTTTATGTAATTTATATATGAAAATTTTTCGGTTGAAAACTAGTTTTATTATTAAATATGAATTTACGGATTTTTGGAAAGGTATTTAACTCATGAATGTTTCATAGTATTCTTAGATATGTGTAAATCTTACATTTAGATTTTTTTTGAGAATATTTGATTTGAAGATTTAAATAACAATGATTGTTTAAGTAATACTAACATCATAAGTGAGCGGAGATTAATTTAGTATGAAAAAAATTTTAATGGTAACACAAAATTTTTATCCAGAAATTGGTAGTGCCTCTAATAGGATGAAAAATATATACTTGGAATTAAATGAACGAGGTTATGATGTCAAGATATTAACTTCTGATCCTAGTTATCCAAATCGTAATTTATACAAAGATTCGAGTTATTGGTATGATGAAAATATAGAAAAAGATATAGTACGTATCCATCCCAAAACACGAAAATATACAAGAAATCTTTTTCGAAGGTTGATGTTGTACATAGAAGTTGCCTTTAGGTTAATTTTGGCAATATGTAAAGATAAAGAGAAATATGATTATATATTTGTTTCCACACCATCCATTTTTATACCTGTAGCAGGGATGTTTGCGAAACGAAAAATGAAGGCGAAATTAATTGTAGATGTAAGGGATTTATGGCCGGAGTCCTTAATAGGCATAGGTTTTTTTAATAAAAATTGGATACTAAAATTTGCTTATAAATTAGAGTATAAAATATATCATGCTGCCGATAACATTATTATTAATAGTAAAGGTTTTTATTCATATATTTCCTCTACAGGTATTGCCCCTAATCGCATTTCATTTATGCCTAATTCTTTAACGGAAAAAGAATTATCTACTGTTCCAAAGAAGAACATTAGTGATCAATTAACAGTGATTTATACAGGGAATATAGGATTAGCGCAAGATATAGAAAAATTAATTTTGATTGCAGAGCATTTGAAAGAGCATAAGAATATTTCATTTAAGATTATTGGATATGGTTATCAAAAGAAAGAGCTTGGAGAGAGTATTGAAGCAAAGCAACTTCCAAATATGCAATTGATTGAGCCCAAAAATCGTGAAGATACCCTCGCTGAAATTGTTGATGCAGATATAGCATATGTGAGTTTAGTAGAAAAAGATGTATTTAAAAAGGTTCTCCCAGGGAAAGTAATGGATTATATGAGTATGAGAAAACCGATTGTTGCAGATGTTGCTGGTTATGCAAAAGAGGTTATTGAAGACGCTCAGTGTGGTTTTGTCACTGAAGATAGAACGGTTGCTGAACTAAGCGATTACATTATCAAGTTAGCACAGGATAAGCAGTTACGAAATCGACTAGGGGAGAATGGATATCAATATGCATTTCGAACATTACGCTGGAAAACAAATATTGAAACTTTATTGAAAATATTGGAGGAAAGAGATGTCACAGAAGAAAGTGTGCATGTTTGTATGGAATCACTTCACAAATGATGCACGTGTATTAAGAGAATGTACAGCTTTGGCAGAGTCTGGATATGAGGTTGATTTAATTTGTATTCACGATTGGAAACAAGAGGATCTTCCTTTATGGGAAAAACGTCAAGAGGGCTTTACAGTAACGCGTGTGAAGAATAGAGTACCAGTATTACAGAAAATATTTGGGTTGGCTAAACGTGTCAAAAGGGTGGCGATGAAAAATATCGCTACAATGGCTGTACTTGGTCTATTATTGGTATTCGGAATTTGGAAGTTCCCTATGATAACAGTTAGTTTACTATTACTAGCTTTATTATTTTCGCAGAGAAAGGTTGCTACTTTATTTGTGAGAGGAGCAATTTTGTTTAGGATGGTTCGAGCGGGATTAAAGAAGAAGTATGATATATATCACTCGAACGATTTAAATACATTACCGCAAGGGTTTATATGTGCGAAAATATTGAGAAGGAAAAAGTTAATTTATGATTCTCATGAAGTACAGACGAGTAGGACGGGATATAACAGTAATATTTATGGGATCATGGAGAAATTTTTTATTAAATTTTGTGATGTAATGATTATGGAAAATCATACAAGAGCAAAGTATACAGAAGAATTATATGGTTTTTATCCAAAAGTCATTCATAATTATCCGTTTGTTTCGCGTCCAGAACTGAGTAAGTCAATTAAATTACATAGAATATTAAATGTTTCACGAGATGAACCAATCCTTTTATATCAAGGTGGAATTCAAATTGGACGTGGTCTTGATAAATTGGTACAAGCAGTTCCTTTATTTAAACGGGGTGTTGTGGTGTTCATTGGAGATGGTCGTATTAAGCCTGAATTACAACAAATGGTGAAAGATATGAAATTAGAAGATCGAGTAAAGTTTATACCAAAAGTACCAGTACAGGATCTAAGTCATTATACGAAAAATGCTTATTTAGGGTTTCAAGTATTAAATAATGTTTGTTTTAACCATTATTCGGCTTCTTCTAATAAATTATTTGAATATATGATGAGCGGTGTACCTGTCGTTGCTTGTAGTTTTCCTGAAATTCAAGGTGTAGTTGAGAAAGAAAATATTGGAGTTTGTGTCGATTCTCACAATCCGGTATCAATTGCTCAAGGAGTAAATTATTTGCTAGATCATCCTGAAAAAAAAGAGGAAATGCAAAGGAACAGTTTTAAAGCGAGAGAGAAGTATAATTGGGAAGAAGAAAAAAAGTTGTTTATTGATATTTACCAAAAAATCTTCAAATGAAGATAATTTAACTTTTACTTATAGAGTACATTATTTTTTGATTAGAGAAGTAATAGTGGACCAAGAAATAATATGGGAGGATTTCAAGTGAATCAAAAATTTGTCGAAACTGAAGAGTTTAATGAGATAAAGCAGTTAAATAAGAGCAGAAGACGTCCTTCTAAAGGAAAGAAAGGACGTTATGAATCGAAAGCAACAAAGGATATTGAAAAGTTCAAGGTGAGAAAGTTAAAAGAGGATACGTGCAAACCAAAACTAGTAGAGAATGAGATGAAAAAACGAATAACAGAAGAGGCGCAGGTAATAGGCAATAAGCCGGTTGAAGAACGTAATATGGATACACTTTTTAATAAGGCTAAGCAACTAGAAAAAATAATTATGTCAAAAAATCAACTTATTAACGAGTTTCATAAAAATAATAAGTTGATATATAAGGAAAACGAAAATTTGACACAAGTGAATATCCAATTAAAACAAGAATTAATTAGTCAAATTAAATATCGGGAAGAGGAATTAAATCAATTTCTTGAATTGAGACAGACGCATGCTGATATTGAAAGTAGATATGAAAAAATTGAAAAAAGATTTAATGCCTTAGAGAGGAAGTATAATAGTCTAAGTAAATCAAGATTAGGAAAATTAACATTAGGATACTGGAAATTAATGAATAGATTAAAAGGTGGACAGAAATAATGTTAAAAATAACACAATTAAGAAATAGATTGCAGGAAGTTCAACAAACAAAAGAGTTAATATTGAATCATCCAATTTTAGGTAATACAAAAAATTATAATTCCAAAATACTGATTTCGGATATACAGAATCAAGATTGGTTTATTAGTAGGGATTATAAAGAAATTATTCATGTGGAAGGGAAAGATATAATTTTAAAGCAAGATCCTACAAAGTTTATTTATATCTCTTATTTAGAGCGGAACATAAATTTTACTAAGAGACCTAAGGATAAATTATTTGATTTAGATTTAGAAAAGATGTACCATGTGTTATTTCAAGGTGAAAAGACTGAGACATCGGATGCTCATCTGTATTTCATTATGTACCCTAAGGTTGGAAATCCCCGCAGTGAAATTATTCCTTTAGGAAATGAGATGAAATTTAATTTACTGCCGGATACGGAATCAGTAAGAATTGGAATAAAGTTTATTGGTAAAGGGAAAATAGATTTCAAAGGGATAGAGATTCGAGAATGTACCTCGGTCCAAAGATTATCCTTTATACAAAAAGAAAATGAAGTAAATCAACTTGATGATTTTAAGAAGTATGTAGGGAATATAGAAAAATATCGTAATCAACTGCAAATTTCAAAGGATATAAAGATTGCTGTTATTTTGGATGAGTTTAGCTATGAGTGTTTTAAATATGAAGCAAACCTGTTGCCTATTACACAAGAGAACTGGAAAGAAGTAATTGAAAAAGAAAATCCAAGTATGTTATTAGTGGAATCAGCTTGGGCTGGTAATAACGGAGCTTGGAATTATAAAGTAGCAAACCTTCATAAAAATAATAAGCATGTGCAATTAAAAGAACTAGTGGACTTTTGCAAAGAAAAAGAGATACCTACTGTATTTTGGGATAAAGAGGGTAAAGATAATTTCGAGATATTTAAAGAAGCAGGGAGTTATTTTGAATATATTTTTGTTACGGATGAACATAATATAGAAAACTTCAAAGAAGCTTCTGGCCATAATTGTGTATTTCCTCTGTCATTTGCAGCGCAACCTAGAATTCATAATCCAATTAATAAAAATAGGGGGAAATTAGGAACAGTTGCTTTTTCTGGCTCATGGTATGGAAATAAACATCCGGATCGAATAAAGGATGTTGAAAATATTGTAGCACCTGCCATTGATTTTGGATTAGATATCTATGATAGATTTTATGGAATGGAATTAAAAACAGCTACGGATAGAACTTGGCCTGAATTGTATCAAGGTTCTATTATCGGTAATTTAAGCTATGATCATATGGTAGAAGCGTATAAAAACTATGATGTTTTTTTAAATGTGAATTCAATTCAAAACAGTAAGTATATGTTTTCACGCCGTGTGTATGAAGTTTTAGCAAGTAAAACGATGGTTATATCAGGAGATTCTATTGGGGTTAGAGAACAATTAGGAGACTTCTTGTATATATCAAATAGCCCAAATACAACCCAAAGTATATTGAAGATGTTATTGCAAAATCCATTGAAATTAGAGCGTGAAGCTAAATTGGCTCAAAGATTTATTATGGAGCAACATACTTACCGTCATAGGTTAGAAGAACTGTTTGATATTGTAGGAGTAAAATATCAAAAGGCAGCGGAAAAACTAGTCAGTGTGGTTGCTATTACAAATAGACCACAATTTATGAATAATCTTTATGAGAGTTTAGCAAATCAAACTTATAAAAATACTGAAAAAATCATTATTTTAAATAATGATAGTATGAATATTAAACAATGGGAAAAGAGATTTGAAAAATTAAAGAATACTAGAATATTTAAGGTAGATGAAAAGAGTTCTTTAGGTGCCTGTCTTAATTTTGCTGTTGGAAAAGCTACAGGTGAAATTATTGCAAAAATGGATGATGACGATTATTATGCCCCGAATTATTTGAAGGATATGGTCATGTCATTTGAGTATACGGATGCTTCGATAGTTGGAAAAAGTACGTACCTTGTACACTTTGAGGAAAATAATGCATTAATAAAGAGGAAAATTGGTGCGGGTGAAGAAAGGTACTCAAATTTTGTAGCAGGAGCAACTTTAGTATTTAAAAAAGAGGTATTTAAAAAATTAAACGGTTTTGATGATCGGAATACCGGAGAAGACACAAAATTCATTGAAAAAGCGCTAAAGAATGGTTATAAAATTTATTCGAATGATAGTTATAACTTTTGTGTAATACGTCGCAAAAATAAAGCGACTCATACATGGCAAATCACGGATGAGGATATGTTAAAGCAGGGAAATGTATTGGCATATACTACAGACTTTAAGACTTATGTCACAATATAATTTTAGTAATATTAGGTTTTATGAATTTTTAACCTAAAACAATTGGAGGAGAGATAGTATGGCATTTCCAGGAGAAAAGACGTTCCAATCAACTAGACCCGTTAAATATGTATTTCAAAAGGCTGATAAACCTTGTAATCATCTGATTATTGTATTTTCAGGATTCCATGGCAGAGAAATAGAAGGAATGCCACCAGTTTATAATTATGTGAAAACACTAGATGAATGTCAGTGTAATAAATTATTTATTTTAGATGATTATGATGGGAAAGTCAGCTATTATATTGGGAAAAATCGTGACTATGCTTTGGAAGCTGCAGTTATATCTTTAATCACCTATATTGCCAATGAAAACATGGTACCGATGGGGAATATAATCACATGTGGATCCAGTAAGGGAGGCTATGCCGCTTTATATTATGCTATTAAATATAGCTTTGGAGCTGCTATTAGTGGTGGCCCACAAACTTTAATGGGAGATTATCTATTCAATCTATCTAGTTTTACAAGGGGGATTATTGAATTTATTGCAGGTGATTGTAGTAAAGAAAGTGTAGAGTTCTTAAATGGTCTCTTATATCAACCGTTAGAACAAAAGAATGTTTTCCCTGAAATCAATATTCAGGTAGGTAAGGGAGATCATCACTACCCTAATCATATTTTACCGTTTGTGGAAAAATTAGGTGAAGAGGAAATACCCTATAATTTAGAAGTTGCAGACTATGAAAAACATGGAGAAGTTGCACAATACTTTCCGAAATATATGTTGAAAAATATAGAAAGAATTATTAATTCAAAAGATCAACTAAGGTATAAGCGTGAAGAAAAAATAACGCCCTCTGTCGCCATTTTGGGGAGTTGTGTAACAAGAGATGCTTTTACTTTTGATAAAGAAAAGAGAGTGGAACTTCCTTATTATCAAGCACGGACATCATTATTGAGTATTATGACTAAACCATATGAAGTTCAAGATGTAGATTTAAGTAATTTATCGAGTGATTTTCAAAAAAGGTTAGTAAAAGATGATATGATGAAGAATTTCTTTGGAAAAATATCAGCTAAACCCTCTGAGTATCTAATATTGGATTTCATAGATGAGAGATTTGATATGGTGAAAATAGGCGAAAGTTATATTACACGTTCATTTGAGTTTATTAATAGCAAATTAGAAAGTAAATTAGAGGACTTTGAAGTAGTACAAAAGCGAATGGTACTAGAACAATGGGAACAAGCTTGTGACACATTTGCGAAAGAAATTATAAAAGCATACGGCCAATCGAAAATTATTCTTCACAGGGCATATTGCAAGGATGAGTATTTAGATAAGGAAGGGATTATTAGGAGATTTAATCCTGACATATTAGAAAGAAACAAGGTGCTTAATGAATTATTAAGTCATTTATATAATTATATACAGCAAGTTTTACCTGACATGAAAATTATTGATTTGTCAGATGAAAAGCATTATGCATGGGAAGGACATACATGGGGCTTATCTGCTTTTCATTATGAGGATAAATATTATATAGATTTTCTGAAAAATTTAGAAGGCATTATTTCCAAGTAGTAAAAAAACAGGAGGATATTAATATGAAGATTTGTACGATGGGACTAGGTTATATTGGGTTACCGACATCAGCGATGTTTGCACAATATGGTACAGAGGTAGTAGGTGTAGATATTCATCAAAAAGTAGTGGACAAACTAAATAATGGTGAAATTCATATTGAAGAACCAGGTCTTGGAGAAGTTGTAAAAGAAGTAGTTGCAAATGGGAAATTCCGTGCATCTTTAACGCCAGAAGAAGCAGATGCATTTATTATTTCTGTTCCAACACCAAATAATGATGACGAGCATAAATCTTGTGATTTAACGTATGTTTTAACAGCTACGAAAAAAGTGTTACCATTTGTAAAAAAAGGTAATGTAATTATTGTTGAGTCTACAATTGCGCCACGCAGCATGGATGACTATGTCAAACCATTAATAGAGGAATCTGGATTTGTGGTTGGAGAAGATATTTATCTTGTTCACTGTCCAGAGCGTGTTCTTCCAGGACAAATTTTACACGAATTAGTACATAATAACCGTATTGTTGGTGGGGTTACTCCTGCTTGTGCAGATGCCGGTGCTCAGGTATATCGTATATTTGTAAAAGGTGAAATTATTAAAACAGATGCCAAAACAGCAGAAATGTCAAAGCTTATGGAAAATACATTCCGTGATGTAAATATTGCACTTGCAAATGAATTAACAAAAGTTTGTAATTCATTAGATATTAATGTATTAGAAGTAATTGAAATGGCTAACAAGCATCCACGCGTAAACTTACATTACCCGGGACCGGGGGTAGGGGGACACTGCTTAGCTGTTGATCCGTACTTTATCGTTGCTAAAGCACCTGAATTAGCAAATATTATTAAACTTTCCCGCGAAACAAACGTTTCTATGCCACATTATGTGACTGAAAAAGTAAAAGAATTGCTTGCAGGTGTTGAAAATCCAAAGGTAGCGGCATTTGGTGTGACATATAAAGGGAACGTAGATGATATGCGTGAAAGTCCAGCAATGGATGTGATTGATTTAATTCGAAATGAAGGAATTACAGTTTCAGCACATGATCCGCATGTAGAATCTGATTTCTTTGAATTATATTCTGCAGAAGAAGCTGTTAAGGATGCACATTTAATTCTGGTATTAACGGATCATGATGAATTTAAAACGATGAATTATGAAATATTAGCACCATACATGGCGAAAGCCGTTGTTTTTGATACACGTAATTGTGTACAAGCTGTTTCAACTGATGAAGTAGAAATTATTAATTTTGGAACTTTATATGAGGCGTTGTCGAAAAAAGTGATGACAGTATGAGGTCGTTAAAGACTGTTATTCAAGAACAAATTGATAATTTATACCTAATCAGGAGATTATCTATATATCAGTTAAAACAGGAATATGCAGGTAACTTGCTAGGGGTTTTATGGGTTTTTTTAAATCCTCTTACACAAATTGGTGTATATTGGTTAGTTTTTGGTTTAGGAATTAGAGGGGGCGCGCCAATTAATGGCGTTCCTTACTTTATTTGGATGATTTCTGGTATAGTGCCATGGTTCTTCATTAGTTCTGGGATAATAAAAGGAGCAAATGCAATACACGGCCGTTTAAGCACAGTATCTAAAATGAATTTTCCATTGAGTATTATTCCGACATATGTAATCGTTTCTCAGTTATATACACACTTAATTTTAGTAGTGTTTGTACTGACAATTATTCTTTTAAATATAGGATGGAGTACCATAAGTTTTTTAGGATTGATATATAGTTTAATATCTTCAGTATTATTCTTAATCGCTTTATCTTTTATGACATCAACACTTGCAACAATGCTTCGAGATATTCAATTATTAATTCAATCTATTACAAGAATGTTATTCTTTTTAACTCCTATTTTTTGGGAACCTAAGGAAAATATGTCATATTTGTTTTTGTTTATAGTCAAAATTAATCCTTTATACTATTTATTAGAAATATATCGAGGTGCTTTAATTTATAATAATATGTCTGTAGTTTTTTCATGGTATACAGTATATTTCTGGGGGATTTTAATATTATTATTTGTTTTTGGATCCATGCTCCATGTCCGATTCCGCAGGCAGTTTGTTGATTACTTATAAAAGGTGAATAATCTAATGAATTATAAAGTGAAGTTAGAAAATGTAACGAAAAAATATAAGATGTATAACAAGCCTTCTGACAAGTTAAAAGATTTATTTTTTAGGAGTGGAGATGGTGAGTACCATTATGCGCTAAATAATATATCGTTTGAAGTACCAGAAGGCGAGATTGTTGGAATTGTTGGTTTAAATGGCTCGGGAAAAAGCACATTATCTAATCTAATTGCTGGTGTAACAATGCCAAATAAAGGGACGGTTGATATTAAGGGAACCGCAGCTTTAATTGCAATTTCTTCGGGATTAAACGGTCAATTAACAGGCCTTGAAAATGTTGAATTAAAAGGCTTGATGATGGGGCTTAGTAAAGAAAAAATCAAGAGAATTATTCCTCAAGTTATTGAATTTGCTGATATTGGTAAGTTCATACATCAGCCTGTCAAAACTTATTCAAGCGGAATGAAATCGAGACTAGGTTTTGCAATTTCAATTCATATTGATCCTGATATTTTAGTAATCGACGAAGCGCTTTCTGTAGGTGATCAAACGTTTACGCAAAAATGCTTAGATAAAATGAATGAATTTAAAGAACAAGGTAAGACGATTTTCTTTATTAGTCACTCCGTTTCTCAAGTGAAAAGCTTTTGTACCAAAGCGATTTGGATTCATTACGGTAAATTGAGAGAATATGGAAATGTAGAAGAGGTAGTCGGTCATTATAGTGATTTTTTAAAGCAATATAATCAAATGACTGCAGAAGAGAGAAAGCAGCTCCGTGAAGAACAAATGTCACAATTTCAGCATGGCCTATTACAAGAACAGTTTACAAAAATTCACAAGCCTCGTCGTAAATTTAAATTGAGCCGCCATAAAGTGAAAAATAAAAGTAAGATAATTGCAGGGATTTGTTTAGCCACAATAGCGGGAATCATTACAGCAGGGATTTATTATAATGATTTAATTTCATTTAGTAAGGGAAATAAAGATATAGAAAAAGTGGTTATAAGTAAAAATGTGACTGAAGAGAAGCAAGCTGAAAAAGAGGAGAAATATATAATAACTAGTAATGAAATTAGTATTCGTAAAGAAGCAAGTATAAATGGTGAACGCATAGCTGTTGCAAATTTCGGGGATATCTTTACTATATTTGATCGTAAAACAGCTACAGTAAACACTGAGTGGGTCCAAATAAAATTACCAAGTGGAGAAAATGGATGGCTGAGTACACAATATGCTGTACCTTTTGCGTCTAAGCAGAATATGGTAGAGGATTCAAAATTAGATGATTTACTTTCATTACTAAAACGTGTGTATGGGACGCAAATTAAGGAGGTGCCTTCTTATCTAGGCAAGGGAGAAAAGGAATTACAGACAACATATCCCAATACATTAAATACGTTACAGAAGGTAGCAGGAAAAACAATTGTTAAAGATGGAAATATCCGATTTGGTATTTTACAAGATAAGGTAGTAGATATTACACTTCAAGATATTTCACTGTCTGTTGCGAAACTTCATGAATTATTAGGGAAAGAAAGCATGAGTAATAATGAAGAAAATAACTATTTTTATGAGACAAATAGTTATTATATTGCAGCCCGTTCAGATCAGACGCATAAAGAAATTCAATCTATATCAATTGTAAAGAAATGATTAATAACAAAAATAGCCAAATCGCATATGATTTGGCTATTTTTTATCTATTTATTAAAGTGTTTTAAAATTGCTTCTACAATACGCTCTGATGCACGGCCATCACCGTACGGGTTAGATGCTTTTGACATTTTATCATGAGCTTCTTTGTCCGATAACAACTCATCAGCAAGACTAAAGATTGTCTCTTCGTCTGTTCCCGCTAATTTCAACGTACCTGCTTCAATACCTTCTGGACGTTCCGTTGTATCACGAAGAACAAGAACCGGTACACCAAGTGACGGTGCTTCCTCTTGTACACCACCAGAATCAGTTAACATTAAGTATGAACGAGCTGCAACATTGTGGAAATCAATTACATCTAACGGCTCAATTAAATGAATGCGGCCATGATCGCCTAAAATATCATTTGCAGTTTCACGAACAACAGGATTCATATGAACAGGATATACAACTTGTACGTCTTCATGCTTATCAACAAGACGTTTAATTGCACGGAACATATTACGCATTGGCTCTCCTAAGTTTTCACGACGGTGAGCTGTCATAAGTACAAGACGATCATTTCCAAGTTTCTCTAGTACAGGATGACTATATGTTTCTTTTACAGTCGTTTTTAGTGCGTCAATCGCTGTATTTCCTGTTATGAAAATGCGTGACTCATCTTTATTTTCTTTCTGTAAGTTCGTTGCCGATTTTGCTGTAGGTGAGAAATGAAGATCCGCCATTACGCCTGTTAATTGACGATTCATCTCTTCTGGGTATGGAGAATATTTATCCCATGTACGAAGTCCTGCCTCGACATGACCTACTGGAATTTGATTATAGAAAGCAGCTAAGCTTGCGATAAACGTTGTCGTTGTATCACCATGTACAAGTACGATATCCGGCTTTGCTTCTTTCATTACTTTATCCAAACCTTCTAAACCACGCGTTGTAATATCAATTAAAGTTTGGCGATCCTTCATAATATTCAAATCGAAATCTGGTGTAATTCCAAAGATACTTAATACTTGGTCTAACATTTGACGATGTTGCGCTGTTACAGTCACAATCGACTCAATTTTCTCTGGATGCTTTTGCAACTCTAATACAAGAGGTGCCATTTTAATTGCTTCTGGACGTGTCCCAAAAGTCGTCATTACTTTTAAACGTTCAGTCATTTTATTGCCTCTTTCCTTTACCATTTAAAAAATCTGGTAGTATTGTTACTGTATTATTATACATGAAAGTTATAAGGGAAAGGGGAAATCACTCTTATATAGAAGATATTGAAATGTAATTGAATAGCATTTTTGTATAATGAAATCAAAGAGTATGAGAGATATTGATATTGGATTGATTTTGTCAAAAACATTTTAATAAATGAACTGAAAAAAATATGTAAAAGTGATAACAATAAGATAGCATATTTTTTGATATTTTCATTTTAATGTTAAAATATAATAATTTAAAGAAAATAGGAGATAAAAAGAGAAAATGTTAATAATTATCCTGAAAAAAAACAAAAAAGGTGTAATATTAGGTTTTTCTTTCAAGATTTTCTCCTATATAATGATTTATGAATACGACATTAAAGGCTAATAATATTTGATATAATTTGCCTTTCCCTAACTTGGGTATACACTCTTTTCAACCTCCGTGTCAGTGATAATACATATTGAAAAGAGTGTATACATTTTTTTATTTAGAAGAGAAATCTTGAAAACCTTTTTTATAATGACAAATGAGATTTAAAATGGGATAATGATAGTATAACTTCTGGTGGTATGACCAATCTTGTGTAAGGAGAGAAGTGTATGCTAGATATTCAACAAATTAAAGAAATAATTCCTCATCGCTATCCATTCCTACTAGTGGATAAGGTTTTAGAAGTAGAAGAAGGAAAGCGTGCTATTGGGATAAAGAACGTTACAGCTAATGAAGAATTTTTTAATGGACATTTTCCAGATTACCCTGTAATGCCAGGTGTTTTAATTGTAGAAGCTTTAGCGCAAGTTGGCGCTGTTGCTATGCTGAAAAAAGAAGAGAATCGTGGTCGCTTAGCATTCTTCGCAGGCATCGATAATTGCCGTTTTAAACGACAAGTCCGTCCAGGTGACCAACTTCGTTTAGAAGTTGAAATGACACGTGTACGTGGAGCGATTGGAAAAGGAAAAGCAATTGCTACTGTAGATGGTGAAATTGCTTGTGAGACAGAAATAACGTTCGCTCTTGGAGATAAAAAAGAATAGTAAACGTAAAATGTTTTTTATACAGATAGGTGGATACCGGGCTGAGTTTGTAGCCTTGTGTCCACCTATTTTATTTGTCAGTAGTAAAATGTGATTTGTTTAGCAAAGAGGTTTAGTAGTAAGAATCCTTTAGAATGTTAATAAGAGTTTTGATTAAATAATTAAGAAGACAATTTATATAAACTTGAAGGTATTTATAGTGTGATGAAAGAATAAAGTAAAGGTAAGAATTTATACATTAAATTGTTAAATGTATAGGGGACAAAACTTTTAAAACATTATAAAAGTTCACAGCGATTTCATAAGAAAAACACAACTTTTTAGGAAAAGAAATATAAAATGAGTTTATCAAAATAGAGAAAAGAGATGATAAATGTGAAGCTATACGAGGTTTTACATGATTATGAGAATGGAAAGTTTAAAGATGGCGATATGTTTTTATATCAAAATAATCCAAGGATGATTGCAATTTTTAAATCGGGTAATTTTGTTTGGAGCGATGACCATGTAGCTGTTAATTGCAAAGATATTTCAAAAGATATTTGGTATATCAGAGAAAAGTAGTGAAGGGTTAAAAGTACCATGCATATAAGGGTTTATTCAGAATAATTATCTGAATATTAAGTTACTTTAGCTTAATATGTGTGGAACAAGGAATTTCTATAAATATAGAAGAAATCCATCTTAATGCGAGAAGATGGCCAAACTCAAAAATAATTAGAAATAAGAAGTGTAAATCGTATTGTTTTATGGGGAAATTACACTTATATGAATATAGAAGATAATAAAAAACTTCATCATTTAATTGATGGAGCTTTTCTTGTTTTGATGGCAAATACTAATTGCTCTTTTTAATTTATCTTTTATTTTTAATCAAGAATAATGTAATATAGTGAGGAGTATAAAAATAGATGTATTGTTTTAAAATTTTGATAAAGAGGGTAAAGGTATGAAAAAGAAAATTTTATTTTGGGTACTCGGTATCCTTGGGGTACTAATCATAGGTGGAGGAATTTATGCTTATAATGTATATTCTTCTGTATCTAATACATTAAAGGAAGTTCATCAACCTTTAAAACGTGATCAAAACAACAGTAATGTTGGAGAAAAAGTGAGTAAGAGTGAACCAGTGTCAATTTTATTACTAGGAGCAGATGAGCGCGGTGAGGATAAAGGGCGTTCAGATTCTTTAATGGTGATCACATTAAATCCTAAAAATAACTCTATGAAAACAGTAAGTATTCCTCGTGATACGTATACAGAAATTGTTGGAAAAGGTAAAAGCGATAAAATCAATCATGCTTATGCATTCGGCGGAGTAGATATGTCTGTAGCGACAGTAGAAAATTTCTTGAACGTTCCTATTAATTACTATATTGAAGTGAACATGGAAGGCTTTAAAGATATTGTTGATGCAGTTGGCGGTGTAGATGTAAAGAATGATTTAGAATTTACGCAGGATGGACATCATTTTGCGAAAGGAAATATTCATTTAACAGGTGACCAAGCTTTAGCATTCACACGTATGCGTAAACAAGATCCACGTGGTGACTTTGGTCGTCAGATGCGTCAACGTCAAGTGATGCAAGGTGTTATTAAAAAAGGTGCAAGCTTCTCTTCTTTAACAGGTTATGGAGATGTATTAGCAGCAATTCAAAAGAATGTGAAGACAAACTTAACGCAAAATCAAATGTTTGATATGCAAAAGAACTATAAAGATTGCTTGAAAAATAGTGAGGATATTCAAATCCCAGGTGATGGTCACAAGGCTGCTGATGGTATTTGGTATTACTATGTTCCGGATGCAGCAAAACAAGATTTAACGAATAAATTAAGAGCGCATCTTGAAGTGACGAAGTAATAATCCAACTTCTTTAGACAAAGTGCTAAAGGCCACGAAGTTTGGGCACAATATGTAACGGATTATTTCGTTGCTAAGTAATAAAGGTACACAAAAGGTATACGAGCAATCGTATACCTTTTATAATAAGAGAGTGAATAAGAAATCCTAATATATGTAGGAGGAAGACAATGAATTCAATTCTAATCTGCGGCGGAGCTGGTTATATCGGTTCTCACGCTGTGAAAAAATTAGTAGACGAAGGTTTATCTGTAGTAGTAGTAGATAACTTACAAACGGGTCATGAGGATGCAATTACGGAAGGTGCGAAGTTTTATAATGGCGACCTTCGTGATAAAGCATTTTTAAGAGATGTTTTTACACAAGAAAATATTGAGGCGGTTATGCATTTCGCGGCTGATTCTTTAGTTGGAGTTAGTATGGAGAAGCCTCTTCAATATTATAATAACAATGTGTATGGTGCACTTTGCTTATTAGAGGTAATGGATGAGTTTAAGGTAGATAAGTTTATTTTCTCTTCTACTGCGGCGACGTATGGTGAGGTAGATGTAGACCTTATTACTGAGGAAACGATGACAAATCCAACGAATACGTATGGAGAAACGAAGTTAGCAATCGAGAAGATGCTTCATTGGTATAGCCAAGCTTCTAATTTACGTTATAAGATTTTCAGATACTTTAATGTGGCTGGTGCAACTCCAAATGGTATTATCGGGGAAGATCACCGTCCAGAGACACATTTAATTCCTCTTGTATTGCAAGTGGCGTTAGGTCAACGTGAGAAGATTATGATGTTTGGTGATGATTATAATACACCAGACGGTACTTGTATCCGTGATTATATTCATGTTGAAGATTTAGTAGCGGCTCACTTCTTAGGTCTTAAAGACTTGCAGAACGGCGGAGAGAGTGATTTTTATAACTTAGGAAATGGTAATGGTTTCAGCGTAAAAGAAATCGTTGATGCAGTTCGTGAAGTTACAAATCATGAAATTCCTGCTGAAGTAGCACCGCGTCGTGCGGGAGATCCAGCACGTTTAGTTGCTTCTTCTCAGAAAGCGAAAGAGAAGTTAGGTTGGGATCCTCAGTATGTAAATGTGAAGACAATCATTGAGCATGCTTGGAATTGGCATCAGAAGAAACCTAATGGGTATGAGAAATAAAATATAATAAGTGAAAGAGGGGTATTGTCGTTCAATATATGTTCGACAATACCCTCTCTTTTTTTATAAGATTTTTGCTATACTAAACTGTACTATAATACGGGATGGAAGGAGGAGAATAATGAAAATACTTGTAGTGGATGATGAGTCGAGTATTCGCAATTTGATTCGGATGCAGCTTGAGATGGAAGGATATGAAGTGCTCACGGCGGCTGATGGGAGAGAAGCTTTAGAGAGATGGAATGAAGGACCGGATGTTTTGATTTTGGATGTTATGCTTCCAGATACAGATGGGTATGAGTTGCTTCGTTTGTTCAGGGAGAAGGATAGAGATATTCCAGTACTCATGTTAACTGCGAAGAGTCAGATGAATGATAAATTGCTTGGTTTGCAGCTGGGCGCTGATGATTACGTGACAAAGCCATTTAATTATGCGGAGCTTATTCTTCGGGTCAAGAATATGACGCGGCGTGTGAAGAAGAAAGAGGTAACGGTAAGTCATGAAGTAATCGAGGCAGGAGAGATAACGATCTGTCCTAAGGAAAGAAAAGTGCATGTGAGTGGACAAGAAATTCAGTTAACGTACAGAGAGTTTAATTTATGTCAGTTGTTTGTTTCTAATCCGCAGCGTGTATTTATGAGAGATGAGTTACTTGAGAAAGTATGGGGATTTGAGTATATCGGAAATACGAGAGCGGTTGATATTATGGTGCAAAGATTGCGGAAGAAGCTCGGGAATAGCGGGGAATATATTAAGACCATTTATGGCGTTGGCTATAAACTGGATTGTTAAGTGGTGATGGTATGTCTTTGAAAAGAAATATGGTGTTTGGAATCGTTGGACTGTTAATCCCGATATTCGTTCTTTTGTACGCAGTTGTTTATATTACGTTAGAAAAGAATATGTATCATAACGCAGCAAATTCTTTAGAAAAGTTAAGTGTAGAAGCACAAATTTACACGATGAATTATTTAGAGAAGGAAGCAGAGGTAGAGACGCTCGGTCCGAATTCACTTTTAATTGCTTCGTATTTAGCAAAACGCATGGATGTCCGTGTACAGATGATTGGGAAAAATGGAGATGTTGTTGCGGATACGCAAAAGGGAGCACTTCTTCATCGGAATATTGATATTGAGAGCTCTTTGAAGGGGAAGAAATCTTATGTTTTTGAAGAGGGAGACCCGGCTCCAATTCTTTTATTTTCAAGCCCGGTTTATTATGGAAACGATGTCATTGGAAGTGTTCGTTTTATAAATGAGTTAACGGGTGAGAAGGAAGTTTTAACAAATGTCGGTTGGACGTTCTTAATGACGTCTCTTTGTCTCGTAGCTGCGGGTATTTTCTTTGCAATTCGTTTGGCAAAGTCTCTCCATAAGCCGATTGATCAGTTAAGACAAATGGCGCACCGGCTTGCGAATGGTGATTATAAAAGTAAGATTGAGCTAAATGAATATGTGGAAATTGCTCAGCTTTCCGCATCTTTTAATGCAATGGCCGATGGAATTGAGCTGCATATTAAGCAATTGAAAGAGGAGAAAGAGAAGCAGAAAGATTTCCTAGACCGCATTACGCATGAGCTGAAAACACCGCTAACGGCGATTATTGGCTATGTGGATTTAATTCCGAAGTTAAAGGCGAAGGAAGATGTACAGGAGAGCTTGCGTTATGTGGCTGTAGAAAGTGAGCGTTTATTGTCACTTGTAGAGGAATTACTTAAGTCTTCAAAGTACGGAACGAGTACGTTTGAAATATCACCTACAGTTGTGAATATAAAGGAATTAGCCGAAGAAGCAGTTTCAATTGTGAAACCTCGCCTGCAGAAATTTGAGATTGAAGTTATCAATGAGTTAACAGATGTACATGTCGTTGCGGATTTCGATAAGACGAAACAGATCTTCTTAAACGTGCTTGATAATGCGATAAAATATAGCGATGCTACGCAAATTCGTATGAATGTCATTGTAAATGAACGTGAGGCAAAGGTTTTTGTTCATGATGATGGCATCGGTATCGATGAAGGTGTGCTGGCAGAGTGGAATGAATCGCCAAAAGGGAAGGCTCTTCCTTCGAGTTACGGGAATGGTTACGGTTTGTATATTTGTCAGGAGATTATGGATAAGCAGGGCGGAAGTATGCGGATTGAGAGTAGTGAAGAAATAGGCACTACCATATTTATTACATTCTTGCTTCCGAGACGAATGGAAGATATAAAAAATCTGAAAGCGGTTAAATGATACATTTATGAAACAATTATGCGGTATTTTCGAAACAACGTTTTTTTATCTTGGAGGTAGGCAGAAATGAAAAGGCTATCATTTCAAATTCTTATGTTTGTCCTTTGTATAATTGTTTCTCTTATTTTATTTTATGTGATGGAGAAGCAAATATATAATCGGATCACAATCGTGAATGACAAACAAACTGTTTTACAAAGAGTGAATGAATCCCTGCCTACTGAAATGAAGGTTAGGCATGAAAAGTGGGGAGAAATTGTTATAACGGATGAAGTTCGTTTGCATACGATTGTTTCATTCTTTGACCGGATTCAAATCAATCCGAGTGAAGCTAAGAATCAAGAACAAGTATTTACTGGAGAAGTAACGTACTTGAATGGACAGAAACGTACTTTTGCAGTAGGTGACTTGTTCCAGTACGGGGCTGATATGTACGGAAAGAATGGTACGGATCCAATGATTTCAGCATTTCAAACGTATTTGTTAAGCCTGTATTACACACCAGAACGTATTGGTGATTTTTTTGCGTCAGCACAAGATGTCATAGTACGCCAAGGTGATGTAGAACGTGCGATGAATCTTACGCACATACTTGATTCGATTCGGTACGCAAAGCAAATTACAGATTACGGAGAAATCCAGAAATTATTACAATCACAGAATGAACCGATTGCTTATATTACTGCTTATAAAACTGGTAAGCGTATAAAGAATGAGCGTGAAGACATTCTTACTATTTCTGTGTATCCATCGTATTTTGTTGTGCAATATCTCGGTGATAATAATGGGAATGTCATGTATATGAAAAGCTCCCTCGCAAATGTATTTGTAAAGGAGAATGTGTCATGAGAAAGATAGCCTTTTTCTTCTTTTTGCTAGTAATTGGAGGAGCGATGTCTAGTTGCTCTCGAGATACGACCTCTATTAAATATAATAAAAGTGGTCTCCCTATTTTGGATGATCGTCATCTTGTTGCGTATGTAGCGGCTCGTGAGGAAGTGGGGGAAGCGTTGCTTTCATCATTTTGTAAACCACGCGGCTGTACGTATGAGTTTATTCGTCTTTCGACAGAAGAGCTTCTTCGGAGGGTAGAAGAGGAAGCTGGAAATCCGAAAGCGGATATTATTATTGGCGGTACGGTAGATGCACATCAAATGATGAAGCAAAAAAACCTATCTATTCCTGTTACGAGCCAGCATGCGAACCGTATTTCAAAAACTGTTAAAGATAAAGATGGTTATTGGTACGGTTATGAAGTAGAGAAGCTGGCGATTGCGATCAATAAAGAGCGGTGGAACGAAGAAATAGCACCGCTCGGACTTCCTTATCCATCAAGGTGGCAAGATTTATTAAATCCAGTATATAAGGAAAAGGTTGTTATGCCAGATCCAAATGTTTCAGGAACAGCATATACGTTTTTTCAATCACTGATTGATACTGTAGGTGAAGAGGAAGCGAAAGAATATGTTAAGAGTTTTGCAGGGCAAGTTGGTGAAGTAACGGTGAATGGTTACATGCCTGTAGAGCTTGTTGCGAGCGGTGAGTATATGATTGGCATTAATTTTATGGGAGATCAAAGAATGCTTCAAAAACAAGGCTTTCCAGTTGTAAGTATCGTACCTGAGCAAACAGGGTTATCTGTTAATGCGATTTCGAAACTAAAACGTGCACCGAATGGTATTATTGCGGATTTATTTATTGATTATTGTTTATCAGAAGAAGCGGGTCACATTTTAGAAAAGGTTTCGTTTGGCGTGCCAACGATGTTTGCGAAGAACGAGAAAGAAATAGAAGGACAGCCGGTTAGAAGAACAAACCAAAATATATCAAATAGCGGAATAATCGAGATATGGAATAGACAACGTCTCTCTCAGAAGTGAGAAAAGGAGACGAAAGAATATGTTTAAATGGCTCAAGCCAGCACCTGCAATTGAAAGATTGCCTGCGGATATGATCGAACGTGTGTATCGATTACTACGTATTCGCGTGTTAATCGGAATTTCAGTTGGATATGCTGCTTATTATTTAGTTCGTAGTAACTTTACGTTATCAAGTACGTACTTAGTACAAGAATATGGTTTTAGTACAGCTGAAATTGGTCTACTAGGTTCAGTAATGGCAATTGTTTATGGTTTTAGTAAGTTCTTTATGGGGAATTTATCAGATAAAGCTTTCGCCCAGCGCTTTATCGCAGTCGGTTTATTTTTATCAGGGCTTGTTAATATTTGCTTTGGTTTTGCATCTTCATTTGGGATGATTGTTACATTACTTGTCGTTAACGGTATTGTACAAGGTATGGGAGCACCACCTTGTAGTATTGTTATGACGAAATGGTTCTCGAAGAAAGAGCGCGGTACGAAAACAGGTATTTGGAATATTTCACATAACGTTGGTGGAATGCTTGTACCACCACTTGTTGGAATTGGTGTAGGTATTTTTGGTGAAAATCATTGGCAAGGCGGCGTGTTTATTTTCCCGGCGATTATCGCAATGATAATTTCAGTTCTTGTTTGGATTAATGCGAAGGATACACCGGAATCAGAAGGTCTTCCTCCAATTGATGAGTATCGTAATGACTATGAAAATCTTGAAAAAGCAGATCATGCTAACAAGATGTCACCAAAAGAAATTTTAATGAAGTATGTAGTGAAAAATAAATTTGTATGGTTCTTATGTATTGCAAATGCATTTGTTTATTTAATTCGCTTCGGTGTTATTAACTGGGTTCCACTTTATTTAACGACAGTTAAAGGTTTCTCAAAAAATGAAGCACACGCGGCGTACGCAATCTTTGAAGGTATGGCAATTCCAAGTTCATTAATCGTTGGTCTTTTAAGTGATAAATTATTTAAAGGAAAACGTATGCCATTATGTATCATTAGTATGGTCGGAGTTGTTATTGGTACGTTTGTATATTGGCAAGCAACTAGCATACTTGTTGTAAGTATTGCAGTTTCTATTATCGGTTGTTTAATTTATGTACCACAGTTCTTAATCGGTTTAAGTGCGATGGAATTAGTACCGAAATTTGCAGTAGGTACGACAGTTGGTATGTGTGGTCTGTTCGGTTATGTAGGCGGAAGTCTTGTAGCAAACGCAGCAATTGGTGTTATTGTTGATCGTTCTGGCTGGGATGGTTGTTTCATCTTACTATTAACAGGTGCCATTTTATCAACAATCTTCTTGTTCATCGTTCAACGTGGACATGAGAGCAAAGCTCCTAAAGCGGCGTAATATTTTGTTTGAAAAGCTATCCAATTATCATTTTGGATGGCTTTTCTTATATTACTATAATCTTTCCTTAAATCTATCTTAAAAGACATAATGTCATATTTCTAATCATTGGAATTTTTGTTACAATATAAATGGATGTGTAAAACTTTGTAAAAAGAATGTAATAATATGTAATTATTTTTCAGAAAGTTTTATACAATTTTTATATTAAACTATTAAGTTATAAAAGGAGCGAGAATATGGTACCAAATACGGTTCGTACTCCAAACAAGAAGAAGAAATGGATTATTATCGGGGTTATTGCACTAATTGTTATTGTAGCAGCAGTTAATATTTTTGTAATGCAAGGGAAGAAGAAGGGGGCATCAACATCTGCTGATGCTGTAAGTTTTGAGAAGGTAACGGAGCGAAAGCTGAATAATACGAAGTTAATTTCTGGTCAGGTGAAGCCTGGGAATATCGAAAGTTTTTATGCGGATCCGACCAAAGGGAAAGTGAAAGATATTGAGGTAAAAGAAGGCCAAGAGGTAGAGAAAGGTGCGAAGTTATTCTCTTATGATAATGAAGAGATTAATTTGCAAATGAAGCAAGCTGATCTTGATCAGAAGATGGCTGATATGCGTTATGATCAAGGGAAGAAGAAGATTGATTCGCTGAAAAAAGAAATTAAGAAAGCGAAAGATAGCGGAGCTGGGAAAGAAGTAACAGATCCGATGGAAGAGCAAGTAAGTGAGTTGGAGATGGCGCAAAAGACAACGGATCTTGAGAAAGAGAAAGGGAAGTTGCAGAAAGAAGAGTTAAGTAAAAAGCAGAAAGAGCTTACGATTTATAGTAACTTTGCTGGTGTTGTTCAAAAGTTAGATAAAGATGCGGCGCAAAGTTCATCTCAAGCGTTAGGTGGTCAAGGGAAAGCCTTCTTACAAGTGGCTTCTAAAGATCCGTTCCAAATTCAAGGGACGTTAACTGAGCTTCAAAAGTCACAAATTCAAAAAGATCAAACATTTACTGTTACTGCGAAAGCAAATAATAAGAAGAAGTGGACAGGTAAGATTACAGAAGTAAGTGAATTCCCAACGAGTGCAGAGATGGCGCAAGCTGGTGGTATGGGTGAAGCGACTCAAAATATGTCTCAATATACATATAAAGCAAGCCTTGATAGTCAAGATGGTTTATCTCCAGGTTATCACGTTTCTCTGCAAGTAAATTTAGAGAATAAGACGATGGTTGCTGTTCCGACTAAGAGCATTGTAGAAAAAGATGATGATGCATTTGTTTATGTTGAGGATAAAGGAAAGCTTCGTAAACAAAATGTGAAAAAAGGTTCTACTGATGGAGACTGGACAGAGATTACTGAAGGCGTAACAGTGGGGCAAAAGGTGGTTAAAAATCCTTCCGACGATGTGTATGACGGAATGGAAGTGAAAGAGAAATGATTACGCTAAATCATATTGCTAAAACGTATTATCAAGGAAAATTGGCAGTGCCGATTTTGCACGGTATTAGTTTAACGATTCAGAGCGGCGAGTTCGTTTCGATTATGGGACCGTCTGGTTCTGGTAAATCAACGCTTATGAATATTATCGGTTGTTTAGATCGTCCAACAGAAGGCGAATATATGCTGAATGATGTGAATATCTTAACAGCAGACGAGTCAAAGCTTGCTTTAATTCGTAATGAATATATCGGTTTTGTGTTTCAGCACTTTAATTTGCTTCCGCGTCTTTCGGCAGTCGAAAATGTTGAGCTTCCGCTCGTATATGGCGGCATAAAGAAGGCAGAGCGTCGCAAGCGTGCTTTAGAGGCGCTTGGTAAAGTTGGATTAGCAGATCGCGTGCATCATTTACCGAACGAATTGTCAGGTGGACAGAAGCAGCGTGTCGCAATTGCAAGAGCGATTGCGAATAATCCAACGTTCATTATGGCCGATGAGCCGACTGGTGCGCTTGATACGAAGTCTGGTGAGCAAGTTATGGATATTTTCACGAAGCTTAATGCAGAAGGTACAACAATTGTTATGGTAACGCATGAAGAGGAAGTAGCAGCGTATTCTTCCCGCCGCATTGTACTGCGAGACGGGAAAATTACAGAAGATAGAAGGTGTGCGGTATGAGTTTACTAGATAGTATAAAAATTGCCCTCTCTTCTATTTTAGCTCATAAACTGCGTTCAGCTCTTACGATGCTAGGTATTATTATCGGTGTTGGTTCGATTATTACTGTCGTTGCAATTGGGCAAGGCGGGGAAGCGATGCTGAAGTCAAAAATCGCAGGTTCTGGTAATAATCTTATGCCAATTCAGTTTAAACCAGATATTAATGATGAGTTTGCTATAGGCGGATTTGAAATACCGAAGTTAACAGAAGAAGATATTATGGAAGTAAAACAAGTGAAAGATGTTTCACATGTTATTACGACAAACCAGACGACAGAGGTGCTTGATGTAAATGATAAAAAAGCAAATCTGAATGTTATTGGTCTTGATAATGAATATTTTGCAGTTAATAAAGTAAAGGTCGTAAAGGGACGTACTTTAAACGAATCAGATATTTCTCATGCAAATAACGTTGTGATGATTAGTACAAAGACAGAGGAAACGTTATTTAAGGACGTGAATCCAGTCGGACAAATTATTGAGATGAAAGGACAACCGATGCAAATTATCGGTGTGTATACATCTGATAATGAGTTTATGGGATTTGAAATGGAAGAAGGGTTAATTCCGATTACGTTATGGCCTGTTTTATACGGAACAGATGAAATTCAAAGTATCGCAATTCAATCTAAAAATGTAGACGATTTAGAATCAGCAGGGAAACAAGCTGTTGATGTACTAAATAGTCGTAAGCCAAGTGAAATTCCAGGTAAATATGAATTAGTAAACTTGAAAGAATTCCAAGAAGGAGTTTCTAAAGTAACTAACATTATGACGATGATCATTGGCGGTATCGCGGGTATTTCACTAGTCGTTGGTGGTATTGGTGTTATGAACATTATGCTTGTATCTGTAACGGAGCGTACGCGCGAAATTGGGATACGTAAAGCACTTGGAGCAACGCGTAGTAAAATTTTATTACAGTTTTTAATTGAAGCAGTTATGTTAACGCTTCTAGGTGGTTTGATCGGAATTGGTCTTGGATATGGCGGAGCATATATCGTTTCTACATTCGCAAAATGGCCACCACTCGTTTCATGGGAAGTTGTCGTTGGAGGCGTACTGTTCTCTATGACACTCGGTATTATTTTCGGATTAATTCCAGCAAACAAAGCTGCGAAATTAGATCCAATTGAAGCATTACGTTATGAGTAAGTAATAGTGTAGTAGAGAGGGGTGGCTCTCTACTGCACACTACCGTTCTAGTGGGCGGTTCGTAGCCTCTATATGAGGAAGTGAACCGCCCGTTAGAACGGGTTATATAAATGGAAGGAGGCGTTATAATGGAGGCAAATGTGAATACACAAAAAGCTGGCGGCGAGAAGCCATCATTGTTTGGAATGATTACTTCCCCTGGTTTACAGTTTGAGAGAATGAAGACGAGCGAGAAAGTTTGGGGTATGTTCTTCTTAATGGCGCTATTACAAGGGCTTTTAAATGCTTTTACTACGTACGTTACGAATACGTCACCTGAGATGGTGAAAATGAAAAAAGAACTAGGTGAATTTGCGGGACAGAGTTCATTGACATCCGACGTTATTTCCAGTCTTGTGTCGGGTATTATAGGTGGTATGCTGGTAACATTCATTGTTGCAGCTATTTATAAAATATTTATGATGTTCTATGGGAATGATACCTCTTATAAAAAACTAGTAACGATTATTGTATATGCGAACATTGTTGTTATTATTGGTGGATTTATTAATGGAATTATAGCTTTAATTTTAGGTGAAGCACCAAATGCATATACAAGTTTAGGACCACTATTTGAGCAAGGTTCACTAGCTTATGGAATCGGTAATACAATTGAAGTGTTCTATTTATGGAATATCGTTTTAATTTGGTTAGGACTGCAAATTACAGCAGGAGTAAGTAAAGTGAAAGCAGCAATTCCAATTATCGTTTTATTCATCATTAAAGCGTTATTCTTAGCAGCGATCGTTATGTTAATTGCGGCATTTTTACCAAATATGCCAGTATAAATAAGGAGGCGTTATAATGGAAGCAAATATTAATACGCAAGATGCAGGTGGAAAGAAGCCGTCATTGTTTGGGATGATTACTTCTCCAGGCGAACAGTTTGAGAGAATGAAGACGAAAAGTCCGGTTTGGGGAGGTTTTGTCTTATTTCTTGTAATGGGGACCATCTTTGCAACAGTAGCAGCTTACTTAGGGTTAATTAATAATCCGGAAATGGCAAAGCTACTTAAAGAAGATACGACAGGGATAATGAAAGGAACTACACTTGGTATTGGAGCTATTGGAGGTCTAGTTGGAACAGCTTTTGGTCTTTTTATAGTAGCAGGATTTTATAAAATTATTATGATGTTTATGAGCAATGATACTCCATATATGAAGATATTATCTATTTATATTTATGCTAATGTTGTTTTTTACCTTGGTAGTCTTATTAATGTAGCTTTAGGTTATATACTTGGTGGAAACGGCATTGATAAATATACAAGTTTAGGACCTTTATTTGAGCAAGGAACAATTGCATATGGCATTGGTTCTGCATTTGAAGTTTTCAACATTTGGAGCTTAATTTTAACTGGCCTAGGCTTGCATATCGTTGCGGGTTTAAGTAAAAAACAAGCAATAATTTTAATTTCTATATTCTTTATCCTTACAATTGGTTTTAGTGTGCTGGGCGGCATGTTTTCTGGTTTTGGCGCATAACATATTATTTTGAAAAGGTGGCTCTTCGGAGTCACCTTTTTTATTTTTACCCCTATTTCAAATACCACTAACAGAATTTCAAATTCTACTTCATGTAATTTCAAATTCCGTCGGTAGTATTTGAAATTACCCAAAGTGAAATCCTTTCTTTATTTTTATATTGTGAAGGTACCGCGGAATACGAGAAAGGTATACCTTTTAGAAACGGGTACTGTGTGAAGCCAGCGACTTTTACAGAGGCAGTTGTGTTGTATGAAGGATTGATTGTGAATCAAATAAAGAAGTTAGGGATTTATCAAGATTATGAAGAGTATTATCAATGTGGGTTAATCGGTCTTTGGTATGCGTATGAAAGATATGATGCGAAGAAGGGAAGTTTTCCTGCATATGCAGTTATAACTGTACGTGGTTATATATTAGAAAGATTGAAAAAAGAGTTTGCAGTGCAAGAAAAGTGTGTATGTGTAGGAGAGTATGAGGCTCACTTTCATTTTGAAGATATTGAAATGAAAGTGAAGGATTTTATGAGTGTATTAGATGAGAAGGAGAAGTATATTATTTTTGAACGTTTTTTTGTAGGAAAGACGATGGGGGAAATCGCTTTAGAGACAGAGATGACATATTATCAAGTGAGGTGGATATATCGGCAGGCGCTTGAGAAAATGCGAAATAGCTTAAGAGGATAAATAGTATCATAAGAATGGAAGGCAAGGGATATTGCTTTCCATTCTACTTATTTTGTTAAGGTAGTAAATGTAATAAGAGGTTTTTAAACTGTAGTGAATCTTGCATGTTCATACGTGATAATACATATCCGGCTTTTAATAATTGTTGTTTTAACCTATGGGGACTGATATGTATGGTTGTAGTCGTGCCATTTGAAAAATGAATAGTAGCTTTTTTACTCTGTTTGAAAAATTCTATGTCATCTATATGATTATAAAATAGCCATATACAGTTTGGAGAAGAAGGAGACTCTGTTGGGAAAGCACAAATATATTCTCTATGATTAATTGGAATCGGGACATTTTGTTTGAAATTAAAGTTTGTTTGAACTGCTTTCCGTCTGCCTTGATAAGTAGTGTGAACATTGGTTAGACAAGATTTCTTTATGAGCTGGAGAGCGGTTTGACAGGAGTAAAGATGGTTCCCACTACTGTCGATCATTTTTGTGCAATAAGAAGGATGCTTGTAAGGCTCTAACATCATTGTAGAATTAGAAATAATGATAGCATTTTCGTCATTCATAAATTTAATTCCCCCTTTATAAATGATAATAATTCTCAATATAATTATATACGAATTAAGTAAATTAATTGTTAATCTTTTATTTCATATTGTAAATTTTGGCTATTCGTTTACAATCAATAGATGTTAGTCTTTCTAATTTGCATCGCTTGTACATATATATGAAAATAGAAAAGAGTAGGCGGTGAGATAGTATGAAGAAAAGGTATATTATTATGGCTCTAGTTGTTGTTCTTTTAGTATATTTAGCAAATAGTAATCCAAGTAAAGGTGAATATACGGATTGGGCAGCGAAGCAGTTTATGAAACGTAATGATGTAAGTAAGAAGCTAGACGAAGTGCAAAAGGAAAATGAAGAGGGTCTCCTTGGTGATTTAGCATCGGCTGGTAAGAAGTTGGCGAAAAAATATGTTGAGCCGCAAGTTGGATTATTAATCGACCATTATACGAAGCGAGATGATTATATATTCTTCTCAACATATAAGACGGAATTTGATATCGGCGGAGAACATTATAAATATGTATGCGTCGGTTTTTCAAAAATCTTTATTCCAATTGAAATGCCGAAGAAAAAAGACGAATCTGCAAAATGATGCAGATTCGTCTTCTTGTTTATAAAGTAATGGGAACTTCAGATACATTTCTTTCTACGAGACGAGCTCCCTTTTTTCGGGTATTTTCATTAATTGATGAAAATACAGATGAGGCAAGGATCGTATCCATTACTTGATTTACGACTTGTGCATCGACGGGTGTGATTGGTTTCTCGATAGAAAAAACAACCGTTTTCCCGTCTTCTTTCGCGAAAATCAATTCTAGTACTTGCATATGTTATTTCCTCCTTTTTATTGATCGAGCTGTGAGTGTTGATTAAAGTCTCATCTTATAGGCTAGAAAGATCTGATGTGCTAACAAGTTGTACAGCGTGAAGTGGTGATGCTTGTAAAGAAGCTAGAGCACGAGCTACGGTTTGTACTTGCTCTAAGTTTGCGTTTGTTTTTACGCGCTTAAATTGTTTGTTCTTAAAAACTGTTTTTCCGTTCTTATCTAATCCATTGTTTAAGACAAGACGTAAAGTTAAATCCATTACGATTGTTTCGACTGCCATGTTTATCACCCCCTTTCACTATATAAATAGGGCGTGAATGTCATGTTTTGGCGTGAAATTTATTCTTTTTTTTGGTACTCTTAAAAGAATAAGAGAGGGGTTTCGGAAGAATGAATCGTAAATGGTTATTTTGGATTCCTGTTTTACTATGGATGGGGCTGATTTTTTATTCTTCGGCACAACCATATAAAAAGCAGGATATGCGTTCGGATATTGAACAATATGTAAATGTTGAGTTTGTGAAAGAGCATTTTTCATGGGTATCTATCGATTACGGTGGTGGTACACCTGTTAGCATTGCAAATAAAGGTGTAGGCGGATTTATTGAGTTTTTCCTTCGTAAAGGTGCTCATTTTATGGTGTTCTTTATGCTCGGTTCATTGACGTATTATGCTTTTCATCGATCGGGTTATTCGAGAAAAAGGTGTTTCCTATACGCTCTCCTTTTCGTTGCCGGTTATGCTACATTTGATGAAATTCATCAATGGACTACGGGGGATCGTACACCGATGTGGCAAGATTCATTACTGGATACGTGCGGCGGATTAACAGGGATTATAATAAGTAATTGGTTTTGGAATAGAAAAAGGAGCTAATCTTGTGAGATTAGCTCCTTTTGTTTATCCCGCTTTAATGGGCAGTAAGACCCCCACCTCAAAATTCAGCGAGAGCAAAGAAGTTAGGTGGGGGATCAACTGCCCATAAAAGTCCGATTGGTTAGGGCTGATAATCAGTGTGGGATGAAGAAAACCCCCACTGATTAAAGTTTCACTTTATACACCGAGCAATTCTTTTAGTTCATCTGTAGATAGTTCTGTCATCCAACTATCGCTTGTAATGACGGCGTTGTTTAATGATTGTTTTCTTTCTAACATTTCATCGATTTTTTCTTCAAGTGTCCCGGTTGTAATCAGTTTATGAACGTGAACGAAACGCTTTTGACCAATGCGATATGCACGATCTGTTGCTTGGTTTTCTACAGCTGGATTCCACCAACGGTCGTAGTGAATGACATGGTTGGCAGCTGTTAAGTTTAAGCCAGTTCCACCTGCTTTTAACGATAAGATAAAAATGTCATACGTTCCGTTTTGGAACTGCTCGATCATTTTGTCACGTTCTTTCTTCGGTACACTACCGTTTAAGAAGAGGACGCGCTGACCGAAATGTTCTTCTAACACATTTTTTAGCATGTTCCCCATACCAATGTATTGCGTGAAGATTAAACAACTTTCATTTTGATCTTTTATATTTTCAATGAGTTCCATTAGCGTGCTCGTTTTCATGGAACGCTCGATGATGTCTTTCGGCTCTGTTTCTTTTAAATAAAGAGCAGGGTGATTACAAATTTGTTTAAGTTTGTTCAGCATGAGTAATATAAATCCGCGTCTTTCAATTCCGCTTAATCCTTCTACATTTTGCAATGTATCTTGAACAAGTTGTTCATATAAGGAAGCTTGTTCCCCGGTAAGTGGACAATAAGCTTTCTGTTCTTGTTTATCTGGTAAGTTTAATGCGACTGTTTGATCTTTCTTCGTACGGCGCAGTAAAAACGGCGAGATAAACCGTTGAACTTGTTGGATTTTTCCTTCGTCACGGTCTTTTTCAATTGGTGAGACGAAGCGGCGCTGGAATTGTCCTAAGCTACCTAGATATCCATGATTAATGAAGTCGAAAATAGACCAAAGCTCGGCAAGGCGGTTTTCCATCGGTGTCCCAGTTAATGCGATTTTGTGATTTGCTTGCAAGTTTCGCACTGCTTTGGACTGTTTCGTATGTGGGTTTTTAATATTTTGTGCTTCATCCAAAATAACAGCATCCCAGCATAACGTACTAAGTTCTTCCTCATCAAGCTGAGCTAATGCATAAGACGTTAATACAACATCTGCTGATTGAAGGAAGTCTTTAAATGATTCACCTTTCGCCCTATTACTTCCATAATGTAACTGAACACGTAAATTCGGTGCGAACCGCTCAAATTCTTTTTGCCAATTTCCAAGAACAGATGTCGGTGCCACGATTAAGGCAGGACCTGTTTGGAGATTATTCTCTATTATATATAGTAAGTAAGTAATCGTTTGAATACTCTTTCCAAGTCCCATGTCGTCAGCTAAAAGTGCGCCGAATCCAAGTTTTCTTAAATATAATAACCACTCAATGCCATGTTGTTGATACGGGCGGAGTGTAGCATGTAGTGAAGAAGGGACATCTACTTTAGGAATATCTCCAATGTGCAATAGCTTTTGGAATAGATCTTCATAATATCCATCTAGTTCAATTTCAATATCGGTAAACGGACTATCCTCTTCTACAATTTCTGTTTCAGCGGTGTTTGATAAATGTTGCTGAAGGACATCTTTCATCTCAAGTCCATATTTATCCGCACGGTTCATGAGCTTTCGTACTTCTTCAATAAAGGCTGGGTCCAGTCTCATCCATTGACCATTTATATTGAATAACCGTTTGTTTTGTTCAACGAGTTCAAAAAATTCGCTTTCAGATAAATCAATACCGTTCGTTGAAATGCGCCAGTCAAAATTAACGAGTGTATTCATGCCGAAGAAAGATTGCGTTTGCGTAGCATTTTGCTTCAACTGCACACGTAATTTTGGTTTTGTCGCTTTTAAATTTTGCCACCACGATGGTAATAAGATTGTAATACCTGCGGCGAGTAGTTCGTTACTTGCTTCTGTTAAGAAGTTCCAAGCTTCTGTTTCAAAGAGTTCACTTCGGAATGTATCCCCGTCTTTTAACCACGGTACGAGCTTACTGAAGCCTTCTTGTGTTTCAAGAATACGTTCTTCATAATCGTGCCATCGTTTTGGTAAAGAATCGATACTCTCATATACATATATGCGATGTGCCCCGCGCTTTGGTGTAATAATTGTTTCAAGCTTCCACATTTCAAATTCTTCTTGCGGCTCTTGTAGTCGTAGTCCGATTGTAAAGGGAAGGTCATCTTCAATGTAACCAATTTTTCGAAGCCAATCTTCTTCATGTAGTGCTGCGTCCAATTGTCTTTTCGTAAAGTCGTAATGTTCATAAAGTCTCTTTGCATCTTCCCATCCGTCGTTTGAACGGTTATCTTGTAATATGCTTTCATTTACAGCCGCTGAGAAAAGAGAGGCTAATGTGTCATCTTCAATCGGTGTATGTTGTACTTTCCAAGATGGTTGTTTGGGCCAACGCTCCATATCAGGTACGAAGCTACCGCTTGTGAAGGCATCCCACAATTCGTTCGCATCTTTCGTAAGTGCTGTAATAGGGCCGTTCATTTGAATACGGGCAAAGGAGTTCATCGGTTGATTCGCGATGTATTCAAATGCTTGTGCGTTTGTTAGCATAACACCTTGTTTTCCTTCAAAGGTTGCTTCTTTTAGAAACGTGCCGTAGAAGGAAGTGGAGTGCCATGTAAATGCATTTCGTTTCCAACTTGTTACGGATAATGGAGTACCGCTATCATCTTCTCCCCAAAGGAACCAACCGTGACTAACGTGCTGGAGCCTAATTGTTACTTCAGTTTGATTGATCATCGATTAATTTTCCTTTCCGTAATTCCTCTTGTAGTGCACGCAGACGTGAATGTAAGTTTGCGATGTGAATAATGAAAGCATCCCATTCATCGGTACGCTTTAATCGTTTATATAATGTACGTAATTTCTTTAAGTAACGAACTGCACGTCTATATGCTTTACGATTTCGCTCTTCAATGGCTTCGGTAGCAGCCAGGTGATAAAGAGGAAGTGCTGCTTCTGGTGCTTCCTTTTCAATATCTTTCAGCGGCTCTTTCAAAAGTTCAATCGCTTCAAAACCGTGTAAGAGCTGAAGTTCCGTCCATGTGCGATACTGCTTTTTCGCGAGCACGTATTGTTCATAGTTTGCGAAACTATATGGTAATAGCTCCTGCAAAATCATTTCGAGTCCTGCTTGTTCATTTGTATGGGTTGCATACGTTTCATACATGATAACAAATAAGCGAACGATATCTTTTATGAAAATCGTATTTTCTTGCTCCTGTATCGTTGTTTTTACTTGTTTATACGTAAAGGAAAGCCAGATTTTCGCGCGATCCCACTTCATTGCATTTAATAGCTCTTCTAACCAGTAAAAGTACAGACTTACAACAGAAGCAGGATGTTTTTTTAATAAGTCCATCGCTAATAGATCTTCGTCATTTAAAAAGAGTAGATGAGAAGATGCTAACGCTTTGGAAAGTGGATTCATTTTTGTATCGATTCGTTTTTCTTCTTCACGAATTTGCTCTTTATTGTGTAGAAGTTCACTCCATATGTGACGATAAATAAAAAATCTCTCTTGCGTATAGGCGTCGGTCGAGAAGAATACTTCATGAACGAGACGAGCTGTTTCTTGCAAAATTGCTTCAGACTCTGAAGAAGTCGCTTCTGATTGTAAGTCCCGAACGATGGATTCCACTTTATCTACAAAGAGACGAACGACGTTAACAGGCTGGTGATAAGAATACGTTTTATTTGTTTCAAATTCCTGAATTTCTTCTAATAATTTTTGAAAGCAATAAAGTGCTGCATGTAGCCTGAACAACTCATGTATCACAACGATACGTGGAGCTTTCCGCTCGAGTTTTGTATAGAAGTCCGTAAAAATACTCATAAGAAAATACATTTGTTTATAAGTAAGCCGAGCTTGTTCTTTTTTAAATGATTCATATTCGTTATCAAAATACGATTGCCAACTTTTATAATCCGTTTCTTCAAAAGCTGATGATTGCAATACTTGTCTTGCAGTTCGAATAGGAGGAAGGGAAGGTTTCGTATTATTTTTAAATAAAGTTAATACATCTCCTACTTGCCCGAAACTAGATGCTGCCGATAGTAACACAGCGAGCATATGCTCACATTGCGTTGGTGCGAAGCAATCGCAATAGCTTTCAGCGACGTTGCGAATCGGGATATGGACGCTATATACGCTGCCTTCAGCATCTACAGTTCCTGATAGCGTATAGCCATCAAAGTCAACGTTGTAGACAACACCACTACGATATAGGTGCCGAGCTGCAGCGACATGTTCCTGATCAGCTGTTTGCTGTGGATCTAGTCCTTGAACGAACTCATTCGCAATCATCATAATTTCATCTTTCGTAATTGAGTGTTGCAGCATAATATTCCTCCGTACACATATTTCTTTCCTTTACCATTATAAACAAAAAATGCTCAAAACAGAAAAAATGAAATTTAGATTACATTACTTGAAAATCATGGTAATATATAAAATGTTAATTTTATATATTACTATATATTTATGGAGGGATTAAGTTTTGTCAGATTTACAATCGAAGTTTGGTAGCGGTATGAACAAATTGCAAGAGGGAATAGAGCAAGGAAAGATGAAATTACAAGTAGCTCAAGAGGTTGCGCAATTAAAGAAAATTACGCAAGAGAAACTACAGGCGAAAACGGAAATTTTGCTGGAACTTGGTCAAACGACATATATGCAACTCCGCAATGATGAAGTTCGAGTAGATGTGTTAAAAAATATTATAGAACCAGTACAAGAGCTGGATGTAGCTATTTATAATACGCGTAAGCAAATAGCTAATTTACAGAATCAAGGACAGAAAGGGCAATGTAGCTGTGGCGGCCCATTATCAGTAAATGATAAGTTTTGTGGACAGTGTGGGAAAGAAAATGAGTTACTCCTTCAATCAAAAAATGATGAAAATGAATCATGTACTTCATGTGGTGAACAAATTGCAACAGAGGCTACATTCTGTCCAGTTTGTGGTATGAAGCAAAGTAAGGAGTGAGGAACATGTATTGTAAAACTTGTGGTTTAGAACAATTGGATGTAGCGAATTATTGTACACATGATGGATCAAGTACAGGTAGTGTAGAAGGTGAAGTTACGTTAGCACCGAAAGACTCAAAGTATTGCCGAACGTGCGGGATAGAAAGTAAAGGGACTGCTACGTATTGTGAGAAATGCGGGGATTCCTTATTAGGTATTATGAAAAAAGAAATGAAAACGAGATTACCAGACGAAAGTTTACAATTACATGTAAGTCCATCTGGAAGCACTTTGAAAAAAGGTTTACTTGGTGGTGGGCTTGCAATTGCATGTATGTTTATAGCGGGTTGGATTGGTAGCCTAATTGTCGATGCGGCGATTAACGACCTAGTGAGAACGATGCTTACAAAGATGAATGGTATGCTAAATATGGATACTGTTAATCAATCTTTCGTTGGCATAGCACCATTAATTTTAATGTATCATTTAATAGGTCTTGAAGTTAGTGGGAGCGGGGAATATGCGATGTCATTTATCCTTCATTTCCCATTGTTCATCTTGTTAGTAATTCCAGCACTTATATTAGGTGGAATTGGATTCTTTGTAGAGAGAAGCAACCCTTCTGTTATTTGGCGTGAGAAGTTACTAACATCAAGTGTTATTGGCATTGTATATGGGGTTTTCTTGTGTATTGTCAGCTTTATCGCAAGTTCTTCTACGACAATTTCTCAATTCTATAAAACGATGACAATCAGTATTGGTTATTCACATGTTAGTAGTTTATTGTATGGCATTATATTTGGTTTATTATTTACCTTTATTGGTATGTGTATTCAGGCAGGGCCACACTATCTATTATCTTCTATGAGTCGAAGTATTCCATATGCAACATCTATTTATTATAGTGTGGTAACTGTATTAAAAGGATTGCTTATTACATTTGGTATTATACTTATTACAATTTTATTTAGCAGTTCAAAGTCAGTCGGACCAATTGATTTTCCAGAGAAAACATATAAAACATTCATTTCATTAGAAGCAACACCATACATGTGGAATATGGCTCACTTTGCTCCAACAGCAATTGAATGGGGAGATATGGATAGAGAAATGAGAAGATACTCAATGGAAAAAGGTCCATTGCATCTATCTTATACGTCAGGAATATCAATAAATGGTACGTCATTAAAAGATCTGGAAATCGCTAATGGAGCGAATCTTAAACGAGTAAAAGAAATTGATGATTTCAATTCCTACATGCACTGGTGGGGGTTATTAATTGTACTACCATGCATTTTACTATTTAGAGCGGGGATGAAACTGGCTCAATATCCAATGAAAAATATGTACGTAACTATTGCTGTGTTTAGTGCGGTGTATACTGTGATGATGCTTTGTGTAAATGGGTTGGCCAAAATTCGTATTGAGGCCTCAGGGAGTAAAGAAGTTATGAAAGAATTTGCTGGGATTTCTGGACCATTGTTCTCTATTCAAAGTAGCACGCTGTATTTAATGGTAGGGAGTTTTCTTCTTTCGTACGCATTAACATTCGCAGGTATGAAGTTAGGGAAAAAATAAGGGGGAGAGCCATTTGAAGTTTTGTGGGAAATGTAATAAACAAGTTGCGGATCATTTGAACTTTTGTTCCGAGTGTGGAAGTAAGGTAGATGTAATTGCTGATCAGGCAGCTTCTTCTCGTTTAGAAGTACAACGAGAAATAAAGCCAGTGAAAAGTAAGAAAAATATAATGTTACTTATAGGCTTTGTTGTTATCTTTGCTATATTGTTTGGTGCGTATAAATTTGGGGCAAGTAAGTTTTCAAAAGAAAAGCAGGTCAATGCTATGATTGAAGCATTCCAAAAGAAAGATGCGAATGCAATTGATGAGTTTGTAAAAGTAGATGATCCGGGTTTGAAAATGAAAGCTGACGATATTAAGGGATATATTCGTTATTTAAAAGAAAATCCTTCTTATAATAAAGAACTGCTATCTTATTTACAAAGAGAGACAGTAGATCAAAAGCTAGCAAGTGATAAAGCATCATTTAAAGATGGTCAAATTATAGAAGACGGAAAAGAATGGTTCTTATATCCAAAGTATAAATTTAACATGAAATCTTATTATATGAATGTAAGCACAACTGCGAAAAGTGCTGAAATACATGTAAATGACAAAAAAGAAACCGAACTTTCTAGTGATAAAACTTCGAAAGAATTAGGACCATACTTCCCAGGTACGTATGTTGTAAAGGCGACTGCGAAGACTGAACTGACTGAATTGGAAACAGAAGAAGAAGTAGATTTAGCAGATGAACAGAGTGGGAAAGTAGAAGTCAATTTATCACTTGAAGGAAAGTATGTAACAATTTCTTCTGATGAACATGATGCAACTGTGTTTGTGAACGGTAAAAAACGTGGGAAATTAAATTACGGAAGTTATAATCTTGGTCCTGTATCGACAGACGAAACAGTGGAAGTACACTTAGAGAAAACTACTGATTTCGGTGTGATGAAATCTGAAAGTATTAAAATTGGAGATCAAAGTACATATTACTTAAAATTCCCGAAAGAAACATCAAGTTCGGCTGTCGGTGACTTTGTACGAAATCATCTTTATGATAATGTGCGTGCGATTTCATTAAATGATTTTAGCCTAATTGAAAATAATTATGATAAGAGCGGGAAATCGTACAAGGAAGACCGTGATTATATACAATATTTACACAAAAAAGGAATTACTGAAGATTTATTAACAATGGAAATTCGTAATGTAGAGCGTCAAAGTGCTACGAAATATAAAGTAACAACATATGAAGAATATCATATTCGTTACGGTGATGGATCTGTGAAGTTCAAAAGCTTTAATAATGACCATATCGTTACTGTGAATGGAAATGGAAAGATATTGTACCATTCTCTTGGAGCGAATAATACGCTTAAGTCAGAGGAAGTATCTGGTCCAACTCGTTAATATGAGAGAGGCTGTTCAATATTTGAACAGCCTCTTTATTTTGTAGCTACTCAATATTTCGTGTCAAATCGTTGATATATTGTAAGTTATGATAGATATAATTGAAAAATCGTTGATATATTGCGATTTATGATAGATATATTCGGAAAATCGTTGATATATTTTTTTTACAATTATGAGCGCGTCTCTTTTAATATCGCTTCTACATATGGATCATGTAATATTTGCTCTATAATTGGTACCATATTTTGTTCAAATGGAATGTCGATAGGGAATGGCTTTTGTGAGCCGGGTTTGACTCCATATTGGACAAATTTGTAATGTGTATTTTCTTCAAAGCTGAGCACAATTAATTTATAGCGGTTGTCATCACCGGCGAGTGAAAAGTCAATGGAAGTAGCGTCATATGTTACTTCATCTTTATATATATAAGGTTTTGGTGTACCGATCCAGTCTACTTTTGCTTGTACATTCATGAGTATAGCCTCCTTATAACTATTATAAAAAAATAAAAGCCAGCTCTCAACAAAGAGAACCGGCTTTAGCAGTCATTGGTTATTTTAAAATTTTCACTTTAACAGTTTTGCGTCCCCATTTTTTAGCGGCGCTATCTGAGCCAAGTAGGATGTCGATACGATTACCTTTAATTGCACCGCCAGTATCTCCAGCGATAGCTTCTCCGTAACCTTCTACCCATACTTTAGAACCTAATGGGATTACTTTCGGGTCAACAGCGATCATTTTCATGTTTGGGTTCGCTGTTAAGTCATGACCCATTGCAGTTAATACACGGCCGCCGTATGTGCCACCGTTTTCGCTCGGATGAGCTGTATATGCTGTAGCTACAACTGTTAACTCACGACCACCAGCAGGTGCGCTAGTGTTAGCAGCTTTTACAGCAGGCTTAGCAGCTTGTTTTGCTTGTGCTGCAGGTGCTTTAGCTGGCGCTACAGCTTTAGCAGGAGCAGGTTGTTCTTGTTTCTCAATAACAGGTGCTGTACCTGTTAAGAAAGGAACGTGAACGTAAGCTGTTTTCCCGTTATATTCAAATTGTAACCATTCATTTTGTACTTGGTTCGTTGTTTCGATCATATCATCTTTCTTCAACGTTCCAAGGATTTCTGAGTCTGTGTTCGCTTCAGCACGTACGTTTAATACGTTAGCTGTTACGTAGTAGATGCTTTTTGTGAACTCTGCACTTACGAATGCGTCTTTACCATCTAAAGTGATTTTTGACCATCCGTTCTCTGTATTTTGAACATCTATTTTATTACCGTTTAGTAATTTACCGACAACTTTTGATTCAGTAGTAGGGTTTTCGCGTACATTTAGTACGTCTGTTGTTACAACAGTTTCTGCATTAGCAGATGATGTGAAAATCCCAAGACCAAAAACTGCTGCTGTTGCTATTCCAATTAATTTTTTCATGATAGCCTCCATTGCGTTTGTTTTCGTGTCCTCATTATAGCAACAGATTTTTTCGGATTTCGGGAAAACACACAATTACAAACCATTCGTAATAAGTCGTTAACATGCTGTAATATAACAAAAAATATAGGAAAGCGTTTTTCACTCTATACGATTAGTAGGTTTCTACTTATATTCAAAATATTTAATACAACATATTGTTTTCGAGGTAAATAAAAATATTACAGGAGTGTTACATGATGTTTACTAAACGATTACATTCCTTGAGTATTTTACCGTTTTATGGGTAATATAGTTATATAAACATAAACATTTCATTTGTGAAACTATAAACACGTGCTATATACTAGCAAAAAAACCGCATAATTGTTACAAAAAGAAAGGGTTGCAAGGAAGAAAAATGCCCTTTTTTACATCTGTAACACACCTTTTTTTGGGGAAATACATTCCCATCCGCATTTTTCTCGCACAATTTGACAGCAGTATTTCGATCTTATAGCTCTTGCAGAGTGAAAAGGTTATACGGAAGGTAAGGCTGTCCATAAGAATTCGAATTGGTGAAGGTGAAAGTAAGAAAATCACCACAAAAATCATAGTTTTCTATCCGATTTTACATATCGGAATTTATGTTATTTACAAAAGTGAAACCTACGAAGGGGGATTTGATGAGGAAACTGACAAAAACATTCATCGTTTCATTAACATTATGTATTGCATTTACACTTTGGGGGATTATTCCCGAATCTATTATTGGAAAAGGTAGCCTAGGAAATGTAACAACCGCAATTCAAACTGCATTAGTTAGTAAGTTTGGATGGTTCTATATTATTTCTGTTTCTATTATTTTAGGTGTGTCTATCTTTTTAATTGTTTCGAAATACGGTTCTATTCGTTTAGGTAAAGATGATGACGAGCCTGATTATAGTTATATGACATGGTTTGCTATGTTATTTAGTGCTGGTATGGGTATCGGCTTAGTTTTCTGGGGCGTTGCGGAACCATTAAACCATTTGTATGCACCTCCGTTTGGAGAGAGTGCAACTGAGGAAAGTGCACGTCTTGCACTGCGTTTTTCATTTTTCCATTGGGGATTACATCCTTGGGGACTATATGCATTTGTAGCGCTTTGTATTGCTTACTTTACTTTTAGAAAAGGAAAAGCAAGTACAATTAGTGCGACAGTAGGACCGTTATTTAAAGGCGGGGACCATGGACGTATTGCTCATTTATTTGATGTGTTAGCTGTTTTCGCGACTGTGTTTGGTGTGGCAACATCATTAGGTCTTGGTGCAAAACAAATTGCCGGTGGTGTTAGTTATTTAACATCCATCCCGAATTCATTAACGACTCAGTTAGTTATTATTGCAATCGTAACAGTGTTATTTATGTTATCTGCGCAAACAGGTCTTGATAAAGGAATTAAATATTTAAGTAATACGAATATTATTTTGGCATTTGCACTTATGATTATTGTATTATTTGCGGGTCCAACAAACTTTATCATGAATTACTTCACCTCAACGATTGGTGCTTACATTCAGGAATTGCCAAGCATGAGTTTCCGATTAAGTCCATTAGATGAAGGTGGAAACCAATGGATTCAATCGTGGACAATTTTCTATTGGGCATGGTGGATTGCATGGTCACCATTCGTAGGTACATTTATTGCTCGTGTTTCACGAGGACGTACCATTCGTGAGTTTGTTATCGGTGTGTTACTCGTACCGACCGTAATTGGTGCCCTTTGGTTCTCTGTTTTCGGCGGAACTGGTATTCATATGGAGCTGTTCGGTGATGCACATATTTTTGAAAAAGTGAAAGAGATGGGAACAGAAGTAGGGTTATTCGCTATGTTTGACCAGATGGGAAGCTTTGGATCGGCTTTATCTGTTCTAGCTATTCTTCTTATTTCTACATTCTTTATTACATCTGCAGATTCAGCGACATTCGTTTTAGGAATGTTAACGACACATGGTAGTTTAAATCCGCCAAACCGCATTAAAATGATCTGGGGTATCGTTTTAGCAGCCTTAGCTTCTATCTTATTATATGTAGGTGGCTTAGAGGCCTTACAAACGGCAGCTATCATTGCAGCATTCCCATTCGTCTTCGTTATTTTCTTTATGATGGCAGCCTTATTTAAAGAGTTACAAAAAGAAGGACGTATGAAGCGTCATAAATAATAGAAGGAAAAAGAGCTGATTATGTATCAGCTCTTTTTTATATAGAAGGAACTTGAACTGCAAGTAAGGGAAATAAAATACTTTACTATATTAGTAGTATGCCTTTTATACGAATGAAAATCGATATATTTCGACAATGTTCGATATCTTGCGAATTCTATTCGTATTTTTGACAAAAAATTGTCGGAAATGTGTTGTCACGTTTATATATATGTGCTATATTATTTCCTGTAAGCGATTTCAAATAGTTTTAAAGCGTATTCAAGGGGGACATCTAGAATAATGAAACGTTACGAAAGAAAGTGGAAGCATATTTGTTTGAAACGTGTGGCACATCGTAGTGTCCAAGAAAGCACGGAACCTAAGACTGAAACGCGTAAAGAGCAACAAGAGAAGCAATTGGTTCTACAAAAATAGCAATCACTTTTTCGTATATAAATGAAGGTCGATCGTTCGTTGGGGGATGGACGTGAAATTACTTTCAGCTAAGGGGTATTGTCTGATATATATTTTATACGGCAATAAATAAGCACAGAGCATACGGCGCTCTGTGCTTATTTTTATTATTTATCTTTTTTGAATCGAACAGTTTTGTCCCAGCCAATGACTTGTTTCTTGCTCTTTGCACGTAAGTATAAGATTAAGCTACGAATGAATAAGTACGTAAAGAGCTGTGCGTACGTAAAGTACATGATAACACTAATAAAAATATTAGTTGGTGTAAAGGTTCGTTCCACACTCTGGGCACTAAATAATTGAGAAACATATGTAATATATGCGACATACCACATGAATAGTAGCGGAATGCTATATTGAATTTGGAATATCCCGAGTAACCCAATTACAAACCAAACGTTCGAAATGATTAAGAATAACCAAAAGACAACATACACTAAAACTTGTTGTAAAGAATGGACGAGAAGTTTTCCTTTAAAGAAACTTAATGAAGAGAACATTTTTTCTAAAATGTACAAGTTCCCTTGGAGCCAACGTGTACGCTGCTTAATAAGGATTTTTAAATGTTCAGGTTCTTGTTCCCATGTAACCGATTCTGGAACGATTGGTAAAAGATAGCCTTTTTGTGTAATTCGTAATGTTAATTCAGCGTCCTCTGCAATTGCATAAGGATCATAGCCGCCAAGTTCCTCTAATGCAGCGCGGCGAAGAAGCATGTTTGTTCCTGTTAATGAACCTGTTTGGAATAGTAACCAGCGTCCGGATTGCATAAGGAGCTGGAAGATTTGAAATTCTAACGAAATCATTCGTGTTAGCCAGTTTCTTTTTTCATTTACAGTACGAACATGTCCAACAGCTCCAACAGCATCCTCGGTTGTTTCAGCGTGTTCTACGAGCATTCGTAGTGCATGTGGTTCAGGTTGGTTATCTGCATCATAAACACAGAAGTATTCACCATCTGAAATACTAAGGCCATAGTTTAATACGCGTGATTTTCCTTTTGGTTCACCAGGTGGAACGCGAATGTGACGAATATGAGCATAAGCTTTATCAAAATCATCGCCAATTTCAGGTGTCTCATCTTGCGAGTTATCGTTCAATAAATAAACAGTTAGTTTGCCTGGATATTCAATCTTCGCCATCGCCTCTAAAGTATCTTTAATAACGACCCCTTCATTGTGAGCTGGTATTAAAATGTCGACGCTTGGGTAATGTTCTAGCGTACGATCTTTTCGTTTACTATTTCGGTGAACTAGGCCTGCGAGTGTTAAGAAAGAATAGTAAACAAGTAAGCCAGAGAATAGAAAGGCTGTAAAAATAAGTACATACTTAATCGAAAATGTGATGCTAATCCAAAAAACAAGTACGCAAAACAAGAGGAATAAAAGAAGTATAACGAGTGTCATCATAATAAAGTCTGTCCTTTGTTTCCAATTTGCTCGCGTGAAATTTTTATATCTTGGATTGCTTCAGCAGCAAGCCATTGCTCCATTTTTGGCTTTAGGCGGTTCATTACAATGTCAGCACCGGCTTCATTTGTATTTTGTAATAAAATAACGAGCGTATTATTATCATATTTAGCAGCAAGGTCAAAGTCAGCTCTTATCGTTCCAACTAATAATGAAGCTACGCGATCCATAACACTTTCCTTCGTATATTTACTAAAGGAAGTGAAGTCAAAATAAATCATAACGCCTGTTTCATTACGACGATTCATTGCATTGATTAATAATGCTTGTCGTCTTTCGAATTCTTGTCTTGTTAATAATTTCGATTCTCCAATGTATTGTTCTAACGTTCTCACACGTTCGGTTAATTCTTTATTTTCATGAATAACCTTCTTTAATAGGTGAGTGGATATATATACGATGAAGAAGTTTGCTGCCATTAGGAAGTGAGTAATAATGTATTGCCATTGTTCTGATGTACTCCACAAGTAAAGCCATGCTTGGTAGAACAGGTAGAATACCGAAATAATGGTTCCTAATATGAAGAGAACAAATGCAGTTTTATCAGGCAAAAATAGAAATAGTACATTAACAATTACATATATAATTGTAAAAATGAGAGCATGCTCATATTGTGTTACATGTACAGTTGTAAAATAAAATAAAATTTGTAAAATCCACATAGAGAGGACTTTATAGTAGTTATCTTTCACAAAACTTTCCTCCTTAAAGGTAATTCATGCAAGGATACTTGTAGTATGCGCAATTATTAAGAAATAGACCGGATGACTAGGTTATTTTGTAGAGCAACAACAAGTAGTATTTCTCTTTTGTAAGAAAAAATAAACAGACTTACTAATTATTGTATCATAATGTCTTTATATTTCGACATAAAGTATTTAATATATATCGAGAAAATATAATAAAAAGTCCCCTCTTTAGAAAGAGGGGACTTTGCTTTATTTTATAGGAACATCATACCTGCAACTGCTGCATTTAAGAAGTTAGCTAGTGTACCAGCGATAACTGCTTTAATCCCTAATTGTGCAATTTGTTTACGTCGAGTAGGAGCCAATGTTCCTGTTACACCTAATTGAATTGCGATAGAAGAGAAGTTTGCGAATCCACAGATTGCGAATGTTAAAATTAAATTTGTTTTGTCAGAGAACTCTGCCATGTGTGGTCCTAAGTTTGCGTATGCAACGAATTCGTTGATTGCAAGTTTTTGACCGATAAAGCTTGCTGCTTGTACAGCTTCACCAGGAGAAACCCCGATTAAGATTGCAAATGGTGATAGTAAGTAACCGAAGATTAAATCAAGGCTAAGTTTAATATCAAACAGAGAGCCAATTAATCCTAATAAACCGTTTAGTAAAGCGATTAATGCGATAAAAGCCATTAACATTGCTGCTACGTTAATAACAAGTTGCATACCTTCAGATGCACCACGTGCCGCAGCGTCAATAACGTTTGCATCTTCACGTTCTGTAGAAAGTTCAACGTTATTATCTACTTTTTCTGTTTCTGGCATAATTAGTTTCGCAATTAATAAACTTGATGGTGCTGCCATAATTGCTGCTGCTAATAAGTGTTCTAACGGAATACCCATTGCTGCATAGCCGACAAGAACTGATCCAGCAACAGCTGTCATACCGCTTACCATAATAGCGAAGAATTCACTATTTGTTAAACGTGCTAAGTAAGGTTTGATTAAGATTGGAGCTTCAGTTTGTCCTAAAAATACAGTTGTTACTGAGTTTAAACTTTCTGCTTTAGAAGTTCCAAGAAGTTTACTTAATGCGCCACCAACGACACTAACAAATCTTTGCATAATACCGAAATGATATAAGATTGCTACTAATGAACTAATAAATACGATTGGAAGTAGTGCTTGAATGAAGAAAACAAATCCCCAAGGGCCTTTTGCGTTGACTAAATCCCCAGCAACGAACTTAATTCCCTCGTAAGAAAAATTAATTAATCCTTGAACGCCATCTGCAGCGTGTTTTAAACCTGCTTTTCCGGCATCCCAGCGTAATACGATAAATGAAAATGACATTTGTAATGCTAGCGCGATTAAAATTGTGCGCCAATTAATAGCTTTGCGGTTGGAAGATAGTAAAAAAGCGATTGCTAATACTCCAATCACGCCGCCAATTCCCCATAAAAGATTCATGCAGTGTATGCTCCTTCCTCATAGTAAAAAAATGTATAACACAGTTGTCTATACTTCTGCAAATATAACATCTTAAGTAACTTATCATAATGGACATCGGAGGTCAAACGTCTAACGAAAAGTTTAAATAAAAAGAAAATTCTTTGAAAAAACACATATAAAATGAATAGGCATGAAATAGGTTATGTTTTTTATGTGAAAATATACATTATGATAACGTTATGGATCATTATTGTAGAATATAGTGTATGAAATAGGAAAATAGATACATTATTTTTTGAGGGATATAGGTGAAACATAATAAAAAGAGCCATCTAGTAATCTAGAAGGCTCTAAAAATATAACTTAAGGTGCTTTCGTATAACCTAAGAAGTGCTTACTCCAATAAGAATTGCTTAATGAAGCGATTGCTACACCTTTATCTCCAGCTTGGATAAATGATCCGCCCCCAAGGTAAATACCCATGTGAGAAGGACCCGATTTATAAGTGTTTTGGAAATAAATTAAGTCGCCTGGTTGTGGATTTGAAGTTTGTGGTAGGCTACCCCAATATCCCGCAACACTTTGACGGCTAATGTTATGACCAAATTTCTTAAATACGTGGTAGATGTAGCCACTGCAGTCCACACCGTTAGCAGAAGTTCCGCCCCAAACGTATGGTACGCCTTGCATTCCTTTTGCATATGCAAGTATGGAAGAACTGTTGCCGCTATTATTACCTGTATTGTTGTTATTGTTGTTATTGTTGTTATTGTTTTGATTGTTATTTTGGTTGTTGTTAGGCTTATTATTATCTACTGCGCCGCCAACTGGTGTTTTAGAAAGGTAACGTGTTCCGATATAACCAGTTTGACCGTTGTAGTTAATTTTGCTCCATCCAGAGTTTTCAGAGATTACTTGAACCTTCTGTCCTTGTGGAAGTGCGCCTATGATTCTATAATTTGTACCTTCACCACTACGTACATTTAAGGCAGAAGCATTAATGTAGTAGTCACCAATTGCACCTTGATTAGGTTGTTCAGGTTGTTTTGGTTGCTCAGGAGTAGTAGTGCCACCTTTAACGAATTTCATGAATTCGCTACTAACGTAGCCTGTTTTTCCTTGATAGTTAACTTTAAACCAGCTACCTTCAGAGCCAATTACGTTTAATGTCGTACCATTTAATACGCCACCAATTACGCTATGGTAAGTAGCAGGACCTGTACGAACGCGTAGAGATGTTGCGTTAACAACGTAAGTACCACCAGTTTGAACAGTTACATTATTGTTTTGATTATTATTTTGGTTATTTCCTTGTGTAACGTTATCGCTAGAACCGCCTTTTGTTACGTAGTCTTTACTTACGTAAGCCGTTTGACCTGCATAATTGATTTTGAACCAATCTTGCACCTCGCCAACAACTTGTACTACTTGTCCTTTTGTAACAGAACCTACAGTTGTGTGAGAAGTGCTAGGGCCTGTACGAACACGAAGGGAAGATACATTTACTGTATAGTTTCCGCTTGCTGGTTTTACAGATTCTTGGTTGTTATTATTCGTATTGCTGTTTGAAGAACCTGCATTAGAAGAAACACCAGATACGAATTCGCCACTTACATAGCCAACTTGTCCATTATGATTGATTTTTACCCAACCATTTTCTTGACCAATTACGTTTAATGTTTGTCCTTCATATACACGTCCTGAAACAGAACTAGAAGTGTTAGGAGCGGTACGTACACGTAATACATCAGCAGTAACTTTATTTTTTCCACCTGTTGTACTTACATTTGAATTGCTTGTACCATTTTTTGATACAAATTCACCACTAACAAAGCCTGTTTTTCCATTAATGTTAATTTTGTACCAACCATTTTCTTCGCCAATCACGTTTAGTGATTGACCGTTATAAACGCGAGAGATGATGTCGTGAGAAGTACTTGATCCTGCACGAACATGTAATACGCTAGCGTTTACCGTATAAGATGAGCTGTTTGATGCAGAAGCTTGGACAGTTGTAGCAGTTTTTTGTGTATTTTGTTCAGGGGCAGCTTGAACACTATCAAGTGTAGGTGCTGCTCCTCCTGCTACAGACACTGCCGCAAGACCGGCAAGGTATTTTTTCATAATTTGTCGATTCCTTTCTGTCTGTAATGTAGTGAAGAAATATTTACCAACTGTTAAAAATTCTAAAGAGCATGTCGATTACTGTCAAGACTTATGCGGGAATCTGAATATGACAAAAAGATTACAAGAAAAAATCAAGGCATAAATCTATACCTTGATTTCCATTTAAATACATATATTGAATGTAGAGAGGATAGAAATTATTCGTGTTTAAGAGGATGACATGTTGGATTGTAACAAACTTTGAGAAAATGATCTTTGCAGCATTTTAGTGATAGGGCCAACTTGACCATCTTGGATTGCGGTTCCATCAAGGTGAGTCATCGGCAAAATTTCAATCGTCGTTCCTGTAAAGAAACATTCATCCGCTTGATAAACATCACGAATGCTGAAAAGCTCTTCTTGTACTGGAATACGAAGGGTTTTCGCTAAAGAAAGGACATATTGACGAATAATGCCATTTAAAATAAGGTGATTAGCTGGATGTGTGTAAAGAGTTCCGTTTTTAATGAGAAAGAAGTTAGAGTGACTTCCCTCAGTTACAGTACCATTTCGTACGAAAAGGGCTTCTTTACAACCTTTTCGTTCCGCTTTCGTAGCAGCTAATATATTTGGTAATAAATTTAATGATTTGATATCACAGCGTAGCCAGCGTGTATCCGGTTCTGATATAGCACGTACACCATATTCAATCCATAACGCTGGTCTTTCTTTCTTTGTAATATAAGCATAGATTGTCGGAGGGACGTCATATGAGAACGTATGGGTACGAGCTTGTACACCACGAGATACTTGCAAATAAATCGTTCCATCTTCGTGGAAATTATTATTTTCGATTAGTTTATAAAGTAGGGTAATCAGTTCTGCTTTTGAGAAAGGGAGCGTTAATTCTATTTCTTCCATGGAGCGATATAATCTTGTGATATGGGGATCTAATAAGTGAAAGTTCCCTTTATATAGACGAATAACCTCGTAGAGACCATCTCCAAACTGCAAGCCTCTTTCTTCAAGTTCTATGTACGTTTTTTGTTTCGTTGTATCAATAACTGCATCATTCCAAAGTACAAATCTTTCATATGCCAATTTCGATCCCATCCTTTCGTAAGTAAAGAAGTCACAATACTAATTTTTATGTAAGCAATTCTCTACATATGACGTATATGTTTTGGTAAATGGTAGAGAAGTAGTGGTGATTTATAGCATTTTGTATATACAAATTCGAAAATAAGAAATAAGAATCCTGCTTTTAAATAAAAAAAAGCAACATTCTTATGGAATGCTGCACAAGGAGGGTAGCTATCTTTCATAGGGACATCGTCTTATTGAATGTTTTGTGTATGGAAACAAAACATATTGAAAGACAATTATAAGAAAGTAGAAATAAACGATTCACATATTTCTTTAAGGGATCTTATTACAGATGAGAGATAAGAAATATATAGAACCTTGTTTACATATTTTATTATAGAGATGCTTCATTAACTCTATGTGAATATTTGGTAAAGATTATGTAATGTTAAAGTTAATGAATATAAGTGATTGTATGGAGAAATATAAAAAAAAGAGGCTGAGATTACTCAGCGCTCTTCTTTTCTTCTTTAATAGCTGTCTTTACTTCACCAGTTTTTGTCTTGTTGCTTTCAGAGAAGCGAAGTAAGTCACCTTCAATGATTTTGTCAGACATGTTCAATTCATTTTGAGCACGATCAATGAGTGGTTGAGATTCTTCTTTTGGTAATTGTACAACTTCGCCAGTAGCACGGTCGTAGAATGTACTGTTCGTATACATGTACTTATCTGTAACGAAGCTACCGTCACGAAGAACAACAAATCCTTTATTTTCTGGTGAGAATACATCATGACCAAATTGAATTTGATTCGTAGAATCTATACCAAGTAAGTTTAGAATTGTTGGTTTAATGTCAATTTCACCAGTTGGTTTTGAAATTGTTTTACCTTCTTTTTGACCTGGAACGTGAATAAACATCGGTGTTTTTTGTAAGTTCATATGATCAAATGCAGTAATTTCTTCTTTTCCTAAGAACTGTGCCATTGCACGGTTATGGTTTTCAGAAATACCGTAGTGATCACCGTAGAATACGATAATTGAGTTGTCGTAAATACCCTCTGCTTTTAGACGCTCAATAAAGTGTTTCATTGCTTCGTCTAAATAGCGAGCAGTTACCATGTAACGGTCAAATACGCCATCACCAGAATTGTATTCATCGATTAATTTTGTGCTTTCATCATAAGTGAATGGGTAATGGTTTGTTAACGTAAGGAAGCGAGTGTAGAACGGTTGCTTCACTTCTTTTAACATATCGATAGATTGATCGAAGTATTCGATATCTTTTAATCCCCAATTTAATTTTGTTTCTGGCGTAATCTTGTAGTCAAGCTCGTTGTAGTAACGGTCATAACCAAGTGCCGGATACATAATGTTACGGTTCCAGAACGTTGCATTGTTCGCGTGGAATACAGATGTGTGATATCCTTGCTCGCGTAAAATTTCTGGAGTTGCTGTGTATTCGTTGTTACCGTGTGTGAAGAATACAGCACCACGGTCTAGTGGATACATGGAAGTATCTACTAAGAATTCAGCGTCAGATGTTTTTCCTTGACCAGTTTGATGGAAGAAGTTATCGAAGTAATAACTTTCTTTCGTAAACTGGTTTAAGAATGGTGTAACTTCTTGTCCGTTAACTGTTGCACCAATTAAGAATGTTTGTAATGACTCAAGAGAGACGACAATTACGTTTTTCCCTTTTGCAGTACCAAACATATTTGGATCTGGTTTGCTTTGCGTTGTTTTTACGTAGTTCTCTGTTTCCTGTAACTTACTACCGTCAGCAAATGCTTTTTGTGAACTTGATTTTGCTTGTAAGCCAAGGTCATACACTTGGTGTACATATAAACCTAAGTTTTTAACGAGCATAACGCGGTCGAATGAACGTGTTAATAGTTCAGGACGCTCAGCTTCTGCCAGTCCTAAGTTTGCGAAGAAAATAGCAATTGTTGACACGAAGTATAGGGAACGCATTGGGCGTGCTACACGTTCTGTCGGTGCAAAATTCTTCATCTTCTTCAATAAAATGAAGAATACGATAATATCAGCAAATGCAAGGATGATTTTGTAGTTAAATAATTCTTTCACACTAGAACCTAAACTTCCGAAGTTAGATGTTTGTCCTAGTACGGGTAAAGTAACGAAGTCATTATAGAATCCGTAGAACATTACGTTACCAACAAGAATAATTGTTAAAACAAAATTAATTCCAAGTGCTATATAGTTACGTTTTTTCCCTTTTGCAAATAATGCAAGACCAACAAGCAGTAATGATGCTGCTAATGGGCTAAGGAATAAAATGAATTCTTGCATGAAAGATTCAAGTTTTAAATCAAAGCTTGTGCGTGTAATAAGATATGTCTTCAACCATACGGCTAAAGCTACGAATACAGTGAAACGCACATTTTGAAATTGTGATTTCAAGGTTTCTTTCATTCATTTCCACCCTTTCTCTATCAGGCTTGGTCGATTTTGGAGCGAAAAATGCTAAAATAAAAAATACATAGTTTTCTTGGCCATAATTAGAGGTTCTATATTCACCCATATACGACTATAACTATGCATACCCTTTTAGTTTCTTGTGTTGCTCATAAGCATAACGTCATTTCTGTATTATACAACAAAATTCATTTCTGAGAAACACTATAACATTTTACATTTTTTGTATGATATTTGTCACTACCAGAGAAAACTTTAACATTCGTTTATATGTCCGTCAACTAGAAAATATAACAAAGGTAGAGCAGAATGTTAAGTGAAAGTGAAAATTTTCTTTGTTGAGAAATAAGAAATGACAATGGGTAAGTGGTTATCTAGAAACCTATTATATGAAGGGGAGTATGTAAAAATTAACGAACACTTGTTCTTTTTTAGTTTGTTTGTTACAATGAAAGTTCATTGATAGATTATGTGTAAATTTGATGAACTTTTACTGAAAACATATTGTAGCTTATTTCTTTTAAAAAATAGGGGGGCTTTTACATGGAACAAAAATTTTCAGTTGAAGCGTTTTGGAAGAAAGTAAAACATGTCGCAAAGCAGGCAGGACAGTCGGTCATTTATGCAAGTTTACTATTGTTTTACGTTTTGCAGAAACCGGATGTTCCAAAACGAGTGAAAATTATTGTAATTGGGGCACTTGCTTATTTTATTGCACCGATTGATGCGATTCCAGATTTCGTTGCTGGAATTGGTTATACGGATGATTTAGGGGCGTTAATGGCTGCTCTATTACAAGCGTCGTTATACGTCAATGATGATGTGAAAGATAAGGCACGAGTAAAGTTGGCAGAATGGTTTGGTTCTGATATAGACACATCCTTTATCGATCAGAAATTAGATCAATAGGTGAGAGCTGTCACATCGTGACAGGGCGAACGTAAGCGAGGAAGTGCATTATGCCATCAGGAAGAACGCATACGAAAATAAACTTAATATCCCTTCCGGTTGTTTTGTTTCTGCTCTTTTCGTATGGATTAACAAATTTTGATTTTTTATTAACTTTTGCAATTGGCTTTTTAGTAGGTACTACATTTTTGACACCGGACTTAGATACGTATAGTAATGCGTATAATAAATGGGGATTCCTGCGTATATTTTGGTATCCGTATAAGAAAGTGATGCCGCATCGCTCCTTCTTTACACACACAATTATACTTGGTGATGTGATTCGTATTGCATACATGTTAATTGTGTTTTCTCCGTTTTTATTCCTATTAAATGTAATCGCGCTTGACGGGAATTTAATAGAAATTGCGAAGGAACATGAGGTTGAAATTGTAACGTTCGTAATGGGGATTGTTGTAGCAAGCACGCTTCACATTATAGCGGATAAAGTAAATACGCGACGCAAGAAAATGATGAGAAAAAAGAAGAAACGCAGAAGATAAAAAAAACCGTCCCAAAAAGTATTTTGGGACGGTTTTTTCTTATTAATCAAACGTTTGTTTAAAATTAAGCTTTCAGTACTTTAATACCTTTCACGATGTTCCAAATGAAGTAGTATAAGCTAATAATTCCGCAAATACATAAGACAATCATTGTGCCGATTCCAAGTGTTACATCTGGTTGATTTGATCCAATACCCATAATTCCTAAAATAAAAAATCCAATAAATGAAGCGATACTTGGAATAATGTGTGTCCATAGAGCACGCTTCGCATGTGGTTTTGTTTCAGTATCGCCTACAATCCACACAATAATAGGGAATAAGATAGGGGCAAATAATACACTAAAGTATGATAAAGCTGCTAATATTTTGTTTCCGTTCATATATATCACCTCATAAATAATGTCCGTTGTTATACTATTATTATGCAATAGTTTTGGTAAGCTTTCTATCGATGAACATTACAAGAACATGACGATTTTGTAAGATTTTTTCGTTAAATAATAAAATTTTCAAAAAAATCTTTTTAAATAGAAATTGTTATGGTACAGTATAAATGAAAGTTGTTGAAAACGTTTTCTTAAACGTTTTTTTATTTTTAGACTGAAAGGTATGATGACCTGATAGTCTATTGATGAGGTTATTCTATTTAAAAGGGGATTCTTTAGGGGGAGAGAACAATGAACACATGGACACAAGTTTATGATCCGTTCGGAAACATTTGGATTTCGGCAGCGGTCGCACTTATTCCGATTATCTTTTTTTTCTTAGCTTTAGCAGTTTTCCGCATGAAGGGGTATGTGGCAGGATTTATTACAGTTGTACTGACAATTTTAGTGGCGTTATTTGCTTATAAGATGCCGTTCACGATGGCGATGGCAGCGACCGGATATGGTTTCTTATACGGATTATGGCCAATTGCTTGGATTATCATTATGTCGGTATTTTTATATAAAATTTCTGTGAAAACAGGTCAATTCGATGTGATTCGTGCATCTGTATTATCCATTACGAATGACCATCGTTTACTCGTTATTTTAATCGGTTTTTCATTCGGAGCATTTTTAGAAGGAGCAGCAGGATTTGGTGCACCAGTAGCGATTACGGCAGCACTTCTTGCAGGTCTTGGGTTAAATCCTTTATATGCAGCGGGTCTTTGTTTAATTGCAAATACAGCACCAGTCGCTTTTGGAGCGATGGGAATTCCAATTACAGTTGCTGGACAAGTAACAGGTATTGATCCACATAAAATTGGACAAATGGCTGGACATCAATTACCGTTTTTATCATTATTTGTTCCGTTCTTTATCGTATTTTTAATGGACGGATTAAAAGGGGTAAGACAAACATGGCCTGCTTTACTTGTAGCGGGTAGTTCGTTTGCCATTACGCAGTTCATTACAGCGACATTCTTAGGGCCAGAACTTCCGGATATTACGTCAGCACTTGTAAGTTTAGTTAGTTTAGCGCTGTTCTTAAAAGTATGGCAACCGAAAGAAATCTATCAATCAGGGCAAGCAAATAGTGAAGCAGCTGCGACAACAGCGGCATCGATGCCGAAATTAACGATAGGAAAAGTTGTAAAGGCATGGTCTCCATTTATCGTGTTAACGGTTATGGTAGTCATTTGGAGTCAAAGTTTCTTTAAAGCATTATTTGCTCCAGGAGGCGCGTTAGAAAGTCTTGTATTTAAGTTTGAAATTCCGGGCTTGCACAATTTAGTAATGAAAGCAGAGCCGATTGTAAATAAACCGACGCCTTACGAGGCAATTTTGAAGTTCGATGTATTATCAGCAACTGGAACAGCAATTTTAATTGCTTGTCTCATTTCCATGCTGATTTTGAAAATGAGTGTAAAAGATGCAGCAGTAACATTTAAAGAAACTTTAAGCGAATTGAAAATGCCAATTCTATCTATTGGATTTGTATTAGGATTTGCATTTATCGCAAACTATTCTGGACTATCTTCTACACTAGCATTAGCGTTAGCAGGAACTGGCGGGCTATTCCCGTTCTTCTCACCATTCTTAGGCTGGATTGGTGTATTCTTAACAGGGTCTGATACGTCAGCAAATGCATTATTCTCAAATTTACAAGCGATTACAGCACAACAAGTCGGTGTGTCTGAAGTACTTCTCGTTGCAGCGAATACAACGGGCGGTGTAACAGGTAAAATGATTTCTCCGCAATCGATTGCCATTGCTTGTGCAGCAGTTGGACTTGCTGGAAAAGAATCAGATTTGTTCCGCTTTACAGTGAAGCATAGTCTATTCTTCGTAATTATTGTTGGTATTATGACGTATGTACAGGCTTATTATTTAACTTGGATGATTCCATAAAGAGCAAAAGAAATAAACTTTGCATTTTTCAGATTATCGTGTATGATGAGAAAGTATTGAAAATTAAATCAGTGATAAACTAGGGGTGCCTAACGTATGCGTAGGCTGAGAGAGAAGCGCGTGAACTTCTTAACCCTTTGGACCTGATCTGGCTCGTACCAGCGTAGGGAAGTTAACGGCTTTACATAATGATGTCTTTATGAGCCAGGTCCTTATTTTTTTATGGACCTGGCTCTTTTTATTTTGGCATACGCTGGCCATATCTCGTCTTTGTCACGTACAGGGGGGCAACAAAGGTTATGAAACAGTCTGTTTCAGCTGAGCAAATTGAATTGAAATCGAGTTTACCAGGAAGCAAGAAAGTGTATGTGGATGGACCACGAGAAGGTATGAAAGTGCCGATGCGTGAGATTGAACAAAGTGATACAAATGGCGTTCCAAATCCGCCAATTCGTGTGTATGATACAAGCGGTCCTTACACAGATCCTGCGTATAAAGTCGAGTTAGAGAAGGGGATTCCAACGCCGCGCCACTCTTGGATTCTAGAGCGCGGAGATGTAGAGGCATACGAAGGTCGCGAAGTGAAACCAGAGGATGACGGTGTGAAGGTGGCTTCGAAACATACACCTGTTTTCCCGCAAATGGATCGCAAACCGCTTAGAGCGAAGCAAGGTGCAAATGTTACGCAAATGCATTATGCACGTAATGGCATCATTACGTCTGAGATGGAATATGTTGCGATTCGTGAAGGAGTAGACCCGGAATTTGTTCGTAAGGAAATCGCGGAAGGTCGCGCTATTTTACCAGCGAATATTAACCATCCTGAAGCAGAACCGATGATTATTGGGCGTAATTTCCATGTGAAGGTTAATGCGAATATCGGAAACTCTGCTGTATCTTCTTCTATTGCAGAAGAAGTAGAGAAGATGACGTGGGCAACTCGCTGGGGTGCAGATACGATTATGGATTTATCTACAGGTAAAAACATTCATACGACGCGCGAGTGGATTATTCGTAACGCACCTGTACCAGTTGGAACTGTACCAATCTATCAAGCACTGGAAAAAGTAAACGGAATTGCAGAAGATTTAACGTGGGAAGTGTATCGTGATACGTTAATTGAGCAAGCGGAGCAAGGCGTAGATTACTTTACGATTCACGCTGGCGTATTACTTCGTTACATTCCAATTACGGCGAAACGTACGACAGGTATCGTTTCACGCGGTGGTTCAATTATGGCACAGTGGTGTTTATTCCATCATAAAGAAAACTTCCTATACACTCATTTTGAAGAGATTTGTGAAATTATGAAGCAGTACGATGTTTCGTTCTCTCTTGGAGATGGATTACGTCCAGGTTCGATTGCAGATGCAAATGACGAAGCACAGTTTTCTGAGCTTGAAACACTTGGTGAATTAACGAAGATTGCTTGGAAACATGATGTGCAAGTGATGATTGAAGGGCCTGGGCATGTACCGATGCATTTAATTAAAGAGAATATGGAGAAAGAACTTGATATTTGTCAGGGCGCGCCGTTCTATACACTTGGGCCGTTAACGACAGATATTGCACCAGGTTATGACCATATTACATCTGCGATTGGAGCTGCGATGATTGGTTGGTTTGGAACGGCGATGCTTTGTTATGTAACGCCGAAAGAACATTTAGGTTTACCAAATAAAGATGATGTTCGAGAAGGTGTTATTACGTACAAAATCGCTGCACATGCGGCTGATCTAGCTAAAGGTCACAAAACGGCTCATCAGCGTGATGATGCCCTTTCAAAAGCCCGCTTTGAATTCCGTTGGCGCGATCAATTTAATTTATCTTTAGATCCTGAACGCGCGATGGAGTATCACGATGAAACATTGCCAGCAGAAGGCGCGAAAACAGCTCATTTCTGTTCCATGTGTGGACCGAAGTTTTGTAGTATGAGAATTTCACATGATATTCGTGAATACGCAAAAGAAAATGATTTAGAAACGACAGAAGCAATTGAAAAAGGAATGAAAGAGAAAGCGAAAGAATTTAAAGAAACTGGTAGTCATTTATATCAATAATACGTTACACCTCTTTACTTGATTGATCACACTGTAGTACCTAACTTAAATATAGAAGAAGCCCGCTTTGCTAAGACGGTAGCAAAGTGGGCTTCTGTCGTTTATAAGGCGAAGAATAAGTGTACCCAGTAGTATAAGAGGAATAATGTAACGACTGTTGTGAGCGGAATGACGATAAGGGATACACTTAAATAGTCTTTCCATTTTACTTTAATTTTGTTTTGTCTCAGGATATACATCCAAATGAGGGAAGCTAGCGTACCGATTGGTAATAATAGTGAACCGATGTCACTACCAATAATGTTTGCGAGATAGATCGTTTTTAATGTAATCGGGTCTAGTCCCATTTCAGTTAATGTAATGGTACCAATCATAAGTGCAGGGTGATTATTGAAGATGTTGGAGAGGAGGGAAACGAGTCCGCCCATTGCAAAGCTAGCATAAAGTAGATGCTGACTTACAACTGGTTCGAGCCAATTTACAAGTGCTGTTGTTAATCCTGCGTTGTGAAGTCCGTAAATAATGACGTACATAGAGAAAGCAAAAATTAAAATGTGCCACGGTGTTTTTTTCAAAATGTCGACAGGATTTGTTCGTAAGTAGTACCATCTCCAGATGAGAAGAACGAGTGAGCCGAGTACGGCAACAATTTCAATTGGGATAGATAAGAAGGATGCGACGAATAGAAGACAGCGCATAAGGAAGACGAAGCCTAATACTTTTAGCATGAATTTTGTCCGTTTTTGTTTCGTATCAACAGAATTTTGTCCTTTTAACGGATGGAAGTTTTTCGTGAAGAATATTTCTTCGATATCATATGAAGAAACAGGTAATCTTTCTGGTAGTTTTCTTTTTAAAACTGTGTACATAAGCCATGACATAAACAATAGCCCTAATGTTGCAGGTACAAACATCATAGCAGTATGCATATAAAGAGTCATATTCACGATATTTAATGCGATTAAGTTTACGATATTACTTACACCAATTGGTGCACTAGATGCAGTAGCAATTAAAGCACCGCTTAATAAATAAGGGATTTGTTGATGTGGTTTTAATTGAAGATTTTTTAGAAGAAGAATTAAAATTGGAGTTGTAATTAAAATACTACCGTCGTTATTAAATAAAAGAGTCATAAGAAAACATAATAATTGAATATACCAGTATAAACGGCGACCGGAACCTTTTGCTAAGTTTGCAAGTTTCGCCGCAGACCAGTGGAAGAAGCCGAAGCTTTCTAATATAACTGCCATAACAATGGTCGCTAATATTGTTATGGAGGCACCGCCAATTTTACTAATAATGTCCATGACGTCTGGTTTTGATACAAGTCCAGTAATCAGGATAATGCCAGCACCAATTGCTGCCGGCCACGCCTCATTTAAACCACGGGGTCGCCAAAAGATAACAATCATCGTTAAGAAGAATACAATAATAGTAATCCATATTTCAACGCTCATATTTTGCCTACCTTTCTATTTTCCCTTGAACAGATGTAGCTTGTCTCAAGTTTATAATGGTAGTATATTCAGCAAAAAGTAATAGGAACTAGACGTATAATGGGATGAAGCCAATATGTGTTTTTCGTGCTAGAGGACAAGCGTCACTACTAGTGAAATAACTATTATGAGAGGAGTCTATAACTTAATGGGGCAGTAAGATAGGAAATGAAATTTATATGGGCGATTATGGAGATATATCGGCGCAACTTAAAATATATCAGCGATTATTGAAATATATCGGCGCAACTTAAAATATATCAGCGATTTTTAAAATATATCGATTTACCGCCAAAACGTGACAAAGGGAGCCCATCCCGAAATACCTTTTGGAACAGGCCCCCGCAATATTATTTTTCCTTCAAAAAAGTTCGATCCTTCAAGAATAAGTTCCAGAAGAAAATAAATCCTGGTAATAAAATTGCGATCCCAATTGCATATAAAATAAGCAATGCATAGAATGTTTCGACCGTTGTAAAGCTTGTAAATACAGTTACATCAGGGTAAATAATATACGGTAAATGCGCAACGCCGTAAGCGTAACTTGCAAATGCATATTGAGCGACGACAGCTAAAACAGCAATGCGAGGGAATCCTAGTGTGCTATACTTCTTGTTTGTCCACCAAAGGGAAGAGTACCCGATAACGAATAAAACGATAGAAACTGTAAACCACGGGAATTGTTTTATTAGTCCTTGCATAAGCCAGTGTGTTTCTGGATCCATTACAACGAGGGCGATAATCGCCGTAACGAGCGTTGCAGGACCAAGGATGATCGCGTTTCTTCTATAAATTTTATATGCATCTTCTGAACCTTGTTCTCTCGCAAAATCAGCAAGAAAGAGAGAAGATAGAAAGAGTTCCGAAGTTAGTCCGAAGAGCATATAACAATAAATAACAGGACTAGAAAGAAGTTTTCCATACAGGAGTACTTCTTTTCCTTCAGACATTGTAATATAGGCGCCTTCTGTAACGGGTAAAACGGTAATTAATAGAGCTGGAATTAAGAGCCCTGTAATACCTGAAATGATACGAAGAAGGTGTTGGTACTTCGGTAGGGAATAAGCAAATACCATAAATGTACTGCGAATTGCCACGAGTACTAAAATTAACATAACTGGTACGAACATTACTGTCGCAAGAGTAAAGGCTGCTTTCGGAAAGAAGCCAAGAAATGCGACAACGACAAAGACGAGAAACGTATTTGTTACTTCCCAAGTCGGTGATAAGTATCGGTTGGCAAGCTTGGCAGCGAGCGTTGGATGTTTTGCGTATACCATGCCCCAAAAACCTGCCCCAAAATCGATGGATCCTAATATACTGTATACGAAAATAAGGGCCCATAAGATGATGATTGCAATACTTTCCTCATGCACGAGAATCGCCTCCTTCGTGATGTAAATCATTTGTAAGCGGATGTTTCTTAAAGAATGTCCGTAGCACAAAGACTGTTAAAATACCGAGTCCAATATATAAAATGATGAATAGAATAAATAAAGGACCGACAAAATCAGCGCGTGTAGAAGCATCGACTGTACGTTGCATACCGTAAATGGTCCACGGTTGACGACCGCTACAGCTGAAAATCCATCCGAATTCAATGCCGAGCATCATAACTGGTCCACATGCGGCAGCTCCCCAAAGAAGCCACTTCGGTAGTTCGGCCCCTTTTTTTCGGTAAACAAAGTACCAATATAAGAGGGCAATTGCTGCAACTGCAAAGGTAAAGGCAGCAGTGCCAACCATTAAATTGAACAGTGTATGTGTGTAAAATGGTGGCCATGTTTCTTGTGGAAATTCATTTAGACCTTTTACGACGGTGTTAGGGTCTAGTCCCACTAGTAGGCTAAGCATGTTCGGAATTTCTAGTGCATAGTTTAGTTCAAGTGTGTTAGGATTTACAACTCCGCCGATGGATAACGGTGCATGTGATGTCGTTTCAAATAAAGCTTCAGCAGATGCCAGTTTTTCAGGAGAATGCTTATGTAAGGCAATTGCCGATTCATGTCCCGAAAGCCACATCGTAGCACCTGTAATAAATGTTACGACGAGTCCTAATAGTAGCCCTTTTTTATGATACGCTACTTCACGTTCACTTAAATTCTTCTTTAATAATTTAAATCCAGCGATAGAGGCAATGACGGCAGCTCCAGTTGCGTAGGCTGTAATCACAACGTGGAATGCGCTTGTGCCAAAACTCGGATTAAAGAAAGCCTTCCACGGATCAACGTTAAAAACTGATCCATCTGGCCCCATTGAGAAGCCCGCGGGTGTATTCATCCATGTATTTGCTGATGTAATAAGCACGGCGGATGCCGTGGCACCAATCATGACGAAGAATAACGAGATTAATCTCATGAATGGAGGTAGTTTGTCAGCTGCATATACATAAATGGACATGAACAAAGCCTCTAAAAAGAAGGCGAAAATCTCAATTTGAAAGGGAACAGAAATAACTTGCCCAACAATTTTGGCAAAACCAGGCCAAAGAAGTGAGATTTGCACACCAACGATTGTTCCAGTTGGAATTGCTACACCGAGAAGGATGGCAAAAGCCTTTGTCCACCTTTTCGCCATAATGGCGTAGTCGGAATCTTTCTTCCAGTGATAGAGTATTTCACTTATAAAAATCATCAATGAAAGTCCGACACCAAGTGTTGCGAAGATAATGTGGAATGCTAGTGAAGAACCGAAAAATGCTCTTGCTAATGTTACCGTATCCATATGTAAACTCCTCTTCTTTTTTGCCATTATTTTCTGATTGAATTGGAAGATTTATTCAAAAAAACTACCAAAAATATATATGTATTTAAAAAATGGATATGTTAATATGATGATTGAATATTATGAATAGAAAGAAGTTAATGTTTAATAATATTTTGTTTGTTTTTTAGGAAGGAATATTTTATAATCTTTTATGCGAACATAAGTTCTGTTTTAGGGTGAAGAAGTTTATGTGAAATGGAGAGGATGTTTTATGTATCCTGAAGTCATTAAAAAGATGGCATTTTCAAAAGAGCATAGAGATTTATTACTGAAGCTATATAATAAAGAGATTACGCGTAGTGAGTATGATCGACTCGTAGAATCGCTATATAGACCTTCTAAAGAGGCTTGTGAGGGATAGAGGAACGGGAGACAATCTAATAGATTGTCTTTTTTACATTTACGTATGTTCTGGTAAAATTAAGGATAGCCTTACTAGGGAGGTGAAAAGTTTGCGGAAACGTATATATATAGTGATTGGAGTTATTCTTTTAATCGCTTTAGGTGGAATTGTATTTTGGTCAGCTTTGCAAGGAAACCGTACGGAGCATTTTATTTTAAGACATATGATGAATGAAAATGGGACGCTTGCTACATATCGTTTAGAAGATACAAAAGCAGGTACCGGTGAAGCGAAAGGCCGTGAAGCTTTATCGGAATCAGCAGGACTTTGGCTACAATATACATTGGATAAAGATGATCAAGCGTTATTCGATGAACAAGTTAAGGTTATTCAAAATAACTTTGTACATAAGGACCAAATTGTTTTATGGAAAATCTCTGAAAAGGGAGAAATGCAATCAGCTACAAATGCACTTATTGACGATCTTCGTATTATAGAACAGTTATATCGCGCTTATGAAATGTACAAGGAAGAGCGTTATAAAAACTTGGCAGATCAATTGAGTGATGCTGTAATTCGTTATAATAAGAAGGATAATTATTATGTTGATTATTATGATGCAGATGCAAGGAAACAAAATGATTTTGCAACAACGTCATATATAAATCCGCGCGCGTTCTCTTATATGAAAAAGTATGGTAAAGTTTCTGCTCAGCAATATCAGGAAGTCGTTCAATTTTTAGCGGATTACCCAAGGCATGGATGGGCATTCCCGAAAGAGTATAAAGAGGATGGTACATTTACGTACGATAAAGAAGTGAATCTTATTGACCAATCATACGTTGCATATCATCGTAGTTTAGGTGGCCTTTCATCAGATGCTTATTTGGAATTTATAAAGAAGAAGTTCCAGGAGGATGGAAAGTTATACGGTCGTTACAATTTAGAAACGGGAAAACAAACTGTGAAGTATGAATCGCCAGCCGCTTACGGATTAACAATTTTGTACGTACTACAAACAGGCGATACAAAGTTTGCAAAGGAATTGTATGACCATATGTCCACATTCCGAAATGACAACGTATTTAGTAGATATTACGGTGGATACGTAACAGGTGAAAATAATAATACGCATATTTTCGATAACGTACTACCGCTTTTAGCTGAAATAGAATTAGAGAAAAGTGAACAATAGAAGGTGCCATCCTATCGGGATGGCATCTTTTATTTATTGATATCATTTTACGCCCTAATATTGGAGAAGTAATCGATCACGAATTCACGGAATTGCTGGGCGGTTTTCGATAAGTAACGTTTTTTGGACCAGCTTAAGCCAATCGTTCGCTTACAAACGGGTTCCATAATACGTAACTTATTTAATGCTAAAGTAGAGTTTTTTAATAAAGTTAAACTTGGGACAAAGGCGATGCCGAGACCTTGCTTAATAAGATCGCTAATTACGGTTGGTTCATCTACTTCAAAAGCGATATGTGGTGTGAAGCCAGCTTCTTTACAAAATTCATCTGTTAAGTGCCGAAATCCGTAACCAGTGTTCATACTAATGAACGGTTCATCTTTTACTTCATGCAGATAGATACTTTCACGTCCTGATAAACGATGGCCTGAAGGGACGACTAAGAAAATTTCTTCTGTAATAAGTGGCTCCCAAATAATTTTCTCGCCTTCAATTGGCACAGAAGAAATACAAAAGTCAATTTCTATATTATCTAGTTGTCGTTTCATAGAAGGAGTAGATGCGAGAAATTGCTGGAATCGAACGTTAGGATGTTCTAGTAAAAAAGAACCGATTAGTTCTGGTAATATTCTTGGAATAGAAACAGCAAGCGTAATAGAGCTTTGTTGTAAGTCAGCTAAATCTTTAATTTCTCGTTCGCCTTCACTTAATTCATGAAAAATACGCTCTACTCGTTTTAAAAATACTTTCCCGAAAGCGTTTAATGTAATCTGTCGCCCTTGGCGGTCAAATAACGGAACGCCTAAGTCCTTTTCTAATCTAGCAATTGTTTTGCTGAGCGAAGGTTGTGCGATATGCAATTCTTCAGCGGCTTTTGTCATATGCTCTAATCTTGCGACTGTTTGAAAGTATTTTAGTTGAAGAAGTTCCATTTTGACTCTCCTTTCTATAGACCAAAAGGAATGAATTGATAATTAAAGATGTATTATACAGTATGGAAATGGACGTGTATAGTAAATCTGTTAAACCATTCTAATGGTGTTAAATTTGGAGAAGGAGTATGTTTCATGAAAGGAATTCAACTTATATTTAAAGATTGGAAAGCGATGTGGCACCATAAACATGGACGTATCGCTTTAATTTTTTTATTAATCGTTCCTTTAATTTATTCAGGATTCTTTTTAGCTGGATATTGGGATCCGTACGGACGATTAGATAAATTACCTGTTGCGATTGTAAATTTAGATAAAGGTGCCGCGATGGATGAGAAAACAATTCATGCAGGAGACGATTTTGTAAAAAATTTAAAAGAGAATAAGGAACTGGCTTTTCATTTCGTATCAGAAAAAATTGCTGATGAAGGATTAAAAGAAGATAAGTACTATATGGTTGTTACGATTCCAGAGAATTTCTCTAAAAAGGTAAGTACACTTATGGATGAGAAACCAGAGCCAGCGCAGCTTCAGTACAAAGTAAATCCGGGTAAAAACTTTGTAGCAGCGCAAATTGGAACGACAGCTGTTGAAAATATGAAAACAAAAATTTCAAATAGTATTACGAAATCTTATACAGAAGGTGTCTTTTCAAAGTTTCAAGACTTAGCACAAGGGTTGAATGATGCAAGTTATGGTGCTGGGAAGTTACATGAAGGAACGACAGATGCAAGAAACGGAGCAAATCAGCTTGCAGATGGTATTCATCGTTTAAGTGACGGGACATCAAAAGTGAAAGAGGGAAGTGAAAAACTTGCTTCTAGCCAATCCGCCTTAACTGACGGAGCAAATGAGCTAAGTCAAGGAGCAACCTCACTTCATAGCGGGATGGAGTTATTGACGCAAGGTGAAAAAACTTTACAATCAGGGGTTAGTGAATTAAGTGCTGGTACAAATGAATGGGTGAACGGAAGTGAGAAACTTGCTGATGGGCAAGTGAAAGCGGACAATGCAGCAAATAGTGTAAAACAACAATTAGAAGAGTACGTGAAAAGTCATCCAGAAGTGCAGCAAGATCCTGCTTTTCAAAAGATTATTGCTACGTCTAATGGATTAGCTCAAGCAACAAACACCTTAAATAATAGCCAGCAACAATTGACGCAAGGTGCAAAGAAGCTTGCGGATGGTCAACATAAGATTGAAGAAGGTATAAATACATTCGGAGTTAAGTTAAATGAGGCTACTGCTGGAACGAAAAAGATAGCAGATGGTGCTTCGAATTTCGCTAGTGGATTTACGAAATGGGGGACTGGATTTACATCATTACAAGAAGGTGTCAATCAACTTGCGAGTGGCGGAACAGAGCTGAATCATGGTGTTGATCAGTTAACGAACGGACTTGTTAAACTTGACGATGGTGCGAAAGAACTTTCTACGAAATTAGGAGAGGGCGCAGCGAAGATAGCAGATGTTCGCAATGATGATGCACGCAATACGATGTTCTCAGAGCCGGTTCAATTAGTGAAGTCAACAGTTTCTGACGTACCTAATTACGGTTCAGGTATTGCACCATATTTCTTATCGCTTGCATTTTATGTTGGCGGAATTATGGCGTCGAATATTTTACCGCTTGGCCGTAGACAAAATATGAAAGTAAGTGGAACAGTACATTTTATTAATAAATTAGGATTGGTATATGTAATTGGACTTATTCAAGCATTGCTTGTAGATATAGTTGTGCTAGGAGTTATGAAATTAGAAGTTGCAAGTGTGCCACTCTTTGTTTTATCAAGTATCGTTATTTCCTTTACGTTTATGACGTTTATTCTTATGTTAGTAACAGTATTTGGTCTTGTTGGAAAGTTCTTAGCGGTAACGCTTCTTGTCCTGCAGTTAGCGACGAGCGGGGGTACTTTCCCAGGAGAATTAAATATAGCTGTTCTTAGCAAAATTGGACAATTTCTCCCAATGTCTCATTCTCTTAGAGGACTACAAGATGTGATTTCTTTAGGAGATTGGTCGCAATTACAAATGCAAATTTTAATATTGTTATGCTATCTCGTTGTTGCTGGTGGAATTGCTTGGATCACGAGCCATATACAACATAGGGAAACGAATGTAGAAAAAGTTTCTTAAAATGAAAGAAGCTATCCGGTTTTTTCGGATAGCTTCTTTTTTATTTGCGTTCCATTACCGCAAAGTAATTGTTTTCATTATCAGCAAAGTTAAAAGCTCTGCCAGTAGGTAAATCTACAACTTGTCCAACAGTAACGTTTTTCTCAGAAAGATCTTTATATAGTTGATCTAAGTTGTTAGAGAAGAACATAAGTGAAGGAGTACCTAAGTTTAATTCAGGTTGCATCTTTGCAATTAACGCTTTATCGTGAAGGACGATGCTTGTTCCTGCTTCTTTTGCTGGCGCAATTTCAATCCAGCGAAATCCTTGTCCATTATTTTCTTCTGCAATAATTTGGAACCCTACTGTCTCAGTCCAAAATTGTACGGCTTTATCTTGATTATTTACATATAACATAATTTGTCCAATTTGATTAATCATAGGTGTATCCTACTTTCTTTTCTTGTATGGAATTCTATTATATCAAAGATATGGTTTGCATACTTTTTCGTGATTTTTCCGAAGTACGATCTTCGCCCATCTCACATTTGCCCTAGGAGACGGTCCTGTAATCCACGTATGAAATGGTAGTGTACTGCAAATGACCATTGCTGAAATCGAGATTGTGGCCGTTATTGTAAATAATAATAAGCTATATAATATTGTGTTTTCTTGCATTGTGAATAAAGAAAGAAACTTTGTACATAGTTGCAAGAAGAAAAAGTGAGCTAAATAAGCACCATATGTGTAATTTCCGATAAACCGTAAAGCTTTATATAAGAAACCGCGTCGCTGTACGATTGTAATAGAAAGCACGTAAAGTATAATGATTTCGCATACGATATATAAAAACATAGACGGTTTTAAATAAGTCGAAACGGTTAAATGAATAGAGTTTGCGCCGTAAAAACTAAATAACTCATAATTGATGAATAAAAATAAGATGAAAAATAAGATTGTGATAAGCGGGATATGTTTCATGACGAATAGCCGCCATGTTTTTAGTGCTACAGCAGCGATTCCTCCCATGACGAAATAGAACGAGTAGAAGAAGAAGGAACGATCTGTATAATGTAAAATGGTTGAGCTAGTCAATTTCTCTCCATTAAAAATGTAGTGCGAAGAATACCACATTAAGAGGAAATATAGAGAAGCAAAGACGGTCATATATTTATATATGTCTTTTTTATTTTCTGTTCGTTTTTGAAACCAATAAAATAGTGTGCACAGCAAAGGGAACAATAAGTGAATTTGGAACATCATAATTACGTACCAAAGGTGAGGTGCAGCCGTTCCGAGTAATACACTTTTTATTCCGCCTTGTAATGTGATTATATCGTTTGTTGTTAATAAGTAAAGAATAGACCAGAAGAAATAAGGAATGAGTAAATGTGCGGCTTTTTCAGAAATATATTCTTTGTATACTAATTGCTTTGTATAGTGACGAATTAAATGAAATCCAACGATAAATATGAATGCAGGTGCCGAAAATTTTGCAAGGTTAAATAGCATGCCCATAATGAGAGATTGCTCAAGTAAGACATTTCCTTGATTCATTGTATATAATAACGAACTTTGCAAAACGACAGCAAGGAATGCAATGCTTTGCAAAACTTTAAATTCTGGTGCGCTTTGAGTCATTATTTCCATCTCCTTTTCCATACATGATTATAGTACGGAGAATGGATAATGGATGTGGAATATTTGTGAAAATTTTAACAAATTTGTGGCGGAGTGGCTTAACATCAAAAAAAGAGGATGCTCGTTAGGAGCATCCTCTTTCTATCTATTAAGCAAATTTGTTTTTGATCCAGTTCTTACCTTCTACAAGGCGAGCTGTCATTACGGCACAAGCGTTATCTGCTGTTACGTTTAACATTGTTGCAGGAGGATCAATGATTGTACTAATTGCTGCAATAATTGGTAATGCTTCTGGCGGGAATCCGTATAGAGAAACGATTAACATTTCACCAATCATACCGCCGCCTGGAATAGCGCCCATTACTGTTCCTACTAATAGAGAAACAACAAGTGCGATTGCTAATGTTTTCGGTCCTTCGAATTCCATGTTGAAAATACCGAATAAGAAAGCAATTTTTAATACGCCGCCTAAAACAGATCCGTCTTTATGAAGTGTAGATCCAAGAAGGACAACTGTTTCACGAACATCAGAAGAGATACCCATTTTCTTCGTTGCTTCTAAGTTCGCTGGAATACTAGCAGCACTACTACAAGTTGCTAGTGATGTAACTGTAGGAGAGACCATGTTCTTCCAAAATACTTGTACACCTTGCTTGCGACCTGCAAGGTATGCATAGAACGTAAAGAATACAAAGAAGTAAATGAGAGACGCTGGATAGTATACCATTGCTGCTCGGAAGTAAGTTCCAAGAAGTTGTGGTCCGAATTCACCAACTAATGCTGCGAAGTAAGCAGCAAGTCCAATTGGAGCGTAGTACATAATGAAAGATACAACTTTCATTGAAATTTCTGCACCAGCTTGTAAGAATGTAGCGAATGGTTTTCCTTTTTCACCAACTGCTGAAGTTGCAATCCCCATTAAAATAGAGAAGAAAATAAGAGCTAACATATTTTCACGAGATAGTAACTTCGAGAAGTCAGATACTGTTAGAATACCAACAATTTGATCTGCAACGCTAACCGCTTTTTCAGCTTTGTCAGGTTGTGTTAATTCTAATACAACACCTTGTGCTGGCGGGAATACTTTCACGACAATAATCATAAAAATAGCAGCTAAAATACTTGTAAATAAGAAAGTCCCAGCCATACTAGACATAATTTTACCGAAACGTTTTAATCCATCCATATTAGCAATAGATGACGCGATGCTAAAGAACACTAACGGTACAACAATCGTAAACATTAAGTTTAAGAAAATGTCACCAAGCGGCTTTAAAGCAACGGCATCGGCACCCATGAAATAACCAATGAAACCACCAATTAGGATAGAAGATAATAAAATAAGTGGAAAGCGATATGCCTTCATAAATATACCCTCCTATCAATCATAAAAAATCATACTGAATTATTATAGCGAGTTAGAGCCCTCTTTACTAGGAGAATACTGATAGATGGAATAGCGTGAAAACCGAGAAATTTTTGTTTTTAAGCTCGGCATACAGCAGGAAATCTAGACATATATATTTGTAACCTAGTGGTGGTAAGGGATGCACCATAACTTAGGTTTAGAAAAAGGGGAGGGAAGCGGGATGAATATTTTGCTTTGCTGTGCAGCGGGAATGTCTTCCAGCTTGATTGTTACAAAAATGGAGAAAGCAGCAGAGGCAAGAGGAATAGAGGTAAAGATTTGGGCTGTATCAGGTTCTGAAGTAAATAGCCACATTGATGAAGCGGATGTACTGCTACTTGGGCCACAAGTACGTTATTTATTACCGAAAATGAAAGAATTATGTAAGGGGAAAGGAGTACCTGTTGATGTCATTCAATCCGTCCATTACGGACTTTGTAATGGGGAAGCTATCTTGCAAGCAGCGTTGTCAATGAAACCATGAGGAGAGTGGGATAGATGATACAGTTTTTAGAGAAATATGTAATGCCAGTAGCAGGGAAGGTTGCAGAGCAGAGGCATTTGCAAGCAATTCGAGATGGAATTATTTTAACGATGCCTTTTTTAATCATTGGATCATTTTTCCTTATTATTAGTGCATTACCAATACCAGGTTATAATGATTTTATGGCAGGTTTGTTTGGGGAGAATTGGCAGAGGGCTTTAGGGTATCCAGTTAGTGCGACTTTTAATATAATGGCTTTAATAGCTGTTTTTGGAATCGCTTACAGGCTTGGGGAATATTATAAAGTGGATGCTTTAGCATCCGGAGCATTGTCCCTTGTGACGTTTTTACTTGCGACGCCATTTCAAGTTGCATATATTATACCAAGTACAAAAGAGAGTGTACTTGTAGAAGGTGCTATCCCAGCTGCATTAATGGGAAGCCAAGGGTTGTTTGTAGCAATGATTATTGCACTTATATCTACTGAACTTTATCGGTTTATTGTACAAAAAAAGATAATTATAAAGATGCCAGAAACAGTTCCACCAGCCGTGACACGTTCATTTGCAGCACTTGTTCCAGGATTTATTGTTGTAACGGTTATTTGGATTGTACGTTTAATTATAGAAAATACTTCTTTTGGCAGTATCCATAATATTGTAGGGCAAATTTTACAGGAACCACTTAGTATACTTGGTGCTAGTCTTTGGGGCGCAATAATAGCAGTTATTCTCGTTCACGTTCTTTGGTCGTGTGGAATTCATGGTGCTACTATTGTTGGTGGTGTAATGAGTCCTGTTTGGTTATCATTAATGGATCAAAACCGAGTTGCTTTCCAAGCAGGGCAAGATGTACCGAATACAATTACCGCACAGTTTTTTGATTTATGGATTTATATGGGCGGCTCTGGTGCAACACTTGCTTTAGTTGTCGGAATGTTATTGTTTGCACGAAGTCAGCAATTAAAAAGTTTAGGGAGATTGTCAATTGCACCTGGTATATTTAACATTAATGAGATGGTAACTTTTGGTATGCCGATTGTAATGAACCCAATTTTATTAATTCCATTTATATTAGTTCCGGTTGTGTTAACAATCGTTTCTTACTTTGCAATGGAATGGGGATTAGTTGCTCGCCCGAGTGGAGCTGCTGTACCTTGGACGACACCTATTCTTTTTAGTGGATATTTAGGATCGGGCGGGAAAATTTCAGGCGTTGTTTTACAACTTGTTAACTTTGCGCTTGCATTCTTCATTTATTTACCGTTCTTAAAAATATGGGATAAACAAAAAGTAGCGGAAGAAAAGGGGGAGTAAAGAAGGAAAATGGATACGATAGAGACGAAAGCTTTTCATTTGATTTTGCATGGGGGAAATGCGAGAAGTTGTTCAATGGAAGCAATTGATTGCGCGAAGCGTGGGGAGTTTACAGAAGCAGAAGCGAAATTACAAGAAGCGTTAGAGGAATTAAAAGAGGCGCACCGTGTACAAACGGATCTCATACAGAAAGAAGCTGGTGGTGAAAAAACTGAAGTAACTCTTCTGATGGTGCATGCGCAAGATCATTTAATGAATGCGATTACGGTGAAGGAATTAGCGAGTGAATTTGTAGAATTATATAGGAAGATGTCAGTGACTGAATGAACCTTGCGTATGCAAGGTTTTTTTATGTATGTGTCTGTACCATCAGTGGAGTGTTCGTTCCACTGATGGTATTTACAATCCTCCTTTTTACAAATGAGTAAGAATGATATTTAATCGGTAGTAATAATCTCTCCTATACCACGAATTAATCTTCTTATATGCATCTCATTTGGTTTCAATATACTTACGATATAATCAATCGCTATTTGCGGTTCAACGGTTGTACCGCACGTATAACAATCAATGGCAGCAAAGTTTTTTTCTGGATAAGTGTGAATAGAGAGGTGGCTTTCTGATAGTAAAACTAAAACAGTAACGCCATGCGGATCAAATTCTTTTGTACTTACGTTTAAAACATGGGCACCCGAGAGATCGGCAGCGTGAATTAAATGATGTTCTAAAAAGTACATATCATCTAATAGGGAAAAATCCACTCCCCACAAATCTACTATTATATGCTTACCGAAAGTAGAATATTCCATAAGGTAGCACTCCTTCCTGTGATATCGTCAAAACTCCATTTCCTGTTTATAACATTGATGCAGGATAAGGTTCGATTCTGAGTTTAGAAGAGCGAGATTACGTTGTTCTAAATGTTCTTCTCTAAATTGAAATAAAGGAAAAAGAAGGGAAGGTAATGTTCGAGGAGTTGGTACTACGTATAATTGCTCAATTTGATCGAGTACATAGACAGAATTAGCAGCGATATGAAATCCCCAGTCAGTTCCGAAAGAAGGAACGATTGTATGATAACTTTTCACAGTTAATCCCGCATGTTCAATTGTTTTACCGATACTCCAATATACTAGAGGTGCATCAGCAGGTGAATTAGATTGGCAGACGAACGCGCCGTCTTCTGTTAAAAATGTAGCTATACGAGCAAAAAGTTCGCTTGTATATAAAGTACTTAACAACTCTGTCGCTGGATCTGGAAAATCAATAATGATTACATCGTATAAAGAGGAAGGAGAGCTTAAAAATTCTTTTGCATCACATACGTGTGTATTTACACGATTATCAAAAAATGCACTTTTGTTTAAAGAAACTAATTCAGGAACATTACGAGCCATATCAATCATCGATCCATCTAAGTCAACAAGGTCTACATGTAGTACAGTTTCATATTTTAAAACTTCTCGCAGGGCAAGGCCATCGCCACCGCCTAATATGAGAACACGTTTTGGATCAATTACTTTTGACATAATTGGATGCACAAGTGCTTCATGATAAATTTGCTCATCGACGGAACTGAATTGTAGTTGCTTGTCCAAATATAAACGGATATCGCTAACTTGCAACAAATTAATATTTTGATAATTACTTTGTTCCGCAAATAAATTTGTATGTTCACCAGCTTGTATTTCCTTTAGAGAAATTTCATCCCATATATCTAAGTTGTGTGAATCTGTGGGTACTATGACTACATTTTCCGATTGTACTTGATTATCTTGTTTGCCCTGCTTGTCCTGCTTATTTTCTACCGCCTGCTGTTCTAGTTCAAATTTGTTAGAGTCTAATTCAGAACGCTTGTCTTTTTTATAGCTTGTTATTCTATAAATCTTTATTTTGCTTTGTTTTCTATGTTTTGGCATAGGAATCCCCTTTCGAATTGTGTTATTTTATTCTATTCTATTCTATGTAATCTAGTAGATTTTGCTTGGACAATAGATAGAGGAGTTTTTTTTAATAGATTTTCACGCTAAAAAAATTTTTTTAGTGTTTTTTTATTTTAAACACAACTAGACAACTAAACACTAATCTATTTTCATACAGTTATGTGTTAAAAGCGTGTTGTTTTATAACACACTGTGTGTTTTTTGAGTGACACACTAATTGAAAGCGTTAACACACAAAGAAAATAGTCGAAAAAGTGCTGATTTTAGTGATTTTAAAAAGTTGGCACGCTAATTGCATTAATAAATAGCGTAAAGAAAAATAAATAAAACATAAAATTTTTATACTACACAAGGGGGATTTTCAAATGAATATTTTATTATGTTGCTCAGCAGGGATGTCTACAAGTTTACTAGTTACAAAAATGGAGGCGGCTGCAAAAGCTCGCGGTCTAGAAGGAAAGATTTGGGCTGTATCTGGGGATGCAGTAAAAACAAATATCGATCAAGCAGACGTATTATTATTAGGACCACAAGTTCGTTACATGCTTTCTTCAATGAAAACGCTTGCTGATGAGAAGAACGTTGGAATCGACGTTATCAATCCAATGCACTACGGCATGATGAATGGAGAAGCAGTTTTAGATCACGCATTAACACTTAAAAAATAATTAGGGGGGAAGTAAAATGCAAAAGTTTATTGCATTTATGGAGAAGTACATGGTTCCGATTGCTGGTAAAATCGGATCGCAACGTCACTTAGCTGCGATCCGAGATGGATTTATTGCAGTTATGCCACTTATTTTAGTTGGTTCGATGGCAGTACTAGTTAATGGTTTACCAATTCCAGCATTCCAAGGTTTTATGAAAGATTTATTCGGTGAAACTTGGACACAAATTGGTGCTGGTATGTGGACAGGGTCCTTCGGGGTATTAGCTCTGATGGTGGCGGTTACCATAAGTTATAACTTAGCAAAATCTTACGGTGTTGATGGATTGTCAGCAGGTATTATTTCGTTTGGTGCATTAATTATTCTTACACCAACAACACCAAAAGAAGCTGGAATAAATATGCTTTGGACAGGCGCACAGGGTTTGTTCGTTTCACTTATTGTCTCCATACTCGTAACGGAGATATTCCGCTTCTTTGTTCAAAGAAACATTACAATTAAAATGCCTGACGGTGTACCACCAGCAGTAATGAAATCTTTCGCTGCTTTAGTTCCAGCATTTGTGATTTTAACAGGTATTGCAAGTATTCAATTAGCAGTAAAACTAGCAGGTACAAGTGTTCATGAGTATATCTTTAATACATTACAAGTTCCATTACAAGGTTTAGCGGGTACGTTACCAAGTGCAATCTTTATTGCGTTATTAGTACATGTACTTTGGTTCTTCGGTTTACATGGTCCAAATATTGTTGGTGGTATTATTGAGCCACTTTATTTACCGGCGTTAGAGAAAAATATTAAGTTATTCCAAGATGGTACATCTGCATTTGATGTTCCAAACATTATTACAAAACCATTCTTCGATACTTTCGTATATCTTGGTGGTTCTGGCGCAACATTAGCGTTCTTAGTGGTTGTATTAATTGTAGCGAAAAGTGCACAATTACGCGGTGTATCTCGTCTATCAATTGGACCTGGTGCATTTAACATTAACGAACCAGTAATCTTTGGTACACCAATCGTATTAAATCCAATTTTATTCATCCCGTTCGTATTAACACCTGTTGTGTTAGTTATTACATCTTATACAGCAATTTACTTAGGATGGGTACCAAAAACAGTAGCGATGGTTCCATGGAACGTTCCACCAATTATTAGTGGGTATCTTGTAACAGGTTTACATCCTTCTGGTGCGATTTTACAATTATTCAACTTTGTTGTTGCAATGGCGATTTACTTCCCATTCGTTGTCGCATGCGATCGTTCAGTTATCCGTACTGAGAAAGCAGCACAAGGAAATAACAACTCTGTACCTATGTAACATAATAATTGTTCTCACAGACAACATGATCTGTGAGAACAATTACCTTTATATCATGTTCAAAAGATGAGACTCATCTACAAGAACACCAAACTATCATTCATAAAATAATAATTTAATAGACATGTTCAAACTGAAGGGGTATTTTAATCGGTTGAACCTTATAGAGAGGGCGGTAATTATGATGACTACAGCAGAACAAATTCCATTCCAATTGATTTTAAATAGTGGTAATGCACGAAGCTTTGCAATGGAGGCACTTCAATTTGCCAAACAGGGGAAAATGGCAGAGGCTGATGAAGCGATGATAAAGGCGAAAGAAGCGATCAATGAAGCGCATCATTTCCAAACAGAGCTCATACAATCAGAAGCAAGAGGAGAAAAAACAGAGATTAGTGTTCTTTTAATTCACGCACAAGATCATTTAATGAATGCGATTACAGTAAAAGAATTAGCGGCAGAGTTTATCGATCTTTATAAAAAATTAGAAGCGAAAGGGGAATAAAGCATGACTGGAATTAAAATTGCTACAATCGGCGGTGGATCTAGCTATACACCAGAGTTAATTGAAGGATTTATTAAACGTTATGATGAGCTTCCTGTTCGTGAAATTTGGTTAGTAGATATTGAGGCAGGAAAAGAGAAGTTAGAAGTCGTTGGTAACTTAGCGAAACGTATGGTGAAAAAATCTGGTTTACCAATCGAGGTACATTTAACGCTTGATCGCCGCGAGGCATTAAAGGATGCTGACTTCGTAACAACACAACTTCGCGTTGGTTTATTAGAAGCACGTGCAAAAGATGAAGCAATCCCATTAAAATATGATGTAATCGGTCAGGAAACGAATGGTCCTGGTGGTTTATTCAAAGCGTTGAGAACGATTCCTGTCATTTTAGATATTTGTAAGGATATGGAGGAGCTTTGTCCAAATGCATGGTTAATTAACTTTGCAAACCCAGCTGGTATGGTAACAGAAGCTGTTCTTCGTTATACAAATATTCAAAGAGTAGTTGGTCTATGTAACGTTCCAATCGGAATTCGTATGGGTCTTGCAAAATTACTTGAAGTAGATGCGAGTCGTGTACACGTTGACTTCGCAGGTTTAAACCATATGGTATACGGACTAGACGTATATTTAGATGGCGTAAGTGTAATGGATCGTGTGTTAGAGCTTGTAACAGATCCAGAAAAGCAAATTACGATGGAAAATATCGCAGCGCTTAACTGGGAACCAGACTTTATTCGTGGCCTTCGTGCAATTCCATGTCCATACCATCGTTACTACTACAAAACACGTGAAATGTTAGAAGAAGAGAAAGAAGCTTCGGTTGAAAAAGGTACACGTGCAGAAGTAGTAAAACAATTAGAAGATGATTTATTCGAGTTATATAAAGACCCGAACTTAGATATTAAACCACCACAATTAGAAAAACGTGGAGGCGCTTATTATAGTGACGCAGCATGTAGCTTAATTACGTCTATTTACAATAATAAAGGTGATATCCAGCCTGTTAATACACGAAACAACGGAACAATTGCAAGCTTACCACATGATTCTGCTGTTGAAGTGAACTGTATTATTACGAAAGAAGGTCCAAAACCAATTGCAGTTGGAGATCTTCCGGTACCAGTTCGCGGTTTAGTACAACAAATTAAATCATTTGAGCGCACAACAATTGAAGCTGCTGTTACAGGGGATTATCATAAAGCGCTGCTTGCTATGACAATTAATCCACTTGTACCATCAGATAAAGTTGCAAAACAAATTTTAGATGAAATGTTGGAAGCGCATAAAGAATATCTTCCGCAGTTCTTCAAAAAGGTAGAGAAATAAAAGCGGCGCTATTTAGCCCGCTTTTTTTATTCTATTAGGAGGTATTACGATGATTAAATTAATTGTAAATGCAGATGATTTCGGTCTTACAGAAGGTACAAATTATGGCATTATTGATGGACATATAAATGGACTTGTAAATTCAACGACGATGATGATGAATATGCCAGGGACAGAGCATGCGGTACACTTAGCAAAAGAGTATAAAACGTTAGGGGTAGGAGTACATCTCGTATTAACGGCAGGGAAACCGCTTCTTGGAGATGTACCATCACTTGTAAGTAGCGATGGATTGTTTCATAAACAAAGCGTCGTATGGGAAGGGAAGGTAAATCCAGAGGAAGTTGAGAGAGAGTGGACTGCTCAAATTGAGAAATTCTTATCTTACGGATTAAAACCAACTCATTTAGATAGTCATCATCACGTGCATGGATTACCGATCTTGCACGATGTTCTGGAAAGATTAGCTGCTACATATAATGTTCCAATTCGTCGTTGTGAAGAAGAGCGAGCAGTGCGTCCATTTTCTGATGTGTTTTATAGTGACTTTTATGCGGATGGTGTGACGGAAGATTATTTTGTGAAGTTAAAAGAAAGAGTACAAGGTGAACAAACGGTAGAAATTATGGTTCATCCAGCGTATATTGATCCAGAACTTGTGAAACGTTCTTCTTACGTAATGGATCGTGTAAAAGAATTGCGTATTTTAACAGAGAGTGAGTTGCCTGAAGGAATAGAGCTTGTAAAGTTTTAATAGAAAAAAGACGGCTACATTATGCCGTCTTTTTTTATTTACAAAATGGATAGAATATATCCGCCAAAGGCTCCAAGTATAACGATAACCCAAGGTGGTGTTTTCCAAAAAGCGAGCAAGCAAAATAGAAGAGATGCAAAAACAAAATCTACAGCGTTCATAATCGTGCTTGTCCAAATCGGATCATAAAAAGCTGCTAATAAAATACCGACAACGGCCGCATTGACTCCAAGTAGTGCGCCTTGTATGAAAGATATTCTTCTTACACTGTCCCAAAATGGTAAAACACCAATAATGAGTAAGAAAGCAGGAAGAAAAATCGCAATTGTTGCGAGTATTGCTCCAAGCGTTCCGTTTAACACTGCTCCTATATAAGAAGCGAATGTAAACAGTGGTCCTGGCATTGCTTGTGTTAATCCGTATCCAGCTAGAAACTGTTCTTTTGTCATCATTCCGTTTTGTACGAATTCACCTTCAAGAAGAGGTAGCACGACGTGTCCGCCTCCAAATACAAGTGCGCCAGAGCGATAGAAACTATCGAATAAGGCGATGTAATAAGAGAACGGTCTTAAAATTGGTAGCAGTAGTAATAGTCCGAAGAATAAGACGAGACACGAAACTGCTATTTTTTTTGAAATAGGCACTTTTATACTTTGAGATTGGCTAATTGGTTGGTTGCGATATAAAAACCAGCCGATACAGCCAGATATGATAATGAGAGTGACTTGTATCCAGCTACTTGGCCATAATAAGGCGATTGCGGCAGTTACAATAGCAATCGTCGCACGATTTCGGTCTGGCGTTAATTTTTGCGCCATTCCCCATATTGCATGAGCGACAATAGCGACTGCTACAAGTTTTAGTCCATGAATCCAGCCCGCACTTCCAAGATCGAGCTGATTAAGGAATGAGGCGAAGAAAACTAAAACGAGCACAGACGGTAGTGTGAATCCAATCCATGAAATAATAGCTCCTAATAGGCCGCCCCTTAATAATCCAACCCCCATACCGACTTGGCTGCTAGCAGGACCAGGAAGGAATTGACTTAGTGCTACTAAATCTCCATAGCTCCGTTCATCCATCCATTTTCTTTTTTTCACATATTCGTGGTGGAAATACCCAAGATGGGCGACAGGACCACCAAATGAAGTAAGTCCTAATTTAAATGAAACGAGAAAAATCTCTAATAATGTGTGAATAGTGTATTTGTTGTTTTTCAAAATGCCCTCCTAGAATGTTTTTCTAAGTGCATTATACAAGAGATAGTAAAGTAAAAGGAACGATTCTAATGTAAAGATTTTGTGAAACTTTACATTGAAATTAGAAGTGGAAAAAGTCATAAATGATTATGTATAAACCATAAAGTAGTAGAAGTAGTGCTGGGAAATTTATATAAGGAGAATGCCCGTATGACAACACATTTCTTTGCGAGGTTAACAGGTAAGAGGGAAATACCTCCTGTAAATACAGAAGCTTATGGCGTAGCAGAGTTTATATTTAGTGAGGATTTAAAGAAGTTGCAATATCGGGTCATATTGAAAAACATCGAAAAAGTTACATCATGCCAAATTCATCTAGGGAAATCAGATCAAATTGGTCCAATTGTTTTAAGTTTATTGGGTCCGCTAAAGCAAGGTATTAGTGTAAATGAAGGAGTCGTGACTGGTGTAGTCAATGTGGAGGAGTTTGAAGGGCCTTTACAGGGGCGAGCGTTTGATAGCTTACTTCAAGAAATCATTCAGGCGAATGTATATGTAAATGTTTATACGAAGTCCAATAAGAAGGGTGAAATCAGGGGGAGAATCAGGAAAGTAAAGAAGTAGAAAAAAGGCTGTTCATATTGAACAGCCTTTTCTGCTATAAGGTGCGAATTTTAGCGATTATTGACGGTAAATCGATATATTAGAAAAATCGCTGATAAAACTCGAGTTGCGCTGATATATTTTGAAAATCGCTGATAAAACCCGAGTTGCGCTGATATATCCTGAAAATCGCTGATAAAATCTGAGTTAAGATCAATATACTAAAAAACTGCCGCGACTAATTTTTTATAGGCTGATTCTTAATGAAGAAGTCCATTACATAAAACACTTCGTCATCAGGTATTTGTATTTCAAATGTATTTTCAATTGGCTGCAATGCTTTTTTTACTTTCATATACATCCAGTATTCATCTTGTCTTCGTTTCTCTTTATCCGGATGAGGGAGGAGGCTTTCTCCTTTTTGAAGACGGTCAACCATACAGCTCATATGCAGAATAACACCCATTAAACTATCAGGAGTTAGCTGTAAGGAAATTAATTCTTGAATTGTATTTAATGCGTAACGAATTGTTTTGATAAGTAGTGCTCCGTCGTTACGCTGCATTTGTTGTTCAAGAATATCAGCCATTTTTGCATATGTTTCTTCATACGTAATTAATTCTTGAATTGGCTGAATTGCTGTGTAGTTTACAATGTCTTGGAAGTGATAAGTTAAGCATGGCACTTGCACATCAAAATTCGTAACAATACAAATGATATTCCGCTCTTTTTTTATGTTCTCAATCATTTTTGTTAAATCTTTTTCATGGACGATACTAATCGGAATAATTTCAATTAAGTCTTTGTCAAATCGCAAATAGTTCTCCAACATTTTTTGAATAGCTAAAGCACTGCCTTCCCCAGTTAAACAAGCTGTCAAAATAACAGATTTCATTGGTGATAGCGGCTTTTTCTTTTCTTCTTGTACGTTTAAGTAAAACGGTGTTAAGTTCTTCACTGTTTCATATAATGCATCTAACGAGTAGCCAAGCTGAGCCTTTCGAGCAGCTTCTAGTGCATGTGGAGTGCTCGTCATGGAAAGAACACGTACCGGGATTTTGAATTCAGTTTCTAATATATCACCAATGTAAGCGAGTGATCCCATATCAACGAGTAAGAGAAGCCCGTTTACATTTTGGAGTGTTTTCATATACACTTTCACACGCTCTAAGAAATCTTTCGGCGATTCATGTAACGGCATATCGATCCCGGTTACTTCATCAATGCCGAGCAGTTCGTTTGCGACGTTTGCCATTTCTGTTGCTATGCCGTTGCCGTGCGCTAATATTAATACTTTTACTTCTGTTTGTGAGGCAGGAATTGGATCAACAACGAAGAACATTGTTAAAAAGCCTGCTTCATCAATAGGCATTGTTATTTGTAATTCGTCCTCCAGTAGTTGAATGCATTGCATTGCTACGGAAAAAGCTTCTTTATATTTCGTACGAATTTGATTTAATTGTGGATGATGAATTTGTTTTCCAGCTTGTAAACGTTGTAGAGTTGTCTGTACATGTAAACTTAAAGCGAGAAATACTTTTTCATCAAACGTCTTGGATAAATGTTTTTCAGCCAGTTCTGCAATTCTTTCACAAACGGAAACGATATTACGATCCACAATTTTAAAAACATTTTCATGACTTGTCTTTTTTGACATTTGGTTAAAATATTGTACGAAAAAGCTTTGAATATCATTTTCTATTAGTAACTCTAATTCTTCCTCTTCAATACCACGCGCTTGAAGTTCTTCATATTTATAATCAATATAATCGTAAATAGAAGATTGTTTTTCATTTTCTATTTTATGATTACTCCAACCTTCATCACTTGTAAATATAAATGTTTCATTTGGTATTTGGTATAGGTGACGGCTCTTTCTTTCAATGAATAGTCCTTCTTTCATATACCAAGGTAAGTCTGTACTTGAAACATAGACAGAATCACGTTTCTTTGTCACGAAGTCAGAATAGGCTTTCGCACAGGCAATTTGTACATCCGTTTTTAATTGACCGATATTATTAGGACAATTGTAAAAGACGAAAGCACGCATTGCATTCGGACTCACGTGAATTTCTTTTCGCAAGCGAATTGCTTCATTTGTGAAAAATAGTTGTAGTAAAGCAAAACGTTCTTTATGTGTACGCTCACGAAGTGGTGGCAATGTGACAGTCATTGGTATACGTCTTGTAAATGTTTTTAATAAAAATGAATTTGGTTCTTCTGTTGTTGCAGTAATGATTAATACTTGTGCTTTACGTTCGTTTTCTGTTTCTCCAAGGCGGCGATATACTCCGCGGTCAATAAAGGTGAAAAGCATTTCTTGTCCCTCTGGAGGAAGGCGATGTACTTCATCTAAGAAAAGAATTCCTTCATGTGCTTTTTCAATTAACCCTTTTTGATCACTTGCCCCTGTATAAGCTCCTTTTTTAATCCCAAATAACTGCCCGAGTAGTAGCTGTGGATTATTTGCATAATCAGCACAGTTAAAGACGATAAATGGTGCGTTTTTAGGAAGCTGTTCAACTTCAATTGCATATTCGTGCATTAAAGAAGCAAACATAGATTTTCCGACGCCCGTTTCTCCGAGCAGTAAAGTATGCATACCGTTTGGAGGGTAGAGAATAGAAGCTTTCGCTTTTTCAATTGCGATTTTAAGGCTCGTATTTTCAATTGCAAATGTATCTAATGAAGTTACTTCTTTTGAATGCGTTTCCAACAAAGCGTTCGTTTCTATATAAAAACGAACAGGACGCGTATTTGTTTTTAATAAACGTTTATCTTTTACAAGTTTGTTTAAGTCGCTACTTACATTGGCGCGATCTAGTTGCAACAGGGTAGCGAGTTCTGATGCAGTTACACCTTCTGTATACTTGCCTTCTTGTATTGCGTTAAAAATGAGATCTATTCGTTTCATTTCTATTCACCTCGAAACTTCATCACTATTTAAAATTTTACACAAAAATGGGAAGGGTGGGAAGAGAAAAATAAAACAGCTTTAGTATATAGGTACTAAAGCTGTTACAATCTTGTGTCTTTCCAAAAGTTTACTTTGAGATGAGAAGATGGATTATAGGGAAGAAGTTTGTATCCTTGTGACTGTAAGTAATCAATTACTTGTGGCAATATTTGTACGGTTACACTCGAATCATGCATTAAAATTACTTCGACTTGTTCATCGCTCTGATTACGTACTCTTTCTAGTATGGCAGAAGGATTGTCATAGCTTTTCCAGTCGTATGTATCGATTGTCCAATCCCACATTTTATACTGGGCTGATACAAGTGCATCACGATAATTCTTCTTTAAGTAAGGCATGCTACCGTACGGGACACGAACGAGATGTGTATTTAATTTTGTAACTTGTTGGACAATGTTTTGTGTTTGTTCCATTTCTGTAATTAAAGCAGATGGATCACCAGTGTAAAGACGTTTTACATCATGTGACATACTGTGAAGTCCAATATAGTGTCCATCTTTAATTAATCGTTGCATTGTCTTTTTATAATGTGGTACTTTTCCACCAATAACAAAGAAAGTTGCTTTTCCGTTCTTTTCTTTTAAGATGTTTAAAATTTGCGTAGTATATTTGTTTGGTCCGTCATCAAATGTTAAGTACGCGATTTTTTTTGTAGAAGAAGTAGTCTCAGTATTTGGATGATGTTCAGCAGGGGGAATAGTAGTTGCTCCTGCATGAGGTGACGCGTACATAGTAATCGTTAAAAATAAAATAATGTATTGAAATACTCGCTTGATCATAACATTCACCCTCAGTTTGACAATCAAGATGTAAAAAAGAAAATATAATCCTTTTCTTATTATGTATATCTTTCTCCAATAGTGGAACTCTCAAACAAGCTATATTTTGGAAATGTAAAATAATGAATAAAAAATAGCATCCTCTTATAAGAAAGAGGATGCTATTTGAATATTTCATAATAGTAAAGGCTATACTACAATTAGTCTTCGCGTTTTTTCACTTTTTTATAAAAGGAAATAAGTGGTTTGTAACGTTCATGTACAAGACCGATTACTTCAGCAATAATCTCTGTAAAGAAGATTAAAATGAAAAGAAGAATAATGGATAACCATAATGTCGCACTAGAGAAAATGATTGCATTTACACTAAAGAAAATACCGAATGCGTATATAATTAGTACCGTTTTACGATGAGAGAAGCCCATTGCAAGTAAACGGTGATGTAAATGCGATTTATCTGGTGCTGAAATAGGTTTTTTATTTACGATACGACGGATAATTGCAAATGTCGTATCAAATACAGGTACGCCTAAAATGATAACTGGAACGATAAAGCTGAATAACGTTACACTTTTGTATAATCCAAGTAACGATATAACAGAAATACAGTATCCTAAAAATAGCGCTCCTGTATCTCCCATGAAAATTTTTGCCGGATGGAAGTTGTAGAATAAAAATCCAAGTGTACTTGCAAGTGCAATTAGTGCTAGAGGTAAAATGATAGCTGTTCCAGTGCCCCATGGGCTAGTGAAGGCCATATACGCTAGCGTTGCAAGTACGATAGATGAAATACCAGCAGATAATCCATCTAAGCCATCAATTAAGTTGATTGCATTTGTAATACCTACAATCCAAAATACTGTAATTGGGTAAGCAAGCCATCCAAGTTCAGTATCCCCGAGGATTGGAATATATAATACTTGCACTAATAATCCACTTTTTACAATCATAATGGCAACTAATAGTTGTCCACCGAATTTTACCTTCGCAGATAACTCGTACATATCATCTAAAATACCGATGATTACAATGATAATCGCACCTAGCGTTATCGATAACATTCTTTGTTCGTATAAGCCACCGACAACAAATCCAACAGCCACACCAATAAATATCGCTAACCCGCCAAGACGAGGCATAATCTTTTGGTGCACTTTACGTGCGTTTGGCTTATCTGTTGCTCCTATTTTAAAAGCTAACTTAATAACTAAAGGAGTAACGACGAGTACAGTGATGAAAGATGCCAAAATGGCATAAATCACTTGTGAGTCCATTAATACCCCACCCTTTTATAGTCTAACGTAATTTTTTTTAATATATTTATCTGAAAATTATGATGTTTATTTGCAGGCTCATAACATATGGTATCACAAAAAGATTAGAATTCAATCTTTTTTTCGTTTTACGGTAAATGGAAGCAGATAGAATATATGACAATTGTATACAGAATGTTGAATCATTTAAGAAGGTTAACCGTATTGGGCTTTGGAATATGACATTTTCTCTTTTTCTTTAATAGCGAATACTTTTATTTCAATATTATAAGTGTTACACGTAGAAATGAGTAAGTTCCGTGTTAAAATGTGGGAATTTATCCAGCCTGAACAGGCAGCTTTAATTTCGGTAAGATTCCTATTGGTTTAATGAAGAATATCTAATTTTACAAAAACTTAAAAAAGAATGAAGAAAGTAATTCATATAATAAAGAAGTAAAAGAGTTTTCTCATTTTTAAGGTGAGAGGAGGATGCACAGGGAGAATTCTATGTATTCGTATATTTTCTATTGTATATTCCTGTGCGAAAAGGAAATGAAAATTACGATAATAGGTACCGGATATGTTGGATTGATTACTGGGGTAGGATTGGCAGTATTGGGACATTCGGTTACATGTTTTGATATAAATGATGAGAAAATTGAACGGATAAAACAAGGGGATCTGCCTATTTATGAAGCTGGCTTATATGAATTAATACATGATGCGTGTGAGAATAATCGTTTAACTTTTACAACAAGTAAAGAGGAAGCATTTAAAGATGCAGAATTTATATTTATTGCAGTTGGAACGCCATCGTTATTAGATGGGACAGCGGATTTAACATATATTCAAAACGCATGTGTTGATATTGGGACATATGCGACTAAAGACATTATTGTTGTTACAAAAAGTACTGTTCCTGTAGGGACGAATGGTGATATGAGGGGATGGATTGAGGAGACATTACAAAACAGACATGAATTACATATTGTATCGAATCCTGAATTTTTACGGGAGGGTTCAGGGATTTACGATTTTTTTCAGGGAGATCGTATTGTAATTGGGGCCGATAATGAGGAAGCGGCACGAAAAGTGGAGAATTTATATAGTGAATTACACTTAAAAACATATGTTACAGATATAAAAAGTGCAGAGATGATTAAATATGCATCGAATGCTTTTTTAGCGACAAAAATTAGTTTTATCAATGAAATTTCAAATATATGTGAGAAGGTAGGAGCAAATGTATTAGACGTCGCAAAAGGGATGGGAATGGATAAAAGAATTGGAGCGTCTTTTTTAAATGCGGGCATTGGTTACGGGGGATCGTGTTTTCCGAAAGATACGAAAGCGCTTGTGCAAATTGCAGGGAATGTGGCACATGATTTTCGCTTGTTAAAAGCCGTCATTGAAGTGAATAATAAACAACAGTTATTATTGATTGAGAAAGCGAAGAAAGTAATAAATATGAACAAGAAGCGGATTGCGGTGCTGGGAGCGGCATTTAAACCGAATACAGATGATATAAGAGATGCACCGTCCCTTATTATGATACAAGAGTTAATAAATCTAGGTGCGGACATAGTTCTATATGACCCGAAGGCGATTCAAAATATGAAAAATATCTTTGGGGAGACTATACAATATAGTGAATGTATAGATGAATCGATTAGAGGAGCGAGTGCGGCTTTTATCATGACAGAATGGGAAGCTATCCGGACTTATCCGTTAGAAAAGTACGTACAACTTATGAGAGAACCTATTTTATTCGATGGAAGAAATTGTTATACTAATGAAGATGTCAAGAAGCAAGGAATAGATTATTATTCTGTTGGAAGAGAAAGTATTTATAAGAGGGATTTTTCCGTTATTCGTTAAAAAGGTATGTATTCATGTATATTCTTATATGTCATAATAGGATTTGTAACTAGTGAAAGAAAAGAGGCAATGAAATGACTGAACGTTTAAAAGTAATGACAATTTTCGGGACACGTCCAGAAGCAATTAAAATGGCACCTCTTGTATTAGAGTTGCAAAAGCATCCAGAGAAAATTGAGTCAATTGTGACTGTAACAGCGCAACATCGTCAAATGTTAGACCAAGTATTAAGTATCTTTGGAATTACGCCAGATTTCGATTTGAATATTATGAAGGATCGTCAAACTTTAATTGATATTACAACGCGTGGTTTAGAAGGTTTGGATAAAGTAATGAAAGAAGCAAAGCCGGATATCGTACTTGTACATGGTGATACAACGACAACGTTTATCGCAAGCTTAGCTGCTTTCTATAATCAAATTCCAGTAGGCCATGTTGAGGCAGGACTTCGTACATGGGATAAATATTCTCCATACCCAGAAGAGATGAATCGTCAATTAACAGGCGTAATGGCGGATCTTCATTTCTCACCTACAGCAAAATCGGCAACGAACTTACAGAAAGAAAATAAAGATGAGTCACGCATTTTCATAACAGGAAATACAGCGATTGACGCACTAAAAACGACTGTAAAAGAAACATATAGTCATCCTGTACTAGAGAAACTTGGAAATGATCGTCTTGTACTTATGACAGCTCACCGTCGTGAAAACTTAGGAGAGCCAATGCGTAATATGTTCCGTGCAATTAAGCGTCTTGTTGATAAGCATGAAGACGTACAAGTTGTATATCCTGTTCATATGAATCCTGTTGTTCGTGAAACTGCAAATGATATTTTAGGCGATCATGGCCGCATTCATTTAATTGAGCCGTTAGATGTAATTGATTTCCACAATGTTGCAGCTCGTTCATACTTAATGTTAACTGATTCTGGTGGGGTACAAGAGGAAGCTCCGTCACTTGGTGTACCGGTTCTTGTTCTTCGTGATACAACAGAGCGCCCTGAAGGTATTGAAGCAGGTACGTTGAAATTAGCGGGAACGGACGAAGAGACAATCTTTAGTCTTGCTGATGAGTTGTTATCAGATAAAGAAGCTCATGATAAAATGTCAAAAGCATCTAACCCGTACGGTGATGGCCGTGCATCAGAGCGTATTGTAGAAGCAATTTTAAAACACTTTAATAAGTAAAAAAAAGCCAAATCGCATGCGATTTGGCCTTTTTTTATTGCTGATTTCTCATAATCCACTCTGCATGAGCATTCGTAGAAGGAGGGGGATCAGTTGGTGTTTTGTCCTGATTCGTTTCTTTCTTCGCTTTTTCGTTAGAGTTAGAATTTGAAGAAGGATTTGATTCGGTTTTTGTTGTTGTATTTTCTTGCGTGTTTACCTTTTCTCCTAATTCTTTTTTAATTTCGTTACGTACTGCCTCAACACCGTTTGGATCTGGAAGGAAGTAATAAATACCACCTATTTTTTTATCTTCTCCTTCCAGTTTGAACGTTTGTATTGTAGAAGGATCAAATCCAGAGAGTTTATTGTAAAGAGCAAGGCCATCTGAAATAGGAATGTCAGTTTTTATATATTTTCCAACGACTGCTGTCAAATCTTTAATTTTAAATACGGTAGAGGTAGAATTTAGTTTTTGAGCAACAGCAGCTAGTAATTGTCTTTGTCTAGCGGCCCGACCATAGTCGCCATTCGGATCTTGCTTTCGCATACGAACGTAAGCGAGTGCTTCTTCACCATTTAATTCTTGTTGCCCTTGCTTAAATTCGATTTTTTTGTAGTAATCCACGTCTGAACGCTCCCAAAAATCGAAGGGGACATCAACAGTAACACCGCCAACAGCATCAACAATACCTTTAAAGCCTTGGAAATCAATTTTAAGATAATGGTCTACAGGCACTTTTAGAAAACCTTCGACAGTTTTGATTGCCATTTCTTCTCCGCCGTAAGCATGCGCAGCGTTAATTTTGTCCTCTTTATTCTTTCCGACAATTGGAACGCGACTATCACGAGGGATACTCATAAGCGAAATTTTTTGCGTTTTCGGATTGACTGTCGCAAACATTATTGAATCTGTACGACCGTTTTGACCGTCTGTTGCATAATCTTCTATCCCCATAATAAGGAGTGTAAAAGGCTCCTTTGTAATTTCTACATCTTCGGTTCTCAAATCCGACTTTTCACGAGTAAAACCACTATACATCCCCATGAGAGAAGAGTAGGAATTTAATATATAAAGTCCTACACTACCAAATAAAAATAAGAAAATAAGGAAGTAGAAAAACTTTCTTCTTCGTTTCTTTTTTATTCTGCTATTTTGGAGATGATAATAACGTTCTTCCATATATAATCTCCTTAGTTCATTTGTAGGAAAGTAATTCACTACATTAATCTTTAAAGGCGATAAAGTAGTTATTCTTAGATAACATCTTGTTCTAAGTACAACATATCTCCTTCTGTAATTGTACATTTCCCATTTGTTAATTCAATCATCCAATCCGTGAATGTTTGTTTTCCATCTTCTTCTACATACGTATCAAATGTGACATTTTCGAGGTAATGTATATCTTTAATGGCATATTTTGAATTACGTAATTCATTTTCAATTTTGCCAAGTAATGTGTAATCAATTTCGGTCTGCATAACACGCATTAGCTTTCGCTCGACAACACCGACATGATTAATGCCTTCGCTTGTACATTTTCCATATGCACGAATTAATCCACCAGCGCCCAGTTTGATGCCACCAAAATAGCGGGTAACGACAACGACGGTATCTTTTAAACCGCGTTTTTTTAGTACCTCTAACATAGGTACACCAGCTGTACCACTAGGTTCCCCATCATCATTTGCTTTTTGGATTTGATCTTGTTCGCCAATTAAATACGCAGAACAATTATGTGTTGCATTCCAGTTTTGTTTTTTGATTTTTTGTATGAATTCTTGAGCTTCTTCTTCGGTTGTAGCACGACTAACATAACAAATGAATCTTGATTTTTGAATAACAATTTCGTGTTCACCGTAGTCTTTTATTGTTAAATATTGTAATAACACTTGTATACGCCCCTATCCATCAAAGTGACTAGTACTTTACATTTTAAAAGCGGGCGTTTTTATATTCAAACATTTTTTATAAATAAGCTGAAATTTTTGGTGAGTATTTTACCTTTTTGTTGTAATTTGTCGAGATGATGAGTATAATTTCAAACCCGCATTTTCATGTATGGATGCACCATTTTTAGTTTTCGTGTAAAATTAGGAAATAAAAACTTTTTTATAAGGCAGGTACGAAAATGAAAACAGCTATTGTTACTGATAGTACAGCATATATACCGAAGCATATTCGTGATGAACTCAATATATATATGATTCCATTAAACGTTGTGTTTGGAACGGAATCTTATCAAGAAGAAGCTGAAATTTCAGCAGATGATTTTTATGTAAAAGTACGTGAGCAAGAAGAACTTCCGAAAACTTCTCAACCAGCAATCGGAAAGTTTGTTGAGCTATATGAAGAATTATCTAAGGATTATGATGCAGTTATTAGCATTCATCTTTCAAGTGGGATTAGTGGTACATATCAAACGTCAACGACAGCTGGTCAAATGGTAGAGGGTATCGATGTATATACGTACGACTCTGAAATTAGTTGTGAAGTGCAAGGATTCTATGTGCGTGAAGGTGCAAGGCTAGCAAGCGAAGGAAAGGATCCAAAAGAGATTATCGCCCGTTTTGATGAAATGAAGAAAACGATGGACGCTTATTTTGTAGTAGATGATTTACACCATTTACAACGTGGAGGACGATTAAATAGCGCGCAAGCTTTCATCGGTAGTCTGTTACAAGTAAAGCCGGTTTTATATTTTAGAGACAAAATCATTATTCCGTTTGAAAAGATTCGTACGCGTAAAAAAGCGTTAAAACGTATCATTGAAATTTTTGATGAGCAAGCGAGTAAAGGTGTACCTATGGAAGCAGTTATCATTCATGCACAACGTGAAGAGGAAGCGAATGAATGGAAGAAAGAATTAGAAGCAAAATATCCACATGTTACAATTCGTACCGGTTATTTCGGTGCTGTAATTGGAACGCATTTAGGTGAAGGTGCACTAGGTCTTGGATGGTATACGAAGTAATAAAGATATAAAAAGCTCTCTTTCGGAAGAGGGTTTTTTTACGGATATTTTACGTTCAGTTGACAAGTTAATATTTGGAAATGGTAAAATGTACGTAAAATAAAATAATGAGGAAAGTTTTATAACTTACTTTTTACAAGAAACTATATTATAATAGAAGAGAGGTGAAACATATGGAGCATAATTCTTGTTTATGTCCAAAGTTTGAGTCAGCTTTTACTTTGCTTAGTAAGAAGTGGACTGGCTTAATTATTAAATCTTTGCTGGAAGAGTCAAAACGTTTTAGGGAAATCGCAGATATTATACCGAATATGAGCGATCGTATGTTATCAGAGCGTTTAAAGGAATTGGAAAGCGAAGGCATTGTAGTTCGTAATGTTTATCCAGAAGTACCAGTTCGAATCGAGTACGGCTTAACGGACAAGGGAAAAGCGTTAGAAAGTGTTATGGATGAAGTCCAAAATTGGGCTGAGAAATGGATGAAATAACGTTTTGATTTCATCCGTATTAGTATATTTAATAAAACGTAAGGGAAACCTTGCGTTTTTTCTTTGCTTATAAAAACCTTTTAAAACTCTACACATACATACAAAAATATGCATATTTTGCGATAGAGTTACATATAATATTACATTTGTTTTACAAAAGCGTAACATTAGCAAAAAAAATCCCGAATTATGGTATAAATTTTATAGGTTATATACGGAAAAAAGAAAAAAGAAAGCGGTGTAAAAAATAAAATGAAAAAGCTAAAAATGGCATCTTGCGCATTAGTTGCAGGGTTAATGTTTTCAGGGCTAACACCAAATGCATTTGCAGAAGATAAAATTTCTGACGTGAAATCACAAATTAATACACAAAATGACACTTTACATAAACAACAACAAGAACGTGATGAATTACAAAAACAAATGAATGACTTAAACAAAACAATTCAAGGTTTAGATAAGTCTGTACAAGAGAATGCTGCAAAACTTGATGAAACAACGAAAAAAGTTGCAGATACTGAGCAATTAATCGAAAAGAAAAATAAAGATATTGCAGAATTACAAACGAAAATTGCAAAACGTGAAGAGTTATTAAGAAAACGTTTAGTTGCACTTCAAGAGCAACCAAACACGAACGTTGTAACAGAAGTTCTTGTAAACTCTAAAAACGTTGCAGATTTAGTTGATCGTTTAACTTCTGTTTCTAAAATTCTTGAGTCTGACGAAGATATCATGAAAACACAACAAGAAGATCAAGCGAATGTGAAAAAAGATGTTGAAACAGTAAAAACGAAGCAAAAAGAATTAAAAGAAGCACAAGCTCAAATTGAAACTGCTAAGAAAGAACTTGACGCTGAAAAAGCGAAAAAAGCAACAGCAGTAAACGATTTAAGTGGTAAAATGGATACAGTTGTAACTTCAATGACAAGTACGGAAAGTCAATTGAAAGATCTTGAAAAACAAGCATTACAATTACAACGTATTGCTGAACAAGAAGCGCAAGAAAAAGCTGCACAAGAAGCTGCAGCACAAAAACAAGCAGAGCAAGCAGAGCAAGCTGCTAAAGATGCGCAAGCTCAACCAGCACAAGCGGCACCTGCTCAGCCAGCAGCGCCAGCAAACAACGGTGGACAAGCTCAAAAAGAAGAGCCTAAAAAGGAAGAGCCTAAAAAAGAAGCACCTAAAAAAGAAGATAAAAAACCAGAACCGACACCAGGTCCAGCTCCGGCTCCTGGCGTAATTGGTAAAGCACAACAATACTTAGGTTTACCATATGTTTGGGGAAGTGCATCTCCATCAAACGGTGGTTTTGACTGTAGTGGATTTATTTCTTACGTATTCGGTGTAGGTCGTCAAGACGTTAATGGTTACTGGCATTCAGTTTCAAAAGTAAGTAGCCCACAGCCAGGGGACTTAGTATTCTTCCAAAATACTTATAAAAATGGTCCATCTCACATCGGTATTTATGTTGGTAATGGCCAAATGATTCATGCTGGTGATAAAGGTATTGCTTACTCTAGCTTAAGCAGTAGCTACAACCAAAAACATTTCTTAGGATACGGTAGATTCTAGGATTTATAATCGAATAAAACATGTGTATAAAGTCGATAGCTTACTATTTTATAAGTAGGTTATCGGCTTTTTTGAGTTTTTACGAGATTATAAGAAAGGTTTATAGTAATGCTGGGGGTGGTTGCTGATGCTCGCTGGAAAGCAGTTACTATTAGAAGAACTCCCTTCAGATTTACGGAGAGAATTAAGTGATTTGAAAAAGGAGGGAGAGGTCATATGTGTACAAGGCGTAATAAAGAAGGCTTCTAAATATATATGTCAGCGCTGCGGAAATATAGAGCAGCGGCTATTTGCATCATTTTTATGTAAAAGGTGCAGTAAAGTATGTACGTATTGCCGGAAGTGTATAACGATGGGGAGAGTTAGTGAATGTGCTGTACTTGTTCGCGGGATTCATGAAAGAAAAGGAGAAAGGGAATTACATTCGTTACAGTGGAAAGGGAGTTTGTCTCTTGGTCAGGAGCTGGCGGCGCAAGGTGTTATAGAAGCTATTAAGCAAAAAGAATCTTTTTTTATTTGGGCTGTGTGCGGGGCTGGAAAAACAGAAATGTTATTTTACGGTATAGAAGAGGCACTTCAAAAAGGAGAAAGAGTGTGTATCGCAACGCCAAGGACGGACGTTGTACTGGAATTAGTACCGAGATTACAAGAAGTGTTTCCAAGTATAAATGTAGCTGCTTTATACGGAGGGAGTGTAGATCGTGAAAAAGATGCAGCGTTAGTCGTTGCAACGACGCATCAATTGTTACGTTATTATAGAGCGTTTCATGTAATGATTGTAGATGAGATTGATGCCTTCCCGTATCATGCGGATCAAATGTTACAGTATGCAGTGCAGCAAGCGATGAAAGAGAAAGCAGCGCGTATTTATTTAACGGCAACCCCTGATGAAAAGTGGAAGCGCAATTTCAGAACGGGGAAACAAAAAGGTATCATTGTCTCTGGACGATACCATCGTCATCCGTTACCAGTTCCTCTATTTAGCTGGTGCGGAAATTGGAAGAAAAGCCTCCATCATAAAAAAATTCCTCGTGTGTTACTACAATGGTTAAAAATGTACGTAAACAAAAAATACCCTATTTTTTTATTTGTTCCTCATGTGCGATATATAGAAGAAATAGGCCTGTTATTGAAAGGGTTGGATCATAGAATCGATGGCGTACATGCAGAAGATCCGATGAGAAAAGAAAAAGTGGAAGCATTTCGAAAGGGAGACATTCCGTTATTAGTTACAACGACAATTTTAGAAAGAGGGGTAACTGTGAAGAACTTACAAGTGGCTGTGTTAGGGGCTGAAGAAGAAATATTTTCAGAAAGTGCGCTCGTACAAATTGCAGGCCGAGCAGGTCGTAGTTTTGAAGAACCGTATGGTGAGGTTGTTTATTTTCATTACGGTAAGACAGAGTCGATGGTACGTGCGAAAAGACATATTCAAAGTATGAACAAAAGTGCGAAAGAACAAGGATTAATTGATTAATGCATTGTTTACTTTGTGATGAATATATTTTGGAAACAGTTAGTTGGTACACTTTCTTTGTAAAGTCTCATAAAAAATATGTATGTGATAGATGTGAGCGGAAACTTTCCTATATTATAGGAGAGATTTGCATGGAGTGCGGGCGACCTTTAGAACTTCTCTCTACTGTATTTAAAAAGAATGATATTTGTATGGATTGTATACGGTGGATGAAGGAAGAGAAGTATCGACCTTTAAAAAATCGTTCTTTATATGTATACGATGATGAGATGAAAGCAGTATTAGCACAGTTTAAGTTTCGAGGTGATGCGGAATTAGTTCGTATTTTTTATCGATCTTTTCGGGAGTTATTTCAAAAGTATTTTACGAACGTTTCAACTGTTATTCCTGTTCCGCTTAGTAGGGAACGGGAATATGAACGTGGTTTTAATCAAGCAGAGTTATTAGCAGCTTGTTTGCCTGTCGAAATTTCTTATCTATCATTAAGAAGAAGGGAAACAGAAAAGCAAAGTAAGAAGTCACGTAAAGAAAGACTTTCGGGAAGTAATCCTTTTTATTTTCAAAGAGAAGAGATGTTTCATGGTCAACGCATTTTACTTGTTGACGATGTATATACGACAGGAATTACAGTGAGACAAATTGGAAGTCTTTTGTATGATAGAGGAGCAAGGGAAGTTTCTAGTTTGACGCTCTGTAGAAGTTGATCTGTAACTGTCGAAAGTGATAATAAAAAGGCGATAAGTCTTCTTTGACTTCGTATGTTGTCATTCGTTATAGTCAAATTATGGGGCGAATGCCCTGATTTTTAGAGTGAAGGGAATGGAATGAACATGCAAGGAAGAGTGAAATGGTTTAATGCAGAAAAGGGATTTGGGTTTATTGAGCGTGAAGATGGTGATGATGTGTTTGTTCATTTTTCTGCTATTCAACAAGATGGATATAAGTCATTAGAAGAAGGGCAACAAGTTGAGTTTGATATTGTAGATGGAGCACGTGGACCACAAGCAGCTAATGTTGTAAAACTGTAGGTATATTGTTTTTGGGAAGAGAAAGCTGCGTTTGTGGCAACGTTATATATATGTAGTAGAACCTCTTGTTTTTTTTGCAAGGGGTTTTTGTTATAAAATGAGTTGTCAAAAAGTTGTTTCTTTTCTGTAACGAATTGTCCACAGTTATATTCGTTATTCACGATGTTAATAGGATAAAATAAAGATAGAAACGATGCATCTTTTCATTTCAACAAAAAACGATAAAAAAATCGCAATTCCACTAATTTTTTTAAAAAAGTTAGAAGGAGTTTTTAAGCCAGTGTCGAAATTATAGTACATAGGCTTGAAAGGAGGAATTCATCTATGAAATTCAACATTCGTGGTGAAAATATTGAAGTAACTCCAGCATTAAAGGAATATGTAGAGAAAAAACTAAGTAAGTTAGAGCGTTATTTTGATACATTCCCAGAGATTAAAGTTAATTTAAAAGTATACTCTGACAAGCAACGTGTCGAGGTAACAATTCCATTTACTGATTTATTACTTCGTGCAGAAGAAACTAATAGCGATATGTACGCTGCTATCGATTTAGTAGTTGATAAACTAGAGCGACAAATTCGTAAACATAAAACAAAAGTAAATCGTAAGTTACGTGAGAAAGGTTCTATGAAAACGAACTTTATCCTTCCAGAAGCAGTAGCTGTTCTGGATGCGGTAGAAGAGGATGAATTAGAGCTTGTACGTACAAAACGATTCGATTTAAAACCGATGGACGTTGAAGAAGCAATCCTACAAATGGATATGCTAGGACATAATTTCTTCGTCTTCACAAATGCTGATACAAATGAAACTAATGTTGTATATGGCCGTAAAGATGGGAAATATGGTTTAATCGAAACTAAATAATAATTCAAAAGCGCAGCCGAAATGGCTGCGCTTTTTTTGCTGAAAATAGATTTTTTTAAAAAAGTTTTCTTAATTTAGAACGAGACATTCGGCCGATTGTTGTCATAGTTATAAGACAAGTGTTACAATTATCATTAGGTATATACATTTTAGTTTTTTTAATTAGGAGAAAAATTGGCATAACATACATTTGATTTTTATAACGACTGATTGTAATAGAGAAAAAGAAAAAACAATCGGAAGTTTTATTTTAATAAAAAGAGGAGCGTATTTCCTATGATCGGTATTTTAAAAAAGGTGTTTGATGTAAATCAACGCCAAATTAAACGTATGCAGAAAACAGTTGAGCAAATTGATGCATTAGAGTCATCTATTAAGCCGCTAACTGATGAACAATTAAAAGGGAAGACGCTTGAATTTAAAGAACGTCTAACAAAAGGTGAAACAGTAGATGATCTACTACCTGAAGCTTTTGCGGTTGTTCGTGAAGCTGCGACTCGTGTTCTTGGAATGCGTCCGTATGGCGTACAGTTAATGGGTGGTATTGCCTTACATGAAGGGAATATCTCTGAGATGAAAACGGGTGAAGGTAAAACGTTAACATCTACATTACCTGTATATTTAAATGCTTTAACAGGAAAAGGTGTTCACGTCGTTACAGTCAATGAATACTTAGCACAACGTGATGCGAGCGAAATGGGACAACTTCATGAGTTCCTAGGCTTAACAGTAGGAATTAATTTAAACAGTATGTCTCGCGAAGAGAAACAAGAGGCTTATGCTGCTGATATTACGTATAGCACAAATAATGAGCTTGGATTCGATTACTTACGTGACAACATGGTTTTATATAAAGAGCAGTGCGTTCAACGCCCGCTTCACTTTGCTATTATCGATGAAGTCGATTCTATCTTAGTCGATGAAGCGCGTACGCCACTTATTATTTCTGGACAAGCTCAAAAATCAACAGAGCTGTACATGTTTGCAAATGCATTCGTTCGTACGTTAGAAAATGAAAAAGATTATTCATTTGATGTGAAGACGAAAAATGTAATGTTAACAGAAGATGGTATTACGAAAGCGGAGAAAGCTTTCCATATTGAAAACTTATTTGATTTAAAACATGTAGCGCTTCTTCACCATATTAATCAAGCACTTCGTGCGCACGTTGTAATGCACCGTGATACAGATTATGTTGTACAAGAAGGCGAAATCGTAATTGTAGACCAATTTACTGGTCGTCTTATGAAAGGTCGTCGTTATAGTGAAGGTTTACACCAAGCTATCGAGGCAAAAGAAGGCGTAGAAATTCAAAATGAAAGTATGACGCTTGCGACAATTACGTTCCAGAACTACTTCCGTATGTACGAAAAGTTATCTGGTATGACTGGTACAGCGAAAACAGAGGAAGAGGAATTCCGTAACATTTACAATATGAACGTTATTGTAATTCCAACGAACAAACCGATTATTCGTGATGACCGTGCGGATTTAATCTTCAAATCAATGGAAGGTAAATTTAATGCTGTTGTTGAGGATATTGTAAATCGTCATAAACAAGGGCAACCTGTTCTTGTCGGTACAGTGGCGATTGAAACGTCAGAGCTTATTTCAAAAATGTTAACGCGTAAAGGTGTACGTCATAACATCTTAAATGCGAAAAACCATGCGCGTGAAGCGGATATCATTGCAGAAGCTGGTATGAAAGGTGCTGTAACGATCGCGACGAACATGGCAGGGCGTGGTACTGATATTAAGCTTGGAGACGATATTAAAAATATTGGTTTAGCAGTTATCGGTACAGAGCGTCACGAAAGTCGTCGTATTGATAATCAGTTACGTGGTCGTGCTGGTCGTCAAGGGGACCCAGGTGTTACGCAGTTCTACTTATCAATGGAAGATGAACTAATGCGCCGCTTCGGTTCTGATAATATGAAAGCAATGATGGATCGCCTTGGTATGGATGATTCTCAGCCAATCGAAAGTAAAATGGTTTCTCGTGCAGTAGAATCTGCGCAAAAACGTGTAGAAGGAAATAACTATGATGCACGTAAGCAGTTACTACAATATGATGATGTACTTCGTCAGCAACGTGAAGTTATTTACAAACAGCGTCAAGAGGTAATGGAGTCTGAGAACTTACGCGGTATTATTGAAGGTATGATGAAATCTACAGTAGCGCGTGCGGTTGCGCTTCATACACAAGAGGAAATTGAAGAAGATTGGAACATTAAAGGTCTTGTTGACTACTTAAATACAAACCTTCTGCAAGAAGGAGATGTGAAAGAAGAAGAATTACGTCGCCTTGCTCCAGAGGAAATGAGCGAACCAATTATCGCGAAATTAATAGAGCGTTACAATGAGAAAGAAAAGCTTATGCCAGAAGAGCAAATGCGTGAGTTCGAAAAAGTTGTTGTATTCCGTGTTGTAGATACGAAATGGACAGAGCATATCGATGCGATGGATCACCTTCGTGAAGGTATTCATTTACGTGCTTACGGTCAAATTGATCCACTTCGTGAGTATCAAATGGAAGGATTCGCAATGTTCGAGTCAATGATTGCTTCTATTGAAGAGGAAATTTCTCGTTACATTATGAAAGCTGAAATTGAACAAAACTTAGAGCGTCAAGAAGTTGTTCAAGGTGAAGCTGTTCACCCATCTAGTGATGGCGAAGAAGCGAAGAAAAAACCAGTTGTAAAAGGTGACCAAGTCGGCCGCAACGATTTATGTAAATGTGGTAGCGGTAAAAAATATAAAAACTGCTGTGGTATCGGGAAGTAATACAGGGCGCTAGCTTTGGCTACTTTGCAAACTTTTACATCAAAAATGTATAATTAAGAAGGATTAAACTCTCTCCGTCATAAGTGGAGAGAGTTTCCCTTGTTTTCATACGAAAGTAACAGCAATTACATAGAGGTGAAGGAAATGGAATTAGTAGAAATTAGACAGGAATTAGAGAAAATGGCTAAGAGATTAGCGGCTTTTAGGGGGTCTCTTTGACCTCCCTACTAAGGAGAAACAAATTGCAGAATTAGAAGAGAAAATGATGGGCGCAGGATTTTGGGATGACCAACAAGGCGCACAAGCTGTAATTAATGAAGCGAATGCACTGAAAGATATGGTTGGAAAGTTCCGTCAGCTAGATGAGACGTTCGAGAATCTAGAAATTACGCATGAGCTTTTAAAAGAAGAGTATGATGAAGATTTACATGAGGAGCTTGAATCAGAAGTAAAAGGTTTAATTCAAGAAATGAATGAGTATGAACTTCAGTTACTACTTAGCGATCCTTATGATAAAAATAACGCGATTTTAGAATTACACCCAGGTGCTGGTGGAACAGAGTCACAAGACTGGGGCTCTATGTTACTACGTATGTACACACGTTGGGCTGAAAAACGTGGATTTAAAGTAGAAACAGTTGACTACTTACCAGGTGATGAAGCTGGTATTAAGAGTGTTACGTTATTAATTAAAGGTCATAACGCTTACGGTTACTTAAAGGCAGAGAAAGGTGTACATCGTCTTGTACGTATTTCTCCATTCGATTCTTCAGGCCGTCGCCATACATCGTTCGTATCTTGTGAAGTTGTACCTGAGTTCAATGATGAAGTTGAAATTGAAGTGCGTACAGAAGACTTGAAAATTGATACGTATCGTGCAAGTGGAGCTGGTGGACAGCACGTTAATACGACAGATTCAGCAGTTCGTATTACGCATACGCCGACAAATACGGTTGTAACGTGTCAGTCAGAGCGTTCTCAAATTAAAAACCGTGAGCATGCGATGAAGATGTTAAAAGCGAAATTATATCAAAAGAAATTAGAAGAGCAACAAGCGGAGTTAGATGAAATTCGCGGAGAACAAAAGGAAATTGGATGGGGTAGTCAAATCCGTTCTTACGTATTCCACCCGTATTCTCTTGTGAAAGACCACCGTACAAATACAGAGGTCGGTAACGTGCAAGCAGTTATGGATGGAGAAATTGACCCATTCATTGATGCTTACTTACGTTCTCGCATCTAATGAGAAAAAGGCCAACAAAATTGTTGGCGCATGTTGAGGACAATAGAGGATATACAGAGTTTGATTTTATTTCTATAGATGAAGTAAAGAGGAAGAGAAGTTGGAAACGACAACTTCTCTTTTTGATGGGATTATATGTAGCATACAATGTTGTATATTGTTTTGTAAAAAGTAGAAAATAGTAAAACAGAGTGGCAATAGAGTGACACTTTATACAGAAATTTTCTAATTTCCCGTTCAAAAAGGATTCTTTATAGAAGTTTTTACGTTGTTCACAGAATTGAAACAACTTATAAAAGCTTTATATTATTAGGGTTCTCACTGTATTTTTGAAGAATATGAAATATACCTTAGTTTTTCTATATAAAGATAATGCTTATAATGAAAATGAGTGTGTTAGGAATGAAAAGAATATCAACAATGGGGAGCGATAGAAGTGAAAAAGAAATTGTTGGCTATTGCGCTAGGAACATCAGTCGTTTTTGCTTTAGGAGCATGTGGAAATAAAGAAGAGAGTAAGCCTTCAAAACAATCTGCAAGCACAGATAGCGCAGAGCAAATTTATCAAAAAAGTTGTATAGGGTGTCATGCGAAAGATTTATCCGGAGCAACTGGACCGGATTTACGAAAAGTAGGACAGAAATATGATGCGGCAGACATTGAAAAGATTATTGAAAAAGGTCGCGGTTCTATGTCACCAGGAATCATCCAAGGTGAGGATGCGAAAAAAGTAGCTGAGTGGTTAGCTGAACATAAATAAAAGGCATAAAATGGACGAGTTGATTCATATAGTCAACTCGTTTCCCTTTTTTTGGAATGTAACATAACTGTAACAAAAATGTATCCGAATTGGAAACCGTTTGATGTTACAATGAGGTTTGTAGAATTTTGCTGAAATATATTACATAGTAGTATTGCTTATAAAAAGAGCATAAGTAGGCTACCTTCAACAAGAGTGGTTTAAACGAGAATAAAAGTTCATCTTTTATTTTCAAATGTACAGAAAAGTATTTCGAAAAAAATCATTAAGTATTGGGTGATAAATAATGATAAAAATGACGAATGTTTATAAGGAGTACCCGAATGGTATGAAAGCCATTGCTGGTCTTACAGTTAACATTAAACAAGGTGAGTTTGTATACGTAGTTGGACCGAGTGGAGCCGGGAAATCTACATTTATTAAAATGATGTATCGTGAAGAGAAGCCATCTACAGGATCAATTAATGTAAATGGACTTGTTATTGAAACATTAGCAGAAAGAGATGTTCCATATTTCCGTCGTCAATTAGGCGTAATTTTCCAAGATTTTAAATTGTTACCTAAGTTAACAGTATATGAGAATGTTGCGTTTGCCTTAGAAGTAATTGAAGAAGAGCCTGATGCAATTCGTGAGCGTGTAACAGAAGTTTTAGGTCTTGTAGGTCTTGAAGATCGTGCAGACGCACTTCCAAGTGAACTTTCGGGCGGGGAGCAGCAACGTGTTGCGATTGCGAGAGCAATTGTAAACAAGCCGAAAGTCGTAATTGCCGATGAGCCAACAGGTAACTTAGATATTGAAACAGCTCTTGATATTATGAAGATTTTCACGCGTATTAATGAGCGTGGCACAACAATCGTTATGGCGACACATAACGCAGATATCGTAAATACAATCCGTCATCGTGTAATCGCGATTGAAGGCGGAAAAATTGTTCGAGATGAGATTGAGGGAGGATACGGATATGAAGGCTAAGACCCTTAGTCGACATTTGCGAGAAGGTGTGAAAAATCTATCCCGTAACGGATGGATGACGTTTGCTTCTGTTAGTGCAGTAACAGTTACACTATTACTTGTAGGTGTCTTTTTAACAGCGATTATGAATATGAACCATTTTGCGACGAAAGTAGAGCAAGATGTTGAGATTCGTGTACACATTGATCCAGCAGCAAAAGAAGCTGATCAAAAGAAATTAGAAGATGATATGAGTAAGATTGCAAAAGTAGAATCTATTAAATATTCTTCTAAAGAAGAAGAGTTAAAACGTTTAATTAAAAGCTTAGGCGATAGCGGAAAGACGTTTGAGTTATTTGAACAAGATAACCCACTGAAAAACGTGTTCGTTGTAAAAGCGAAAGAACCAACAGATACAGCAACAATTGCGAAAAAGATTGAAAAAATGCAGTTTGTAAGTAATGTTCAGTACGGAAAAGGGCAAGTTGAACGATTATTTGATACTGTAAAAACTGGTCGTAACATTGGTATTGTGTTAATTGCTGGTCTTTTATTCACAGCGATGTTCTTAATCTCTAACACAATTAAAATTACAATTTATGCTCGTAGTACAGAAATCGAAATTATGAAACTTGTAGGTGCAACAAACTGGTTTATTCGTTGGCCGTTCTTGTTAGAGGGATTATTCCTAGGAGTATTAGGATCAATTATTCCAATTGGCTTAATTCTTGTTACGTATAATTCACTACAAGGTATGTTTAACGAAAAACTTGGCGGAACAATTTTCGAACTTCTACCATATAGTCCGTTCGTATTCCAATTAGCTGGTTTACTAGTATTAATTGGGGCTTTAATCGGTATGTGGGGAAGCGTAATGTCAATTCGTCGTTTCTTAAAAGTATAAAAAGTTGCAAACATAATTCGTACAAGCTTATCATATAGTAGAAATAGGTAAAGGCATCACACGCTGTGTGATGCCTTTTGCTACACCACCTGTGTGTTTTGGAAAGGGGAATTCCGCATTGAAACGTAGAGTTGCAATTATTGGAATGGTTGTTGCATTTTTAATTGGTGCTGGCGGAATGTTTGCAGGTATGTCTTTATTTGGGGTTAATCCAGCAGAAGTAACGCAAACAATTTCGAGTGGAAACGCTAGCACTGCGCAAGGGAATTTGGCAAAAATTAATGAGGCGTATGCACTAATTGATTCACGTTATGTGGAAGACGTGAAAGATGAAAAATTAGTCGAAGGTGCAATACAAGGCATGTTGTCTACGCTGAAGGACCCTTATTCCACGTATATGGATAAAGAAACGGCTAAACAGTTTAGTGAATCGCTTGATCCTGAGTTAGAAGGGATCGGGGCTGAGGTGAACAAAACGGACGGTAAGCTTATTATCGTATCTCCAATTAAAGGCTCACCGGCAGAAAAGATTGGAATTAAACCGAATGACCAAATTTTATCTGTAGATGGAAATAGTGTGAAAGATTTATCACGTGAAGAAGCAGTATTAAAGATTCGTGGTAAAAAAGGAACGACTGTTGCGATTGAAATTAAGCGTGCAGGAGTAGCTGATCCGATTGTATTTAAAATTAAGCGTGAAAAAATTCCAATCTTCACAGTGTTTAGCTCTGTGAAACAAGAGAATGGAAAAGATATCGGTTATATGCAAATCACTTCTTTTGCTGAAAATACAGCGAAAGAATTTAAGGATCAGTTAAAAGAGTTAGAGAAGAAAAACATAAAAGGGCTAGTTATTGACGTGCGCGGTAATCCTGGTGGCTACTTAAATAGTGTAGAAGAGATACTAGGGGAAATTATGACGGATAAAAAGCCGATGCTACAAGTAGAGCAAAGAAATGGTGAGAAGAAGAAATTCTCTACGGAACTGAAAGAGAGAAAGCCATATCCAATTTCAGTATTAATTGATAACGGAAGTGCTTCTGCTTCAGAGATTTTAGCGGGTGCGCTAAAAGAGGGAGAAGGATACGATTTAATTGGTGAAAAAACGTTTGGTAAAGGTACTGTTCAGCAAGCTGTTCCATTTAAAGATGGCAGCAATATCAAATTAACGATGTTCAAATGGTTAACACCGGATGGAAACTGGATTCATAAAAAAGGAATCAAGCCAACTGTAGAAGTGAAACAACCAGATTATTATCATGCGACACCAATTCAAATTGAAAAGACACTTTCATACAATGCAAATGATGTACAAGTAAAACACGCACAAGAAATGCTTAAGAGTTTAGGATATGTACCAGGACGTGAAGATGGATACTTTAGTAAAGAGACAGAATCAGCACTGAAAGCATTCCAAAATGCGAATAAGATGGAAGCGACAGGGCAGCTAGATAAAAAGACAGCTGAGGCGATTCAAACGAAAATTATTGAAAAAATCCGTTCTGGAGAAAATGATCTCCAATTACAGTCAGCATTAAAATTAATGGCGAAATAAAAAGAAATACAGGCAGTTTGCTGCCTGTATTTTTTTGTGTTAAACAAACGCTTGTCCAGTTATGATAATATAAAAAGAAAGAATGATATAAATGGTGGTGAATGGGTTCGTGGAGGCATGGATTTTTGAAATAATGCGGGCAGTTGGACGTTTTTTCTTACACCCTGCTGTCTATGTATTTTTAATAAGTAGTATCTTCGTTGGATACTTACGTATGTTACGAGAACGAAAAGATTTTTCTTTTAAAGTTTATGATATTTGGTTTGAACTGCGAACAGCTTTATTTGCGGGGATTGGGTATGGATTAGTAGTATCTATTATTACGATTGGGCTCGGACTTGTCGTTTCTAAAGCGAGCTTATGGGCCATTTTACTTTGGACATTACTATTTGGATTAACTGCTATGTACCGATATTTATCAGCAGCTTATACGTTTAGTATCGCGATTGTATGTGTTCTATTATCTTCTAAGCTACCAGTTTCCTTCTTACAGCTTGGGGAAGGTGAAGAGAATACAATTGTGTCCCTTGCTATTTTGCTAGGCATTATGCTCGTTGTAGAGGGCTTGTTGATTTCTAAAAATGCAGTAGGATATTCGACGCCGAAGATTAGGAAGGGTAAGCGTGGACTAAAGATTGGTTTACACGAATCAAAGCGTTTATGGATCATTCCTATTTTTATTCTCGTACCAGGTGACGCAGTAACGCAGTTTATTTCATGGTGGCCTGTCGTTTCAATCGGTTCTGATACATATTCCCTATTCCTCGTTCCATTTTTAATTGGATTTATGAGAAGGATTAGAAGTTATGAGCCGACGGAAGCTTTATTATTTACAGGAAGACGTGTGTACGGATTAGCAGGACTTGTACTCGTTTTAGGAATCGCAAGTTATTGGTGGCACGTGCTTGCAATTATCGCAATGGGTGTTGCGATGCTTGGACGATTCACGATTTCCATGCAAGAGAAGATTTCTGATGAGACAAGACCAGCGTATTTCGCTGCACGTAATGATGGACTCGTTGTATTAGATACAATCCCGAATACAATTGGGGCAGAGCTGAATTTACTACCCGGAGAAATGATTACGAAAGTAAATGGAGTCATTCCAAGAAGCGCTGAGGAATTTTATGATGCGCTTCAAACGAAGACGACAGGAGCATTTTGTAAATTAGAAGTATTAGATACAAATGGTGAGCTTCGCCTTGCTCAAACGGCATTATACGCCGGAGGACATCACGAATTAGGTATTGTATTTGTTCAGCAGGAGCATGAGTGGGATTCGGAAGCGATGTAATAGAAGTGAGGGTGTCACCTTGAGGTGACGCCCTTTTTTTGTTGGGGGGCGGAGGAAGGTAGTTAGTAAATGAAATTTATATCGGCGATTTTCCGAATATATCAGCGCAACTTGAAATATATCGGCGATTTTGAAAATATATCAGCGCAACTGAAATTATATCGGCGATTATTGGAATATATCGACTTTCCGGCAAAAAACGACAACTATCGCAAACCTTATTTTCAGTTTTATAGACGGATAACTTGAATAATTATTTGATAATGGTTATCATTTAGGGAGTCTTTTTAATTTTGGAAAATGGAGGGAAGATATGCTACGTAAATTTTTTTCTTACTATAAACCGTACAAAGGTTTATTTATACTCGACTTTTCTTGCGCAGTTGTCGCAGGATTACTAGAGCTTGGCTTCCCACTTATCGTAAATCAATTTATTGATAAGTTATTGCCAGGGCAAAACTGGACGCTTATTTTATGGGCTTGTTTTGGGTTACTTGCAGTTTATATGTTAAATGCAGGTTTGCAATACGTTGTTACATATTGGGGACATATGCTTGGTGTTAACATTGAAACAGATATGAGGCAGAAATTATTTGATCATATTCAAAAGCTATCATTCAGATTTTTTGACAATAATAAAACCGGTCATCTAATTTCGCGTCTTACAAACGATTTAATGGAAATTGGAGAAATTGCTCACCACGGGCCAGAGGATTTATTTATCGCTGTTATGACTTTAGTTGGGGCGTTCTCATTTATGATGATGATCAACTGGAAGTTAGCGCTATTAACGTTCTTTGTCATTCCATTCTTATTATGGTTAGCGCTTTACTTCAATAAAAAAATGACAGGTACGTTTAGACGTTTATTCTCAGACGTTGCTGATTTCAATGCATGTATTGAGAACAACGTTGGTGGTATCCGCGTTGTACAAGCATTCGGAAATGAAAAGTTTGAGAAAGAGCAATTTGCTGTGAACAACGCTCGTTTCCGTACAACGAAATTAATGGCGTATAAAATTATGGCGCTAAATTCGTCAATTAGTTATATGCTTATGCGTCTCGTAACGCTCTTCGTCTTAATATGCGGTACATGGTTTGTTCTGCAAGGTGAATTAACGTACGGTGGATTTATTGGATTTGTTCTATTAACGAATATTTTCTTCCGCCCAATTGAAAAAATTAATGCGGTAATAGAAAGCTATCCAAAAGGAATTGCTGGTTTTAAAAGGTATGTAGAGCTTCTTGAAACAGAGCCAGATATTGTAGACTCTAAAGATGCGATGGAAGTGAAGCATGTACATGGTGATATTCAATATAACAACATCACATTCGGATATGAAAACAAAGAACCGATTTTAAATGATATTAGTTTGAAAATACATGCAGGTGAAACAGTTGCGTTCGTTGGGCCGTCTGGAGCTGGAAAAACGACGTTATGTAGCTTATTACCACGCTTTTATGAACAATCATCTGGATCAATTCAAATTGATGGTATTGATACGAAAGACATGACGTTATCTTCACTTCGTAAGCAAATCGGAATTGTGCAGCAAGATGTGTTTTTATTCTCAGGAACGATTCGTGAAAACATTGCTTACGGAAATTTAAAGGCATCAGAAGCTGATATTTGGCAGGCCGTAAAGAGAGCTCAGTTAGAGGATTTAATTTACTCGCAGCCAGACGGTTTAGATACAGTTATCGGTGAGCGCGGCGTAAAACTTTCAGGCGGACAGAAGCAACGTCTAGCGATTGCTCGTATGTTCTTGAAAAATCCGCCAATTTTAATATTAGATGAAGCAACTTCTGCGCTAGATACAGAGACGGAACTTGCGATTCAAAAATCACTTGCTGAACTATCTGTCGGTCGTACAACATTAGTTATCGCTCATAGACTTGCAACGATTAAAAATGCAGATCGCATCGTCGTTGTAAATAAAGATGGAATTGCAGAACAAGGTTCACATGATGAATTAATTGAGCAAGGCGGAGGATACAGCAGGTTATACGAAGCGCAGTTTAGTTCGTAAATATAATTTTTGCCGAATTAGCGCACCATAAGTAAGTGGAAATCTTATATGGGAGGCTATACAGTATGATTGTAACAACAACTTCTACAATTCAAGGGAAAGAAATTATTGATTATGTTGATATCGTGAATGGAGAAGCGATTATGGGGGCGAATATCGTTCGTGACCTTTTTGCTTCTGTCCGTGACGTTGTCGGTGGTCGCTCAGGCGCTTACGAAAGCAAATTGAAAGAAGCACGTGACATCGCAATGGAAGAGATGAAAACTCTCGCAAGACAAAAAAATGCGAATGCCATCGTTGGTATCGATGTGGATTACGAGGTAGTTCGCGAAGGGATGCTAATGGTTGCTGTGAGCGGGACTGCTGTCCGTATATAAAGTAAAAGGCCGTGCTGATGAACTGCACGGCTTTTTGTATGCTATGTCGAAGATTCAATATTTCTTGGGAAATGCGGAAGGTCCCGTCGATATATAGGGAAGACATTAGAGTGCTTCTTTACATTTCCGGATTTTAACTAATAATGTTTCGTATTCTTGTTCGAGAGATGTGATGTCATCGTGATGATTTGGTATGGAAATTCGGCCGATGATTTCTGTTAATTTTGTTTGTAATCGTAATAATTCTTGTGCAGTAACGTTTACAGAAGCATCGGCTGTTCTGTTTGTGTATTGCTCGTAATTACCGTGGAATACTCTTGGTTCACTTTCATCTACTTGTAGAATATGGTCTGCAACAGAACGAATGAAGGCACGGTCATGGCTAATGAAAAGTATAGTGCCAGGATATTCTTGTAGCATGCTTTCTAATTCTTCTTGCGTCGCTAAGTCTAAATAGTTTGTCGGTTCATCGAGCAGAAGCATATTATAGTTTCCTAAAAATACTTTTGCGAGTGCAACCTTCATTCGCTCACCTCCGCTTAGAACGTGCACAGGTTTATGAACATCTTCACGGCGGAATAGAAGCCTTGCAAGTATTGTGCGAACGAACGACTCTGTATAGTTTGTTTCTTCTAGAACATTTTCTAAAATGGTTTTATCTGTTTTTAAAATGGATAGTGTTTGTTCAAAGTACCCAATCTTACAACTTTTTGAAAGCTGAATGCCACGCTCATTTGCGAGAAGCATGTTAAACAGGGTCGTTTTTCCACTTCCGTTTGCCCCTAAAATAGCAAGCTTTGCACCAGGAGCAATCGTTCCATTCATATTTTTAAATAGTGTGCGGTCACCTATTTTCTTTGTTGCTTTATTGAACTGTACTGCCACTTTACTATGAATGGGTGTATGGTATTGTACGTCAAACTGTGCTTGAGAAAGCTCCTTTGGCTTTTCTTTCTTTTCTAGTTTTTCAAGACGTGTCTCTAATGCTTTTGCTGCTTTACTAACCTGTTCTTGGCCATGAGCCCCACTTAATTTATAAAGTTTAGATTCAGATGAACTGAACCGTGTTGGGATTTTTGTCATGCGAGAAGCACGTTGCTTTTTTTGTAAAATGGACTTCTCTAAACGCTCTTTTTCGTTTATATACTGCTCGTATTCTGCTTGTTTTTGTGTTCGTTCACGTTCTTTTTGCTTTCGATAGTTGGAATAGTTTCCTTTATATTCTTGAATTATCCCGTCTTCAATTTCAATGATTTTTGTACATATATTATCTAGAAATTCACGATCATGTGATATTAAAACAAGTGCACCTTTATAAGATAAAAGTGCCTTTTCTAATTGCTCTGTACCGAACATATCTAAGTGGCTTGTTGGTTCATCAGCGAATAGAATGCCTGCATCTTGTTCGAGAGTATGGGCAATCTTTAGACGCATTCGTTCCCCGCCGCTCATTGAATTTGAGATGTTTGAAATATTCCATTTTCCTTTTGCTGTAGAAGAAGCGACTTTGGGTAATTCCTCGCTAATTTGAGGAATGATGCTGATAGAGCTATGGTGAGTTACTATGCCTTTGTCAGCTTCTATTTCTTTACTTAATATTTGTAGTAACGTAGATTTACCAGCCCCGTTGACGCCGACAATTCCTATGCGATCCTGTGCTTGAATTTCCAGTGACGGTAACGTAAATAGTGTGCGATCACCAAAGCCCTTCTCAATATTACGTGCGAATAAAATAGTCATAAAAAAACCTCCCTAGTTTCACTAGAGAGGATAAACGTCGCCCTTGCATGTAAAAATCGTACATAAATAAACGATTTTTTTACATGATCGTTTCGAAAGAAAGTATCGACAAATGGACAGACTAATCCCCTGCTAGTTTTCATCATTTTTGTTCACTATTTGTGATGGATGAAATAAATAAGAGAATTAGAAATTCATTGGTCAAAGTACCTTCCTTTCATAATATTACCTTTATTGTATGCGCATACAAACGAGTTTGTCAAACTTATTTCTGCTTGTGATTTTTGAATTCTTTATTATAAATTTGTGCCTTCGCCAGCGCCTCAGCATCATTTTGAATTTCATCTAACCCATTCGCATCTCCAATAATATAACCCTCAAACGATGACCCAATAAAATCAAAGATATATTGGAACTGAGCAATAAGCGGTAATGCTTTTAGCTTTGGGTTATCTCCGCCAACGATGACAACATACATTTTTTTACCTTTCATTTTCTCTTTGAAATGAAGTGATGTATCGCGTAAGCTTTGTGACCAGCGATCAAAGAAGTTTTTCATATGTCCGCTCATTCCGTACCAGTATAGCGGTGTAGCAAAGATAATTGTGTCGTGCTCTAACATGCGTTTCATTAACTGCTCGTAGTCATCATCTACAGGTTGGAATCCTTCTGCATTATGACGTTGGTCTGTAATAGGATGGATTGTATGGTCTCGCAAGTAAATTTGTTCTGTTTCAATGCCCTCTATCATCATATGTGTTAAAGCTTCTGTATTTCCGTTTTGTCTTGAACTGCCATGTATAACAAACATGTTATCATTCCTTTTCTTTTGCTTGTTTTAGGAGTGAAACGTGTTTTTGCAAATTCATTTGAATGTTGGAAAGCAATGAGATTTGCTTTGTTACTTCATTGAGTTTATCTTCGTAAAGTGTAAGGATGCTGCTGCACGGATTGTCATATAGGTGCGGCTCTATTTCAAGGCAGCGCAGCATCTTTGCCGTCTCTTCTAAATTTAAGCCAATTTGCAAGTACATTTGAATAAGCTCCACTTTTTCGATGGCACTTTCATCAAAATCACGGTAGCCGTTTGCGAGGCGCTTAGAAGGGAGTAATCCCTTTTCTTCGTAATGTCTTAGTGATCTCTCACTAACGCCAGTTTCTTTTGATAACTCTCCAATTCGCAATGTGTTTCACCCCTTTTACATGCATTGTAAACCTTCACACTAATGTGAAGGTCAATGCTGTTTTTTCGCAAAAGAATTCACATGATTTAAAAACACTTGAATAGCTTTAGATGGGATGAAATATTTGCCGCGGACGATGGAAAATGGTCGGATGAGTTGTTCATTTGGAACTTCGACGTGGAATAGTTCTTTTGCAAGTAGCTCTTTCCGTACAGTCCAATCAGAAAGGATAGCGATGCCAAGCCCAGCACTAACCGCTTCCTTCACGCTTTGTATACTGCTGAATGTAAAAAATCGCTTCATTTTTAAATGGTGTTGATGAATAAAGCGGTCACTATAAGCGCGTGTACCAGAACCACTTTCTCTTAATACCCATACTTGATCTTGGAGTGTCCTTTCATTTATTTTATTTGTGCGGAGCAGTGGATGGTTTGGTGGAACGACGAGCTTCATTTCATCTTGCATAAATGTTTCAACGTCAACGTCAGCGTATACGACTTGCCCTTCTACTAAGCCGATATCAATTTGATTAGAGCGAAGGCTTTGCAAAACGTCTTCTGTATTTGAAATGAAGGTGTGAACTTCGACGTGTGGATTTTCATTCGCGTAGTCAGCTAGTATTTTCGGAAGTAAGTATTCGCCAATTGTAAAACTAGCACCGATGCGAAGAGTTCCTGTTACAACGTTATGTAGCTCGTTAATTTCTTGCTTAGCATCTTCGTAAAGAGAGAGCATTTGCTTTGCATGTATATATAAGATGTTTCCGGCCTCGGTCACTTGAACGTGCTTCGGTGAGCGCTGAATGAGTGTAGTTCCAAATTCATTTTCTAAGTTGCGTATATGCATACTTACGCCAGGCTGTGAAAGGTTTAATAATTCTGCTGCACGGGAGAAATGTTTCTGCTCAACGACAGTAACAAAGATTTTTAAAATATCTACGTTCATATAATCGGCTCCTTTCTTTTCTATCATCTTATCATAAGTATTTCTGATGATAGAGATTTGGTATTGGTATTAAACTTATTATAGAAACTCTCTTATAATGTAAGTAGAAAGAACATGCATGTTCCAATACGATTATTGGAGTGGTTCAAAGTGGAACAAACACTTGTTATACAAAAGAAGAAGCGTTTTGGATTTTCGCAAGGAATTGGGATTACACTATTAATCGCAATCGTGGCGAAATATTTAGCGGAGCTTCCATTTTTAAATATTATGGGACAATTAGTAATTGCTATTCTAATTGGGATGGTTTGGCGTGCGGCAATTGGAGTCCCTCATGAAGCAATTGCGGGGACGAATTTTGCGAGTAAGAAGTTGCTTCGCTTTGGGATTATCTTACTTGGAATGCGGTTAAATCTTGTTGATATTGCGAAGGCAGGGCCGAAAGTATTGGTCATCGCAGCGGTTGTTATTACATTCACGATTTTCGTTGTATATGGACTAACGAAAGTATTTAAGGTAGAAAAAAAACTTGGAATTTTAACAGCATGTGGAACAGCAATTTGCGGTGCGGCAGCGGTCGTGGCAATTGCACCGCAAGTGAAAGCGAAGGACGATGAAACGGCAGTTGGAGCTGCAATTATTGCGATTTTAGGTACGATATTTACACTTATTTATACGTTATTATATCCAGTGCTTGGCTTTTCTCCGTACGGCTACGGTGTATTCTCGGGTGCGACGCTGCATGAAATCGCTCATGTCATCGCAGCTGCGGCGCCAGGAGGAAGCACGGCTGTAGACATCGCAGTTATCGTGAAATTAACGCGCGTAGCAATGCTTGTACCGGTAGCGATTTTAATTGGAGTATGGTTTGGGAAGAGTGAAGGTAGCAAGGAAAAAAGATCGTGGCGTGACCTTCCAATTCCATGGTTCATCTTCGGATTTTTAGCAATGAGTGCAGTGCATTCGCTCGGGATTATTCCAGAAGTTGTTGCTGGCTACATCGTTGTTCTTGCTTACATGCTTATCGCAATGGCGATGGCGGGACTTGGTTTAAATGTAGAGTTTAAAACGTTCCGTAAGTTAGGAAGCAAAGCATTCGTGGCGGGGCTGATCGGCTCGGTTTGTCTATCGGTTCTTGGATACGTTCTTGTATATGCGTTAGGATTTATGTAGTAGGAAGAAGAAGCTGTTCCAAAAGATATTTTGGGACAGCTTCTTTCTTATGTTTATAGTGCTACGGATGTCGGTATTTGTCGGTAAGTCGATATATTAAAAAATCGCCGATATAAATGGAGTTGCGCTGATATATTTGGGGAATCGCCGATATAATTTCAGTTGCGCTGATATATTTAGGAAATCGCTGATATAAATTTAATTCCCCCTGTACTTTGTTAGAAAAGATGTTCAGTGAAATATTTTTCTGAAATTTGTAAAGATATCTTTACTTGCAACTGGAAAATATTTATAATTCAAGTAAAGATATCTTTACTTTTGAAGGTGGAGCCTATGGGTGTAAAAAATAAAATTAAAGAATTAAGAAAGCAACATCATATAACGCAAGTTGAAATGGCAAAGGCGATGCAGGTGACGCGGCAGACAATTGTGGCGATTGAAAACCATCATTACAATCCGAGTCTAGAGTTATCCTTAAAAATCGCCAAATATTTTGGAGTGAAGGTGGAAGAAATATTTACGCTGGAGTAAGGGGAGGAAAAATGAACGATACGAAAAAGTTATTGATCGGTGCGACTTTTGGATTGTTTTTGGGAGACATTATAGTTCATATTATGAATCCGGCTATACCAATTTTACCGCTCGTAGTTAGTAACATTTTAGCGATTGTATTTCTAGTGTTTTATACAAATTACAAAAAGCGTAAGTACAAAGAAGAGGAACTTCCCGATATAGATGAGCGAGTAAATGAAAATATAAAAAAGCATGTGAACGTCTTATTTGTATTCGCATTTCTGTTACTTATTATTTATATTGTTGCGAGTAAAGCGATAGGCAGGGCTGTTATACCTGTGCAAGAGATATTTATAATATGTAGTTCCTTATTTGCAGGTAGTCTCATCATAGGAGTGATGATAGGAAAACGAGCATAGCGATAGGAGGAATGAAAAATGCAGGATGAGTTTGAGAGATTTCAGTCAGATAAAGCGTTTAAATATGTAGGGTTATTTTTCGCGATTAGTTTAGCTGTGTGGAGTTTGTACAATTTAATCATTTACGGAAGTGCTGGTATGCCGTTTGTGTTATTTGTACTAGGGCAGTTTGTTTATTTCTTTGTGAACTATTGGCCGAAATGGAAATATAGAAATCAAAAAGAGGCTGATCATGTATGAGTAAGCAAGATGTTATAAGGTTTATAGGAAGTTTATTTATAGCGGGGCTTATTTTAAATGCGAGTTTAATAATGTTAAGTATTTCGTGGGGAACTATTTTCATATCGAATGTAGCGCTAGTTATTTTATATGGAGTTTCAGAATATAAAGAGCAGCAGCGTTTGAAAGAAGAGGGAGTGCCGTCGATTGATGAGCGTGTTGTGAATAAGATGAAGTCATATTTTACGATTTGTATGACAAGCTTCGTTTTTTTGTTCATTATGTATCTTTGCGTAAATAAGTATTTAGATAGGCCAGTAGTACATGTAAATGAGTTATTATATATTGTTATTTTTGGTTTATTAATAAGTATGGCATCAACGAGTATTTTCGCAACAAGGAATAGATAGAAAAAGGGGAACTGGGATGGGATTACCGGTGTTATGTGTCGCTACAGTCATATTTGCGCTTCTTTGGGGAATGCAAAATTTTTCTCGTAATCCAGTGCCAAGCATTTGTATTGTGATTGGTACTGTAGGTTTATCGTATTATTTATTACTATTAGCTCATTATCATAAAACAGCAACGAGCGTTGTTGTTGGAGCACTTATTTTATTTTGTGGGCGTGCTGTACACAAGGGATTATTTCCATAAAAGCTGTTTATACAAAGAGTATAAACAGCTTTTTGTATTTTTTTACAAAAGGCTTGAAAGTTACGTAACGTCATCTTTTATAATGAAGGGGAAGAGGTGATGGTAGTGATTTCAATACAACAATTGACGAGAGAAACAGGGGTTACGGTACGTACATTACGTTATTATGATCAAATAGATTTATTGAAGCCGAGTGGTAAAACAGAGGGTGGACATCGGTTATATAGTGAAGCTGACGTTATTCGTTTGCAACAAATTTTGTTTTTAAAGGAAATGGGATTTTCATTAAAAGAAACTGCGAATATGTTAGTAAAAGGTGAGCTCGATTTAAAAAATTCGCTTGAAAAACAACTTCGGTTTGTACAGGAAGAACAAAAGAAATTTAATCGAATGGAGAGTGTTTTACAAGCAGTTGTTTATTCGGTAGATGTGGAAGGAGAACTCGATTGGAAAGTTATGTTTGAACTGATTCAGCTTTCGAAGCAGTCTTCTCGTATACGTGAAATATTTCAAAATGAAGTGTTTTCAAAGGAAGAACAAAAATTGCTTCATAATTTACCAAACATGAGTAAGGAAGACCCGAATGTTTTAGAATGGGTAGATTTATTAAAGCAATTTCGTACTTTTATGAAAGATGGTAAAGAAGTAGCTAGTGATGAGGTACAAGGGGCAACGAAGAAATTAATGCAGAAATGTTTAGAAATGGCTAATGGTGATGAAGCGTTTTTAGATAAGTTATGGGAAGTTAGAAAATCGAAGGAAGATTCACAGAAAATGAGCCTGTATCCGATTGAAGAAGAACTTTTACTATATATGGATGAAGCTTTTCGTATTTATGGTGAAAAGGAGCGGGATAAATGAGTATGCTCGCAGAATATCGTTGGTATTTTTTAATTGGGGCAGAAATTGTATTTTGGTTATCGGCTATCGGTTTCTTTTTACTCCGTTACGGATTTCGTTTGAAAAAGGCGAGTTTTATTATGGGGATTGTGCTACTCGTAAACGAAGTATTCATTTTAACCTTAGGGGTAGTGGACTATTATCAAACAGGAAAGTTCTCTAGCTTTCAAATCATTACGGTAATTATTTTATTGTATGCAGTCTTCTACGGGAAAAAGGATTTGAAGAAGCTTGATATGTTTGCACAAAAGCTAGTTGCGAAACGGAGGAATGAACCAGCACCAATTATGGAAGAACAGATAGAATTAACAGGTATGGCCTATGCGAAGCAGGAAATAAAAAATTGGGTATTGCACCTTAGTTTGTTTGTTGTTGTGCATATTTTCTTTTTCTTTCTGTACGGTTTTGTACCATTTGAACAATGGGGGAATTGGTTAGAATCAGGAATCGTTTTAAATAAAGCAGCGAGTCGCGTTAGCCAAGTTTGGGCGATTATACTTTTAGTGGATACAGCTATTTCATTTTCATATGTTCTTTTTCCGAAGAAGGAGAAAGGGAAAGAGAAGCTACTTTCTTAGGGGAAAGTAGCTTTTGCGGTATACAAATAATTTTTATAGGAGAGGATGACAATAGGAAAAAGAACCAGTTTTATATGGATATTTCTCTTTAGTTTCGTAGCATGCTCACAATCTAACACTACAATTGATAAGAAGAATGATGTCGTTGTAAAGGGAACAGGAATTTCCAATCTAGATAAATTCGAGCAATTCGTTTTGAATGTGGAGCAAGTGAAAGTTGATAAAATAAGAATTGTACATTACACGCATGAAGGTGACCCGATTTTTCAAACGTTAGAGCGTAGTAAGAACGATATACTTTATGCGTCAGATAATAGAAAAGACCAATTTGACGGTGATAATAAAGGGTTATATAAAGATAGTTGTAAAAGTATTGTGAAAGACGAGCGCGAATCAGGAACCACTTATAGGCTAATAGATTGTACGAATGAAGATGGGCGCAATGGATATGACGTATTATATGTACCTAAAAAATAGAGTTAGTAGAGGAAGGAAGTATATACTCCTTCCTTTTTCTATGTATATATTGTCGAAAACTTTACCGAATATCTGTTCGTTTTTTTAGGTTTTTTATGGGCATTCGTGGTAAAATAATAATACAGATTTTTATGAGGAGGTCGGATTTTCTTGGAACGTCAATTTGAAATTATCTCAGCGTATTCCCCGCAAGGTGATCAGCCGGTAGCTATAGAGAAGCTTGTAGAGGGAATTAATAGTGGAAAGAAAAAGCAAGTGTTGCTTGGGGCGACAGGAACGGGTAAGACATTTACGATTTCAAATGTCATTAAAGAAGTGCAAAAGCCAACGCTTGTCATGGCTCACAATAAAACGTTAGCAGGACAGTTATATAGTGAGTTGAAAGACTTTTTCCCGAATAATGCAGTTGAATATTTTGTTAGTTATTACGATTATTATCAGCCAGAAGCGTATGTGCCACAAACAGATACGTTTATTGAAAAAGACGCGCAGATTAATGATGAAATCGATAAATTGCGTCACTCAGCAACGTCCGCATTATTTGAACGGGATGATGTAATTATTGTTGCGAGTGTTTCGTGTATATATGGTTTAGGTTCTCCAGAAGAATACCGCGAGTTAGTTGTTTCACTTCGAGTTGGTATGGAAAAGGACCGCAATCAATTGCTTCGTGAACTTGTTGATGTGCAGTATGGACGTAATGATATTGATTTCAAGCGTGGTACATTCCGCGTGCGCGGAGATGTAGTTGAAATCTTCCCGGCATCACTTGACGAGCATTGCATTCGAATTGAGTTTTTTGGCGATGAAATTGATCGTATTCGCGAAGTAAATGCTTTAACGGGAGAAGTATTAGCAGAACGTGATCATGTAGCAATCTTCCCAGCATCTCACTTCGTTACACGTGAAGAAAAGATGAAGGTCGCTATTGAAAATATTGAAAAAGAATTAGAAGAGCGTTTAAAGGAATTAAATGATAACGGTAAGTTGTTAGAAGCGCAGCGTATAGAACAGCGTACACGTTATGATTTAGAAATGATGCGCGAGATGGGCTTTTGTTCAGGGATTGAAAACTATTCCCGTCATTTAACACTTCGTCCAGCGGGTGCAACGCCGTATACGTTATTAGACTATTTCCCGGAAGATTTCTTAATCGTTATGGATGAGTCCCACGTATCAGTGCCGCAAGTAAGAGCGATGTATAACGGGGACCAAGCGCGTAAACAAGTGCTTGTGGATCATGGATTCCGTCTGCCATCAGCTTTAGATAATAGACCGCTCACATTTGATGAGTTTGAAGAGAAAACGAATCAAGTTATTTACGTTTCAGCAACGCCAGGACCGTATGAATTAGAGCAGTCGCCAGAAGTAATAGAACAAATTATTCGTCCAACAGGGCTTTTAGATCCGCCAATTGATATACGACCAATTGAAGGGCAGATTGACGATCTATTAGGAGAGATTCAAGATCGCATTGCAAAAAATGAACGTGTATTAATTACAACTTTAACGAAGAAGATGTCAGAGGATTTAACAGACTACTTAAAAGATGTAGGAATTAAGGTGAATTATCTGCATTCTGAAGTGAAAACGTTAGAACGTATTGAAATTATACGAGATCTTCGCCTTGGTAAGTTTGATGTTCTCGTTGGTATTAACTTATTGCGAGAAGGATTAGATATTCCAGAAGTATCCCTTGTAGCTATTTTAGATGCTGATAAGGAAGGATTCTTGCGTTCAGAGCGTTCGTTAATTCAAACAATTGGCCGTGCAGCACGTAATGAAAACGGCCGCGTTATTATGTACGCAGATCGTATAACGAGATCGATGGGAATTGCGATTGAAGAAACGAAGCGTCGTCGTAGTATACAAGAAGCTTACAATGAAGAGCATGGTATTACGCCGAAAACGATTCAAAAAGGTGTGCGTGATGTAATTCGTGCAACGACAGCTGCTGAAGAAACGGAAACGTATGAAGCAACGCCAGCTAAGAAGATGACGAAAAAAGAGCGTGAAAAGACGATTGCAAAGATGGAAGCAGAAATGAAAGAAGCAGCAAAAGCGTTAGACTTCGAGCGTGCAGCTGAATTAAGAGATTTACTATTAGAATTAAAAGCGGAAGGGTGAAAAGAGTGAGTAAGAGCAAGGATTTTATCGTTGTAAAAGGTGCTAGAGCGCATAACTTAAAAAATATTGATGTAACCATTCCGAGAAACCAACTTGTCGTTGTAACAGGATTGTCTGGTTCGGGGAAATCATCATTAGCATTTGATACGATTTATGCAGAAGGGCAACGCAGATACGTAGAATCGTTATCTGCGTATGCACGTCAATTTTTAGGACAAATGGATAAGCCGGATGTAGATACGATTGAAGGTTTATCTCCAGCAATTTCAATCGATCAAAAAACGACGAGTCGTAATCCGCGTTCAACTGTTGGAACGGTAACGGAGATTTATGATTACTTACGTTTATTATTTGCGCGAATTGGTACGCCAATTTGTCCGAATCATGGCATTGAAATTACATCGCAAACAGTAGAGCAAATGGTAGACCGTGTACTTGAGTACCCTGAACGTACGAAATTACAAGTGTTAGCTCCTATCGTTTCTGGGCGTAAAGGTGCACATGTAAAAGTACTTGAAGATATTAAGAAGCAAGGTTATGTTCGTGTACGTGTTGATGGTGAAATGCTCGATGTGTCTGAAGATATTGCGTTAGATAAAAATAAGAAGCATTCTATTGAAGTTGTAATTGACCGTATTGTTGTAAAAGAAGGAATCGCAAGCCGTCTTGCTGATTCTCTTGAAAGTGCATTAAAGCTTGGCGGGGGACGAGTGTTAATCGATGTTATGGGAGAAGAGGAGCTTCTATTTAGTGAACATCATGCTTGTCCGCATTGTGGTTTTTCAATTGGAGAATTAGAGCCGCGTATGTTCTCATTCAATAGTCCGTTCGGTGCATGTCCTTCTTGTGATGGGCTTGGCTCAAAGTTAGAGGTAGATTTAGAACTTGTTATTCCGAACTGGGATTTATCATTAAATGAGCATGCGATTGCGCCTTGGGAACCGACAAGTTCACAATATTACCCACAGCTTTTACAATCTGTATGTAATCATTATGGCGTGGATATGGATGTGCCTGTAAAAGATATACCGAAAGATTTATTTGATAAAGTGTTGTACGGAAGCGGTGAAGAGAAAGTTTATTTCCGCTATGTAAATGAATTTGGTCAAGTAAAGGAAAATGAGATTTTATTTGAAGGTGTTATTCCAAATATTGAACGTCGTTATCGTGAGACGAGTTCGGATTACATTCGTGAGCAAATGGAAAAGTATATGGCAGAACAAGCTTGTCCGAAGTGTAAAGGCGGACGCTTAAAGCCTGAAAGTTTAGCTGTTTTCGTTGGCGGAAAAACGATTGCTGATGTAACGAAGTATTCTGTTCAAGAAGTACAGGAATTCTTCTCAAATGTGGAGCTAACAGAGAAACAACAAAAAATTGCCCATTTAATTTTAAGAGAAATTCAAGAGCGCGTTGGGTTCTTAGTAAACGTTGGTTTAGATTATTTAACGTTAAGTCGTGCCGCAGGAACTTTATCTGGTGGTGAGGCGCAACGTATTCGTTTAGCAACGCAAATTGGTTCGCGTCTTACTGGGGTGCTTTACATTCTTGATGAGCCTTCTATCGGTTTGCATCAGCGCGATAACGATCGTCTTATTCGTACATTGCAAGAAATGCGTGATTTAGGTAATACGTTAATTGTTGTTGAGCATGATGAAGATACGATGATGGCAGCTGATTATTTACTGGATATCGGGCCTGGCGCAGGTATTCACGGTGGACAAGTTGTATCAGCGGGTACACCAGCTGAAGTGATGCAAGATGAGAATTCACTAACAGGTAAGTATTTAAGTGGTAAAGAGTTTATTCCAGTTCCACTTGAAAGACGTAAAGGTGATGGACGTAAAGTGGAGATTGTCGGTGCAAAAGAGAATAACTTAAAGAACGCGAAGATGTCATTCCCGCTTGGTACGTTTGTAGCGGTAACGGGTGTATCTGGATCAGGTAAAAGTACGATGATTAATGAAGTACTATATAAATCGTTAGCGCAAAAGTTATATAAAGCGAAAGCGAAGCCAGGTACTCATAAAGAAATTAAAGGTCTTGAGCATTTAGATAAAGTTATCGATATTGATCAATCGCCAATCGGTCGTACACCACGTTCTAATCCAGCAACCTATACAGGTGTGTTCGATGATATTCGTGATGTGTTTGCGCAAACGAATGAAGCGAAAGTGCGCGGATATCAAAAAGGGCGTTTCAGCTTTAACGTAAAAGGTGGACGTTGTGAAGCGTGCCGTGGTGATGGAATTATTAAAATTGAGATGCACTTCTTACCAGACGTATACGTTCCGTGTGAAGTTTGTCACGGTAAACGTTACAACCGTGAAACGTTAGAAGTGAAATATAAAGATAAAAACATTTCTGAAGTGTTAGGGATGACGATTGAAGACGGAGTAGAGTTCTTCGCTAATATCCCAAAAATTAAACGTAAACTTCAAACGCTTGTAGACGTTGGGCTTGGTTATATGAAATTAGGGCAACCAGCCACGACTTTATCTGGTGGTGAAGCACAGCGTGTGAAATTAGCTTCTGAATTACACCGTCGTTCTACAGGACGTACACTATACATTTTAGACGAGCCAACGACTGGTTTACATGCGCATGATATCGCCCGTCTTCTAGAAGTGCTGCAACGTCTTGTTGAGAGCGGTGAGACGGTACTTGTCATTGAACATAATTTAGATGTAATTAAAACAGCGGATTATATTGTTGACCTTGGACCAGAAGGCGGAGACAAAGGTGGACAAATAGTTGCTTCCGGGACGCCAGAGCAAGTAGTGAAAGAAGAGCGTTCGTATACGGGTAAGTATTTAAAAGAGATTTTAAATCGTGATAAAGCAAGAATGAAAGAGAAAATAAAAGAAGTAGAGTTATCACAATAAGGGGATTACGAAAAACCGAGTGGAAATAACACTCGGTTTTTCGTTCATAGGGGGAGAACATGGAGTTTATAGATGTTTTAAGAAAGAAAAATATGAAGGTAAGAGAGTTTCAAAAGTGGGGTGTTTATTTCCGTAAGCGCTGGGAGGACCATTTTGCAAATCATGTAAGTGATGAGGAAAAAGAAGATATTTTCCTTTATGGAGATAAGTATGCACGTGGGTATCTATGGCACATATTTAGTTATGAGAGAAAGAAGTGTGTAGAGGGAGAAGAAGCGGAGAACGCGTTTCATAATGAAGTGAAAAAGGATTGCTACATCTTCTATCAACACTGTGATGATGTACTACTAATAAAAGATGCGAGTTTATTAAGTGTGGATGATATATTGCGTGAAACAGATGATATGTATAAAGGCGATGTTTATATTGTAGATAAAGATTTCACTTGGACTTTTGTAAAAACGCATGAGCATAGATGGTGTGGGCCGTATTTCGCTAAGAAGTGTTAGTAGGTATACAAGCATGAAGAGTAGAATAAGTTGATATAAGTGTTTGCATGATACTTGCGTTTATTATCTATTAGCGTATGATGAAATATATATGTTAAAAGGATGTGTAAAGAAATGAGATGGATTGTATCACTTCTTGTAAATAGCGTTGTGTTAATCGCTGTATCGGGACTTTTAAAAGGGATTGCACCTGACGCGTTTTACGTAGCAAATATACAAACTGCAATTATTGCGAGTATTATATTAGCTGTTTTAAATGTGTTCGTAAAACCGTTTTTAATTTTAATTACGCTACCAATTACAGTTGTAACTTTCGGGTTCTTCTTAATTGTTATTAATGCGATTACGTTAAAAATAGCAGATTCATTATTAGGAGATGCATTTAATATATCAGGTTTCGGTGTAGCAATTGTTGCGGCCATTTGTATTTCAATTTTTAATATGATTATTGAAAAGGCAATTGTGGAACCTTTATATGAAAAAAAGAGAAAATGACAAAAAGAAAAACATTTCATGATGTGTATGAAATGTTTTTTTCTATTTATTAGAAACCGTATTTCTTGTTTCCAGAAAAAAATGGTACAATATCCGGTAGAATGGAATTTTACATCAAATGAGACTGAACCCGCAGCGGAGTGGAGGTTTATACATATGCCAAAAGTAAGGACAAAAGATTTGATTGAACAATTTCAATTGGAGTTAATAAGTGGTGAAGAAGGAATTCATCGTCCAATTGATACAAGTGATTTATCACGACCTGGAATTGAAATGGCAGGATTTTTTACATATTATCCAGCTGATCGCGTGCAGCTTCTTGGAAAGACGGAGCTTACATTCTTTGACACGTTAACGTCAGATCAAAAACAAGAGAGAATGAAAGCGCTTTGTACTGAGGAGACGCCATGTATTATTGTAACTCGTAATCAAGATGTACCAGATGAGTTACTGCAAGCATCACGTGAATCAGGCATGCCTTTATTACGTTCTTCTCAAACGACAACAAGACTATCAAGTCGTTTAACAAATTATTTAGAAGGTAAGTTAGCGCCAACAACTGCCGTTCATGGTGTGTTAGTAGATATTTACGGCGTTGGTGTTTTAATTACAGGGCAAAGTGGTGTCGGTAAGAGTGAGACAGCTCTAGAACTTGTAAAACGTGGTCATCGCCTTGTTGCGGATGATAGTGTAGAAATTCGCCAAGAAGATGAAGACATGTTGGTCGGAAGCTCTCCAGATTTAATTGAGCATTTATTAGAAATTCGTGGTCTAGGCATTATTAACGTTATGACGTTATTCGGTGCAGGAGCAGTGCGAAATTATAAGCGTATTACACTTGTTATTAATCTTGAAATTTGGGATCAAAAGAAAAATTATGATCGCTTAGGTCTTGATGAAGAGAAGATGAAGATTATTGATACAGAACTTACGAAGATTACACTTCCAGTTCGCCCTGGTCGAAACTTAGCTGTTATTATTGAAGTGGCAGCAATGAACTTCCGTTTAAAACGTATGGGAGTGAATGCAGCACAGCAGTTCTCAGAACGATTAATGAGTGCGATTGAGTTAGGGAATCAGGAGTAAACATTGGAGAGGGAGGTCATACATATGCTGTTAGGTTCTGTACCGCAGCTTGACCGTGTAGCTGTCCAACTTGGACCGTTTCCTGTTTATTGGTACGGGATTATTATCGGTACAGGTGTGCTATTAGGTCTTTGGCTAGCAACTCGTGAGGGAGAAAGGCTAGGTATTCCAAAAGATACATTTGTTGACCTTGTATTAATTGCAGTACCGATCGCTATTCTATTTGCGAGAATGTACTATGTTATTTTTGAATGGGAATATTACGCACAAAACCCGAGTCAAATTATTAATATTCGTCAAGGTGGCTTGGCGATTCATGGTGGTTTAATCGGGGCTGTTGTTACGGGAATTCTTTTTGCAAAACGCCGCGGGGTTTCGTTCTGGAAGTTGGCAGATATTGCTGCACCAAGTATTTTACTAGGACAAGCAATTGGCCGATGGGGAAACTTTATGAACCAAGAGGCACATGGTGATGAGGTAACGAGACAGTTTTTAGAAGGTCTTCATTTACCGGATTTTATTATTAATCAAATGTATATTGATGGTGTATACTACCATCCGACGTTTTTATATGAATCACTATGGAATTTTGCAGGTGTCATTTTACTACTCGCATTACGAAAAGTGAACTTGCGCCGTGGGGAATTATTCTTCACATATTTAATTTGGTATTCAATAGGACGCTTTTTCGTAGAAGGGTTACGTACAGATAGTTTAATGCTAGGACCGCTTCGTATTGCACAAGTAATGTCAATTGGACTTGTTGTTATTTCTATTATTTTCATTATTGTGAGACGAAAAATGGGGCAAGCTGATAAAAGATATTCGGAAAATTAGAGACAAGTAGCATCTTATTATAAGATGCTGCTTCTTTCATATTCAGGAAAGAGAAAGGACTAAGGCAATGAAAATAAATACAGTGTTATTTGATTTAGATGGAACGTTAATTAATACAAACGAACTTATTATTTCTTCTTTTTTACATACTTTACATACATATTATCCAAATCAATATAAGCGTGAAGATGTATTGCCTTTTATCGGTCCATCTTTACATGATACTTTCAGTAAGATTGATGAAAGTAAGGTTGAAGAGTTAATTACGAGTTATCGTCAATTTAACCATGATCATCATGATGAATTAGTAGAAGAATATGAAACTGTATATGAAACAGTTCAAGAGTTAAAGAAGCAAGGCTATAAGGTTGGTATTGTTACAACGAAAGCACGACAAACTGTTGAGATGGGATTGAAGTTATCAAAGCTTGATGAGTTTTTTGATGTTGTCGTGACAATTGATGATGTAGAGCATGTGAAACCACATCCAGAGCCGCTTCAAAAAGCGCTTCAGTTATTAGATGCGAAACCAGAAGAAGCATTGATGGTTGGGGATAATCATCATGATATTGTTGGCGGACAAAATGCGGGTACGAAAACAGCGGCGGTTTCATGGACATTGAAAGGTAGAGCGTATTTAGAAGCTTACAAGCCAGACTTTATGCTAGATAAAATGAGTGATTTATTGCCGATTTTGTCCGACATGAATCGTTCGTAAAGATAAGTAGAGGAGCGATTTAAGTGCGACGGACAACGCGCTATCCTGTTTCAGGAGAAAATTCACTATGGAATGTGTATAAAACAGTGTCTTTTTGGAAGGTAATGAAGAATTTTATTATTATCCAAATTGCGCGTTACACACCATTTTTATCCGTCAAAAATTGGTTGTACCGCACATTTTTGCGGATGAAAGTAGGAAAGAAAACATCGTTTGCGCTTATGGTAATGCCGGATATTATGTTCCCAGAAAAGATAACTGTGGGAGACAATTCGATTATTGGTTATAATACGACGCTTTTAGCGCACGAATATTTAATTCGCGAATATCGACTTGGAGAGATCGTTATTGGAAACGAAGTGATGATCGGAGCAAATACGACTATATTACCAGGTGTGAGAATTGGGGATGGCGCGATTGTTTCAGCTGGCACACTTGTTCATAAAGATGTACCGAGCGGTGCTTTCGTGGGTGGGAATCCAATGCGTGTTATTTATACGAAAGAGCAAATGGAGGCTAGAGAAGGTTCATACTAGAAATGTAACATTTCTCTTCTTTTTTAATGAATAAAAAGGAAATAATTGAGTATAATATACTGTTTTGTTTTTTACGGAATCGTTTATACTTATAGATAGAAGAATGTGTGAACGAAGAAAACAAAAAACTGGAGGATATATGGGGAAAAATCAAAGAATATATAAGGAGAACGGACAAGTTATCTCTTTTAATCAATTAGCGGACTTCTTTTATAAAAAAGGGATGAGGGCTTACAAAGGGCAAAAATTGCAAGATGCAATTAAATATTTTCGAAGAGCGGCACAAAGTGAGAAGGAGCCGTTTATTTTATGTCAATTAGCAACAGTATTATCTGAGGCTGGTGAATACCAAGAGTCGAATCAAACCTTCTTTAAGCTTGTTAGATCTAATCCAGAACTTGAACAGTGTTATTATTTTATTGCAAATAATTATGCATATATGGGACTATTCCAGCAGGCGAAGAAATATGCGGATCGCTATTTAGAAGTTGCAGAAGAGAAGGAATTTGTTGAAGATACATTAGAATTACTTGAAATTATGGAAGAAGAAGCGATGGGTGCGGAAGAGATCGAAGATGAAGATGATTTAATTGTTATGCAGGAAGAAGCGAATCGTTATATTCGTAACGGACAATTGGAAGAAGCAATTGCTACATTAGAAATTGTTACGAAAGATTATCCGGAATTTTGGTCGGGGCATAATAATTTAGCCATTGCGCATTTTCAATCTGGCAATGTAGATAAGGCACTGAAATTAACGGAAATGATTTTAGATAAAAATCCAGGGAATATACATGCGCTTTGTAATACGCTTATTTTTCTATATTCAATTGGAGAGCATAAACAAGTAGAAGCATTAGCTACTCAGTTAGTTGCAGTATATCCAATTTCATTTGAACATCGTTTGAAACTTGGAACGACACTTGCAACAATTGGTCATTTTGAGCATGCGTATAAATGGTTTAAAGTATTAAAACGTCAAGGATACGAAGGAGACGTTAGTTTTTATTATTGGTTTGCCTATTCTGCTTATATGGTGAAAGATCAGCAAGTAGCTGAAAAAATGTGGCAACATGTTGTAGAATTGCACCCTGATAAAAAGGGAAAAGAACCGTGGAATGCACTGAATTTAGCCGATGAAGGACAAAACGTGTTATTTGAAGAATTACGAAAATCATTTCAGCAAAGTGCAACGCTAGAGGAACAAATGCTAGCTTTATATTTAATGAATGAATTATCAACGCCGGAGAAGGTGGGGTTCTTCTTTGATGTAACGCAGGCAAAGAATGGTGTTCCAATTGTATCGCAACTTGCAAAGTATTTCTTTTTACTGAATAGCCATAAGAGCATCCCAGCTGATTTACAGCAATTTGAACAGTGCGCACGGATCGCGGATGCTTTATACAATTATACGCAAAAAGATGATGAATTAATCGAAGAGTGTCTACAGTTTTGGTTTTGTACGTTTATACGTTTATATACATCTGGGGCAGTTTTTACAAATGTATACGGCTGGTCAGCTGCGGTGGAATATATCGTACGCAGCGAACAAGGAAATAAGATGACACAGTCAGAGCTCGGAGATGTATATAATGTATCTGTAGCGACTGTTCGAAAGTATGTGCAAGCTGTTAAGCGTACGCACACATAAGTAAGCAAATCATTGGGAAAAAAATGATGCGAACAGTATAATGAGGGTAACTTAATTGTGTAGGAATGAATAGGAGTGAATAGTGTGTCAGAAGAAAAAATTTATGATGTCATTATTATTGGTGCAGGACCAGCTGGTATGACAGCTGCAGTATATACATCTCGTGCGAATTTAAGCACATTAATGCTTGAGCGTGGTATTCCAGGCGGACAAATGGCAAATACAGAAGATGTAGAAAACTACCCAGGTTATGAGTCTATTTTAGGACCAGACTTATCAAATAAAATGTTCGAGCATGCGAAGAAATTTGGTGCTGAATATGCATACGGTGATGTGAAAGAAGTCATCGATGGTAAAGAATACAAAACAATTATTGCTGGTAAAAAAGAATATAAAGCACGTGCAATTATCGTTGCAAGTGGTGCAGAGTATAAAAAAATTGGTGTACCAGGTGAAACAGAACTTGGCGGCCGCGGTGTATCATATTGTGCGGTATGTGATGGCGCATTCTTTAAAGGAAAAGAACTTGTAGTTATTGGCGGCGGAGATTCTGCTGTTGAAGAGGGTGTGTTCTTAACACGCTTCGCATCAAAAGTAACGATCGTTCACCGTCGTGACACGCTTCGTGCACAGAAAATTTTACAAGACCGTGCTTTCCAAAACGAAAAAGTAGACTTCATTTGGAACCACACGATAAAAGAAATTAACGAAGCAAATGGTAAAGTAGGAAGTGTAACACTTGTAGACGTAAACAGTGGAGAAGAGAAAGAAGTCAAAACTGACGGCGTATTCGTATACATCGGTATGTTACCACTTTCAAAACCATTTGTTGAACTAGGTATTACAAATGAAAATGGTTACCTTGAAACAAACGAGCGTATGGAAACGAAAGTTCCTGGTATTTTCGCAGCAGGTGATGTTCGTGAAAAAATGCTACGTCAAATTGTAACTGCAACAGGTGATGGTAGTATTGCAGCACAAAGTGCACAGCATTACGTAGAAGAATTATTAGAAGAACTAAAAACCGTATCAGAAAAATAAGGGATAACATACCTTTTGAGAAGAAAGCTACCGATAGGAGCTTTCTTCTTTTTTATGAAAATGTCAAAGTTTTGTCAAAAAATATTGGGATTATAAGCTTTCTTATTGATATACTGAACTTTACGGAAAAAATCACTATAAGAAATGAGGAATTTATTCAGTATGGAATGGCGTAATATATATCGTGGATTTTGTATGGGCGTTAGTGATTTAATTCCTGGTGTGAGCGGCGGTACAATCGCTGTTGTGTTAGGGATTTATGAACAATTGCTTGCGGCAATTAGTGGATTCTTTAGTCGTGAATGGAAAAAACATTTAGGATTTTTAATTCCACTTGCAGCTGGTGTGGCAGCAGCGTTTTTAACGTTAAGTCACGTTATTAAATATTTACTTGCAAATCATTATGAACCGACTCAATTTTTCTTCCTCGGTTTAATTATTAGTATATTACCGATGTTAATGAGGGAAGCTGATGCAAAGTCATCGTTTAAAGGTAAGCACATTGTTTTATTAATAGTTGCAGCAATTCTTGTTGCGATCACAGCTTTCTTTAAACCAGATAAGACAGCAGATCCAATTACGACGTTAACAATTTTAAATGCAATTGGTTTATTTTTCGCAGGATGGATGGCTAGTATGGCTATGTTACTTCCTGGAATTAGCGGATCATTTATTTTATTAATTATTGGTGTGTATCCAACAGCAATTAATGCTTTAACTACACTCAACTTGCCTTTAATTGCAGTTATTGGTGCTGGTGTTATGGTAGGGTTTGTTGTAAGTAGTAAAGGAATTAGTTTCTTATTAGATCGTTATAAAAGTATGACATTTGCGGCAATTATTGGACTAGTTATCGGTTCGATTGTAATTGTGTTCCCTGGTATTCCAACTGAAGGGTTTTCAATTATAAGTTCAATTATTACCTTTATTTTAGGATTTGCGATTGTTACTTATTTCGGTAAGAAATAACGGCTTTAATCCCCTTGGCGATAAAAATCGTTAAGGGGATTTTTCATGCTATACATTGAAAGTCCAGGCATTTACATTGCTTGTTATAGAAAGCTTTTTTAAAATTGTTGAGTAGCATATGCTTAGGGGAAGAGGACTGGCTCCTTCGTTGTAGCAAACTGTTTTTGATAGTATAATGAAATGAGTATGCAGTGAGAAATTTGCTGCAAGTAGCTGAGGTGAAGAAACATGCAAAGAGTGACAAACTGTGTGTTAATTAGAGATAATGAAGTACTCTTACTCCAAAAACCTCGTCGAAATTGGTGGGTTGCACCAGGCGGGAAAATGGAGCGTGGTGAGACGGTAAGAGATTCCGTTGTCCGCGAGTACCGTGAGGAAACAGGTATTTATTTAAAGAACCCAGCGTTAAAGGGGGTCTTCACCTTTGTTATCCAAGAAGGTGATAAAGTTGTTTCTGAATGGATGATGTTCTCCTTTTTAGCGACAGATTTTGCAGGAGAAAACAAACTAGAGAGCGAAGAAGGCATCATTGGCTGGCATACATTTGATAAAATTGATGATTTAGCAATGGCACCAGGAGATTATCACATTATTGATTATTTAATTAAAGGAAATGGAATAATCTACGGTACATTTGTATATACCCCAGATTTTGAGTTGCTTTCATATCGATTAGATCCGAGTTAAACCGTCAAGGAGAGGATACGATGACAGAGAATAATGATATAAAAATGGTAATTATTACAGGAATGTCTGGAGCTGGAAAGACAGTAGCTTTACAAAGTTTTGAAGATTTAGGATATTTCTGTGTAGATAATTTGCCACCGATGTTATTGCCGAAGTTTATTGAGCTTATGGCGGATTCAAAAGGGAAAATGAATAAAGTAGCACTTGGCGTTGATTTACGTGGCCGAGAGTTTTTCGAACATTTATGGGGAGCGCTTGATGATTTATCAGAACGCACATGGATTATTCCTCATATTTTATTCTTAGATGCGAAAGATAGCACGCTTGTAACTCGCTATAAAGAAACGAGACGTTCGCATCCACTTGCACCAACTGGTTTGCCGTTAAAGGGAATCGAGATAGAGCGCAGCTTATTAACTGATATGAAGGCACGCGCTAACATTGTGCTTGATACATCGGATTTAAAACCGAAAGAATTACGTGAAAAAATTGTTCACCTATTTTCAACTGAAACGGAGCAAGCGTTTCGTGTAAATGTTATGTCATTTGGATTTAAGTACGGCATTCCAATTGATGCAGATTTAGTATTTGATGTTCGTTTTTTACCAAATCCATATTACATTCCACATATGAAGCCATTAACAGGACTAGATGAAGAAGTTTCATCGTATGTGCTGAAATTTAATGAGACGCATAAGTTTTTAGAGAAATTGACGGATCTGATTACTTTCATGCTGCCTCATTATAAAAGAGAAGGCAAGAGTCAACTTGTAATTGCAATTGGATGTACAGGTGGACAGCATCGTTCTGTTACGCTTACAGAATACCTTGGGAAACATTTGAAACCAGAGTATAGCGTTCATGTATCTCATCGTGATGTGGAGAAGAGAAAGGGCCATTAAGGGATGAAAAAAGAGAGAAAACCTAAAATTGTTATCATGGGAGGCGGAACGGGACTTTCTGTTTTATTACGAGGGTTAAAACAATATCCGGTCGATATTACAGCAGTTGTTACAATCGCTGATGATGGTGGCAGTTCAGGTAGATTACGTGATGAGCTAGAAATTCCACCCCCAGGTGACATTCGTAACGTACTTGTTGCGTTATCAGATGTAGAGCCACTGGTGGAAGCTTTATTTCAGCATCGTTTCACAACCGGAGATGGGCTGAAAGGTCATGCGTTAGGAAATTTATTATTGGCAGGTATGACCTCGATTACAGGAGACTTCTTCCATGCCATTACAGAAACAAGTAAAGTTTTAAATGTTAGAGGACGTGTATTACCGGCAGCGAATCAAAGTGCAGTACTGCATGCGGAACTAGAAGATGGAGAAATTGTAACAGGTGAATCAAAGATTCCTTATTTCGGAAAGAAGATTAACCGTGTCTTTTTAACCCCAGAAGATGTAGAGCCGTTACATGAAACGTTGACTGAGATTAAACGAGCTGATTTACTTGTTTTCGGTCCAGGAAGTTTGTATACGAGTATATTACCGAATTTAGTTGTTAACAAAATTGGGGACGCTGTTCTTGCTGCAAAAGCGAAGAAGGTATATGTGTGTAATGTTATGACGCAAGCTGGTGAAACGATGGGATATACTGCGTTTGACCATGTGCAGGCGTTACATGATCATTTAGGTAAACCATTTATCGATACTGCAATTGTAAATAACCGTGATATTCCTTGTGAATTACGTCAGTTATACGAGGAAGAAATGTCGGCACCAGTTGTAGTAGATGAAGAGCGTTTTATTGAAAATAATATTGATGTGATTCAAGATCAATTAGCGAAGTATGATGACCGTGTTGTAAGGCACGATACATTAAAATTAGCTTCTATTTTATATTCACTGTTGTAGATGTGCGTTATCTCGTTTGAGGTAACGCTCCTCATTTCATATAGGACAAGATTTTTGTTCCACAATAATCGTATAAGGAGGTGTTGGCTGTGTCATTTGCATCAGAAACAAAGAAAGAGTTGACGAATCTAGAGATGAAGGAATGCTGTGAGAAAGCAGAATTATCAGCGTTGCTTCGCATGAACGGATCACTTTCTTTTTCAAACCGTCGTCTATCAATCGATATTCAAACGGAAAATGCGGCAATTGCAAGAAGGATTTATACGCTTTTGAAAAAAGGATATGACGTGACGGTAGAATTACTTGTTCGTAAAAAAATGCGATTGAAGAAAAATAATGTATATATCGTAAGGCTTGTTGAGAAGTCTCGCGAAATATTAGCTGATCTTCATATCGTACGAGATGACTTTTCATTTATTCGAAATATATCACAAGAATTAATTGAGAAGAAATGTTGTAAACGATCGTATTTACGCGGTGCATTTTTAGCAGGTGGTTCAGTAAATAACCCAGAAACATCATCTTATCATTTAGAGATCTTTTCGTTATATAAGGAACATAATGATGCTATATGTGAACTGATGAACGGATTTGATTTAAATAGTAAGACGTTGGAAAGAAGAAAAGGGTACATTACGTATTTGAAAGAAGCAGAAAAGATTACAGAGTTTTTAAATATTATAGGTGCACATAATGCACTTTTGAGATTTGAAGACATTCGAATCGTACGTGATATGCGTAATTCTGTAAATCGTTTAGTGAACTGCGAAACAGCTAATTTAAATAAAACAATTGGTGCAGCGCTAAGGCAGATTGAAAATATCCGCTATATTGATGAGACGGTTGGTCTTGATATATTGCCGGATAAACTAAGAGAAATTGCGCAACTACGAAGAGATTATCAAGATGTAACATTGAAAGAGTTAGGTGAGATGGTATCCGGGGGGAAAATTAGTAAATCGGGTATTAATCATCGTTTGCGTAAAATCGATGATATTGCAGAGAAATTACGCGCGGGGGAAACGGTAGCAAAAAAATAAGAGGTTAAAGGGGAAATGGAGCTGTGGTTCAAAAAAGAGTTCAGGTTTCATTAAAAAACGGTTTACAAGCACGTCCGGCTGCGTTGTTTGTACAAGAGGCCAATCGCTTTCATGCAGATATCTTCATCGAGAAAGATGGAAAGACAGTAAATGCAAAGAGCATAATGGGGATTATGAGCTTAGCAATTGGAACTGGTAGCATGATAACAATTACAACAGAAGGTTCAGATGCAGAAGAGGCTTTAGAGGCATTAGCTGCATATGTACAGTAAGAAAGCTATCGCGTATGTGCGATAGCTTTTTTGTTTTGTTATTTGCGCGGATTGGTGGGGAGGGTATGTGGAGTGTGCATGCTTGTCGAGGATTGTCGGTAAGTCGATAAGTTGTGTCGAAACGTCGATATATGAAAATAATCGCCGATATAATTGGAGTTACGGTCGATATATTTGAAAAATCGCTGATATATTTAGGTCGATACCGGGTGGAGTATACGCGTGCAGAGATCTAAGTATAAAAAAAGCGCCCTGTGAGAGGGCGCTTTTTTATGTATCCAGCTCCAGCGATTCTAAACGAGCCGCTTCCGCTTTAAATATTTATTAACGATTTGTAAAGATCTTATCGATTAAACCGTATTCTAAAGCTTTTTCTGCTGTCATGAAGTTGTCGCGGTCTGTGTCGCGTTGTAGTACTTCAAGTGGTTGACCTGTGCGGTCAGCAAGAATTTGGTTTAGTTTTTCACGTAAGAATAGAATACGTTTTGCAGCGATTTCGATTTCAGTCGCTTGACCTTGTGCCCCACCAAGTGGTTGGTGAATCATTACTTCACTGTTTGGAAGTGCATAACGTTTTCCTTTTTCACCTGCTGCAAGTAAGAATGCACCCATAGATGCAGCCATACCGATACAGATTGTTGATACTTGCGGTTTAATAAACTGCATTGTATCGTAAATTGCCATACCTGCTGTGATAGAACCACCAGGGCTGTTGATGTAGATATGAATATCTTTTTCAGGATCTTGAGATTCCAAGAATAAAAGCTGGGAAACGATTGAGTTAGCTACGTTGTCATCAATTGCACTACCAAGCATAATGATGCGGTCTTTTAATAGTCGAGAGTAAATATCGTAAGCGCGTTCTCCACGATTTGTTTGTTCAATTACTGTAGGAATTAAATTCATCTGTTATTTCCTCCTTCAAAAGCTTTCTTAGTCTTATAATACAATTATGGTCAATAAAGGTCAAACGAAACCACTTTAAATCAAAAAAATATGTAGTTGTACCATGAAATATTCGCTATGTTTTTGAAATTCCCTGCTTATGTATCTTCAACATCATAACCGAATTACATAAATTTAAACGTTAGAAAAGCGATAGGAAAAAAGAAAAGAACGCCTTTTTACTGAAGCGTTCTTTCGATATCTATTCTTTTAAAAGATAGGTCACTTTATTTAAAATCTTTTCGATTTGTTTCGCGTTTTTACTATACATTTCGCTTGCTGATTTCGACTTTGTTTCTAAGGAAAATAGTTCAAGATCAGCATGACATTTTTTTAAAGATGCCAATAATAAAGGTTTGTTTTGAGGAGAAGGCATTTGTAGTTTGTCATTATAAATGTCGATAGTAAGTTGTCCATATGAATCCACTTGACCGAGAAAGACGTTTTCAATGACAACACCGAGTTTTTCTAGTTCAGAATGTAGCCAAGCTCGGTTATGACCGCTTGCGGAAAGTGGTTCATCTAGTACATTCCCATCCATAATAACAGTTTGTGGTTCTTTTTCATTCGGCACTTTTAAACCGAGATCTTTTGCAGTAAGTGGCTGAAAATCTTTCTTTAATAATACATTTAATTCTCCGCTCGGTTCTAAGACAGCAAATTCGACTTCAGCTATACTGAATGCACCATTTCCTCTAAGAAGTTCAAGTAACTCATCACTTGTATATTTTTCTTGTTTTAAATTATCCTCAAGTACTTTGCCATCTTTTATTAACACTGTAGACTTCCCTTCAAAAAAATCTCTAGCAGTTTTGTTTTTTAGGGAGAGAATTCCGACAAAGAAGGGTACTGAGGCGAAAATAAGTATGGCAAAGACACCATGGAAAAACTTTTGATCAAGCCCTGTAGCTATTTGAGCGGCGATATCACCGATTGTCATTCCTGCTATGTATTCAAAAAAGGAAAGTTGGGAGATTTGCCTTTTTCCTAAGCATTTTGTAATAGTGAATAAAATGATTAATATGAATACAGAGCGAAGAATGACCAGTGTCCATTCCGGCAGGTGAGACATAGTCATTTCCTCCAGTCTACTTAAAACCCTTTATATTGAGGTTCTTCACGTTCTAATACGGAAACTCTATTTTGTAAATCAACGATGATGCTATCCATTTCTAACATACATTCATGAAATACGCGTTTTGCTTCATCGTCTGTAGAATTTAGCGAAAGGGAGCTTAAGCTTGCTTGAGCGCCCCTGACACTAGCAAGGCAGGTTTTTACGCTAGCGATAACAGTCATACGAACACCTCTTATCCTTTCGGTTTGAATAGTAATGCTCCGATGAAGCCGAAAATAATAGCTGCGGATACACCGGCGCTCGTTACTTTAAACATGCCAGTAATAACACCAACGATGCCATGTTTTGCAGCTTCTTCCATTGCACCGTGAACGAGTGCGTTACCGAAGCTTGTAATAGGTACGGTTGCCCCAGCTCCGGCGAAATCAATTAATGGTTCATACAAATTGAATCCATCTAATATAGCTCCAGCAACAACGAGTGTTGCCATTGTATGAGCTGGTGTTAGCTTTCCAACATCAAACATAAGTTGGCCGATTACACATATAAGTCCGCCAATGACGAAAGCCCAGAAAAAAATCATTGCGTTGCACCTCCAAATTCAATCGAAACGGCGTGAGCGATACACGGAATCGTTTCTTCTTGTTGGAATGTAAGTGGAGATAGTAAAGCGCCTGTCGCAACGACAAGTATTTTATTAAACTCTCCTCTTTTCATTCGGTTTAATAAGTGACCGTATACGACAGTTGCAGAGCATCCTGGTCCGCTAGCACCAGCGATGACAGGCTGCCCTTCTCTATAAATGAGTAGCCCGCAATCTTGAAACTGTTCGCTCGTTACTTTCGTTCCATGTTTATGTAGTAAGTCATAAGCAATTTCACGGCCGACATGTCCGAGGTCACCCGTTACGATTAAATCGTAGTAAGAAGCATCAATTTGTCGTTCGCGTAAGTGAGCTTCAATTGTATCAACGGCAGCTGGAGCCATTGCCCCTCCCATATTAAACGGATCTGTTAACCCCATATCAACCACTCGTCCGATTGTGGCGGATGTTACCCTAGGACCGTGTCCAGTATCGCTTAAAATAGCAGCACCAGCCCCGGTTACTGTCCACTGCGCGGTAGGTGGTTTTTGCCCACCATATTCGGTAGGATAGCGGAACTGTTTTTCTACAGCGGTGTTATGGCTTGATGCCCCGGTTAATAAATATTTTGCGCCTTTTGCATTTACGATACTTGCTCCAAGTGCTAAACCTTCCATAGAAGTAGAACAAGCGCCGAATAGTCCGAGATAAGGAGTGCCCAGTGTACGGCAAGCAAAGCTTGTAGGAGTAATTTGATTAATTAAATCGCCTGCGAGTACAAATTGAATATCGTCTTTACGAAGGTTTGCTTTTTCAGTAGCGCGGCTACAAGCTTCTTCGAACAAAATTTTATGTGCTTTTTCATAGGAATCTTGTCCGAGCCATAAATCTTCATGGAGGGTATCGAAGTCTTCTGGAATTTTTCCTTTAGCTTCAAACGGCCCACCAACGACTCCCGTCGAAATAATAACTGGTTTGTTTTCAAATACCCATGTTCGGTGTCCTTGTAACATTTATAGCCCTCCCCATTGAACGAGAATCGTTTTAATAAGTGCGATGACGAAAGCGGAAAATACACCAAATAAAATAACAGAACCAGCTAATTTAAACATGTTACCGCCAACACCAAGGACAAAACCTTCTGTTCGGTGTTCGATACATGCGGCGATAACAGAGTTGCCAAATCCAGTGACAGGTACAGCTGTTCCTGCTCCGGCAAACTGACCAAACCGATCGTATATACCAAATCCAGTTAATAACATGGAGATGAAAATAAGAGTTGCGACTGTTGGATTTCCTGCTGAGCGTTCAGTGAAATCAAAATATGTGATATAAAATGTAGAAATGAGTTGTCCGATGAAGCAAATAAAACCGCCGACGAAAAAGGCTTTTATACAATTTTTCAAGACAGGGCGCTTCGGTTCTCGTTCTTGTTCGAATTTTTTATACTCCTGTTGCACAGGGGTTAAGTTTTTATCTTTACTAGACATTGCGATCCTTCCTTTTCTTAAAAAAAAGCGTTAAGTGTTAGACTCCATTTTTTTCCCAATGAATTTTAATTGTTTATTAATTTCATCTTTAGATACTTCTTTTTCCTTAATTTTTCTTTCGAGTTTTTCGAGTAACATAAAGATTTTTTTATCTGTACTGACACGAACATCGAAAGTAGGATGCTCATCACTTAGCTGTTTTTGAAGCTTCTTACGAAGAGGTTTTAATCCAAACCTTTCGTGATGCTCCGGTATAACTGCTATATAGAGATCTAAATTTGAATTTACTGCCGCACTTTTTATAATCCCATCCATAGCGAGGGCCCTTTTCTTGGCTCCTTGTGATATAGATTGATTAAAGGATTCCGTACTCATCTTTGTTAATTTAGGACCTTTCTCTTTCTCCGTTCGTTTTGCTTCTTCTTTCACTTTTTTATCTAAGGGACTATTATCACATCCGGTAAAAGAGCTAAATAGAAGGGCAAATAATGCGGTTATGAGCCCGAGTTTTCGCATAATTATCATTCCATTTCTATTGCAATATGTAATGTGATAGAAAAAGGATGACTGCATATCATCCTTTTTCTATTTCACAGCATGACGAATCCGTTATTGCTGTGAGTATTGTGGTTCTTCTTGTTGGACTTCTTCAACGCGAGGGTTTAAAGAATCGATAATCGTTTGTGTTTGCTGCGCAGCTGTTTGGAAAAGTTGCTTCGCTTGTTGGTTATCCGTATCAAGAGCGAATCCCTCTAAGCTAGCTTGTGCACTTTTTAATCCAGAAACAGTTTGCTTTAATTTCGTAATTACAGTCATTGAATGAAGCCCCCTTTGGAATATCAATTCAAAGGTTATAATTTGTGAGTTGGGGGGAATTTATGATTGGAAAATTTAGGGGATGGTGCTTTGTTGATGTAATCATAACTAAGGTGCATAAAGGATTATGGGGATATTTTTATTGATTTAGATGGATTTTATTGCTATTATTATGAGAAGAAAATGAAGTATATTTTATAATTATGCGCCCATAGCTCAGTCGGATAGAGCGGTGGTTTCCGGTACCACGTCTGCCGGGGGTTCGAATCCCTCTGGGCGCGTCAAAAAGTCCTAACTTACGTTTTGTAGGTTAGGACTTTTTTTATTTCCCTCTTGTTATATCTAGTAATAAGATTTACTATTAGTACTTGATAATAATTTATCGACTTATTATTTTCTTTCAATATTATTCAAATTTCGGTTGTAAGTTGTAAATCTCATTAATACATATAAATTAATAATATTTTGGAATGGGTGTCTGTGATAGGATTCTCCTTTTACCAAACTTATTGTACAATAGAAACAAGGGGGAGATTAGTTTGAAGGCAAGTCTTTTACAAGAACAAAGCTTACGTTTGGCAATGACACAAGAGTTAAGGCAAGCGATTACAATGCTCCAGTATAATGTACAAGAATTATCGGAGTTTTTGTATGAGCAATCGTTAGAGAATCCCCTTATTGAGTTAGGTGGTTTTGAGAGGGAGAAGAAAAAGAGCTCTAACAACAGTAAAAGTACCAGCAAACAAGTCGAGAATCAGATGGAAATCTACAGTGTGGATTCAACAACGATTCAGCAACATTTATTAAATCAAATACAGTATTATAAAATAGAGGAAGAAGAGCGAAAAGTAGCTTCTTTCATTATTATGAACATGGATGGAAATGGGTATTTACAAGAAACGAATGAAGAGTTAGCAAATCTTCTTTCCGCACCACTGCATGTAGTCGACCGCTCTGTAGAGCTTGTCCAATCACTCGAGCCAGCAGGGGTAGGGGCGCGTAATATTCAGGAATGTCTAACCTTGCAATTGAAGCGCTTACAAAGGCGGAATGGATTGGCAGAAGAGGTTGTAGAAGATCATTTCGCTTATTTCGTGAAGAAAGATTGGAGAAAGCTTGTTCAAGTGTTGAAGTGTAGTAATGAAGAATTACAGGATGCAGTAAATTGTATAACGTCATTACAACCAAAACCAGGTCTTGCGTTTTCTTCTGATAAACCACTTTATATTGTGCCTGATATGGCAGTGAAAAAAGATGGCGATCGTCTCGTTTTACAAATGAATGAGAGAAATATGCCGAGAATTGAGATTCATTCTGAATATAGTGCGCTTCTTAATAATAGTGAAAGTGAAGTAGCATCTTACGTATCAGAAAAGTATCAGCATGTGCAGTGGATTATGCGTAGTTTGAAGCAGAGAAAACAAACCCTTCTGCAAGTGATGACCATTATTATGGAAAAACAACGTGATTTCTTCTGGAAAGGTCCGGAGTATTTAAAGCCACTTGCTTTAAAAGAAGTAGCAGAAGAGCTAAGTGTGCATGAATCTACAATTAGTCGTGCAACGCGAAATAAATATGTGCAAACACCACACGGTTTATTTGAGATGAAATCGTTCTTTAGTAATGCCGTTTCGACGACTGAAGATGAAGCGGTTTCTACAAAGCGTGTAAAACAATTTATTCAAACGCTTGTTGAGGCGGAGAATAAGAAAAAGCCACTTTCAGACCAAAAGATTTCAAAATTGTTAGAAGAAGAACATGAAATTGTTATTTCTCGAAGAACAGTGGCGAAGTATAGAGAGCAAATGCACATCCCGGCGTCGTCATTACGAAAAACGATCGGATAGGTGAAGAAGATGAAAGTTGTACTGTATACAAAAAAAGATTGTGGCCTTTGCGTGAAGGCGAAACAAGTTTTACAGGAAGTGCAATGTGAATATTCTTTTCAAATCGAGGAAATAGATATATATGAAGATAATGACCTTTTAGAAAAATATCATCTAATGATTCCAGTTGTAGAAATAGACGAAAAACAAGTAGAATATGGTAACATTCACAAAGGTGTCATAATAAACTATATAAAGAATGCAGTTAAGAGTTGAATAAGTTTCTATCTCCTGTTACAATAATACACGTAGCAGGGATTATTTTTTTAACCTATGTGGGACACAAAATGTCACTACGGGACGTAAAGTGACCATGGAGGAAAAATGAACCAATGTAGTGAGGAGAAAAGATATGCGCTCATGGATTCAGAACACAAAAAAATTATTACCTGATCTGCTACCTGTTATGCAAACGAGAATGCAAATTCTTCAATACATTAGGCTCATGCAGCCGATTGGAAGAAGAAACTTATCAGCAAGTCTCGGTATGACAGAACGAGTATTGCGAAGTGAAGTTCAAGTTTTGAAAGAACAAAACTTAGTTCACGTCGCTTCTTCTGGAATGACATTGACAGAAGAAGGAACAGCTTTAGTTCTTGCTTTGGAAGACTTTATGAAAGAAATTTCCGGGTTAAAGGTTTTAGAAAAGCAACTTAAGGAAACATTAGACTTGGATGAAGTTTTCGTTGTCCCTGGTGATAGTGATGAATCGCCTTGGGTCAAACTGGAGATGGGCCGTGCTTGTGTGACTTGTATAAAAGACCGTCTGACAGCGAATAATATCGTTGCTGTGGCTGGAGGAACTACGCTAGCTGCTGTTGCGGACATGATGCAGCTTGATTGCAAAGATTTACATATGCTATTTGTCCCAGCACGTGGTGGAATTGGAGAAGGCGTTGAATTAGAAGCCAATACCATTTGTGCCAAAATGGCGCAAAATACGATGAGTAATTATCGCTTATTGTATGTCCCAGACCATGTTAGCAGCGAAGCATATGCGTCTATTGTGACAGAGCCTTCCGTGAAAGAAGTTCTTGAGTTGATTCGATCTTCCAATATCGTCATTCATGGAATAGGTGATGCGTTAACAATGGCACGTCGCAGAAATACTTCAGAAGCAGATTGGTTAAAGATTCAGGCAAGCGAAGCAGTTGGCGAAGCTTTCGGTTACTACTTTAATGAACAAGGAAATGTTGTTCATAAAGTAAGAACAGTTGGTATGCAACTAGAGGATTTACAAAATGTATCTCACGTTGTTGCAGTCGCTGGAGGTTCTTCAAAGGCAAAGGCAATACAGGCTGTAATTAAACAAGGGCACACTTCAATTCTAATTACAGATGAAGGTGCAGCAAAACAGTTAACAAAGGGTATTACCCTTTAATATAATCCCCCAAGGAGGAAATTCAAATGACTAAAATTGGTATTAATGGATTTGGACGTATCGGACGTAACGTATTCCGCGCAGCTCTTAACAACTCTGAGGTAGAAGTAGTAGCAATCAACGACTTAACAGATGCTAAAACATTAGCTCACCTTTTAAAATATGACACAGTTCACGGAACTTTAAATGCAGAAGTATCTGCTAACGAAAACAGCATCGTTGTTAACGGTAAAGAAATTAAAGTTATCGCTGAGCGTGACCCAGCTCAATTACCATGGAGCGACTACGGAGTAGAAGTAGTAGTAGAATCTACTGGCCGTTTCACTAAAAAATCAGACGCTGAAAAACACTTAGGTGGATCAGTTAAGAAAGTTATCATCTCAGCACCAGCTTCTGACGAAGATATCACTGTAGTTATGGGTGTTAACCACGAACAATACGATGCAGCTAACCACAACGTAGTATCTAACGCTTCTTGTACTACAAACTGTCTAGCTCCATTCGCTAAAGTATTAAACGAAAAATTCGGCGTAAAACGCGGAATGATGACAACAATTCACTCTTACACTAACGACCAACAAATCTTAGACTTACCACACAAAGATTTACGTCGTGCTCGTGCAGCAGCTGAAAACATGATCCCAACATCTACTGGTGCAGCTAAAGCTGTAGCATTAGTATTACCAGAACTTAAAGGTAAATTAAACGGTGGCGCTGTACGTGTTCCAACTGCTAACGTTTCTCTAGTTGACCTAGTTGTTGAACTTGACAAAGAAGTAACAGTTGAAGAAGTAAATGCAGCATTCAAAGCAGCAGCTGAAGGCGAATTAAAAGGTATCCTTGGATACAGCGAAGAGCCATTAGTATCTATCGACTATAACGGATGTACAGCTTCTTCTACAATCGATGCATTATCTACAATGGTAATGGAAGGTAACATGGTTAAAGTACTTTCTTGGTACGATAACGAAACAGGTTACTCTAACCGCGTAGTAGACTTAGCAGCTTACATGACTTCAAAAGGTCTTTAATTCTTAATTATATAAGTTATCAATGACAAAACGAGGGAGAGGGTTTGTTCCCTCTCTCTCTTCTTTCGTTTTAAAAGCAAATGTGTTAAGCTTTTGAGTGGGTTTTGTCAATCCTAACTAGTAGTCGGAGGGAAATCCAATGAACAAAAAATCAATTCGTGACGTAGATTTAAAAGGTAAGCGTGTATTTTGCCGCGTTGACTTCAACGTACCTATGAAAGAAGGCAAAATTACAGATGAAACTCGTATCCGTGCAGCTCTTCCTACAATTCAATATTTAGTAGAGCAAGGTGCGAAGGTTATTTTAGCAAGCCACTTAGGCCGTCCAAAAGGTCAAGCAGTAGAAGAATTACGTCTTACTCCAGTAGCAGCACGTTTAGGCGAGCTTCTTGGTAAAGATGTTAAAAAAGCAGACGAAGCATTCGGACCAGTTGCACAAGAAATGGTTGCAGCAATGAACGAAGGCGACGTATTAGTTCTTGAAAACGTACGTTTCTATGCGGGCGAAGAAAAGAACGATGCAGAACTTGCGAAAGAATTTGCAGCTCTTGCTGACATCTTCGTAAACGATGCATTCGGTGCAGCTCACCGTGCTCATGCTTCTACAGCAGGAATCGCAGACTACCTACCAGCAGTATCTGGTCTATTAATGGAAAAAGAGTTAGAAGTATTAGGTAAAGCACTTTCTAACCCAGAACGTCCATTCACAGCTATCATCGGTGGTGCGAAAGTAAAAGATAAAATCGGTGTAATTCGTCATCTATTAGACAAAGTAGATAACTTAATCATCGGTGGCGGACTTGCTTACACATTCGTTAAAGCTTTAGGTCATGAAATTGGTCTATCTCTATGTGAAGACGACAAGATTGAACTAGCTAAAGAATTTATGCAACTTGCAAAAGAAAAAGGCGTAAACTTCTACATGCCAGTTGATGTTGTAATCACTGAGGAATTCTCTGAAACTGCAACAACTAAAATCGTTGGTATCGACTCTATCCCTTCTAACTGGGAAGGCGTGGACATCGGTCCTAAAACACGTGAAATTTATGCAGATGTAATTAAAAACTCTAAGCTTGTTGTATGGAATGGACCAATGGGTGTATTCGAAATGACTCCATTCGCAGAAGGTACAAAAGCAGTAGGACAAGCATTAGCAGATGCAGAAGGTACATACTCTGTTATCGGCGGTGGTGACTCTGCAGCAGCTGTTGAAAAATTCGGTATGGCTGATAAAATGAGCCACATTTCTACTGGCGGCGGTGCGTCATTAGAATTCATGGAAGGTAAAGAGCTTCCAGGTGTAGTTTGTCTTAACGACAAATAAGTAGCAGCCAAAGAAAAAGGACGGTGCAAAGCATGCGTAAACCAATTATCGCAGGTAACTGGAAAATGAATAAAACTCTATCTGAAGCAGTTAGCTTCGTAGAGGAAGTTAAAGGTCAAATCCCAGCAGCTTCAGCTGTTGATGCAGTAGTTTGCTCTCCAGCTCTATTCTTAGAGCGCCTTGTAGCAGCGACTGAAGGAACTGATTTACAAGTAGGTGCACAAAACATGCACTTCGAAAAAAATGGTGCATTCACTGGCGAAATTAGTCCAGTAGCACTTAGCGACTTAAAAGTAGGCTACGTAGTACTTGGCCACTCTGAGCGTCGTGAAATGTTTGCTGAAACAGATGAGTCAGTAAACAAAAAGACTATTGCAGCATTTGAACATGGTTTAACACCAATCGTATGTTGTGGTGAGACTTTAGAAGAGCGCGAAAGCGGAAAAACATTTGATCTAGTAGCAGGTCAAGTGACAAAAGCACTTGCAGGTTTAACAGAAGAGCAAGTTAAAGCAACTGTTATCGCTTATGAGCCAATCTGGGCTATCGGTACAGGTAAATCTTCTTCTTCTGCAGATGCAAACGAAGTATGTGCGCACATCCGTAAAGTTGTTGCAGAAGCTGTTTCTCCAGAAGCTGCAGAAGCTGTTCGTATCCAATACGGCGGTAGCGTAAAACCAGAAAACATTAAAGAGTACATGGCACAATCTGACATCGACGGCGCTTTAGTTGGCGGTGCTAGCTTAGAGCCTGCTTCGTTCTTAGGTCTTCTGGGGGCGGTAAAATGAGAAAGCCAACAGCTTTAATCATTCTTGACGGTTTCGGACTTCGTGAAGAAACTTACGGGAATGCTGTAGCACAAGCTAAGAAACCTAATTTTGATGGTTACTGGAACAAATTCCCTCACACAACGCTTACAGCTTGTGGCGAGGCAGTAGGTCTTCCAGAAGGTCAAATGGGTAACTCTGAGGTTGGTCACTTAAATATCGGTGCTGGCCGCATTGTATATCAAAGCTTAACACGCGTAAACGTTGCAATTCGTGAAGGTGAGTTCGATAAGAACGAAACATTCCAAAGTGCAATTAAAAGCGTAAAAGAAAAAGGTACTGCACTTCATTTATTCGGTTTACTTTCTGACGGTGGTGTGCACAGTCACATGAACCACATGTTTGCTCTTCTTCGCTTAGCAGCTAAAGAAGGCGTTGAGAAAGTATACATTCATGCATTCTTAGATGGCCGCGATGTTGGACCAAAAACAGCACAGAGCTATATCGATGCAACAAATGAAGTAATTAAAGAAACAGGAGTAGGACAATTCGCGACTATCTCTGGTCGTTATTACTCCATGGACCGTGACAAGCGTTGGGATCGCGTAGAAAAATGTTACCGTGCTATGGTGAATGGTGAAGGCCCTACTTATAAATCAGCAGAAGAGTGTGTAGAAGACTCTTATGCAAATGGTATCTACGATGAATTCGTATTGCCGTCTGTAATTGTTAACGAAGATAACACGCCAGTTGCAACAATCAATGATGATGATGCAGTTATCTTCTATAACTTCCGTCCAGACCGTGCAATTCAAATTGCTCGTGTATTTACAAACGAAGACTTCCGTGAGTTCGATCGTGGTGAAAAAGTACCTCACATTCCAGAATTCGTATGTATGACACACTTTAGTGAAACAGTGGATGGTTACGTGGCATTCAAGCCAATGAACCTTGATAACACTTTAGGTGAAGTTGTTGCGCAAGCGGGATTAAAGCAACTTCGCATCGCGGAAACTGAAAAATATCCGCACGTTACATTCTTCTTTAGCGGTGGTCGTGAGGCTGAATTCCCAGGAGAAGAGCGTATCTTAATTAACTCACCGAAGGTTGCAACGTATGACTTGAAACCTGAAATGAGCATTTACGAAGTAACGGACGCTTTAGTAAATGAAATCGAAAATGATAAACATGATGTTATCATTCTTAACTTTGCAAACTGTGATATGGTTGGCCATTCTGGGATGATGGAACCAACAATTAAAGCAGTAGAAGCAACTGACGAATGTTTAGGAAAAGTTGTAGAAGCGATTCTTGCAAAAGATGGTGTAGCACTTATTACTGCTGACCATGGTAATGCTGATGAAGAATTAACTTCTGAAGGAGAGCCAATGACAGCTCATACAACTAACCCGGTTCCTTTCATCGTTACTAAGAACGACGTAGAATTACGTGAAGATGGTATCTTAGGTGATATCGCTCCAACAATGCTTACACTTCTTGGTGTTGAGCAACCGAAAGAAATGACAGGTAAAACAATTATTAAATAATTTGCTTATATAAAAAGGAGAGAATTTATTATGTCAACAATTATTGATGTTTATGCTCGCGAAGTCCTTGACTCTCGTGGTAACCCAACTGTAGAAGTAGAAGTTTACACAGAAAGCGGCGCTTTCGGACGCGCTATCGTACCAAGTGGTGCATCTACTGGTGAGCACGAAGCAGTAGAATTACGTGACGGTGACAAATCTCGTTACCTTGGTAAAGGTGTTATGAACGCAGTAAACAACGTTAATGAAGCAATCGCTCCAGAAATCGTTGGTTTCGACGTAACTGACCAAGCTGGTATCGACCGTGCTATGATCGAATTAGATGGCACTCCAAACAAAGGTAAACTAGGCGCTAACGCTATCCTTGGTGTATCTATGGCAGTAGCTCACGCAGCAGCTGACTTCGTAGGTCTTCCATTATACCGTTACCTTGGTGGATTCAATGCAAAACAATTACCAACTCCAATGATGAACATCATCAACGGTGGTTCTCACGCTGATAACAACGTTGACTTCCAAGAGTTCATGATCTTACCAGTTGGTGCTCCAACATTCAAAGAATCAATCCGTATGGGTGCTGAAGTATTCCATGCACTTAAAGCTGTATTACATGACAAAGGTCTTAACACTGCAGTAGGTGACGAAGGTGGATTCGCTCCAAACCTTGGTTCTAACCGTGAAGCATTAGAAGTAATCATCGAAGCTATCGAAAAAGCTGGTTACAAAGCTGGCGAGAACGTATTCTTAGGAATGGACGTTGCTTCTTCTGAGTTCTACAACAAAGAAACTGGTAAATATGACCTTGCAGGCGAAGGCCGTACTGGCTTAACTTCTGCAGAAATGGTTGATTTCTACGAAGAGCTTTGCAAAGACTTCCCAATCATCTCTATCGAAGATGGTTTAGACGAAAACGATTGGGATGGTCACAAATTATTAACTGAGCGTCTTGGTGATAAAGTACAATTAGTTGGTGACGATTTATTCGTAACTAACACTCAAAAACTTGCTGAAGGTATCGAAAAAGGTATCTCTAATTCAATCTTAATTAAAGTTAACCAAATCGGTACTTTAACTGAGACTTTCGAAGCTATCGAAATGGCTAAACGTGCTGGTTACACAGCAGTTGTATCTCACCGTTCTGGTGAAACTGAAGATGCTACAATCGCTGACATCGCAGTTGCAACTAACGCTGGCCAAATCAAAACTGGTTCTATGAGCCGTACTGACCGTATTGCTAAGTACAACCAATTATTACGCATCGAAGACGAACTAGGCGAAATCGCTGTTTACGATGGTATCAAATCTTTCTACAACATCAAACGATAATTGTAGAAAATAACGACAGACCGTGAGAAATCACGGTCTGTTTTTTTATGCTAAAATTCTTCATCAGTCATAAGTGACATGAAATGTTTAAAGAAACGGTTATAATCAAAATCGATTGCGATTTGATGACTCGGCCAATCCATAAATGGTTTAGGGTTTTCTAAGGAACGAAATTCTCCAATGCTTGCTCCTTGTGCATAAGATTCTGCCATGACAACGATAGGTGATTTGTGATACGTAAACATAGAATTATCAAGTAAAGCGAGTATTGGCATTGTGTCATGGAAGGGGCTACCTTTTAAATCTGGCAGGGCATTTTTATAATATCCATAGTAATAATGATCGAATAACGGTTTGACGAGTGGGGCTTTACCTTTTGCTTCAATGTACTCGGCCATTTCTGGTGTAATGATGGAGTATTGGGTAACGTTTAACGGGTATATGTACATGTTAGCTGCGGATTGAAGAACAATGTTAGCAGCAGTAGGATCGCCATAAAAGTTTGCTTCGGAAATAGGGGTGACATTACCAGGATGTAAAAAGGCACCGCCCATTACGTAGTAAGATTTAATTTGTTTCATTAACTGTTTGCACATGATAAATAAAATTGCTAGAGAGGTAAGTCTTCCTAAACTTACAATGATTAATTCATCTTTATACTGTTCAATAAGAGGAATGACTTCAAAGAAATTCTCCATTTCTCCGTTAGTCACATTCCCATTTGGAATAATTGGCCCAAGCCCTTGTTTCCCGTGTACATCTGTAAAAAAAGCGGGCGGGGCACCAGTAAGCGGACGCTCTGATCCACCAAATATTTTAATATTTCTATTCCTTGTTTCGTTCGTAAGAAAATGAGCATTTTGTACGGCCATTTCTTTTGGAACATTACCGTAATCAGCAACGATGCCGATGATTTCTATTTCATCGATAAAGAATGCTAAGAGGAGAGCCATCGTATCATCAATCCCAGGATCACAAAAAATAAGAACTTTTTTGGGCATATGTTCACCACCTATCTTCTTTATATATATGTAAGCTTAAGAATAAAAAGATTATTTTATTGAAATAACAACCTTTAAAATTCAGAAAATAAAAACTTCTTATATTAGGTCAAGGTTTTTGACTTAATTTTTATTTAGAAATGTAGTCATATCAAGGTTGTAAGCGTATAACATAGGCGTTTTTTGCTGTCAAGTTGATAAATTGCAGCTTTTTACAATTTATACTATGATAAAGATATTAACAGAAGATCGTATAAACAAGAGGGATGATGAACATGAAATTTACAAAAATTCTTGTCCAAATTGCTGCTCTTTACGTTTTTTATATGGTTGGAACGTGGGTACAAGAAATGCTAAATATTCCAATCCCAGGAAGTTTGATTGGAATGTTCCTCTTACTTGTTTTACTTAGCCTAAAAGTTCTTCCAGTGAAATGGTTCGATTTAGGAGCAGAAACACTCGTTGCTATTATGCCGTTTTTATTAATTCCGCCAACGCTTGGCCTAATGAATTACGGTGCTTTTTTTATGAGTAAAGGAATTTCTCTTTTCATTACAGTTGTAGCGAGTACATTTTTAATTATTATTGTCGCAGGACATACAGGACAATATCTTGCGAATAGAAAGGAAAGAGAGTCGCGATGAGTCAAATATTAATCGGAATTGGTTGGGTTCTTTTTACGGTGCTATTATATCAATTATCTAAAAAAATCTATAAATTATTTCCAACACCATTCACCATTCCAATGCTTGTAGCAACAGGATTAATGGCTTTCTTATTAATCGTGCTTGATATACCGTATCAACATTATATGGAAAGTGGCGGCGGCTGGATTGCAAAGCTGCTCGGACCCGGTGTTGTAGCATTTGCAATTCCTCTTTATAAACAACGTCACGTTCTGCAAAAGTATGTTGTACCGATTGCGGGTGGTGTATTAGTAGGTACAACAGTTGCTATTGCAAGTGACTTTGCTATTGCCTCACTTATGGGAACAGATAAAAGCTTAATTTTATCTTCTTTACCAAAATCGGTGACAATGCCAGTTGCGATGAGTGTTTCGGAGCAAGTTGGTGGTGTACCGTCATTAACAGCAGCTTTCGTTGTTATTGCAGGTATTACAGGAACAATTACTGGACCGCTTTTATTAAAATGGAGCCGTGTTACAAACTCAGTTGGTAAAGGAATCGGATTTGGATGTGCTTCTCATATTATGGGCGTGATGAGAGCGATGAAAAATAATGAACATGAAGGTGTTATTGGATCGGTAACAATGACATTAACAGCCATTTTGACATGTTTGCTCGGGCCGTTATTTGCAATGATGTTCATGTAAGAGAAGAAAAGCGAGAGCAACCTTATAGCTCTCGCTTTTCTATAGAATTTATGCTACAGTTACAATAACTGAATTTTTGTAGGAGGTACGCCAAGTGCATACGTTATTATCCGTTTTACTTATTATTGTATCGATTTTAATGATTGTTATGGTACTTATGCAGTCTAGTAATAGCTCAGGCCTTTCAGGTGCAATTTCAGGCGGTGCAGAGCAATTATTTGGTAAGCAAAAAGCACGTGGAATTGAAGCGGTATTAAACCGTATTACAATTGTTTTAGCTGTATTGTTCTTCGCATTAACAATTGGTGTTACGTACTTAAACTTATAGAATGGAAAGAAGAAGCGTTAGTAAGATGTACTAATGGTTCTTCTTTTTTTGTTTTGCCATTTGAAAGATGTTTCTAATTAGATTATAGAAATACAAATATGGTACACTAGATATAGAAAGAATACGACTAGATTACAGAAGAGAAAGAGGAGAAGTACATGATGAAATTAGCATCTCCGAAACCATTTACATTTGAGGGTGGAGACCGCGCTGTTTTATTACTACATGGATTCACAGGAAACTCAGCTGATGTACGTATGTTAGGGCGTTTCTTAGAAAAGAAAGGCTACACTTGTCATGCGCCAATTTATAAAGGGCACGGTGTCCCACCAGAAGAGCTTGTTCATACAGGTCCTGAAGATTGGTGGCAAGATGTAACGGAAGCATATCAGCTTTTAAAAGATAAAGGGTTTGAGAAAATTGCTGTCGTTGGATTGTCACTTGGCGGAGTTTTTTCACTAAAATTAGGTTATACAGTACCGGTTTTAGGTGTAGTACCAATGTGTGCACCAATGTATATTAAGAGTGAAGAAACGATGTACCAAGGTATATTGGCATATGCCCGCGAATATAAAAAACGTGAGCAAAAATCACCAGAGCAAATCGAACAAGAAATGTTGGAATTCCAAAAGACACCGATGAATACATTAAAAGCATTACAACAATTAATTGCTGACGTACGTAACAATGTGGACATGATTTATGCACCAACATTTGTTGTACAAGCGCGTCATGATGAAATGATTAATACAGATAGTGCGAACATTATTTATAACGGTGTAGAATCAACGTTAAAAGACATTAAATGGTATGAAGACTCTACGCATGTCATTACACTTGATAAGCAGCGTGACGAGCTACATGAGGATGTATATAACTTCTTGGAGCAACTAGATTGGTAAGATCTAGTTGCCTCTTTTTTTCATAAGGAATTTTTTGTGAAAACTGTAAAAATCATAAGGGGAGTATTGAAGTTTCACTTTATACATCCCCTATCTTTCGGATACACTAAATAATATAAGGTTTTAAAGGAGGTATTTTTGCTTGGAAGAAATCATACAAGAACATATTGATAAGTTGTTATTATTTATGAGAGAAGAAGCGTATAAACCGCTAACGATACAAGAGTTAGAAGAGGCATTTGGGATTGAAGGTTCTGAGGGCTTCAAAGATTTCGTAAAGGCACTTGTAACGATGGAAGAAAAGGGGCTTGTTATTCGTACTCGTAGCAACCGTTACGGTCTTCCTGAAAAGATGAATTTAGTACGTGGTAAGTTAATTGGACATGCACGTGGCTTTGCATTCGTTGTACCAGACGAGAAGAAAACAGGAGATGATGATCTTTTCATCCCGCCTACAGAGTTAAACGGTGCACTTCATGGCGATACAGTATTAGCACGCCTTAGTTCCCAATCGAGCGGTTCGCGTCAAGAAGGTTCCATTGTACGCATTTTAGAGCGTGGCACGAAAGAATTAGTTGGTACATATACAGAATCGAAAAACTTTGGATTTGTTATACCTGACAATAAACGTTGGACAAGTGACATTTTCGTATTGAAAAGCGCATCAATGGGCGCTGTAGAAGGTCATAAAGTAGTTGTGAAAATTACGAGTTATCCAGAGAATCGTTTAAGTGCAGAAGGTGAAGTTATTCAAATTCTAGGTCATAAAAATGATCCAGGAGTAGATATTTTATCTGTCATTCATAAACATCACTTGCCTTTAGCGTTCCCTGAAGAAGTGATGGAACATGCAAACAGTGTACCAGAAACGATTTCAGAAGAAGATTTAAAAGATCGCCGTGACCTACGTGACCAAATGATCGTAACAATTGACGGTGCAGACGCGAAAGATTTAGATGATGCTGTTACAGTAACGAAGCTCGAGAACGGTAACTATAAGCTTGGCGTTCACATTGCGGATGTAAGCCATTACGTTCAAGAAGGTTCTCCAATTGATGTAGAAGCAGCGGAAAGAGCGACGAGTGTGTATCTTGTTGACCGTGTAATTCCGATGATTCCACATCGTCTATCTAACGGTATTTGTTCATTAAATCCGAAAGTAGACCGTCTGACGTTATCTTGTGAAATGGAAATCAACAACTTAGGTGACGTTGTCAAACACGAGATTTTCCAAAGTGTAATTAAAACGACAGAGCGTATGACGTATGCTGACGTAAGAAGCATTTTAGAAGATGAGGACGAAGAGCTAATTAAGCGTTATGAACCGTTAGTGCCGATGTTTAAAGAGATGGGGCAATTAGCACAAATTTTACGTGAAAAACGTATGCGCCGCGGTGCAATCGACTTTGACTTTAAAGAAGCGAAAGTATTAGTGGATGAAGAAGGAAAACCGACAGATGTTGTCATGCGTGATCGTTCTGTATCAGAGAAGTTAATTGAAGAATTTATGCTTGTTGCGAACGAAACAGTAGCAGAGCACTTCCACTGGATGAACGTACCATTCATGTATCGTGTCCATGAAGATCCGAAAGAAGATAAGTTAGAGCGTTTCTTCGAGTTTGTAACGAACTTCGGATATGCGGTAAAAGGACGTGCGAATGAAGTGCATCCTCGTGCGCTGCAACAAATTCTTGAAATGGTTCAAGGACAGCCTGAAGAAGTAGTCATTTCAACAGTTATGCTTCGTTCAATGAAGCAAGCACGTTACGATGCAGATAGCTTAGGACATTTCGGTTTATCAACGGAGTTCTACACGCATTTCACATCACCAATTCGTCGTTATCCAGATACGATTGTTCATAGATTAATTCGTGAATACATCATTAACGGTAAAGTCGACAATGAAACGCAAGCAAAATGGCGTGAAAAATTACCTGAGATTGCAGAACACTCTTCTAATATGGAACGTCGTGCTGTTGAAGCAGAACGTGAAACAGACGAAATGAAAAAGGCAGAGTACATGGTTGATAAGATCGGCGAAGAGTATGACGGTATGATTAGCTCTGTAACAAACTTCGGTTTATTCGTAGAGCTTCCAAATACAATTGAAGGTCTTGTACACGTTAGCTACTTAACGGATGATTACTACCGTTATGATGAGCAGCATTTCGCAATGATTGGAGAACGTACAGGTAACGTATTCCGCATCGGTGACGAAATTACAATTCGCGTTATTAACGTAAACAAAGACGAGCGTGCAATTGACTTTGAAATCGTTGGTATGAAAGGTACGCCTCGTCGTAAGTTCAAAGACCGCCCAGTCGTTATCGAACAGCCAAGAACAGGCAGAAAGAAACGCGGTGGACGTAGCGAGCGTAGTAATGAGCGCGGCGGAGAACGTGGCACAGGAAGAAAATTTGACCGTGGTGGCAAAGGGAAAGGAAGAGGATCTGCATCCGCATCCGCTAGCCAGCCAGGGAAAAAAGATGGTAACGGTAAGAAGAAAAAAGCATTCTTCGAAAACGTACCAGGATTCAAGAAGAAAAAGAAAAAGCGTAAGTAAGAAAAGGATGGCTTCGCTTTGATGAAAAGCGAGGCTTTTTCTTTTTTCTTGGTGGCTTGAGAGCGAGCCACTTTCGCTTTTTATAGAATCCAGCTACAGTGGCTAGAATGTTCGGCGGCTTCGCTCCTTCCCGAGAGGCAAAGAACGCCTCAAGGTCAGAAGCTCCATCCACCCCACATTCTGAACGAGCCACTTTCGCTTTTTATTAACATTTGTTACAATAGTAAAAATAGAGGAGGGACGTTATATGCCAAAAGGTTCAGGTAAGGTTATTGCACAAAATAAAAAAGCATTTCATGATTATTTCATCGAAGAAACATACGAAGCAGGGCTTGTCCTTCAAGGAACGGAAATTAAGTCGATTCGCGCTGGACGCGTGAACTTGAAAGATGCATTTGCTCGTGTACATAATGGTGAAGTATGGGTTCATAATATGCATATTAGTACGTACGAACAAGGGAATCGTTTCAACCACGATCCGCTTCGCACGAGAAAGTTACTTCTTCATAAAAAAGAAATTGAGAAGTTAGCGGGTGCTTCAAAAGAAACAGGATATGCACTAGTTCCAGTTAGAATCTATTTGAAAAATGGATTTGCGAAAATGGCACTTGGTTTAGCAAAAGGTAAGAAACAATACGATAAACGTCACGATTTAAAAGAGAAAGAAGCTAAACGTGAAATTGCACGCGCGTTCCGTGATCGCCAAAAGATGTAATACAGATATTTACATTTGTAAAACGGCGCGCGTATGTTATAATAACTTATGTAAGATTGTTGCACATTGAAAAACAGCTCTTAGTAGCTATCACGAAATTTTCTTCGTATGCTCCATTTTTATCATGGGGACGTTACGGATTCGACAGGGATAGTTCGAGCTTAGGTTGCGAGTCGAGGGGATCGGCCTCGTTAAAACGTCAAAGCCTATAATTGGCAAACAAAACAATCTTTCTTTAGCTGCTTAATTGCACTAAAGGTTCCTCCCTCCATCGTCCATGTGGTAGGGTAAGGGACTCAAACTAAGTGGACTACGCCGGAGTTCGCCGTCTGAGGACAAAGGAAGAGAACAACCAGACTAGCAACTTGGAAGCCTGTCGATAGGCCGAAGAGTTCGCGAAACGCTAATATATCGACTACACTCGTAGAAGCTTAAGTGCCGATATTTTTGGACGTGGGTTCGACTCCCACCGTCTCCACCAATACATATTTGGTGGTTTTTTATTTTGTATATAACAGGAAGCGTAACTTTGCATAAAATGCAGGTTTATGCTTCCTTTTTTGTTATGCAAAGATATGCTTCTTGGAAGGAATTTTAATTAATGTTGTTTTAGAATAAGGTTTGTTCAAATTAAGCAAATAACCTTGATAAACAAAAAAGAAAAAGGCGTGTTTTGAAAAAAGATTGTTCAAAACACGTCTTTAATATTTTCCATTAGCTTATTTTTTTATAAAAAGTTGGATCATTTCCCATCTATGTTGCTCAACAATCCTGCCCTCTAGCTGAATAAGAAAACTCCTTATTCAAATACAACCATTTCTCCAACATCCATAAATCCAAATCGCTTATAGATATTTTTCCCATCATCTGAAGCCTGTAATACAACTGGTTTTTGTTTATTCGTTGTTTGATTTAGAAGAAATTGAAACATTTCACTGCCAATTCCTTTACCTCTAAATGTTTCTTTTGTCATCACATCATAAATACCATAACTATCTTTGCTTTCTATTAATAAACCAGTAGTTACAGGCATTTTATCTATGCATCCAATAAACATTTGAACTTCTGAACCTAATTTTACTTGAGAAAACTTATTAAAATAACGTTCTAATGCGTCTTTTTCTGGTGTACCCTCAAATAAGCTCATGAATACGTCTATATATTTTAAAAGTTCTTCATTATTCTTTACATTAGTAATCATAAGTTGATCGGAAATTCTTTGACCAACATTAAGAGTATTTTCAAGCTTCATCATCACATTACGTTCCGCTTCTTCTAGGTCATATTCTTGCATAAGTTTAGTCCAATCCTCGGTTAAATACTGAGCATCAATCCAAATACTAAAGGGATATTTTTTATATGAAAAATTATCGATTCCATGTCTAATCTTACCTGCATTTTTGATATTTGGAGATTTCGGCAATACTACATTGAATGTATCGGTAGGAATGTCTGTATTTGCTATGATGAAATCTTCTTCTTTTGTAAGTTCTGCACTAACAGCATGGGTAAATACTTTTAATTTTTCTTCCAAATTGTTTATGACTAATTGTTGATTTGTAATCATGTTTTTGCACCTTTCAAATTAATTTAGCACGCTGTTTTTTTATTATAAGGTTAATTAAACACTAAATATACTGTGTTCACAGTATTTACATCCTCCCATAATATTCAGAAAACTCCAGAGTGATTTGATTTCTAGATTTAAAGTAATAGAAAAAATACCGTATTTTGTTTTGTAGTTTTATAAAATGATTATGTTGATCGAGAAGGAGAGGTGCCCCTTAATGATTAAACAACATGTATTTAAATCTTCATATGTTTTGTGTTTTTATCCATACCTATTGTAAGATTATATAGAGTTCTCCTAATAAGCTGTTATAATGGCTTTTTTAGGAATTTAACATTTATAAAACTTAAATTATTTTTTTGAGATGATTTTTTATGTAACTAAGTTATATTGAAGTAGAGGTGAACCATCGGTGAGGCAGGTGTTAGTAATTAAAAATGAACGGTCTTTAGCAAAGAAAATCGTAAGCGGTTTAACCGAAGAAGGCCATTTCATTTTAAAACTTCACAATGAAAACGAAGGTTTAAATATAATATATGAACAAGATTGGGATATTATCATATTAGATTGGGATTCATTAAGCATATCCGGGCCGGAAATTTGCAGACAAATACGACTTGTTAAAATGACACCGATCATTATTGTGACTGACAATATTTCTAGTAAGGATTGCGTGGCAGGGTTACAAGCAGGAGCTGATGATTATATAAGAAAACCATTTGCGAAAGAAGAACTAGTAGCAAGGGTGCAAGCTATTTTAAGGAGAAGTGACTGTAACCAGCAAAATGAAACAACCTTTTTTCAGTTTAAAGATCTCTTTGTTGATGCATCTAGCAATATTGTGAAAAAAGCTGGTAAAAATCTCTCACTTACTAAGCGCGAGTACGATTTACTTGTATTTTTAATTAAGAATAAAAATACAATATTGAGCCGTGAAATGCTTTTGAATCAAGTATGGGGATATAACGTAGTAGTAAATCCAAATGTAGTAGACTTATATATTGGATATGTAAGAAAAAAGTTAAAGTGTGAGAAGAAAGACAGATATATTCAAACGATACATGGTAGAGGTTATTCAATGATTGAATGATAGAAATAAGATAATAGAAAAAACGAGTAAAACGTTTCATTTAGTTTTATTCGTTTTTTTCTTTAAATCAATAACCAAATAGTTTTTGAGAAGTATGAAAAGATGTAAAAAGTATATTTCTATCAGGCGAGGGATTATGAAAATACTAGCTATTAATGAGCCGGTTTTGTAGGAAAAACCATAGTTAGTCAACGTGCTGGATTTCAAATGTTACTTTTGATATTTAATTTATGCTTGGTTTTATTAATTCAAACCATTCACAAGATTTTCACAGAATTAATGATTATACTAATTAACAGGATGTTCAATTGAAAATGATTATCAATATTGGTTTAGGCGGATAGCAGTTACTATCTAATTCAACCTATGGACGTTATCATTTTCGAAATAAATTACATAATAAGGAGTATACGTATGAAAAAAACTATGCTTTTAAAATTAGTAAGTATTCTAGCAATTTTCACTTTAATGTTAGTAGCTTGCTCAGATTCAGGTAAAGAAACTTCGAAAGCTACTAAAGATAATAGTAGTGATAAGCCAAAAACGGTTGAAATCACTGATGCACATGGAAAGGTTACTGTTCCTGTAAATCCAAAGAATGTAGTTGCTTTAGATAATAGAACGTTTGAAACTTTAGCTGATTGGGGAATTAAATTAGCGGCTGCTCCAAAGGATATTATGCCTGCTGATTCAGCATATAAAAAGGATGAAAAAGTTCAAAATATTGGGAATCACCGTGAACCAAATCTTGAAATCATTGCAGCTGCAAATCCTGAACTTGTAATCGTTGGTCAAAGATTTGCTGACCACTACGAAGAAATCAAAAAATTAGTACCAAATGCAGCAGTTATTGATCTTAATTTTGATGTTTCTGAGAAAGCTACTAAACCTGGCGAAAACTTAGTAAAAGGACTTAAAGATTCTACAATTACTTTAGGAAAAATCTTTAATAAAGATAAAGAAGCTAAACAATTAGTAGCTGATTTTGATAAATCTATTGAAAAAGCAAAATCTGCTTATAACGGAAAAGATAAAGTTATGAGTGTTATTGTTACTGGTGGTAATATTGGTTTTGCTGCTCCACATTCTGGTCGCGTTTGGGGACCAATGTATGAAATTTTCGGTTGGACTCCAGCGTTAGAAGTTTCTAATTCTACTGCAGGTCATAAAGGTGATGACGTTTCTGTTGAAGCTATTGCACAAACAAATCCTGATTGGATTTTCGTATTAGATCGTGATGCAGCAACATCTGATGCAGCTAAGTCAACACCTGCTAAGGATGTTATTTCTAAATCACCTGCTCTTCAAAATACAACTGCTATTTCTAAGAAACAAGTTATTTATGCACCAGAAGATACTTACACAAATGAATCAATTCAAACTTATATAGAGTTATTTGGAAATATGGCAAAAACTTTAGCTAAGTAGTGTAAAGGGGTACGAAACAGTGTCAAAAAATATAATTTCTAGGGTTGAGAATATTTCTCAACCCCAGTTTTATAATCACAATAAATTATGGACAAAACCTTTTATAATAGCGATTATAGTTGTTATAATTTTAGGGATTATATCACTGTTTACTGGAGTTTATGATATACGTGGACAAGAGGACGGGACAGAGATGTTTTTCATCACTCGTGTTCCGAGAACAGCTGCATTAATGCTTACTGGAGCTGCGATGGCGATGGCAGGACTCGTAATGCAACTCATTACACAGAATCGCTTTGTTGAACCGACTACAACGGGGACTATTGAATGGTCAGGCTTAGGCCTGCTTTTTGTGTATTTATTATTTCCTGCCCCGACTTTAGTTCAAAGAATGACTGGTGCAATCATTTTTTCTTTTATAGGAACTATGATTTTCTTTCTATTTTTAAGAAGAGTTAAGCTTCGTTCGTCTTTAATTGTTCCGATTATTGGATTGATGCTTGGAGCAGTAATTTCTGCAGTGTCTACTTTTTTAGGACTCCTTTTTCAAAAGACGCAAAGTATTGAAACTTGGTTTGTAGGTTCATTTGCTAACATTCAGGTGGGAAGATATGAATATTTATGGCTGATTGTTATCATTACTTTTCTTATTTTTATGTATGCTAATAGATTGACTTTAGCTGGACTAGGAGAAGATGTCGCAACAAGTCTTGGAGTTAATTACAATCGAATTGTTCTTTTTGGGACTGCTCTTATCTCTGTTGCAGTTGGAATTGTTGCAGCTGTTATTGGACACTTACCTTTCTTAGGATTAATTGTGCCAAATATCGTTTCAATGTTTAGAGGTGATGATCTTAGGAGTAATTTACCTTGGGTTTGTGTCATCGGAATGGGATCAATAACTGCCTGTGACATCATTTCTCGAACAATTATTCAGCCTTTTGAATTACCTGTTTCTTTAATACTTGCAACAGTGGGAGCAGTCGTGTTTATTACTATTTTATTGAGACAAAGAAAACCAAGGAGGCTACGATGATCACATTAGAATATAGAAAAAAAGAAAATGTCGAAATCGATTCTAGCCTTCATAATGAAAGTAGATCAGCTAGCGCTTTTCGGTCTAAGAAGGAAGCAAGACGTTATTGGATTTTACTGATAACATTGATTACTTTAGGTCTTCTTTCTTCATATGGACTTTTAGTTTATAACAATCCAGTTCCGATAGATTCACCTTCTTTTATCCCAGTCGTTAAGAGAAGGATAGTAGCTATTGTTGCAATGATTATTGCTGCGGTTTGCCATAGCTTGTCGACAGTTGCTTTCCAATCTATTACGAATAATAAAATTATTACTCCTTCACTTTTAGGTTTCGAATCACTTTATTCAGCAATTCAAACGAGTACAGTATTCTTCTTTGGTGCTAGTGCGTTAATAAATTTTAATGGAATTGGATCATTTTTATTCCAAGTTGTTGTTATGGTCTTCATGAGTTTGATACTTTATGGATGGTTACTTTCCGGTAAATACGGGAATTTACAACTTATGCTTTTAGTTGGAATTATTATTGGTACCGGGCTAAATTCTGTGTCAACTTTCATGAGAAAACTACTTGCGCCTTCAGAATTTGATATCTTACAAGCAAGATTATTTGGTTCTGTTAATCATGCAGATCCTGCATATTTTCCTATTGTAATTCCTATGATCATAATTGTAGCGGTATTAATTTTTGCTCATTCTAAGAATTTGAATGTTTTGTCACTAGGAAAAGATGTTGCTACTTCTTTTGGAGTTAAATACCAACCTAGTGTAATTTATACGCTTGTATTAGTAGCTATTTTAATGTCCATTTCAACAGCTCTAATTGGGCCACTTACTTTCTACGGCTTTTTAGTGGCAACTTTGAGTTATCAGGCAGCGTCAACTTATGATCATAGATATATTTTTCCGATGGCTTTTGCTATAGGATTTTTAATAATGACGAGCGCATACTTTTTAATGTATCATGTATTCCATGCTCAAGGTGTAGTTTCAGTTATTATTGAATTATTCGGTGGAATCATATTCTTAACTATAGTTTTAAGGAAGAGGGCTTTATGATAAAAATTGATAATGTTAAAAAGTTCTATACGGATAAGGTAAAAATAGGACCTTTGGATATTGAAATACCAAAAGCAGGCTTTACTTCTTTAATCGGACCAAATGGTGCTGGAAAGTCAACGACACTTTTGATGATTGGTAGACTTTTAGATATGGACGAAGGTCAAATCCAGGTAGCAAATATGGATGTTTCTGAATCTAAATCAAAAGACTTAGCAAAAGTTTTGACTATATTGCGACAAGAAAATCATTTTGTAACGAGGCTCACTGTTAGACAATTAGTTGGATTTGGGCGCTTTCCTTATTCAAAGGGAAGATTAACGAAAGAGGATGAAGTTATCATTTCTAAATATATCGACTTCCTAGATTTAACTAATTTAGAGAATAGATATTTAGATGAGCTTTCTGGTGGTCAAAGACAAAGGGCATATGTAGCGATGGTATTGTGCCAAGAGACTGAATATGTACTTTTGGACGAGCCGCTAAATAACCTGGATGTTGCTCGATCTGTTCAAATGATGGAGCACTTGAGACGTGCGGCTAATGAATTTGGAAGAACAATTTTGACTGTTATGCATGACATAAATTTTGCAGCTAAATACTCTGACAAAATTTGTGCAATGAAAGATGGACAAATTGCTGCTTTTGGAACAGTAGAAGAGGTTATGGACTCAACACTTTTGACAGATATTTTTGAAACAAGAATAGAAATTATCAAGGGTCCTTATGGGCCAATCGCTGTTTATTAATTACAAAATGAGCATGTAAAAAAGCTGCTGTCTATATTTTATAGACAGCAGTTTTTTTTCTTGAAGAATTAACAAACCTTTTATCAGCGCTTCAAAAGCTAACGAAAGTAATTGGAGAGCTGTAGTAGTTATTACATGTAAAAAGAAGCATAAGCTGACAAAAACGGTCAGCTTATGCTTCTTCATGTTCTAAATATCAAATGTAGATTTTTAATCAAACAAATTAAAAACTAAATTGTGGTTTCATATCACCTGTATAAGGTTCATGTTCAACGAATATAGTGATGTCATTACCAGCTTGGTCTTTACCAGTTCTCTTATACGTAAATTTATTCTTATTCAGTTCAGTAAGTTCAAGAGCCGCACCGTATTTATTATTTCCAATTGAAACGTGAGCTCTTATTTTATTTTCGTGTAAAACATCGAAGTAACCATAGTCACCGCGGCTTTGACCTGTTTCGCTATTGAAAAACTCGTATTTATTAGACTTGTCATCAAATTTTGCTAGGCTTATAAAATTCGAGTTAAACTGTGTTACATCATTACCAGCTTCATCTAATACTTTTGTTCCGTGCCAAAGTGTTCCACCTAAAATTTTATCTCCATCAATGTTTTTAACGATATCGCCTGTAGTCGTGTTCAGTTCCTTATCCGGATCAGTGAAAGAAAGTTCTTTTTCTTTATATGGAACATGTTCAACGAAGACTTCTACATCGTTACCGTTAGCGTCTTTCCCCATTCTTTTGTAAGTAAATATATTTTTATTTAGCTTTGTCATGTCAACAACAGCTTGATATTTCATTGATTCTGAAATTAATATTCTCTTCTTTCCATCATTTGTGATAAAGAAAGTTCCTTTATCGCCACGACTTGCACCTGTTTTAGCATCAAAGAATTCATATCTTCCTGACTTTGCATCATATTTTGCAAGGCCAATGAAGTTTGCATTTTCTTTTGTTACATCATTTTTATCTTTGTCATACACTCGTGTGCCTTGCCAATTTGTATCGCTAAGAATGTTAGCCATTTTTTGGCCTTTCGTTAACTTATTTTCCTTTTTTGTTTCCTTAGCAGCTTGTTCTTGTTTTGGTTTACTATGATTTTCTTCAGCTTTAGTACCAGCACACCCTGTTAGTGCTAGTGTGAATCCGAGTAATATAGATGATAGTGCTTTCGTTTTTTTGTTCATGTTTTATCGTCTCCTTATTTTATGATTTTAAATAGTTCGTCTTTCTGAATGTAATTACTACGTTTATTATGTTAATGGCAGAGTATAAACTGCCTCTAAATAAAACATTAAAAAAGGATAAACTAATTCCTAAAATTTTTTCATACTTATAAAAAGGTCTTTTACATGAGGTGAATGTAAATCTCTCATTTTGAAAACGGCGTAATTAAATGGGTGGATTCATATTATGTTTACAGTGCGATTTTAGGTGTGATGCTATACTGTGTATAGGATTTTATGTGTGTATGTTGTGTCGTTTTTTGTCGGTAAGTCGATATATTATGAAAATCGCTGATATAAATTGGGTTGCGCTGATATATTTCGAAAATCGCCGATATAATTGGAGTTGCGCTGATATATTTGAAAAATCGCTGATATATTTTGGAGGGGAATAAAGATGATTGTAAAAGAACGGAAAATGTCCGTACATTTGCTTCAATTAGAAGCTTTACTTAGAAGATTGCCTGCTCATCATCCAAAAAAGAATGTGGTGGTTGAAAGTCTAGCGAAATTTATGGCTGGCTATAAAGGAGAGCAGGCAATTGAATATCCGCTTAGTTTTCTATCCGAAACAAAATATAGCATTTTACATGACATCAGATTGTTTGATCAGAAACATTATTTCCAAATTGATGCCCTCATAGTTTCCTCATGTTTTCTTCTTTTTCTTGAAATAAAAAATATCATTGGTACGTTAATTTTTGATGCAAAGTTTAATCAACTCATTCGAATCGCAGATGGTACTTCAGAAGAGGGTTTTCCAGATCCGCTTTTACAAGTGAAACGGCAAGAGATGCAGCTGAGAAAATGGCTGAGTTTGCATGGTTTATATAATATTCCGATTGAATCTCTCGTTGTAATTAGTTCTCCTCGTACAATTATTAAAACTTCAGATGAAATGCTTCCTAATAAAATTATCCACGGTGCAAATTTACCTAATAGAATCAAACAAATGGAAAGTCAATATAAAGAAGGCGTAATTGATAATGTAGATGGACTTATAAATCAAATTATGAATGAGCACATTCCGCAGCGACAAAATATTCTTGCACAATATAAAGTGAAAAAAGAGGAATTGCTAAAGGGCGTGCAGTGTGAGGAATGTTTTACAATGGCAATGTTAAAAGAAAAACAGGGATGGCGTTGCTCAAACTGTAATAGTACGTCTAAAAGTGCTCATTTACGTGCTTTACAAGACTACACACTTCTGTTTGGAACGATAACTACTAATAGTAAATTGAGGGACTTTCTTAATGTGCAGTCTAGTTCTGCGGTTAAAAGACTCCTCAAAACAATGAACATCCCACACACCGGCACTAATAAAGGGAGAAAATATGATTTAACTTCTTTCCAATTATAATTTTGCTATAATAAATACGTACTTATACGAAGGGGAGTTTAATGAGAAAATGAAATCATTCAATATTGATCATTTTATCGCGAGTGTTTTACAGTGGATATTAAATATAGCGCTAATTATATTATCCATTGTCTTATCTATCTTTTTAATTAATGAGACGATTACTTTTATCCAATACATATTTTCAGCGAAGAAGTATACGTCATATAAATTAGTTGAAAGTATTATCGTCTATTTCTTATACTTCGAGTTCATTGCATTAATTATTAAGTATTTTAAATCGAACTATCATTTCCCGTTACGTTATTTCATCTATATCGGAATCACGGCGTTAATCCGTTTAATTATCGTATCTCATGAGGAACCGATGGAGACGTTATTATACGCAGGAGCAATTCTTGTTTTAGTCATTGCATTATACATATCGAATATGAGAGATTTGAGAAAAGAGTAGTAGTGCAGACATAAGTTTGCACTACTTTTTTTATATCTTGACCTTAAAGTTACTTGAAAGTTTACAATGAAATTAGGGCGTTTGAAATTGAAAAAAATTGAGAAATTAAGTGAAGAGGTTTCTTTTACTTGGAGGTTATAGAAATGAGTCAGGAATTGAAATTGCGTCCATTAGAGCGAGAGGATTTAAAGTTTGTACACGAACTTAATAATAACGCACATATTATGTCGTATTGGTTTGAAGAGCCGTATGAGGCATTTGTGGAGCTGCAAGACTTATACGATAAACATATACATGATCAAAGTGAACGCCGATTTATCGTTGAAAAAGATAATGAAATGGTTGGATTAGTTGAGTTAGTGGAAATCGATTATATTCACCGTAGAACGGAATTCCAAATTATTATTGATCCGAATTATCAAGGATATGGTTATGCAGCGGAAGCGACGCGTTTAGCGATGGATTACGCTTTTTCTGTACTAAATATGCATAAGATTTATTTAGTGGTGGATAAGGAAAATGAAAAAGCGGTACATGTTTATAAAAAGGTTGGATTTATGGTAGAAGGTGAACTGTTAGACGAATTTTTCGTTGATGGTAACTATCATAATGCGATAAGAATGTGTATGTTCCAAAAGGCATACTTTGGCACAAAATAACTAATTGGAAGAGCTATAGATAATATTTTATCTATAGCTTTTTTGTCATGCGAATAACAGTGTTTTTATTGTTAAGCGATAAAATATTATTGACTTGTGATATTGTCAGGCTTATTATGATGGTAATAAGATCAGTGAGAATTAAAGGAGAGTATATGATGAAAAATAAATACGTAGTAGCTATTTCTTTCATGATTTTAGCGATTATTTCTTTAACTATACATGCTTCAAACAGTAAAGTAGGAGCGAATGGATTCCTTGAAGAACCTTTCTTTTTCTTAGTACCGATAAGTTATGTATTGTTCCTTAGTGGTATTGGTGTATTACTATTTGGATTTATTACTTCAAAGCTGAAAAAGAGCAATAGATAGGGCTGTTAATCGGGACAAAACACTCACCATGAAATAGAAACATACGATATGGAAGAAAAATCATAAGTGAGTTGAATAATGATGAATCATTATTTTTATAGTGGTAGACAAGTGGGAGCAGCTATTACACTTGCTGGGGCACAGGGAACTATCCATGCTGTGAATCAAGTGATTCAAATGCAGCAACAAGCACAATTTGCAAAAATGATGCAGGGGCAGTACATGCCGTATTCACAATTTCCAATGCAAATTGTACATTATAATGTGTATCCAGCTACTTTCTTTTCCATACCATATGGGGGGACTTACTTCTTATAAAAAAAGCGACTGATAAGAGTCGCTTTTTTATATTCCGCCTAGCTGCATTCCAAGAAACGCGAAGAGGATACCCACTATGTAAGTTGCGCTTAAGTATAAAAGGAATGCGCTAAAGTTTTTACGATTGAGAAGCTGAACAGATTCTAGTTTAAAGGTTGAAAATGTTGTGAATGCCCCCATAAATCCAGTACCTAATAATAATTGCCAACCTGTAGTGACTCCGCTGCCAATTATATATCCGAGTAAAAATGCTCCTGTTATATTAATGAGAAATGTAGCGATTGGAAAGGAAGTCTTATTTCTTTTTTTAAACCAATTGCTAATTGCAAATCGTGTAATTGCACCGAAAAATCCTCCTGTTGCGACTAATAAAGCTTCCATCATAAGTGATCACCTTCCGTAAGATGTTTCTTAAGTAAGAAATCACCTAGTGTATAGCCAAGAGCAGACATAAAGAGTCCACCGAGTATACTACATGATACATATAAGAAGGCTATGCTCCACTCAGAGTAATTGATCAACTGCACAGTTTCTACACTAAATGTTGAAAACGTCGTAAAAGAACCGATGAATCCAGTCCCGATACTTGTGATTACATCTGAAGGTAAGATGTTGAGCTTAGCGATATACGTAGTCAGCCAAGCTAGTAAGAAGCATCCGGCTAAGTTAATAAGTAATGTAGCTAGTGGAAATGTATGATGCCAAAATTCATGAATAGTAAGACCTAAATAATAACGAGAAAGGGCTCCTAATATACCGGCAATGCCGACGATAATATAAATCAATTTTCTCACCTCTTTAAATAGCTTGCTCAAAAAAATAGACTCCTACCAGTAGTTATACTGGTAGGAGTCATTAGCTAAGCAGCGTTTATGGCGAACTCCATCGCCTATGATTATTACATATAGTGTACTAAACATTACGCTTGATTTCCAGTGAAGGAGTCGGAGTTTTGATCATTTAAAGGCAAGAGAAATTATTTATAAACTAAATATAATGATATAAGATTTTTGTTGTGATAAAATATTTCGTATGTTGTCATTCAGTTTTAGTTAACTGAAAATAAAGATAATTAAGTTGTGTGTTTTAGAAAAGGGGCGTTTATTTGAAGAAATTATTAAAAATAGTACTTATATGTATTTTAGTAGGGGTGGGAGTGGTAGGTGGTTTTTTAGCGTATATGACACTTACTAAAGAACAGCCTGCTGATGTTATAAGTTTGCAGGTGGAAAATAATAAAGAGCGCGTATTAGCGACAGGAAATGAATTTAAAGTTACAACATTTAATATTGGATATGCTGGATTAGATAAGGATCAAGATTTCTTTATGGATGGGGGAAAGGGATCTGGTTCAAGTAGTAAAGAGCAAACGGAAGTTAACCTAAAGAATATGCTTTCGTTTTTACAAAATGAGAATAGTGATTTTGCGCTATTACAAGAAGTTGATATAAAATCAATGCGATCTTTTGATGTAAATGGGCATGAATTTTTGAAAAAAGGATTACCTAATTATGTTTCGTCATTTGGCAAGAACTACGATACGAAATGGGTTCCAGTGCCAATTACAAGTCCAATGGGATATGCGGAGGCTGGATTAAGTACATTTTCTAAATATACAGTTCAAACAGCGAAGAGATTCCAGCTCCCTGGAATGGAGCCTTGGCCGAAGCGTTTATTCGATTTAGATCGAGCGATTGTTGAACATACAATCCCTGTTAATAATGGAAAGCATGTTAGACTTGTAAACTTACATTTGTCTGCGTACGATGAAGGCGGGAAAATTAGAAAACAGCAAGTAGAATATTTAAAAGCATATATGAACAAGCATTATGAAAAAGGTGATTACGTAATAATGGGCGGAGATTGGAATCAATTAGTTTCTGACGTTCAATTAAGTGATCCGAAGTTTGTGAAGGAGCGTCCTGACTGGTTAGTAGAGTTACCAAAGGACTTTACTGATGGTGGCTTTAAATGGGCTGTAGATCCGTCTGTGATGACGGTGAGAGACGATGTGAAGAAATATGTAGAAGGTGAAAACTTCGTCACGATTATTGATGGCTTTATCGTTTCACCGAATGTTGAGATTGTAAATGTGCAAGGAAAAGATTTAAAGTTTGAGAATAGTGATCATAACCCAGTGAGTGCGGTATTTAAGTTGAAGTAATTAAAGGCAGAAGGTGGGACTGTATATATGGAATGGTTAAAGAAAACTTGTTTTTCTAACCTGGAGAAAGAATCACAGAAAAATCATTTATTGCTGTTTATTACGATTTGTAGTTTCTTCCTTGGAATCATCGCGATTGGGTATTACGGATATATTTTTACAGAGAGAGCAATCGCGTTTTGGGTTTGTGGTATTTCTGTCGTTGTATTTGGAACGCTTCTTACTTTTATAGAAAGTATGGAAGCGATGTATAAATATATCATGACATTTATGTTGCTTATGATGTCTTTCATTATGGTACAAGCATTTAATGAAAGCCCGGCTGTATTTCAAATGGTTTATTTTACACTAGCGGTTTCACTTATCTATTTAAGTGAGCGTCTCGTTGTAATTCTCGGCGGAGTGGCAGTTGTTCTTACATTTATCCTTTGTAGTTATTGGCCGGAGCAATTTTTTGCTTATACAGCTGCATCTGAAGCTGCAAACTTCGCAAGCTTGTTAGCGATCGTAACAATCGCTATGTGGGGCGTCACGAAAATTGGTTCTAACCTACTGGCTCGTTTAAGTGATGAGAAGCAAGAAGTAATGAGAAAAGCTCAGGAGCTAGAAGAGACGCAAAGGCTTATTGAAGAAACAGTTGTGAAACTAGATAGTAATTTTAATTGTTTAAGAGAAAATATGAATACATCGATGGAGTCGATGAGTGACATTAATTTTGCTTTTGAAGAGGTGGCAGTTGGTACACAATCACAATCAGAGATGATGTCACGTTCAGTAGAAGTATTGAACGATATGGAAGGAAATATTGAACAAATCATTTCTCAAGTAAGAAATGCATCGATTCGTGTTGATGAAAGCTTAGAAATTTCAAAGGGTAGTGTACATACTCTACGAAATTTTGAAGCGAATATGAAAAGTTTAAATGATGTTGTTTCACAATCAGGAGTTATATTTAGAGATTTAATGATGCAATCGAAGCAAATTAATGAAATTGTAGATGTAATAACGAATATTTCAAGTCAGACGAGTTTACTAGCTTTAAATGCAAATATTGAAGCTGCAAGAGCAGGTGAACATGGAAAAGGATTTGCTATTGTAGCGAATGAAGTATTAAAGCTTGCAGAAGAATCGAATCGTTCTGCGGGAAGAATTCAAGGGATTTTGAAGGAATTTAGTAATCAAGCAAGTAAGGTAGAAGTGCAGGTAGAGAAATCAGAAAGAGTACAAGAAGAGTGTAACGAAATGTTAGCAAGTGTTTTAACAAATGTAACGGATTTAGGAAAGTTTATTGATGCAATTAATGATGTAATGAGAGAGATTGTTGGTCATCAAGAAAATTTTCAAGTTAAAACGACGAATATCGTAAAGGATGTTACACATGCTTCCAATGTAATCCAGCAAACTTCTGCGGCGACAGAAGAAGTGTTAGCAAGTGTGGAAGAAGAAAAGCATCGAAATGATACATCGGTGAAGACATTACATACTGTTAGCGAGCAAGTGAAATTGTTAGAAGATATTTTAGAAAAGTAATATCACTTAAAAAGAGTACAACGTCTGTGCTCTTTTTTCATTTAAAAGAAGACTTGCTCGGATTTTAATTGCTTTTCTGCTCGTTTTCTGCCAAGCTTAAGGAGATAAAATTCAGCTAATAGCGGAATTAAAATACTTCAAAGAAAGAATTAAATAGGTGACGCATATGATCGAAGTTAAGACTTCTGAACTTAGTGATGGAGAATTTAATAGAGGTGTATTTGCAACTCGTGATATTAAAAAAGGTGAGTTGATACACGCAGCGCCAGTTATCTCTTATCCGAATGAACAGCATGAACACATTGAGAAAACATTACTTGCTGACTACGCATTTGAGTATGGGATTAATCATACGGCAATCCTTTTAGGATACGGTATGTTATTCAATCATTCATATACACCGAATGCAACGTATGATATTGTCTTTGAGAACCATACGTTTAACTTCTATGCTTATAAAGATATAAAAGCGGGAGAAGAAATCTTAATCAATTATAATGGTGAAGTGGATAACGATGAGCTGTTATGGTTTGATAAGGAAAAAGAAGAGAACGAAAAGTAATATAAAGAGTTTGGAAAGAGCACATTCTGTGGGATGTGCTCTTTTTTATGGCGTGTCCAGTCAGCTGGTGGAGAAATCCTACGATTGAGCCCTGTGATAAAGTAATTTTTCTGTTTATAGAAATCGGAGAGTATTTAGGAGTATACAGAGCCAAGAAATACACTATATTTACAACTAAATGATATGGTGAAAGGCTTAAATCTAACCTTACAACGATTTAAAAATTACTATATCCCATCTCCAATGGGGTAAAGGTAGATTGGTAAAATTGATTGGTATGTCTTAGAATGGTTTGCACTAACATCTCCCTAAAGATACAGCATTGTATCTTTAGGGAGATGCTTTATTAGCTTTATAGTATAGAGGAAGAGATTTTTAGTTAATTTATTTTTAATCTTATTAAGTTATTATTTTATACAAATTAATAATAACAAATTCGGACTTTTATTTTCAGTCTTGTTAGAAAATTTTGTTTGTTTTATTCTTTAATAGTGAAAAATAATAGGAAATGTAAATTTTAGCTATTTCTCATTATTATAAGATTTGAGAGGAGAACGGTAGATGAGAATTATAGCTGGGATACTTTCTTTCGTGTTAATGTTTAGTTTTGCATTGCCATCATTTGTTGATGCAACTGTTGAATTAAATGATGATACGATTGTCGAAGAATATGTTCCTGAAGAAGATGGTGGCATTGATTTATCTAATGTCGATGTTTCTAACTTCGATTTTGAAAAATTTGAGAATGAATATGATTTTTTAGTAACTGATCCTGTATTTTTACAATTAGAAGGAGAACTAAGTAAACCAAGAGTTGAATATGTTATTGAAAAAAACCCTCTTACAGGTGAATTAATAGTTAAACAAGAAATATTACCAGCTCTTGTTATCGGAGCATTAAGGGTTTTAACTTCAAAAGTAGGCAGAACAGCTGCCGATAAAGGTTGGAAGATAGCAAGACCATATGTACAAAAAGCATTAAACGCACCAAGTAAATATATCCTTGAAGGACCATCTGGAACAAAAATTATTCAAGTAAGATCTAAAGCTACGAAACAAGTTATATTTAGGTTAGATTATGGCCCGGTATATCATAAAGGACCATATTTACATTATCATGTTCCACCAAATTTAAATGATCATCATATTATTTGGTAAAGAGGAGGTTATTTCACATTATGTGTAACTATGAAACACACCAGCATATGCATATAGGCTATTATGAAGATGGTTATGATTTAGAAGTCACTGCATATAAAAAAATAAACAAACCTATTTGGGATGTATTTATTGAAGAGTATGAAGCGGGTTTTTTATATGAATTTGCTAGCAAACATAAATTAGGTGAATATTTTACTGGATGCGGTTTAAAAATATTTACAATAGATGACAAAGATGCTACTGAAGAACAATCTAGATTAATTTTTGAAAAGTGGTTAAAAACTAATAACATTGTTTAAAAATTGGTTTATCTTTATTCCACTAATCAAAAAGGTAGAAAAGTATACTTTTCTACCTTTTTGTAGTTTATATACAAACCTTACCAAAACTTCTACCACGGCTTTTTCTTCTCTTTCGCAACTGCCACTTCATCTTAAAATTCCTTTGTTAAATCCTTTGATTCCTGTATCTCACTTAGTATCTTCATGAGAGTCTTATCTCCCGCTTTCAATCGATTTTCTTATATGTCATAAACAAAGTAAAAATTACAAAAAAATACCACTTTATTTTCGTATGGTATAGTAAGATACTGAAGGATAGTGTTTTGAAAAAGTAATATATTTTACAAATTGTTGTCTTTCTGATGACATGTCAAGTTTAGTAGCCCATTTGGGTTGCTTTATTATGCAATATATATTTTAATATGAGTGGCACCTCTTATAAATTAAGAGGTTAATAGGTGTCTCGAATTGATTTTGGGTACACTGTATCCACCACTTTAGGTTCGTTCATGTATGTGGGGATATTATGGGCCCGTATAACGGGATAAAAAGAATATAGAAATAGAGGAATCGTAAAATGAATATGCAAGAGGTTTATGAATATTTAAGTACGGTATTGCCTGAAGGTCATGTGAAACAAGATGAAATGTTAAAGAATCATACGCATATTAAAGTTGGTGGAAAAGCAGATGTGTTCGTTGCGCCGACAAATTATGATGAAATTCAAGAAGTTATTAAATATGCTAACAAATATAATATTCCAGTTACGTTTTTAGGAAACGGATCGAATGTCATTATTAAAGACGGTGGAATTCGCGGGATTACAGTAAGTTTAATTCATATTACAGGTGTTACTGTAACAGGAACGACAATTGTAGCACAGTGCGGTGCAGCAATTATTGACGTATCACGTATTGCGTTAGACCATAACTTAACGGGTCTTGAGTTCGCTTGTGGTATTCCAGGTTCAGTTGGCGGAGCATTATATATGAATGCAGGTGCATACGGCGGTGAAATTTCGTTTGTATTAACAGAAGCTGTCGTAATGACAGGTGATGGAGAGCTACGTACTTTGACGAAAGAAGCATTTGAATTTGGATATCGTAAGAGTGTATTTGCGAACAATCATTACATTATTCTTGAAGCGAGATTTGAACTTGAAGAAGGTGTATATGAAGAAATTAAAGCAAAAATGGATGATTTAACGTTTAAACGTGAGTCAAAACAACCTCTAGAATATCCTTCATGTGGTAGCGTATTTAAACGCCCACCAAATAACTTTGCTGGTAAATTGATTCAAGAATCAGGGTTACAAGGTAAGCGAATTGGTGGAGTGGAAGTTTCTTTAAAACACGCTGGATTTATGGTAAATGTTGATAACGGAACAGCACAAGATTACATCGATTTAATTCACTTCGTACAAAAAACAGTTGAAGAGAAATTTGGCGTGAAGTTAGAGCGTGAAGTAAGGATTATTGGAGAAGATAAAGAATAACATATACGTATGAAGTTGCGAATTATTTTAAAATAATATTTGGGTATTGTTGACAATTTGTTTTCAATTCAATATAATGGCTAATAATTTAACAAATAACATACGTTGAAAGAGCCCAGTAGCAGTTTGTCACTGTTAACGAGAGAGCTAGGGGATGCTGGAACCTAGCACAAACAAACTTGCGAATTACACTCTGGAGTATCTTAGGTAATGCTAAGCGGATTGGCAATCGATATTATTGCTAAGAGTGGTATGAGTAGCTATGCTATTTATACAAACTGGGTGGTAACACGGTGAATAATCGTCCCTATGTCATAGACATAGGGATTTTTTGTTTTTAAAAAAATAAAGGGGATGACAAAAGATGAATATCATTGATGAATTAGAATGGCGCGGTGCTGTTAATCAACAGACTGACGAAGAAGGTTTACGTAAGCTAGTAGAGGAGAAAAAGATTTCGCTATACTGCGGAGTTGATCCGACTGGTGATAGTATGCATATCGGACATTTGATTCCGTTTATGATGATGAAAAGATTCCAGTTAGCTGGTCATCATCCAGTTATTTTAATCGGCGGTGCAACAGGAACAATTGGTGATCCGAGTGGACGTCAATCAGAACGTCAACTGCAAACGTTAGAAGTAGTGCAGCATAATGTGGATGCATTAACAGCGCAAATGAAAAAGCTATTTGATTTTGGCGGAAATAGCGAAGTGAAGATGGTAAATAACTACGACTGGACACATGAAATAAATATTATTGAGTTTTTACGTGATTACGGGAAAAACTTTAGCATTAATAGCATGTTAGCAAAAGACATCGTAGCAAGTCGTTTAGATACAGGAATTTCTTTCACAGAATTTACGTACCAAATCTTGCAAGCGATGGACTTCCATCATTTATACACGAAAGAAGATGTTCAACTACAAATTGGTGGTAGTGACCAATGGGGAAATATTACGAGTGGTTTAGATTTAATTCGTAAGTTAGAAGGGCACGAAGCAAAAGTATTTGGATTGACGATTCCGTTACTATTGAAATCAGATGGTACAAAGTTTGGTAAATCAGCAGGTGGTGCGGTTTGGCTTGATCCTGAAAAAACAACACCATTTGAATTTTACCAGTTCTGGGTAAATACAGATGACCGTGATGTCGTTAAATACTTGAAATACTTTACGTTCTTAACGAAAGAGCGTATTGATGAATTGGCAGTGAAGGTAGAAACAGAGCCTCATAAACGTGAAGCGCAAAAAGTATTAGCGGAAGAAATGACGAAATTCGTTCACGGAGAAGAAGCATTGCTGCAAGCTGTGAAAATTACAGCAGCGTTATTTAGCGGAGATATTAAATCGTTAACAGCTGATGAAATTGAGCAAGGCTTTAAAGAAATGCCAACATTCCAGTCTTCAAAAGAGACGAAAAACATCGTAGAATGGCTAGTTGATTTAGGAATTGAACCATCTAGACGACAAGCGCGTGAAGATATTAATAACGGAGCTATTTCTATGAATGGCGAAAAAGTAACGGATGTAGGTACGGATGTTACAGTAGAAAATTCCTTTGATGGACGATTTATTATTATTCGTAAAGGGAAGAAGAACTACAGCCTTGTGAAGTTAGGATAATGAAGAAGGTGGAAAAATTATATCGGCGATTTTTTGAATATATAGACCGTAACTCGAATTATATCGGCGATTTTTAAAATATATCGATCGTAATTTGAATTATATCAGCGATTTTCCCGATATATCGATTTACCGACAAAAAGCGTCAATAAAGCTGTTCCGAACGGGACAGCTTTCATTATAAAGAGTCAGTATATTCAGATAAATTTAAAGGGTATATAATTTTTTTGCCGAATAAATAAGTTAGAGAAAATTTCGGATAAAAATAGCCCGAACCATGCAGGGCATGATTCGGGCTTATATTCAGATTAGTAAGCTAAGCTGAATAGACCTTTAATGTGTGATAAGTAACGAACGTTACTTGCTTCTTTCATTAATGATGCTGGTAAACCTTTAAGTGGAGTATTGCTTGCTCCGATTGTAGCAACAGCATCTTTACGGCCTAGACTAGCAAGTGTTCCAGAGTTTACAGGTGCGAACTCTTCGAATGCTTTGCCTTCTAGTGCAGCATATAAGTTGTATCCAATTAACTCACCCATTTGCCAAGCGATTTGTGCAGTTGGTGGGTATGGACGTCCGTCTGGAGCGAAGACAACAGCGCTGTCTCCAGCAACGAATACGTTTTTATGAGAAGTAGATTGTAGGTATGCATCAACTGTTGCACGACCACGGTTTACTTCAAGACCTGATTCACCGATTAGTGGGTTACCTTGAACGCCGCCCGTCCAAACGAATGTGTTAGCAACAAGTTTTTGACCGTCTTTTAAGTCGATTTCATTGCCAGCAACGTTTGTTACAGGAAGACCAGTTAAGAATGTAACGCCGCGTGCTTCTAGGCTAGTAGTTGCACGTTCGATTAAGTGGTCTGGTAATACTGGAAGGATTTTTGGACCTGCTTCAACAAGAAGAAGTTTCACTTCTTTTGGATTTACGCCGTGGCTTTTTGCAAGTTTAGGCATAATGTCAGCAAGCTCACCAACTAGCTCAACGCCAGTTAATCCGCCACCACCGATTACGATTGTAGCATCAGCTTCGTTTTTCGTTTTCGCATATTCACGAATACGGTCTTCAACGTGTTTGTAGATTTTGTTTGCATCAGCAGCAGATTTTAATACCATGCTGTTTTCTTCTAGTCCTGGAATACCGAAGTAAGCAGTTTTACTTCCTAAAGCAACTACAAGTGCATCGTAAGATAAAGTAGTGCCGCCAGCTAATTTGATTTCTTTGCTATCAACTGAGAATGACTCAACTGTTGCGATTTTAAGATCGATATCTTTACCTTTGAAAAGCTTTGTAAGTGGCATTGCAACTGCTTGCTCAGACACGTTACCAGCTGCAAGGCGGTGTAGTTCAGTGATAATTTGGTGTGTTGGGTATTGGTTAATCACTGTAACTTGTGCTTCTGATTTGCTGTAATATTTACGTACGTTTAAAGCGGCAAGAAGACCGCCATAACCAGCGCCTAAGATGACAATTTGTTTTGACATAGTATGATATCCCCCGTCTTTACTAATTGTTGTTATAAGTTAACTTATTTATTGTTACGTTCTGCACTAATTTGAAGATATGCGTTCACAAAGCGGAACATTTTTTGTGCTTGTGGATCTTTTAGTAATTTTAACAGACCGAATAGGCCGATAACTTCGTTGCTTTCGTCAGCACGATCTTTCGCTTCGATCGCAGTAGCAGCCATGCTTTTCACTGTATCTTTTACAGGTTCTACAAGCTCTGTGATTGCACCAACAGTGTCGCTTTTTAATACTTCATCAGTAGCAACAGTTTGAGCGAAGTCATAAGACTTAGTTAAAATGTTAACAAGCTCAGTTAATTTTGGAAGCTGTTCTACTAGTGTTGTTAATGATTCTTGTACCTCAGGTTTTAACAACTGATCAAGTACATCAAGTTGTCCTTGGCTAGCAGAAATTTGTACAGTTTCTTGTTCTGGCTTTGTTTGAGTCATAGTTTCTGGCATCTCCAATTCTCCTTTACGATAGCAATACTCTTATTTTTGATAAGTAAGATAGTAAACGGTTACGAAACTTTATACAAAGTTTCACAAAACACAATAAAATGCCTTTAAATTTATGACAGCAACTAAGTTGCAAACATAAATCTAAAACCATAACGTCTTACTTATTATTTATGAACTGTCCGATATATGGCTTGTCCGCATAATGGAAAAGCTCCGTTACCGGAAAGTGTATATAATATATATCCTATATTATATACTATATACACGTATGTTAACATAAAAATGATTCCTAATTATTTGATATCGAGCGTATAACGTAGTACTGACAAGGTATGAAAGCGTATAAAATATTTTGTTTCAGTTAGAAATGTACATATATAATAAGAAAAAAAGGAAAAAATGAACAAATTCATGTTCGTTTTTTCCTTTTTCCTATTATTCACCTTCCGCAATTAGCATCGATGTCTTACCTTCTTTTTCAAGGTGGCATTCGCCCCAAGAACAAAGAGAATCAAGAATGGATTCTAAAGACCAACCGTAATCAGTAAGAGAATATTCTACTTTTGGCGGGACTTGGTTGTATACTTTTCTTTGAATAACGCCGTCGTCTTCTAATTCACGTAATTGCTGTGTTAACATTTTTTGTGTAATACCAGGCATTGAGCGTTTTAATTCACTCGTTCTCTTTGTACCTTTCGTTAAGTGACAAAGGATAACAACCTTCCATTTTCCGCCGATAACTTCTAAAGTCGCCTCTACAGGAATATTGTATTTCTTCATATAAAGCCCTCCTTTTTTGAGTAAAGTAAGCTAAGTCATACAAATGTTACTTTTTAGTACCTATAGCACTTTAAAGTACGTACTTTTTATCATGTTAAATATGTTTCATAATAGCACATGTAAGAGGCAAATGAGTAGTACGGTACTGAAAAGTGACTATGTTACTTTTTGGTGCCTATCGTACTTTAAAGTGCGTTCTTCAAAAAAAGAATGAAACCATTCATAATAGCATTTGTAGAGATTAAATATATTTTTTAGAAGATAAAGAGGCCTTTTTATCGCACTATTATGATTGGATTTCTTGTAATAAGGAGGAATTCAATTGAGTTCATATACAGTACCATCTTCGGAAGTTCAGACGAATCGACGAAGTATGTTTGCTTTATTAGCACTAGCAATTAGTGCATTTGGAATTGGGACGACCGAGTTTATTAGTGTCGGTTTATTACCATCTATTTCAAAAGATTTAAATGTTTCGGTTACAACAGCTGGTTTAACTGTTTCCTTATATGCATTAGGTGCGGCAGTAGGAGCTCCTGTTTTAACAGCGTTAACGGCTAGTATGTCGAGAAAGACATTATTAATGTGGATTATGGTTATTTTCATTATTGGTAATGGGATCGCGGCAGTAGCAACAAGTTTCACTATATTAATTATCGCAAGGATTGTATCTGCGTTTGCACATGGTGTGTTTATGTCGATAGGATCTACAATTGCGGCCGCAATCGTCCCAGAGAATAAACGTGCTAGCGCCATTGCGATTATGTTTACTGGATTAACAGTTGCGACTATTACAGGTGTGCCAATTGGAACGTTTATCGGTCAACAATTTGGCTGGAGAGCGTCATTTATGGCGATTGTCGTAATTGGAATTATTGCTTTTATCGCAAACAGCATACTAGTCCCATCTAATTTAAAAAATGGTGTACCTGTATCGTTTCGTGATCAATTTAAATTAATTAAAAATGGAAGACTATTACTTGTCTTCATTATTACTGCACTTGGATATGGCGGTACATTCGTAACATTTACGTATTTATCACCACTATTACAAGAAGTAACAGGATTTGAAGCAAGTACGGTTACGATCATTTTATTAGTGTATGGAATTGCCATTGCGATAGGGAATATGGTTGGCGGAAAATTATCGAATCATAATCCGATTCGAGCGCTATTTTACATGTTCTTAATTCAAGCGATTATATTATTTGTTTTAACATTTACAGCGCCATTTAAGGTAGCTGGATTAATCACAATTATTTTCATGGGACTATTCGCATTTATGAATGTTCCGGGGCTACAAGTATATGTAGTTATATTGGCAGAGCGCTTTGTTCCGAGTGCGGTGGATGTTGCTTCAGCAATTAATATTGCCGCATTTAACGGAGGAATCGCTTTAGGTTCTTATATAGGTGGCCTTGTAACGAATTCGTTAGGATTAATCCATACTGCTTGGGTAGGCGGCCTTATGGTAGTAGCCGCTGTTATTTTAACAGCGTGGAGCATGACATTAGAAAAAAGAGATCAAGTAAAATAAAAGGAGAGAAAATAAAATGAAAAACTTACAAAGTAAAGCAGTATTAAATAACGGTGTAGAAATGCCTTGGTTCGGTTTAGGTGTATTTAAAGTAGAAGAAGGACCAGAACTTGTAGAAGCTGTAAAATCAGCAATTAAAGCAGGATACCGCAGCATTGATACAGCTGCAATTTACGGAAATGAAAAAGCTGTAGGTGAAGGAATCCGTGCAGGTATCGAAGCAACTGGCATTGCAAGAGAAGATTTATTCATCACTTCAAAAGTATGGAACGCAGATCAAGGATATGAAACAACAATCGCTGCATACGAAGAGAGTCTAAAAAAATTAGGACTAGATTATTTAGATCTATATCTTGTTCACTGGCCTTCAGAAGGAAAATATAAAGATACGTGGAGAGCGTTAGAAACACTTTATAAAGAAAAGCGCGTACGTGCAATTGGTGTAAGTAACTTCCAAATCCATCACTTACAAGATGTAATGAAAGATGCAGAAATTAAACCAATGATTAACCAAGTAGAATACCACCCTCGTTTGACACAAAAAGAATTACAAGCTTTCTGTAAAGAACAAGGTATTCAAATGGAAGCATGGTCACCATTAATGCAAGGTCAATTATTAGATAACGAAACATTACAAGAGATTGCTGAGAAACATGGTAAAACAACAGCGCAAGTTATTTTACGTTGGGATCTTCAAAATGGAGTAATTACAATTCCAAAATCAACGAAAGAACACCGCATCATTGCAAATGCTGATGTATTTAACTTTGAATTAACGAAAGAAGATATGGAAAAAATCGATGCGTTAAACCAAAATCACCGCGTTGGTCCAGATCCTGATAACTTTGATTTCTAAAATTAAAGTAAGAAAGAAGAGTGCGTAAAAGCACTCTTTTTTTGTGCATAAAAATAGTTTCTAATTAAATACTACTTAGTATTAAGTTTGTTATAAGGGGCTGTGAACATGAATATAAAGCAATCGTTCAAACTTTTAGCTATGTTTTTAAGTATTTTATTTGTGTTATTCCCACTTCAAAAAGCATTTGCAGAAGTTATGGACCATACAAAGTATCAAATGGATTGGAGTTATAGTAAGTCTAAGAAGAAACCAATCCGAACAGAGCTTATTAAAACGGCAGATGGCAAAATTGCTTTTTGTTTAAATGTAGATTTAAAATCTCCAAGTGGTCAAGATTTACCGGAAATGGGGAAAGTGGATATTAACGTATACCGTGTATTATTGAATGGATATCCACAAAAGAGCCCGCAAGAATTAGGTGTTTCTGATTGGAGAGAAGCTCATTATGCAACGCAGCTTGCAGTATGGAATGCGTTAAAACAAATCGATATTAATGATTTAGATTTCCGTAATAAAAATGTAGAAAAGGTAACGAAAGATATCGTTGCAAAAGCAAGCGCTAGTGAAGAATTACAAGAAATTACGATGAGTGTAACTCCTACAGAAGAACAAGAAGCGGTATTGAAAAATGATTTCTTTGAAACAGGCTTATATACAGTAGAAACAAATGCGAAAAGTGGAACGTATAAAGTGCAAGCAACAGGTGCACCAGCAGGAGCGAAATTTGTAAATGAAAAAGGCGAAACAAAAACAGAATTTAATGTAGGAGAAAAGTTCCGCATTTTAATTCCGAAACAAACACCAGCTGGTGGTTTTAGCTTTAAAGTAATAGGGAAATTAACGAAGCTACAAGGGATTGCACATAAAGGTACACCAACAATTCAAAATGCAGTTGTATTACTTGAGCGTAGTGAAGAAGAAACAAGTCCGGAGTTATCAGTGAGTTGGAAAAAAGGAAATGGTCATGATAATAATAAACCACATACTCCAAACGAACCGCATAAACCGAATCAATATAAAAGGTAAGGATGAAAGCATTGGTGTTAACCAATGCTTTTTATATATGAACTTTAAAGTTATGTTGAAATAATTATTCGCTATATAAAATACTGTTCTAATAGTAGAAAAACTATTTGAAAATAACAAAATATAATAAATCTTAACGTTACGATTAATAGATTAAATTCACGAAATTGTAACATTATTCTAATTGAAAAGTCTATCAAACGAAGTGTAAAGCGTGTACAATTCAGTTGGAAAAACTACCTATAGATGGTCATATATGAAGAAAATGTAAGTTTCTATTACTATTTTTATTTTCAGATGTATAGATGACAATACTAAATGATATCTTTTACTATTCTCTTTTTATGTACGAAGAGAACTCATCACAAATAGAGAGAAGTGAGGAGGGCATATTACATAAAAATTTTACAATGTAAGAAAGCGAATACATAGGGGGAAATGCGGTAGTAATTGATACGAGTGCGCGAAGTGTTAGTCTACTCATTAAATGTTTTTATAAAGATAATAGGATTACTTATTAAATGAATATATAGGATAGTTTCTCTAAATAAAGGAACAGGGGACACAGATTATGTCGAAGAAAAAGACGAGTAGGGTATTAGCAGCTGGTATATGTATATCTACATTATTATCACCAGTAGCTTTTGAAGCATCGAAAGGATATGCCGCACCTTTGGAAGAGAATAAGGGCGGAAATTTAGAAGAGGTTAAAGAGAATAAATTTGAGCAGAGAGTATTTCAGTTGCCGGGGAAAGGTAGTGTAGAAGAAAACAGAGATCGTTTAAAGATGCAATTTGCCTTTTCACCTAATGAACCAACTGGGATTTATGCGAAACCAGATGAAGAAATTGTAGTTGAAATAAAGGGAAGCCAATCTATTAAAGCGTTTATAGGGACGCGAGCTTATGACAAGGAAGGGCCAAAAGAGTTCGACTTGAATCCTGGTAAAAATATTATTTCTTCGCCCAGCGGCGGTATTTTATACTTTTATAATATGAATAATACCGGGGAAGTTACAGCGACTGTTACAAGTGGAGGTACTCATTTTCCTCTATTTATACTAGGGAAACATACGAAAAAAGATTGGGATGCAATGCTAGAAAAATATAAAAACCCTTACGCAATAGAATTAAAGGGTGATAGAAGTTTAATAACTACAAGTTATGAAAAAGTAGAAAAAAATATGAAAAAAACGGATCCAACAGAGTTAATGAAAAAACATGATGAAGCAATTCGGATTGAAAATGCATTATCTGGATTATCGGAAGATGGCATTGGAGTTGCGAATTCAGGGAAACATTATATTCAATTTATTGAAGCAAAATATCCAACTAGCCCTTTTATGTATGCGAATAATTACCTTACAGGATACGCAGAAGATTCAATAGAATTTGTGCTAGATATTGAAAAATTCACAAAAGATGGTTGGGGACCATGGCATGAAGTAGGACACATACATCAGCAGGTACCTTGGTTATCCGAGGGAATGGGTGAGACGACTGTTAACATTTATAGCTTAGCTGTTCAGTTGGCCTTTGGAAATAAATCGCGAATGGAAGTAGATGGGCGTTATGAAGAGGCATTTGCTTATTTGAACCAACCAGATGACCAAAAGAATTTTGATAAAGCAGATCCACTTATTATGTTTTGGCAGTTACATTTAATCTATGGGGATCAGTTCTATCCGAAGCTACATCAAATGTATCGAGTGCTATCTGATACAGAATATTCTATGTTAGATACTGAAGAGGTTATTTCGAGTAGAGAGAAAAAGCAGATGTTCATATACATGGCTTCAAAAGCATCGGGACAAAATTTAATTTCTTACTTTGCGAAATGGGGATTACATGCAGAACCGGATACGATAGAAAAAGTAAATAAACTACAATTACCTGAACCGAAAAATGAAATATGGTTATCGAGAGATAGTAATCCGATTCGTGAAAAACAAGTGGAAGCATACAAAGTTCCTTATGGGGAAGCAGTTAATACAGTACCAGATATTTTAATAGGTACAGAATTTGATGAGAAAAAGGCAAGTGAACTTGTAAAGAATCTAGGGGCAAATGTAAAAACGACAGGGAAAATAGTATGGCCTAAACAAGAAAATGGAAAACAAACTGTGAATGTAGAAATTGTGGATGCAGAAGGAAATGTAAATGCAATTCCTGTACCAGTTAACGTTGTGTATGGGGATAGTATGGCATTTAAAACATATTGGAATACTAACGGTGTGTTAACGTTACGTCATGAAGATAAGAAATTCAATATGACATTAGTAAGAAATATATTGAATCATAGTTATCGAGATAAAAAATATGTAGGTGTTACGATCTATGATGCAAACGGAAATGAAAAGAAGAATGTTTCAGCCGAAGGACATGAGGGACTAAAGAATTTCGTGAAAGAGTTAGATGGAACGTCGTTCGAGTATGGAGATATCGTTAAGGTATATCATATCCAGCCAGGTTATTTAGAATGGTATGATGACAATAAACGTGTAGACCAAGGGGAAGCTAAAAAGAAAAAGGAAAAACTATTTAAAATTACCCCGCAAGGATATGAATTAATTGATGGTTTACAAGAAGTAACGGCAGTACCGCAAAAAGTAGTAATTGGAACAGATGTTGAAAAATTAGAAGCGAAAGACTTTGTTCAAGTGAAAGACGGAGAAGTAATTGGATTTGTAGAAAAACCAACTACAACAAAAATCGGCGAACAAAAAGTAAAAGTAGAAACGAAAGATCGTTTAGGAAATAAAGCGGTGACAGAAGTTCCTGTAGAAGTGATTTATGGAGATAGTATTATGTTCTTCGGTACATGGTATGGTGGAACAAACATTAAATCGATTGTAACGTTAAATCATGAAGAAAAGAAATTTAGCGTAACAGATTCAGCAGGTAAAATGCATACTGCATTTGCAGATGAGAAATATATGGGAATGACTGTATATGATAAAGATGGAAAAGAGAAAAAAGCTTTGTCTGTAAAAGCATCTGAGAATACGAAAGTATTTGCAGAACAATTCAATGGAATGACATTTGAATACGGAGATGTAGTGAAAGTATATCAAAGAGAATTTGATAGATTTAAAGTGTACAAAAAGAACGAACTAGTGGATACGCAGTATGGTGTTCATGAGGTGGTCTTTAAAGTGACAGAGCAAGGTTTCGAGAGAGTGGAAGCTCAACAAGAAGTAACGGCAGTACCGCAAAAAGTAGTCATCGGAACAGACGCTGAAAAATTAAATGCAAAAGACTTTGTTCAAGTGAAAGACGGAGAAGTAGTAGGATTTGTAGAAAAGCTGAATACAACGAAAATCGGTGAACAAAAAGTAAAAGTAGAAACGAAAGACCGTTTTGGAAATAAAAAAGTGACAGAAGTACCTGTAGAAGTGATTTACGGAGATAGCATTATGTTCTTCGGTACATGGTATGGTGGAACGAATGTTAAGTCGATTATCACGTTAAATCATGAAGATAAAAAGTTAAGTACAATAGGTTCAGAAGGTCCAGTTCATACTCAATTTAAGAATGAACAATATATGGGTCTTGCTGTATTCGGTAAAGATGGAAAAGAGAAGAAGCAAATGATCTTAGAAGGCATGGAAAATACAAAGGCATTTGCGGAACAATTTAATGGCATGTCATTTGAGTATGGTGATGTAGTAAAAGTGTATCAAGCAGAGTTTGATCGCTTTAAAGTATATAAAAACAATACATTAATCGATACAACATATGGTGTGAATGATGTATTCTTTAAAATTACGGAAAAAGGTTTTGAAAGAACAGAAGGAATACAGGGAAAGACAGTTTAAAGAAGTGTTTAAACCTTATGTAATAGAAAAGTTCATAAAACATTTTGTTTTATGAGCTTTTTGTTATGCGGGATTTTAAGTAAGAGGTAATTAATTATTTTGCAATATCATTAATATAATAAAATTCGAACGTTATAATTAATGGATTATATTCACAAAATTGTAATATTATTCGTATTGTGAAGGCTATCAAACAAAGTAGAAAGCGTGTAAAATTCAGTTGGAAAAACTGCCTATAGATGGTCATATATGAATAAAATGTAAGATCCTATTGTTATTCATATTTTTAGATGTATAGATGACAAGACTAAAAATATCTTTTACTATTCTCTTTTTGTAGGAAGAGAACTCATCACCAATAGAGAGGAATGAGATAGTAATAGATACAGGTGCGCGAAGTGTTAGTCTATTCATCACATGTTTTTATAAAAATAATAGGATTACTTATTAAATGAATATATAGGATAGTTTCTCTAAATAAAGGAACAGGGGACACAGATTATGTCGAAGAAAAAGACGAGTAGGGTATTAGTAGCTGGTATATGTATATCTACATTATTATCACCAGTAGCTTTCGAAGCATCGAAAGGATATGCCGCACCTTTGGAAGAGAATAAGGGCGGGAAGTTGGAAGAAAGTAAAGAGAATCGTTTAGAAGAGCAGCGAACATTTCATTTGCCTGGGAAAGGTAGTATTGAAGAAGAGCAAAAACGATTAAAAGTACGTTATGTACTTTCAGCGAATGAACCAACTGGAATTTATGCAGCTCCAAATGAAGAAATCAAAATTGAAATAAAAGGAACACAGTCCATTAAGGCATTCATAGGAACGAAGTCATATGATGAAAAAGGGTTTGAAGAATTTGAGTTAAAGCCTGGAGAAAATAATATTTTATCTTCAAGAGGTGGAATATTGTACTTTTATAATATGAATAATGATGGTGAAGTAACGGCTTCGGTTATTCATGGAGGAAGCCATTTCCCCTTATTTGTCTTAGGGAAACACACGCAAAAAGATTGGGATGCAATGTTAAAGAAGTATAAAAATCCTTATGCAGTTGAATTGAAGGGTGAGAGAAGTTTAATTACTGCAAGCCCTGAAGCAGTGAAAAACTATATGAGAGAGACGGATCCAGTAGAGTTAATGAAGCTGCATGATAAGATTATTCGTTTTGAAAATTCTGTAGCAGGATTATTTGAAGATGGTTTAGGGGTGGCCAAAGCTCCAAACCACTATATTCAATTTGTTGAAAAGAGAAAACCGGATAAAGGTGATTGGATGTTTGCTACTAATTATCATACTGGTTATATTCCAGAGACAATGGATAGAGTTTTAAATATAGAGAGATTAAAAGAAGATGGCTGGGGGCCGTGGCACGAAGTGGGGCACTTACATCAACAAGCTCCTTGGTTTTGGTCAGGAATAGGTGAAGTTACTGTAAACATATACTCGTTGTCTGTTCAAAGAATGCTAGGGAATAAGTCAAGGCTAGTAGAAGAGGGGAAATATGAAAAAGCCTTTTCTTATTTAGGGAATCCTGATGCTCAAAAATTGATGGATGAATTTGAGAAACTAGTTATGTTTTGGCAACTTGATTTAGTTTATGGAGAGCATTTTTACCCTAATTTACATCAAATGTATCGTTTGTTGCCAGAATCTGAAATGCCTGCTTCAGATGAAGATAAAAAGCAAATGTTTATTTATATGGCATCAAAAGTGGCTAAACAAAACTTAGTGCCGTTTTTTGAGAAATGGGGATTAAGTCCAAATGATGAGGTTAGAGAAAAAATTGGAAATTTAAATTTACCTAAATTAGAAAAGGAAATATGGAAAGCAACAGATAGTAATAGTATTCATGAAAAGCAAGTGGAACCATACGGCGGGCTTCCTTATGGTGAAGCGTCTAATGTGGTGCAAAATCTCATCGTTGGTGCGAATTTTGATGAAAATTTAGCAAGTAGCCTTGTTCAAAATTTAGGTGAGAATGTAAAAGTAACGGGTAGAATTATTTGGCCGAATCTAGAAGCTGGAAAAAGAGCGGTATTAGTAGAAATTGAGGATGAGAAAGGACAGAAAAACTTTATTTCTGTTCCAGTTAACAGTCTGTATGGAGATACTATGGTATTTAAAGGTTACGGTAATGAGGTGAATTCTGTTATAACGCTCCTTCATGATGAAAAGAAAATTAATGTTTCTTTTATTGGAAATGAGTTCCACGATCGCTTTAAAAATGAAAAGTATGTAGGAATTACCTTATATGATAAGGATGGAAATGAAAAGAAAAATATTTCTATAGAAGGGCAAGAAAATTCTAAAAAAATCGCTTTACAATTTGAAGGTGTTGAACTTCAATATGGCGATATTATGAAAGTGTATCATGCAGAACCAAGTCGTTTTGATTGGTATCAAAGTAATAAACTTGTAGACCAAGGTGATGCTAAGCGTAAAGAGGAAAAATTGTTTAAGATTACTCCACAAGGATATGAACGAATAGATGGTATACAAGAAGTAGAAGCAGTACCACAAAAAGTAGTGATCGGAACAGACGCTGAAAACTTAGAAGCGAAAAACTTTGTTCAAGTAAAAGGTGGAGAAGTGATTGGTTTTGTAGAAAAACCGGATACAACGAAAATCGGTGAACAAAAAGTAAAAGTGGAAACGAAAGATCGCTTTGGAAATAAGAGAGTGACGGAAGTTCCAGTAGAAGTGACATATGGAGATAGCTTAGTATTTAAAGGGCTCAAATATAATACAGATATTAAATCCATTGTAACGCTGCAACATAATCAGAAAAGGTTTAGTGCAACGGCTGACTCAAATCAAGTGCACCATTATTTTAAAGAAGAAATGTATTTTGAGTTCGCATTACTAGATTCAAATGGAAAAGAGAAAAAGAAAGTAACTGTAAAAGGTGTTGAAAATGCAGAAGAATTTGCAAAAAAGATTAATGGCTTAGAGTTTGCGTATGGTGACGTTGTTAAAGTATATCACGCAGAATCGAATCGTTTTAATTGGTACCAAAATAATGATTTTATCGGTCAGGGTAAGGCGGAAGTAGAAAAAGAATTAATCTTTAAGGTGACCGAAAAGGGCTTTGAGAGAATGGAAGCTCAACAAGAAGTAGAAGCAGTACCACAAAAAGTAGTAATCGGAACAGATGCTGAAAAACTAGAAGCAAAAGACTTTGTTCAAGTGAAAAATGGAGAAGTAGTAGGTTTTGTAGAAAATCCAGATACAACAAAAATCGGTAAACAAACAGTAAAAGTAGAAACGAAAGATCGTTTTGGAAATAAGAAAGTGACGGAAGTTCCAGTAGAAGTAGCGTATGGAGACAGTCTTGTATTTAAAGGACTTGAGTACACAGGTGCCGGTAATATTAAATCGGTTGTAACATTGCAACATGATGCGAAGAAGTTCAGTGCTACAGATCAACATAATAAAGTGCATGGCAATTTCAAAGAAGAAACATACTTTGGATTTACATTATTAGATCCAAATGGAAAAGAGAAAAAGAAAGCGACTGTAAAAGGTGTCGAAAACACGGAAGAGTTTGCGAAAGCGATTAATGGATTAGACTTTGAATACGGTGATATTGTAAAAGTATATCACGCAGAATCAAATCGCTTGAATTGGTATCAAAGTAATAAATTTATCGATCAAGGTAAGGGAGAAGCAGAACAAGAATTATTATTTAAAGTAACCGAAAAAGGTTTTGAGAGAATGGAAGCTCAACAAGAAGTAACGGCAGTACCGCAACAAGTAGTAATCGGAACGAATGCTGAAAAGTTAGACGCTAAGCAATTTGTTGAAGTAAAAGATGGAGAAGTAGTAGGTTTTGTAGAAAATCCAGATACAACAAAACTCGGTGAACAAAAAGTAAAGGTAGAAACGAAAGATCGTTTCGGAAATAAGAAAGTAACGGAAGTACCATTGGAAGTAATCTATGGCGATAGTATAGTCTATCAAGGTGTGTCCAATGTAACACGTTCGATTGTTACATTAAATCATGACGAAAAGAAATTACATGCAACATTTACAAATGATACGATTCATTATCGTTTTGTAAATGAACAATATATAGGTCTTACGATTTATGATAGAGATGGAAAAGAGAAAAAACATGTAACAGCAGAAGGGCAAGAGACTTCAAAGAATTTTGCTGAACAAGTAAATGGCACTCCATTTGAGTATGGAGATGTTATTAAAGTGTATCATGCAGAACCGAGTCGTCTAAAATGGTATAAAAAGAGTAACTTAGAAGAGCAATTAGCTTTAACGGAAGTTTCGTTTAAAGTTACTCAAAGTGGATTAGAACAAGTAAAGGGAACTTTATAATAAAAAATGCGCATAGATACAATATCTATGCGCGTTTTTTATTATTCAGCTTCAGAAACAACTGTGAAGCGTTCGTTTACGTGTTTTGGATTTTCGATTTCATCAAGTGCCGCAACTGCGAAGTCTTCGTAACTTACGTAGCTATCACCTTTTGAGTTAACAAGCAGGTTGTCTTTGCCAGCTGTATAAGAACCAGTACGTTTTCCTAATGCAAATAGTGCAGAAGGGCTGATGAATGTCCAAGTAATATCGTTTGTTTGTTGCAAGATTTCTAAGTTTTTACCTTGGTTTTGAGCTGTTGCAAGGTATTCGCCTGGGAAACCTGGTGTCTCAAATACACGTGTTGTTTTCTCTTCGTCTACAAATAAGCTTCCAGCGCCGCCGACTACAAGTAATTTTGTGTTAGGTGCACCTTTCATCGCTTCAATAAGTACGTTTCCTGCATCTACGTGAAGGTGTTCTTGTCCTGCTGGAGCACCAAATGCATTTACAACTACGTCGAATGCTTGTAAGTCGTTAGATGTAAGAGCGAATACGTCTTTCTCTAAAACCTTTACGTTTTCTTCTGTAATTTTTGCAGCATTTCTTACGATTGCAGTTACTTCATGTCCGCGATCTAATGCTTCTTTTAAAATACGACTTCCTGCTTTACCAGTTGCTCCAATAATTCCGATTTTCATAATAAATCCCTCCAAAGTGTTTTGTTAACGTGTATATCTGAAAGTGAATGAATGTGTTGTAATTATGTTTGTTACAACTAGATGTAATCATTATAGTTACAGATAGGTGTGTTTGTCAAATGGTTTAATGAAATAAGGTTGAATTTAGTTTGTTCATTTTTCTAAAATAATGATGTTATGTTTGGTAACAATTACATGTTAGAAAACCTAACATTTTTTTGTCGAAAATTGTTGATTGTTTAAAGTTTTTAGAATATAATTTTCTTATTGTTAGGAAGAGGGGGCAATGCAATTATGGATTTTTTAGCTAAGGTAATTGGGGATATAAATAATGTCCTTTGGTCATATATCATTATTGCGATGTTAATTGGGTTAGGACTTTACTTTTCGTTTCGTGTGAAATTTGTCCAAGTTCGTTACTTCGGTGAAATGATTCGATTGCTTGGGGATGGGGCAAGCTCGAAAACGAGGAAGGCGCAAAAAGAGAAGAGCGGTGTATCGTCATTCCAAGCATTTTGTATGAGTACAGCTTCTCGTGTAGGTACTGGTAACTTAGCTGGTGTAGCTATCGCAATCTCAGCAGGTGGACCAGGCGCAGTATTTTGGATGTGGTTAATCGCGGTAATTGGGGGTGCTTCTGCATTTGTAGAGAGCACATTAGCGCAAATTTATAAAGTAAAAGATGGGAATACGTTCCGTGGTGGCCCAGCGTATTATATGGAAAAGGGTTTAAATAAACGTTGGCTTGGAGCTATTTTCTCTGTATTAATAACAGTAAGTTTCGGATTAATTTTTAACGCTGTACAATCTAATACTGTAGCAGCTGCTTTTGATGGGGCATTCAAAACAGATAGTAGATTAGTAGGTCTTGTAATGGCTGGTCTACTTGCAGTTATTATTTTCGGCGGAGTAAAACGAATTGCTCGCGCGGTTGAAATGATCGTTCCAGTAATGGCAATTATTTATGTAGCAGTGGCATTATTCGTTGTTGTAACAAACATTACGGCAATTCCATATGTATTTAAAGAAATTTTCTTACATGCTTTCGGAATTAAAGAGGTAGTAGGCGGAGGATTAGGAGCTGCGATTTTACTAGGGGTAAAACGTGGATTATTCTCAAATGAAGCTGGTATGGGTAGTGCGCCGAACGCGGCTGCGACTGCAAACGTAACGCACCCAGTTAAACAAGGTTTCATTCAAACTTTAGGGGTATTTACAGATACATTATTAATTTGTAGTTGTACAGCATTTATCATTCTTTTATCAGATGTGCATAATGCAGCTGATTTAAATGGCATTCAATTAACGCAGCAGGCGTTAAGTCAACATATCGGTCCATGGGCTTCTATATTTGTAGCAGTGGCAATCTTCTTGTTTGCATTCAGTTCATTAGTAGGTAACTACTACTATGGTGAAACAAATATCGAGTTCTTAAATGGAAGTAAAGTACTATTAAATGCATACCGCATTGCTGTACTTGGTATGGTTATGTTAGGTTCTGTAGCAACAATTCAAATCGTTTGGGATTTAGCAGATTTATTCATGGGAATTATGGCTGTTATTAACTTAGTGGCAATCGTATTCCTTTCTAAGTACGCTTTTGCGGCATTATCAGATTATGTAAAGCAAAAGAAACAAGGAAAAGATCCAGTCTTCTATGCAAATTCTATTCCAGGTCTGAAAAATACAGAGTGCTGGGAAGAGCAAGTAGCAGAGAAAGAAAAAGCGATATAATGAGGTGAGCATCAAGTGAAACTTGATGCTCATTTTTTTGTTTTATCCAGTTATTTGTTAGAAGCAAAAGACGAACATTAATGGATGTTTCATAATAAAATGTAATTTTTTTAAGAAAAGTGCGGATATGAGATGTGATTTATGTTAGAATGGAAAATGCCTTTGAAACAAGAGGTTTTATGATTTTTCCTATCCGATTGAAAGTTTTGAAGGAGAAATGGAAAGTTCGGATTATTTCTCGTTTTGAGTGGTCAGACGTTCAACGTTAATGAAGAGTTAAATGGAGGATTTTATTAATGAAGTTTGTTATGTTTCTTGTAGGATTACTCGTTGTATTTGTACTCGGTTTTCTTATAAGTGCCGATCGAAAGAAGATTAAGTATAAACCAATCGCAATTATGCTTGTTATTCAGCTGGCGTTAACGTATTTCTTATTAAATACACAAGTTGGTTATATTTTAGTAAAAGGAATTTCAGATGGATTTGGCGCACTTCTTGGATATGCGGAAGCTGGAATCGTTTTCGTATTTGGTGGTCTTGTTAATAAAGGAGAGGTTTCATTCTTCTTAACAGCGTTATTACCAATCGTATTCTTTGCCGTTTTAATTGGAATTCTGCAACACTTTAAAATTTTACCGATATTTATTCGTGCTATTGGTACGTTGTTAAGTAAAGTAAATGGTCTAGGAAAACTAGAATCATATAACGCAGTAGCAGCTGCTATTGTTGGGCAAGCGGAAGTATTTATTACAGTAAAAGATCAATTAAGTAAAATCCCAAAACACCGTTTATATACATTATGTGCATCTTCCATGTCGACAGTATCGATGTCAATCGTCGGTTCTTACATGAAAATGATCGAACCAAAATATGTAGTAACAGCACTTGTATTAAATTTATTTAGTGGTTTCATTATTATTCATATTATTAACCCGTACGATATTACAGAAGAAGAAGATACACTGAAATTAGAAAATAAGAAAAAACAGTCATTCTTTGAAATGTTAAGTGAATATATTATGCTTGGTTTCACAATCGCGATAACAGTAGCAGCGATGTTACTTGGTTTCGTAGCATTGATTACAGCAATCAATAGCTTGTTTGATTCCATGTTCGGTATTACATTCCAAGCTATTTTAGGATACATTTTCTCACCATTAGCATTCGTGATGGGTATCCCGCAAGCAGAGATGGTAACAGCGGGACAAATTATGGCAACGAAATTAGTATCAAACGAATTTGTTGCGATGCTTGATCTTGGAAAAGTAGCTGGTGATTTATCAGCTCGTACAGTTGGTATTCTTTCTGTATTCCTTGTATCATTTGCGAACTTCTCATCTATCGGAATTATCGCAGGTGCAACGAAAGGTATCGATGAAAATCAATCAAATGTTGTATCATCATTCGGTCTACGCCTTGTGTACGGTGCGACATTAGTAAGCATTCTATCAGCAATCATCGTTGGTGTTATGTTATAGAAAAAGATGGCCCTAGCTCATAGCTAGGGCTATTTTTTATGGTAAATTTTCATGAAAAAACCAATTAATTAGGAATATATTAACATATAAAAATCTTTTTAAATTTATATTGCATTTCTATTAGATAACGCTTACAATTTGATTTGTAGGTGGTATCAATTTCAGACTTTCAAGTATGGTAGGAGAGAAGAGACTACCTTTTATAAATTGCAATTTATGTAAACGCTTACTGATTTTAGATGACAGTTGAATAGTATTTAGGGGTTTTAAATTTTTTTAACATCAATGGTCAGACGTCATTCGTTATACGTTATACGACCAATAATTCGTGGGAGAAGTGGAGGATTCACATATGAAAATCGTAATGTTTCTAGTCGGTTTACTTGTAGTATTTGTACTAGGGTTCCTTATCAGTTCAGATCGCAAGAAAATTAAATATAAACCAATTGCACTTATGCTTGTCATTCAATTGGTACTTGCGTATTTCTTACTAAATACAAAGGTCGGATTTGTATTAGTAAAAGGGATTGCAGATGGCTTTGGCGCTATTTTAAAATTTGCGGAAGCAGGGGTTAATTTCGTATTTGGTGGTCTAGCAAATGATGGACAAGCACCATTCTTCTTAACAGTATTATTACCAATTATTTTCTTAGCAGTACTAATTGGGATCTTACAACATATTAAAATTTTACCGATTATCATTCGTGCAGTCGGTTTCCTATTAAGCAAAGTTAACGGTTTAGGAAAACTAGAATCATATAATGCGGTAGCAGCTGCGATTGTTGGTCAAGGGGAAGTATTCATTACAGTAAAAGATCAACTAAGCAAATTACCGAAAAATCGTTTATACACACTTTGTGCATCTTCAATGTCAACAGTATCGATGTCAATCGTCGGTTCTTATATGAAAATGATTGATCCAAAATATGTAGTAACAGCACTTGTACTAAACTTATTCAGTGGATTTATTATCGTTCATATTATTAATCCATATGACGTAAAAGAAGAAGACGACATTTTAGAATTACAAGAAGATAAAAAACAAACATTCTTTGAAATGTTAGGCGAATATATTATGCTTGGTTTCTCTATCGCTGTAACAGTAGCGGCGATGTTAATCGGTTTCGTAGCATTAATTACAGCAATTAACGGTGTATTCGATTCAATTTTCGGAATCACATTCCAAAGCATTTTAGGGTACATTTTCTCACCATTAGCATTCGTAATGGGTATCCCAACATCAGAGATGCTAACAGCAGGACAAATTATGGCAACGAAATTAGTAACGAACGAATTCGTTGCAATGCTTGACCTTGGTAAAGTAGCTGGTGATTTATCAGCTCGTACAGTAGGTATTTTATCTATCTTCCTTGTATCATTTGCGAACTTCTCATCTATCGGGATTATCGCAGGTGCAACGAAGAGTATCGATGGCAAACAAGCAAACGTTGTATCATCATTCGGTTTAAAACTTGTATACGGTGCAACGTTAGTAAGTATATTATCAGCGGTTATCGTTGGGGTTATGCTTTAATAAAATGGTAAAGAAGTCGTTTGTCTCTTATTTAGGAGATGAACGGCTTTTTTATTTTGGTATGATAAATAATACAGGGAGGGAGAATGAAGTTGAAAGAAGCGGATAGTTTAAGGAAGTTTGATGAGATTATAGAGAACATTGATCAATTAACCGGAGAAGATGCTAGAACCTTTTTGAAATTCATACATGGATATTTAAGCATAGTAGAAGAAGGGGGATGGAACTTTTACTAGCAGTGACTTTGTTGAAAAGGTTTCAAAGTTTTATAAGAAGGATTTGGCTAAGGTTATTGAGCTGAGAGAAGAAATAAAAAAATCACCTTAATACATTCATTAAGGTGATTGAAATACTACTCAGCTGGAGGCGTAAATGTACGTTTCTCTAATTCAGCATCTAGCATAAATAATGCGTTTGAATCGCTTGTAATACGCTTTAATTTTTGGATGATGCTATCGAATGAAGCTTCTTCTTCTACTTGCTCATCAACAAACCATTTTAAGAATGTAATTGTTGCGTGTTCACGCTCATCCCAAGCGATATCAGATAGGTTGTAAATACGTTTTGTTACTTCACGCTCGTGCTCAAGTGCTACTTCAAAAGCGTTCAGTACAGATTCATATTCATTATTCGGATTATCAAATCCAGTAATAATAGCACGCTCACCGCGGTCATTAATATAGTTGTAAAGCTTCATTGCGTGGAAACGCTCTTCTTCAGCTTGTACAAGGAAAAAGTTAGCGAATCCATCATAGCTCTCCGCTGTACAGTAAGCAGCCATTGCCATATAAGCGTGGGCAGAGTAAAACTCAAAGTTCATTTGATCGTTTAGTGCGTCGTGCAATTTTTTAGATAACATAAAATCCCCCTTAGTATTGTGACAAGAATATTATACCATAATTGATAATATTCTCATTTGGATGTCTCGAACCTTTTCGAAAGCTTTGTGACGTGTGCGTCCATAATGTCTTGCAGGTCTAAATCATATTTTTGTGAAAGAATAATAAGGTTAGATAGTACATCACCAAGTTCTTCCTTTAGTTCTTGTTTTAGCTCTTCTTCTGTTTTCGCGTCTTCATCAGGACGATCCCGACCGATTTCGATTGCGCGAACAACGCGTGAAACTTCCCCAACTTCCTCTGTTAAGAAATTTAACCGAATAAAAGCATTATACTGTGACCAGCTTCGTTTTTCGTAAAATTCCTCTACCCATCTTTGAAATGCGACGATATCCATTTCTTTCTCATCCCCTCAATATGTTGTACAATGTTCATTGTATCATAACAATATATAGTTTTGGGGTGTAAGGATGAGAAAGATTTGTGTGTTTGCAGGTTCCAATTTAGGGGAGAGACCAGAGTTCAAAGAGCAGGCAATAGCGTTAGGAAAAATGTTTGTTGAGAATGATTATGAGCTTGTATACGGTGGTTCTTGCGTCGGATTAATGGGAGAAGTAGCAAACGAAGTTCTTCGCTTAGGTGGCCGTGTAACAGGTGTTATGCCGCGCGGTCTATTCCGAGGAGAAATCGTTCATACAGGATTAACAGAATTAATTGAAGTAGAAACGATGCATGAACGTAAAGCGAAAATGGCAGAGCTTGCGGATGCTTTTATTGCACTGCCAGGCGGATATGGAACGTTTGAAGAGCTATTTGAAGCAGTATGTTGGTCACAAATTGGTATACATAATAAGCCAGTTGGTTTATTGAACATAAAAGATTTCTACGGACCAATTCTGCAAATGGTTGAACGTGCAGCAGAAGAAGGATTCATGAATCCATCGAATAAAGAGTTAATCGTTGCCGCTGAAACGGCAGATGCACTCATTCATAAGATACAAAATTACGAGCGTCCTGTTTTAGGAACGAAGTGGAAGCAACTATCATAATACAATTTTATAGAGATTTTTGGAAACACATGTCATTTTATCTTGAAAAGGCATGTGTTTTTAATTTGGTTAAATATGTTAATGTTAAGGTGTAATGTTTTTGGAAAAGGAGAAATAGATGGAAGAATTCGTATTTTTAAGGCCGGTTTTTAAATGTATTTTAGCAGCATCTATTCTTGTTATGCTAATTGTTTCAACACAGAAGAAAGAGCTTATTAATGCGTTTTCGCTTTGGTTTATTTCGATACTATGTATCGGTGTTTCCGCGATCACGTTGTTTATGTCTGGGTTTATTGTTGATGAGTATAATTTAGGTGGAGATGCACAATCGTTTTGTATGTTTATTGCGATTGGTTGTATTAGTGGTTTGAATTTAATTATTTACTATAGACGGAAACAATAAGGAAGGCATTCCGTATTATTTTGGAATGCCTTTATCATTTTGATTACTTTGTTTTTTATACAAGTACCAGCCACCCCAGCCGCCACCAATTGCTAAGACAATGAGGAAAGCATAGTCTTTAACCTCGATACGTATATTGAAAATATTAGCTATAAGTAAGACAATCCCAACTGTTATTAACGCAAAAAATGCTCTAATTAAGTAGTCTTTCAACTGAACCACTCCCGCCATTTAAGTAGTAAATGATGAATATGGAAAAGCTTTTTTGGATCTATTTTACTAAAGGGTGTTACCTATATTTTAACATAAAAGAGATTGTAATATATTGATGAAAGTGGGGGATGGGAGATGCTAATATTGTCGTGATTTGTCGGTAAGTCGATATCCTGTGTCGAATCGTCGATATAATGAAAAAATCGTTGATATATTGTGAGTTATCGTCGATATATTTGAAAAATCGTTGATATAAATTTCATGTACCAGAACGCGCGATCATTTCATAGAAAAAAGCGACTCTGAATGAGCCGCTTCCGCTTTAAAATAATATCCAGCTCCAGCGGCTAGAATCTCCGGTCATTTCGCTCTCTCGCTCGAAGCAAAAAGCGCTTCAAGGTCGAGAGCTCCAATGTCCTGCGATTCTGAGCAAGCCGCTTTCGCTTTTAATTATTATTGATTCAAGAACGCGCGTAGCATCCAAGCGTGTTTTTCTAGTTCTGTGTAGATGCCTAGTAGTAGGTCAGATGTCATTTCGTCGTCAGAGTTTTGAGCGATTTCCATGCCTTTTTTCAGTTCGACTAGCATCATTTCGTAGTCTTTCATGATTGCTTCGACCATCCCTTCTGCAGTTTCTCCGTATGCTGCTTCTTGAATAGAAGATATTTCTAGGTATTCTTTCATTGTTGCTACTGGTTTACCACCAATTGCTAAAATACGTTCTGCAATTTCATCGATGTGAGTAGCTGATTCTGTGTAAAGTTCTTCGAATTTCTCATGTAATGTGAAGAATTGAGGTCCTTTTACGTACCAATGGAAGTTGTGTAGTTTTGTGAATAAAACGCTCCAGTCTGCTACTTGTTTGTTTAATACTTCGATTACTTGTTTGTTCATTATGATCAATCTCCTTTTGAGTTGTTATGTGATATCAATTACTAATTTATAATTATTATAATCTAGTAATTCATATAAATCAACCCTTTTGCTGGAATTAATTTGAACAAATTATGAACTGTGTAAATAAAAATCCCTATTACTGTAGAGTAATAGGGATTTTGTTTGATATATAGTTCTTGTTCTGAACGAGCCGCTTCAGCGTTTAGTTGTTATACAGCTTTTTTATTTTCTTCTACATCCTGTCCATCCCAGCACTCTGTATTTTGTAGGCCAGGGATAGAGCTTGCAACGAAAACAGGATCTTTTCCTTGTTTCTTTTGCTTCATATAGTCTACTAATGCTGCGTAGGCGAACTTACTTAGGAATGAGATGGCAATTAAGTTTGTGAATACCATTAGTCCCATGAATAAATCAGCTAAGCTCCAAACAGTTTGAAGAGCAGCGATTGATCCGAAGAATACCATTCCGACAACGGCAACGCGATAAATCATTAACCAAGTTTTGCTTTCTTTAATGAATGCGATGTTTGTTTCACCATAATAGTAGTTTCCTAGTAAGGAACTGAACGCGAATAGGAAAATAATAATCGCTAAGAAAGTGCTTGCCCATGGTCCGATTTGTGAACTTAATGCACTTTGTGTTAATTCAATACCTTGTAAATTTGTTCCTTTGTAAAGTCCAGAGCATAATACGATAAATGCTGTTGATGTACATACTAAGAACGTGTCTACGAAAACACCTAATGCTTGAACAAGTCCTTGTTTGACAGGGTGAGATACATCTGATGTTGCGGCTGCGTTAGGAGAGCTACCCATACCTGCTTCTGTCGCGAATAAACCGCGCTGAATTCCGAACTTGATTGCTGCTCCAATACCACCAGCGATGGCTTGGTCTAAACCGAATGCACCATTAAATATTTCCATAAAAATGCTTGGTAACATAGTAAAGTTGTTAATAACAACAAAAATAGCCACACCAATATAAATGATTGCCATTGGAGGAACAATCATTTCCGTAATACGTGAAATGCTCTTAATACCACCAAAAATAATAACTGCAACTAATAAAGCTAATAGAGCTCCTACGATCGTTCGCTCTAGTCCAAAAGCATTTTCAAATGCTATTGTTACTGTGTTTGCTTGTACAGAGTTGAAAATTAATCCGTACGCAACTGTAATAAGAAGTGAGAACCAAACACCCATCCAGCGTTTGTTTAATCCTTTTTCCATATAATATGCTGGGCCACCACGGAATCTGCTTCCATCTTTTACTTTATAAATTTGCGCGAGCGTACATTCTACGAAACTAGTAGCTGCTCCAAGGATAGCGATAAACCACATCCAAAATACTGCGCCAGGTCCGCCCATTGAAATAGCTAAAGCTACACCAGCTAAGTTTCCGATACCGATACGTGCAGCTGCACTTAAGCAAAATGCTTGGAACGGGGAGATGCTATCTTTCTTTTTTTCTTTTCGATTAAATCCTTTGCTAATTAAACCGACCATCTCACCGAAATGAGTAATTTGGACAAACTTCAATTTAAAAGAGAAATAAAGACCGAAGCCGATTAGCATTGCAATAAGAATATATGACCATAAAATATTATTCGTTACCTCAAGGAATCTGCTAAAGATATCAACCATATAATACACTTCCTTTTTTCCGTAATAAGAAAATTATATGCAAAAAATATACGAGAATCAATTTTTCTAAAAAATCATGTTACTTAAATCTATTTTATGTTATGATTATGTTACATAATAATATTTTTAGAATTATTTACATTTTAAAAAACTAAATGTAAAGCGAGAAAGAGGGGATGATTTGAAAGAAGAATCTTTATGGAAAGTAAGCCTTGAGAGTTTGAAAATGAGAAGTAATATATGTTTTATCATTACATCTTTTAGTATCTTTTTAGGAGCCACTTATTATTACAATAAAAGATTTCCAAATCACAGGTATCCTGAATGGTTAGAATTTCTAAAATGATTGGATGAATAAAAGACAGAGAAACAGAAAATTCGAATAAAAAATGTTGTGGAGGAGCTAAATATGAAGATTAGAGAAAGTGAACTTCCGGGTATTGGTTACAAATTTCAAATCGTTACGAAAGGTAACGAAAAGATGGTAATTGTCATTCATGATGACGGGCGTAGAGAAATGTATCATTTTGATTCAGACCATGAAGAAAGTATCTCAAGTATTTCATTACGCGACTCAGAGGCAAGACAAATTGCAGCAATATTAGGTGGAATGGTGTATAAACCTAGAGCATTAGAAAATGTTGAAATAGTCTTTGAAGGTTTAGCGATTGAGTGGTTTAAAGTAGAGAATGCAGCGCCAGCAATCGGAAAAACAATTGGTGATCTTGAAATAAGAAAAAACTATAGCGTAACGATCATTGCAGTTATGAAGAAGAATATGAAAAAGCTATTTAATCCAGGACCAGATGCGGTAATTGAAGAAGGCGATATGCTTGTAGTTTCTGGTGAGAGAGAAGAAATTAAAAAAATCATTAATGAGTTACTTTCGAATAGGGGGACTGACTAGATGGATACGTTAATTTTTGAAGTTGGTACAGCTTTAGTTTTAGTTGCAATTGCAGCAGTAATTGCTGGAAAGTTTAAATTCTCAGTCATTCCATTTCTAATTGTTCTTGGGATGCTAGTGGGGCCACATGCGCCGACAATAGGTGTGATCGATTTCAAATTTATTGAAAGTGCAAATGTAATTTCGTTTCTTGGACGGATTGGCGTTCTGTTTCTTCTGTTCTATCTAGGACTAGAGTTTTCAATGAAAAAACTAATTAAATCTGGACGTTCTATTGCGATTGGTGGAACAATCTATATTTTAATTAACTTTTCACTTGGGTTATTATACGGATTTATCATGGGATTCCCTTTACTAGAAATTTTAATTATTGCGGGTATTATTACGATTTCTTCTAGCGCTATCGTTGCAAAGGTGTTAGTGGACTTAAGAAGAACTGGTAATAATGAGACCGAATTAATTTTAGGAATTATCATGTTCGAAGATATATTCCTTGCTGTATATTTATCAGTTGTTTCTGGTTTAGTTCTAGGGGATCATGCTTCCTTTTTAGGTGCCCTTACTTCAATTGGAATTGCTTTAGGATATATGCTTCTATTCTTTATTGTAGCTAGAAAGGCGACGCCGTTATTAAATAAATTGCTTAATATTAGTTCAGATGAAATTTTCATTATTGTAGTATTTGCTTCGTTATTCTTTATTGCAGGCTTCTCAGAAACAATTCACGTTGCCGAAGCAATTGGAGCACTTCTTTTAGGGTTAGTTTTCTCTGAGACAGAGCATAGTGACAGAATTGAACATCTCGTCGTTCCATTTAGAGACTTTTTCGGAGCTATTTTCTTCTTCAGTTTCGGATTAAGTATTGATCCGTTTTCATTAGGAGGGGCAATATGGTTAACGTTAGGTGCTGTCCTTCTTACAATCATCGGAAACTTTGTAGCAGGGATGATTGCTGGGAGACAAGCAGGATTATCTCATAAAGCATCAACAAATATTGGATTAACAATCGTTTCAAGAGGAGAATTCTCCATCATTATGGCCAATATTGGTATCGCGGGTGGTTTAATGTCAGTACTGAAACCATTCTCAGCATTATACGTGCTTATACTATCGATCTTAGGTCCACTTTTGACGAAAGAGTCAAAGAATGTATATAAATTGTTAAATAAAATCTTTAAGTGGGATATGAAGAAGAGCTAAATTTTTAAAAATCAAAGTACAAAATATGTATGAAAAAGGGATCTATGTCGACATAGATCCCTTTTTTTATTGGCATTTTTTTAAGGATGAAAGAATACGTTTAATATTTACCATATTGTGGCATACATATAGAAAAAGGTGCTTGGAAAGGGGAATAAAGAGAAATGGAACTCCAGTTTCAAAATGTATATCAACAGGTGGAGAATTGGTATGTGTTGGATTCGGAGCTTCCTTGGGATGTCAAAAGGCTTAGGGATGATTTGTTTTCACTTATTGAAATATGTAAAACGCCAGTTATTTTTTGTGATACGTGTGATGCGAATCATGTACTTCGATCATTAGGGGAAGAGGAGGAAGAGTTTCTATTCCCGATAGGTGGTTTTTATCATAAAGAAAAGCAATTAATTTTTGTTTGTATGTGGGAAGAGTATGAGCAAGTGCTCAAAACATTGCTACATGAATTTCGTCATGCGATGCAGCATAAGAGTGAAATATTGTATGTCGGAAGTGAAACTTACGAAGAAAGATGGATTGAGAAAGATGCGAGGAAGTTCGCGGAGAGGAAATTAGATGAATATAAAAATAGAAAGTTAATGTAAAGCATAGTGGAGAAATGGCGCTGTGCTTTCTTTGTTTCTTACTAAAAATAAGTAATTGACTTTTATGAAGTTTAGTTCTAAACTAATGATATAAAACGAGCGAGGTGATGGAATGAAAACCGAAGATAGACTAGGTTTACTATTATGGTTTCGTTTATCACGTTTTTATAATAAAAGTATTCGTGAGACGAATCAGCATTTGAAGAAATGGAATGTATCTGCCGCGCAGTTTGATGTACTAGCTCAAGTTGGAGGGCATGATCGTTTAACGCAGCAAGAGCTTGGAAATGAGCTATTTGTTACGAAAGGAAATATTACGCAGCTTTTAAATAAAATGGAACAGCTTGATTGGATTCGTCGTGAACAAGAAGGTACTACGAAATATATTTCGTTAACAGAAAAGGGAAGAGCTTTATATGAAGAAATCATTCCGCCTCAAGAAAGATTCCAAGCGGAACAGTTTCAAAATTTAAATGTAGAAGAACAACATCAATTATTACAATTACTAAAAAAATTACAGTGAGAAAAATTTTTGGGATAAATCTTGAATTCGAGATAATATGAGGTGAAGGATATGTTTAGAAAAGTTGATCATAAAAATATGGGAAGAGCAAATCACGGTTGGTTAAATACGCATTTTCATTTTTCCTTTGCGAATTATTATAATCCAAATAACATGAGCTTTGGAGCATTACGTGTTATTAATGATGACCTAGTAGCACCGCAAACTGGTTTTGATATGCATCCACACCGCGATATGGAAATCATTTCGTACGTTGTAGACGGTGCTTTAACACATGAAGATAGCATGGGGAACCGCGGAACAATTGAGCGAGGACATGTTCAATATATGAGTGCTGGCACAGGTGTGTTTCATAGTGAGCATAATTTAGGAAATGAAACACTACGTTTATTACAAATTTGGATTTTACCAGACCGTGAGGATCATAAGCCAAACTATGGTGAGTTTAAATTTGATTGGAGTAAGCGTGAAAACGAATGGTTCCATATGGTATCTCCATTAGAAGGAGAGGCACCAATTCAAATTCATCAAGATGCGAATTTATATTCTTTATCGTTAGAAGCAGGAAAAGAAATTCATTTTCCTGTGAAAGAAGGTCGTCAGTTGTATCTTGTTCAAATTGAAGGAAGTAGTGTAATCAATGGTGAGACACTTGTTATGCGTGATGCAGCAGAAGCGATTGAAGAAGATATTCATATTGAAGCGAAAGAGCAATCACACTATTTAGCAATTGAATTGAAAAAGCAATAAAATGTTTATAAAAAAAGAGGACATCCAATAGGATGTCCTCTTTTTTTGAGTGGAATTGTCAGAAAAAACTTTCTCAAATTATGGAAAAAGGTATTAGCTAAAAAAATAAGAATTGTATAAAAGTGTCAAAAATCTTTAGGGAATGGGGAATGTTATAGTGAAAAAGCAAGTCATTTCATCAGCATTAGCGTTAACTGTTATCGCCGGGGGATTTGGAACATTTGGAGCAACGACAACGAAAGCGGAAGAACAAAAAATTCAATATCATCAAGAATTTAAAACGCCTGCATACATAGGTGAAGAATGGAAAGCACCGGAAGGACTAGATAAAAAAGAGACAGTCTTTCAATATTTAGAGAGTAAGAAAGACATGTTTAAATTAGCAGGAAATATTGATAAACATTTCAATGTCGTTGGGGAAGAAAAAGATGCTGAATCTGGCACAACACACGTGAAGCTAGTTGAGAAACATAATAACATTCCTGTATATGGTTCAGACCAAACTGTTACAATAGATAAAGAAAATAATGTAAAAGCATTCTTCGGACAAGTTATTCCGAATTTAGAGGATAAAAATATTCCTGAGTTTGCAAGCATTAGTGCGGAACAAGCAGAAACGATTGCAAAAGCAGATATTGAAAAAGCAGTGGGTAAAGTAAAGAATTATGATGGTGTGAAAAAAGATTTATTTGTTTATGAAAAAGATGGAAATTACTATCTTGCATATTTAGTGAAAGCATCGATTTCAAAGCCAGCTCCAGGATATTGGCATTATTTTGTTGATGCAACGAATGGAAATGTGATTGAGAAATATAATGCTGTAGATCACATTACAGGATTTGGTTACGGAGTACTAGGAGCTAGACAATCATTTGAAATTGCTCAAGATGAGAAAACAGGAGCATTCAACTTATTTGACGGGAAACGAGGACAAGGTGTTCATACATTTGATGCAGATAATATGGATGAAAATTTATTTAACATATTCTCGCAATGGTTTGGATATACAGGTCTAGAAGTAGAAAGTAAAAATAAATTCTTTGATGACAAAGCAGCGGTTGATGCGCATGTAAATGCAGGAAAAGTATATGATTACTACAAAAAGACATTTAATCGTAACTCGTTCGATGATAAAGGTGCGAAACTTATTTCCTCTGTTCACGTAGGTGAAAACTGGAATAACGCAGCTTGGAATGGTGTGCAAATGATGTATGGTGATGGTGATGGTACGACATTTATTCCATTATCTGCTGGGTTAGATGTTATCGGTCACGAATTAACGCATGCTGTAACGGAACATACAGCAAATCTTGTTTATAAAAATGAGTCAGGTGCGTTAAATGAATCGTTATCTGATATTATGGGTGTCATGGTTGAGAAGAAGAGCTGGGATTTAGGTGCTGACATTTATACACCTGGAAAACCTGGTGATGCACTTCGTTCTCTGAAAGATCCAGCGTCTATTCCAAATCCATTAAAACCAGGTGAAGGCTACCCAGATCATTACAATAAACGCTACACTGGAACAGCTGATAACGGTGGCGTTCATATTAACAGTAGTATTAACAATAAAGCTGCCTATTTAGTATCTGATGGCGGAGAGCATTACGGTGTGAAAGTAACTGGAGTAGGACGTGAAGCGACAGAGAAAATTTATTACCGTGCTCTTACGAAGTATTTAACTGCAAACTCTGACTTTAAGATGATGCGTCAAGCGGCACTTCAGTCAGCTGAAGATTTATATGGTAAAGATTCTAAAGCTGTACAAGCTGTAACGAAAGCTTATGATGCAGTAGGCGTAAAATAATAAGAGAAAAAGACCTGACTAGGATGTCAGGTCTTTCTGTATTTAGTCGCGAATACCTAATGCAATTTTCGCCATACGTGACATGCGTTCTTTAGACCATGGTGGATTCCAAACGACATTTACTTCTATTTCATTGACTTCAGGTACGTTCGTTGATAATACTTTTTTTACATCTGATACAATTTGCCCAGCCATTGGACAACCGATAGAAGTCATCGTCATCGTAATGACAGCATTATTATTTTCATCTGCTGTAACGTCATAAACTAATCCAAGATTAACAATATCAACACCTAGTTCAGGGTCAATAACAGCTTCTAAATTGGCATATAATTTATTTTCAAATGCTTCTTGTGACATAAGTAGCACCCCCTGCATTTTAATGATATCGATTCTCATTATAACGGAAATGTGTATAATATGCAGGGAATGAGCTCAAAAAAATATCCCTTTTGGAAGAGGGATATTTTTTAAAGGCTATTCAGTTTTGAAGTGTGATACGAGTTGATCTAATTCTTCAACTGTTTGTTTCATTTGTTTAGCTGTTTGTGTCATCTCATTCATCGTAACAACTTTTTTCTCAGCAGATTGTGCTGTTGCCGCTGTTTCACTAGATACTTCAGTCGAAATAGAAGCGATGTTATTCAGTGAAGCGTTCATTTCTTCAGCACTTGCAGCCATTTCTTCAGCAGTTGCTGAGATGTCTTGCATTTGAGTAGAAACTTTATTTACTTGCTCCACAATCGTTGTGAAAGAATTGCCAGCTTCACGAATGACATGAATGCCTTCAAATGCTTCAGAACGCCCTTGTGACATCATAGAGCTAGCAGTTTCAGTATCTTGTTGGATTTGATGTAGTAATTGGTTAATATCTGTTGCCGCTGTTTTAGATTGTTCAGCAAGTTTTCTAACTTCGTCAGCTACGACAGCGAAACCTTTTCCTTGTTCGCCAGCACGAGCTGCTTCGATAGATGCATTTAAAGCAAGTAAGTTTGTTTGTTCCGCGATATTAGAAATAGATTGTACAGCTGTATCAATATATTTCGTGTGAGTGATTAGACGTTCGACCACTTCTGACGTAGCATTTACAGCGTCGTGTATCGTTGTCATTTGTGACACAGATTTTTGAATAACCGAACTTCCGTCGTTAGCTTGTTCAGATGTAGCCACAGCAAGTTCAGTTACAGATGTGGCAGATTCAGCAATGCGCTGAACACTTACTGCCATATCGTCCATTGCAGTTGAGCTTTCTTCCATGCTAGCGGCTTGCGATTGAATACTCTCATTTAAGTTGGACATCGTGCTTTGAACTCTTATCGTTGCCTCGCGTGATATATTCGTCTTTTCTAGCATGTTTTCAGAAGCGTTTTGTACTTCTACAGATGTTTTTTGAACACGATTAATGATATGTTGTAGATTTTCTAACATTTTATTAAATGATGTTGCGATCGTACCAATTTCATCATTACTATTTACTTGTAGGCGGGCTGTTAAGTCACCTTCTTGAGATGATAATTCTTTTAGTTTACTATCAATTTGTTGAATTGGTTTTACAAGTTTACCAGAGAACCACCATGCAAGAATGATAGCTACGATAATGCAAATAACAAGTGATAAGAAGACAACATATTCAATTTGTAGTGAAGATTGATCAATTTTTTTAATAGATTGATCACGTAATTTAGCCTGTTCATTACTGTAATTTGTGAAGTCACCAATTACTTTATATACAGTATTATTTTCTGCATAAGCTACTTGTAGTGCCTCTTCCCACTTTTGTTCTTTTGCAAGAGTGAAAACTTTCTCTTCAATGAATTTTCTCCAAGTGGATCCTGATTCCATTGTATTTTTTACAGATTCAGAAAGGTTAGGATTTGAAAGAAGCTCATCTTTCTTATCTTCAAGAAGTTTACTCATCGAGTTAAATTTGTCTAATTCGACCTGATCATGTTGTAATAAATAACCTCTTAAAGCAGAGAGCTGTACTTGATAAGCATCTCCGCGCTCTTTTAATTGTGTTGCAAGAGGAGAGATTTCTTTTTGTAATGCTTCAGTTTGACGAGATTGATCCATGGTAAAAAATAAAATAAAAGCTAAGGCGATGCCAAATAAAGCGCAAATCGTTCCCATCATAAACATTAGTTTTTTTCGAATGCTAATAAAATTCATATGATAAAAAGCCTCCTTTGTGAAATCTTAGTATTAGAATTAATAAATTTAAAAAATTGAAAGAAAGCTTTACTCCAGATGGAACAAAGCTTTCTTCTTTCCTTTAGGAATTATAGCAGACGGAATGGGAGATAGAAAGAAATATTTTAAGGTGAAAAAAGAGAGATTGTAAATCCCTCTTTTTACTAGTTTAGAACTCCTAAAAATATAAATGAAAGTTTCGCTTTAAATGTTTGTTTTGAAATGAGAAACGAGAACTTCAAGTTCTTGCACAGTCGTTTTCATTTCAGACGCTTTTTTAGCAACGACACTCATTTTGTTTACTTGGTCACCAGCTGAAGTTGCTGTTTGTGATGTTTCGGCGGCAACTTCATTTGAAATAGAAGCGATGTTATTTAAAGCTGCATTCATTTCTTCAGAACTTGCGGCCATTTCTTCAGCAGTTGCAGACACTTCTTGCATTTGTGTAGAGACTTTGTTAATGTGGTTAACAATTTCTGAGAATGAAGACCCAGCGGTACGAATGACTGTAATGCCTTCAGATGCCTCTGACTGACCTTGCGTCATCATTTCATTTGCTATTTTTGTATCTTCTTGAATTCGATGAAGTAAATGGTTAATATCAGTAGCTGCTAGCTGAGATTGTTCAGCAAGTTTTCGTACTTCATCGGCAACAACAGCGAAGCCTTTTCCATGTTCACCAGCACGAGCCGCTTCAATGGAAGCATTTAAAGCGAGTAAGTTTGTTTGTTCCGCGATATTAGAAATGGATTGAAGTGCAGTATCAATATGATTTGTATGTGTAATGAGTCGTTCTACTACTTGTGATGTAGCGTTAACAGCTTCATTAATGGTATGCATTTGTGTAATAGATTTTTCAATGACTTTATTCCCACTATCAGCTTTTTCAGAAGTTGTAACAGCTAGGCTAGCAACAGAAGAGGCGGATTCTGCAATACGCTGAACACTCGTTGCCATATCGTCCATTGCAGTTGAGCTTTCTTCGATGCTGGAAACTTGTGAACGAATATTATGCTCAAGAGCATTCATAGTCTCTTCAGTTTTTGCGGTATTTTCCATAGAAGCAGTTGTTTCGATAAACACATTTTCAGATGCTTCTTTTACACTTGTTGATGTTTGTTGCACTTGTTTTATGATACGTTGTAAATTAGCGAGCATTTGATTAAAGGAATTGGCGATATCACCAATTTCATCTTTACTCGTTACATGCAATCTAGCAGTTAAATCACCATCTTGCGAAGCTAATTCTTTTAATTTCTCATCAATTTGTCGTATCGGTTTAACGAGCTTACCAGAGAACCACCATGCTAATAAAATAGACGTTACTGTACATGTAATGAGTGAGAAGAAGATAATATATTGAATAAGGGATGAAGAAGACTCCACGTCAGCAATTAATGCGTCACGTTTATCATTTTCTTCATTTGCATATTTCGTAAAACGACTTAAAAGGTCGTTTACGTAATCAGTTTGAGCTAAAGCGATTTTAGATGCTTCGTCCCATTTCCCTTCGCGAGCGAGAGGGAGGACTTCATTATCTATGACGCTTCGCCATTTTCCGCCCATTAAAATCGCTTCTTTCATTCCTTCGGGGAGTTTTTTATCACTTGTTACTTTCTCTCTCGTATCAGCTAGTTTTTTTCCTTCTCGGTTGAATTTATCTAATCCTTTTTGATCATGTGATAGTAAATATTCTTGTAAGCCAGCAACTTGTGCTTGAAACCAATCGCCACGTTCTTTTAAAATGGTTGCTCTTTTTGATACATCATTTTTTAACGTTTCAATTTCTCTCGCTTGGCTCATAGCGAATGAAAGAATAACAATAAGAGCAATGCTAAATAAAGAAGAAATGCTTAAGAGTGTGAACAGTAGTTTTTTTCGAATACTAACATATTTCATCGTTACCCCTGCCTTTTAAAAACTGTTTATTATAATTTATAAATATTTAGAGCAGAATTAATAAAAACATCATTATGAAGTTATTAATCTGTTCAATAAAAATTATAGCAGATAATGGAATATGGCAGATTCATATGAGTAAATGTTCTTAAAATGTATACATTTGTATATCAAAAAATTCATAAATAAAAATGAGAAATGCTATTGTAATTTGAAATAACATCATGTATACTTCTAATTAGTTGATAACGATTATCAGTATCAACTAAAAACATTACTCTTCGTTATGTTGGTCATACCCCTTTTTGACGACGTAAGTCAGAGACGAAATGTTGAAATATCTTGTGTCCTATTCTACAGAATTATGGTAATCTCCAACCTCAACTTATATGCGTAAGCATGCAAAAAGGATCCTATCCGTGAAGGGATCCTTTTTTGCATGCTGTCGCAATTAATGTATAGAGACCCGGCACACGCTCTTCCATTCCTTCCGGTGCAGTAGAAGGGAAGACCCATCTTTGGTGGGGCCCATGTTCTTCAACTAGTTTTTCAATTTTAAAATGTTCCCCCGCAAGAGTTGTAATAATTTCTCCTAGCGTCCAGCGACGGATGGTTGTTTTAGGTAACGATTCTTTCTGCGCTTCTGTAAGAAGGATGCTATAAGCAACATCATCTTCAATTAATCCTTCATCAAAATAATTTCCATTTGCTCGAAATGATGGGTGGTCGACTCCTAATAATTTAGTATAAACAGGGTGATAGTCACGAAGGATAAGCATTCCATCTTCTTTAAGTAAAGTAGCAATTTTTTGAAAGAGCGGTTTTAAATCTAAAAAATAATGGAGTACACCGAGTTCCAGCAATACGATATCAAATGATTCGGAGAGTTGCACATGTAATACATCAGAAACGACATACTCGATAGAGACATCTGCTGCTTCCGCAAGTTCATTTGCATATTTTGCATTACTTGCTGAAATATCAACAACTGTTACGTCAGCTCCTAAAAGAGCGAGAGAGACAGCTTTATTCCCTTTTGATCCGAGTAAATTAATAATACGTTTTCCTTTCGGAGATTGTATGTAAGGTAAATAGTGATCTACCTCGCGTATAGGGTCTTCCATAATTTTTTTCGCATAATCAGCTGGTGCACCGTGGCGATTCGTCCAAGCTTCATAAGCAGCTGTATTCCAGCTTTTTTCATTTATAGTGCTTAGTTGTTTTTGGTTCAATGTTATCACTCCTTTTGTGAACGTATAGGTATTCGGCAGGGGGATGGGATTTCCTTTTCTTTTTGGATAAAAGTTTGATTTTTCTGTAATTAAGTCGTACAATACATGTTATACGTAAAAGCGTTGAAAAGGAAAAGTAGGATGAACACATTCTTTCCAGAGAGCTTCGGTAGCTGAGAAGAAGCAAGAATATTCATTTGAACAATGGCCTTTGAGCTTCGTCCTGAACTTATCAAATGATAATAGTAGGCGGCGACGAGAGTTGGTACTCGTTATCAAAACCACAGTATAAGAGCATATAGCTCCGTACTTGTTAAGGCTAATTATGTGAGTAATTGGCGAAATAAGGTGGTACCGCGACTGTTTATACAGCCCCGCCCTTATCTTTTTTAAGATAGGGGCGGGGCTTTTTATATTTTAAAGGAGGAATGTAAGATGAGTATTTTTATTGGGGGCGCTTGGCCGTATGCAAATGGTTCGTTACATCTTGGACATATTGCGAGTTTGTTACCTGGAGATATTTTAGCACGTTATTATCGGGCAAAAGGTGAGAATGTGTTGTATGTTTCGGGGAGTGATTGCAATGGAACACCAATTGCAATTCGGGCAAAACAAGAAGGTGTGACGGCGAAGGAAATTGCTAATAAGTATCATGAAGAGTTTGAGCGATGTTTTCGTAACCTTGGTTTTACGTATGATTGCTATACACGTACAGATAGTGAGCACCATCATGAAACGGTTCAAAATGTTTTTTTACGTTTATTAGAAGAAGGACATATTTATAAAAAAACAGTAGAACAAGCATATTGCGAAACGTGTACACAGTTTTTACCTGATCGTTATGTAGAAGGGGTTTGTCCACATTGCCATGAAGAGGCAAGAGGAGATCAATGCGATGCGTGTTCAGCTATTTTAGATCCACTCGATTTGTTAGAAAAGAAATGTAAGTTATGTGGTAGTACACCATCCATACAGGAAACAGAGCATTTCTATTTCGCATTGCATACATTTCAGGAGCAAATCAAAACGGCTGTAGAAATCGCCAAACAAACAGGAACATGGCGCGACAATGCGATTCAGCTAACAGAAAGATATGTAAAGGAAGGATTACTAGATAGGGCCGTATCACGTGATTTACCAATTGGGGTACCAATTCCAGTAGAAGGGTATGAAGATAAGAAAATTTACGTATGGATTGAAGCAGTGACAGGGTATTATTCAGCAAGTAAACATTGGGTTGAAGAAACAGGGAAAGATGATCGAGAGTTTTGGGATGGCGAAGCGAAAACATATTATGTGCACGGAAAGGATAATATTCCGTTTCATTCCGTCATTTGGCCAGCGGTCTTACTTGGAATAGGAGAAGGAGCAATTCCTCGTCATATCGTTTCGAATGAATATCTAACAGTTGAAAAAAGAAAATTATCTACGAGTAAAAACTGGGCAGTATGGGTGCCTGATATATTAGAACGTTATGATCCAGATTCTATTCGTTACTTTTTAATAGTAAATGCACCAGAAAATCGTGACACTGACTTTTCATGGCGTGAATTTATTTACAGTCATAATAGTGAATTGTTAGGTGCATACGGGAACTTTGTGAACCGAACATTAAAGTTTATTGAAAAATATTATGGTGGTATCATGCCGAAGGGAAGTATTGATGTAGAGCTAAAAGATAAGATAGAAAGATTATATAAACATGTAGGAGAGGCGATTGAGCAAACTAAATTTAAGGTGGCATTAGAATCAATATTTGATGCAGTACGTTTTGCAAATAAATACTTTGATGAGAGGCAGCCATGGAAAGAAAGGGAAGATGATCCAGTTTCATGCGAAGAAACGATTTATAATTGTGTGTATCTCATCGCTAATTTTGCAAATCTCCTGGAACCATTTTTACCATTTTCAAGTGAAAGAATTAGAAACACATTATCGATTGTGAACCGAAATTGGGAGCCTCAACATACGTTGCCAAGTAGAATTGATAGTGTACAGCCACTATTTGAACGAATCGATGTAAAACAAATTGAGTGTGAGTTAGAAAAGCTATATGGAGCGGTAAAGTGAGATAGAGAAAAAGACCTTTCAAGTAAATGAAAGGTCTTTTGTTATGCAGTATGCACGCTACTATGTTTCTTTTCTTTCCTAGCGGTAAGTAGCTGAGGGATAAAAATTCCAAGTAGTATAAAGATAATCCCAATCCACTGCATGACTGTTACGACTTCATGTACAAGTGTAATAGAAGCGATAATGGCTGTTGGTAATTCAGCTGCTCCTAGTATTGTACCAAGTCCTGTTCCTACTTTCGGTACGCCAATCGAAAAACAAATGACAGGTACGACAACGCCGAATAATCCGAGGAAGAAAGCATATTTCCATAGGCCAGCTTGCAAAGCACCGTCTGTTAAAAAGGTTGGCGGGAAGAATAGGCATACGATTAGAGTAGCGCTTGTTGTCATAAGAAAACTTTTCGTATAAGGCGGAACTTCTGTAGCGACACGCCCGCTTGCAAAAACATAGAATGAAAAAGAGACAGCGGCTAATAGACCAAAGATAATCCCTTTTGTGGAAAAGCTTTGTCCGAGACCTTCAAAGACACCGCCTGCAAACAATGTACCAGTGAATAAAATAATGATAGATATAACTTTTTCACGGCTTGGAAATGTTCGATTTGCAATTGCTTCAATGACTACACCAATCCATGTGAATTGGAAAAGTAGGACGACAGCGATCGATGCTGGTAGTTCTTCTACAGAAATAGCGTAGAAGATACCGGTCATACTCATCGTTGTACCAACTGTTAGTAAGGAAAAGAATTGCTTTTTTGTTACTTTATGACGTGAAGCGAAAAGAACGAGAAGGAGAAGACCAATCCATCCGAAGACATATTGTCCTCCTAATAGTTGATGTGCTGAAAATCCATTAATGAATCCTAGTTTGAAAATAGTTGAAAGTACGCCGTAGCTACAAGCTCCGAATAAAACGAGTAATGAATACTTAAATTTTTCCATGGAAATCCTCCTTTTAAATAATAAAAAACGCCCGCTATCCAAATAAGGATAACGGGCGAACGAAACAGAGTAATATACTCTACAAAATTCCGCCACTCATACGAAGTATGAATTTGGGGTATGAGATTGTAGTAGGTTTTTACATTGCTTTTGGGAATACGATAGAACATTTTACACCTTGAGGCGTGTTTTGTATCCCATAAGGAAATTGATGTTTATCTAGTATTTGTTTTACAATGTATAACCCAAGACCACTGCCTTGTACTAAGCCGTGTTTGTCAGGGTTTGCGCGATAGAATGGCTCAAATAAATGGGCAAGTTTATCTTCATCTATTTGTGAACCTGTATTTAAAACTTCTAGTGCGTAACCGTTTGGCTTTTCATAAAGCTTTATATATACATGCTGATGGTCAATTGTATAATGAATTGCATTTGAAATAATGTTAAAAATGGCAGTTTGAATAAATTTAGGATCAGCTAAAACTTGTACATCTTGTTTAATGTTAGATTGAACATTTAACTGCTTGACTGATACGAAATAATCTACTTTCTTCATAACATCCTCAATAATATTAGTCAATGAGATAACTTTTAAATCAGGTTTAAATTGAGGGTTTTGTATTTTGGATAATTCCGACATTTTTTCCGTTAATATGTTAATGTCTTGCATCATTTCATAGGAACGTTTTAAATATTTATCTCGATCTTTATAAGCTCCAATTCCGTGAATCATACCATCTAGTTGTCCCATAACGGCTGCGATTGGTGTTTTTAATTCATGGGAAACCATAGACATAAATTCTTTACGAGATTGTTCTAATTGTTGCTCCTTTTTGAGTTCATTTCTTAAATCTTGATTGCTTGCATGTAAATTTTTCACTATATTTGGTACTTGTGAAGCAGCTACTTGTAAATTAAAATCTGTTTGATCAGTATTTTTGTTAAGTAGCTTTTTATCTGAGAAATCAAGATTCATAATATCTTTTAAAGCATCACTCATATATTGAAAAGGTTTAGCAATTATTTTTGCATAAATTAAAGATCCGAGCAAAGATAATGCAAGCATTGTAGCGCCAATATGTGGAGCTAACTGCTGCAGTGCATCTGTTAATTTTGGATCATCTTGTGCATCATTTGTTTTACTTGCTGCATTTTGTTTATGTAAGGCATCATTAGTAGCGACTTGCTTTTCCGTTTCTGTAAATGGAGCAGAAGCGCTATTTTTCCCCGAAATATTTTGAGTATGTTCTTTTGCTTTTGCAGTTTGGCTAGGCTGCAAAAGATGATTGATAGCTGTAGAGAGAGCGTTATAATCTATAATAGAAGATTGGAAATTAAACATGTCTCCCTGTGATACAGCTTTATTTTGATTCGTTTTACTTTGGGCGTTTTGTTTATCTGAATCCGCTTGTTCTGTAGTAGGCGGTCCATTTTCTTTCGCAAAACGTTCTTTATCGTAGTCTGAAGCTAAGAAGTAAATAATTTGATAAAGACAAAGTGATAAAAGAATACAAAATAATAAGGTTTTGATGAAAATATTTTTGGTGATGTTGTCTTTGCTACGATTCGATTTTGTAGCCAATGCCTTTCACCGTTTTAATATAAGGAATTCCTAATTTTTTTCGTAAGTTTTTAATATGTGTATCTATAACTCTTACATCACCATAATGTTCATAGCCCCATACCTTATTCAACAAATCACTTCTTGATAATACTTTTCCTCGATTTTGCAGTAAAGTATAAATAATTTCAAATTCTTTTGTTGTCAATTCAATTTGATTACCATGAACATAAGCGGCATATGCTGTAGAATTTAACATCAATTCATGGAATTGTAGTATAGTTGCAGCCTCGGCTTCCTTCGTTGCTGCCCTTCTTAATACAGCTTCTACACGTTTAATAAATACGGTGTAATGGAACGGTTTCGTAATATAGTCATCAATACCTAATTCAAATCCTTTAATTTCACTTTCTTCATTATGTAAGCCTGTTAACATAATGATTGGTACATCAGATTGTCCTCGCATAATTTTACAAATACTATAGCCATCTATATCTGGTAACATCACATCAAGGAGGACAAGATCGTATGAATTTTTTTGGAAAAGAAGTATACCTTCTGTCCCAGCACCAACGACATCAACAGTAAAGTTTTGTGCCATTAGAAATTCACGAATCAGTTCTTGTATATCTGGGTTGTCTTCAATCACCAGTATATGCGTCATAGTAACACCTCCTAAATAACGCTTTTAACTGCAATATTCGAATTCATCATTTTTCGGATGACTCAGATTGTTTATACATATAATAAGCCCCCGCCATAAAATAATCATGAAAGTAGCAAGGGGAGTTGTTTAGTGAAACTGAATATTTAAGAATTACAGTAATTCTATTATAGTATGTATTATAAAATTTATAAAATATTATAACTGTATAATTTTAATATCCATGTTTATCAATGTTTGGATATTACTTAACACAATCTATTCCTATTATATATGTAAATACAGTTGTTTTGCTACTGTAAATGAAGAAATAAAATAAGCCAAGACATAAAATTCTTGGCTACACGTAAATCGCGCTTTGAGGTTATTTTACAGTGACAGTAGCTTGCTGGGGAATACGCTCAAATAACCAGTGTATATCATTGTTATACATACGAATACAACCTAGTGTTGTCCACTTACCAATTGCCTGGTTATTGTTCGTACCATGAATCGCATAAGTTGTTCCGTAAGTTCCTGCCATGTTTAGTCCGAGCCAACGGTCACCAAGTGGATTACGTGGATCGCCGCCTTTAATTTTGCCTGTGTAATAAGGACGATTTTTAATTTTATTTACGATTTTGAAAGTACCTTTAGGTGTAGGAGTAGCTGCTTTTCCAGTAGCGACAGTAAAACTCTTTATGAATTTTCCGTTTTGATAATAATCCATTTTATTTAACTGCGTGTTTACAATCAGTTGATCTTTCGTTGTAGCTGCCTCAGCATTTGTGAATGGAATAGTTAAAAATCCTAATGATAATAGTGCGCCTAATAATAGTTTTTTCATTATGTTCTCCTTTTTACTAGTGTAGTAGTCTTACATACAATGAATTTGCAATCCTCGTAATACTTTATTTACATTTTCATCTAATGTTTCAAAGAAATTAGTAATTTTGGCATCGTGTTTGTTGTTTTTATCAATAAGTAATCTTTCATTTAGTAAAAGTTCACCATGTAGTCCAAAACTTTGAACTTGAATATTTAATTCATCTTCAGTTTCAGAAATAATTGGTAAGAAGTAGTGAAAAGCTTTCGTTGGAATGATGTAGCTTTTGCCAATCATGCTTTCTTGATTTGAATTAATCCATTTTTTCGTAACAATCTTAATGTTCTTTTTTGAAACGATAAAAGACAGTGTTGTAGACTTTGTTAAACTTACGTCAAATTCATTTGTTTCACATATGTGCAAATTAAAAACGGTTTCATTTTGGTGAGATTCAACATTTGTATTAATAAAATCGTGCATTTTATAAGCTTCCATTTCTTATTCACCCTTTTTTCAATTTCGAAAAGCGATTAATATTTATTCAAATTAATGTTTAGTCATATATTGGTTAAATTTTTCAACAAATTCCGATATAATCTTACAATACGTATATGAAGCTAATATGAAGTTAGTATGAGTTTGTAGTGGTTTTTTATTAAGAACAAAATATAACGATTTTCAAGTGTTAAAAAATGGATAAAAAATGCATATTAAGGCCCTGGTTTCTCACGTTATATACTTGTTAAGTTGTCTGAAAATGAAAGTAAATAAAGAACGTAAAAGTTTAGTGAGAGCCTTACAAAAATGTAATAAAAATGTAAGCTATTGTGATAGTTATTTCGACAATTTTTTTATACAATATTAGTAAGATGTTGCACGTGATTGAAAGGAGAGATGACATGGAATGGATTCATGAATTATTTCAGCAATACGGGTACTATGTTGTACTTGTCGGTTTGCTGTTAGAATATATCGCACTTCCGTTTCCGGGAGAGCCAACGTTAGCATATGCGGGATTTTTAGCACATAAAGGTGATTTAAATTTACCGATTTTAATCATTCTATCCTTTATTGGGACAAGTGTAGGAATGACGATTCAATACTTTTTAGGAAATAAATTAGGTATGCCCTTTATTCAAAAGTATGGGAAATACGTATTTTTAACACAAAGAAAAATCGACTTAACAAGAATGTGGTTTGATAAGTATGGATATTTCCTAATCTTTATCGGTTTCTTTATTCCTGGTGTACGTCACTTTACAGGATACTTTGCAGGAATTATTAACTTACCATTCCGCCGCTTTGCAATTACAATTTATTCAGGTGCTCTATTTTGGGTATCATTCTTCTTAATCGGTGGTTACTGGTTAGGTGGCAATTTACATGATATTTTTGGAGCGCTAGAAGGTCATATCGGTAAAATCATTTTTGGAGTGATTGTGATTGTAGCAATTACGTTAGGAGTTCGTTTCCGTAAACAGTTAAAACGAGCATTATTACAAAACGCAAGTTAAGATGGAATCCATTCTATGTCAGAATTTAGGAAGGCAGTGCAAAAGCACTGCCTTTTTTATTTTATGTTCCAATCGATTTTTAACTTTCCTTTTGATTGATTTCCGCTAACTATAATGTAATAAGTGCCTGTCTTAATTGCTGCGAAATGGTACGTATTAGGGCCAGCTGGAGCTAAAAAATTTTCTTCCTCTTGAAACTCACTAGCCATTTTTATGTCCCCTATGTAGCCATTCGAATTTTCACCTTGTGATTCAATAGTGAATTCTAATATGTCACCTCGTTTTAGTTCAATTGGGACTTTATGTTCACCACTAAAATGTTGAAAAGATGCTTCGAAAGAGTTATCGGTTTTTGTTTCGACCCATTGTTCTTTTGATGTTCCAATCCTTGCTATATCTACTAAGTGAATTGTGATAAATATAATAAACATAATGCTTGGTACGAAATACTGTATCCACTTAAATTTTGTTGCTATGACTGTGCATAAATAGAAAGAAAGAGAACATACTGCTCCGATTGATCCGAGGAACAAGAACTGTATTAGATCAGCTTCTTTAAATATTAAGAATGGAAGAAAAAATAAATAGCCGCAAAAAATGTAAAGTAATAATGTCTTCAGTCTTGTATATGTTTTTAATTTCAATTTATCTATGCAAATAGAACAAAAAATTGCATATACCGCAAGGAAAGGAACGAAGGGAAAATATAGTAGTTCTCGTAATCCAGCTAAGAAACTATATAATGTTGGTTGACTAGTTGTTAAGAGAAGCGTGCTAATAAGTAATAATAAAAAGAAAGTCGCTGTAAGTTTAGTAAGAATATAGGAAAAAGTAGATGTTTTATTCATAGGTCACTTCCTTTGTTTAATATTTCACATTCATTATATAGGTTATTTCCATCATAATATATCTTTATTTTTGTCAATTATTAACGTCAAAATGACAATTATAATTGACAAAAATAAGGATATTATTTACAATTTTAATTAAATAAATGAAAAAGAGGGAAGATATGAAGCTTCAAAATCGAGTGAGGGAATTGCGAGCAAAGCATCGTTTATCACAAGGGGATTTAGGGAAAGCGATTGGATCATCAAGGCAAACGATTAGTTTAATTGAGCGCGGGGATTATGCACCATCTATTGTATTGTCGTTAAAAATCGCACACATATTCAATGTACCGGTGGAGGAAATATTCACGTTAGTGGAGGGGGAAGATGATGGTGAAGAGTAAACTGGGAGAACAATTTATTAGTTTTTGCAAACTCATATTAAGTATGGTAGGTGGCTTTTTTGCATCTTATATAGCTTTAGATTTACTCTCGGATGAACCGAGAAAATTATCACCCAATATATTAATAGGTGTATGTACTCTTTTTGGAATGATAATGATGTATTACACTTGGAAGAATACACGTATGTTAGCGGAGGCACGTGATGAAGAAGAGAGTGTACAAGGTAGAAAATTGGGGATTGTAATTATGTATTTACGTATAGGTGATATAGTTACGCAGGCATGGTTTGTATATGCAGTTATTGCATGTAGACGTGCATTCATGCATGATGCAAATGTTTCCTTCGCAATTTGGAATATGATAGCTGCTACTGCTTTTACGATTATTATAGTAATCATTGGGATTATGGCGAGGAATCGTTATAACAAGCTTTACCCTGAACAAGGTGTAACGTATATGGAATCGATGGAGATGTGGAAGAAAAATGCTGATGAAGGATTAAAGCACATTGTGCATGAAGCTGGATATAAAGCGTACGAATTTACGAATAAAGTATTGGCATATGTGTGGTGGGCTGCCGTTATATATACAGCAGTTAGTGATATCAATTTCGTGTTGCTTGGTTTAATCTCGTTTATTTGGATATTACATATCGGAAAATTTATGTACGAAATGCATAGAAAAATGATTTATTAAGGGGAGAAAAAGGTGGATATTTTAAGAAGGCCAGCTGGTACTATGACGGCGGCGTTAGTTTTGTCCATTTTATACGGAGTAATCCGAACTGGGAAATTAGAAGTAATTTTGAACCTATGGGCAATAGTTGGAATTTCATTGTTAGTGTTAGCCATTCATGAGCTAGGACATGTAGTATTTGGTGTAATAGGTGGTTTGACATTTAAATTTATGACAGTAGGACCCATTACTATTCAAACAGAAAAGGGAAAATTACGCACTCGAGAAAATAAACTATGGGCGTACTTTGGAGGCGTTGCAACACTAGTACCACCTTCTATAGAGACACCGAATCTTTCGAAAAAATGGGCGTGGCTCACTTTAGGTGGGCCGATTACGAGTTTACTATTTGGTATTACTTTCGGTTACATATATATGGTGAGTTATTATCAATATCTTTTATATTTTTCCTTTTTCCATTTTGCAATCTTTGCGGTTACAATTGTGCCGATAAAAGGAACTCTTATGAGTGATGGTATGCAATTTCTTATTCTAATTAAAGATGATGAAAGAGCTAGAAATCATTTATATGAGATTCAAATATCGAGTGAGTTATTTAGTTATAAAAGACCGAGAGATTGGGATGAAAGATTAGTAGAACTGAGTGAGGAAAAAATAAAAGAGAATAAAGGGATAAGAGATATAATGAGCAGACTTATGCTCGTCTTTTTGGCTCGTGCGGATCAAGAGGGAATGGAAAGAGCTATACCGTATATAGAACCAATTGTTCGACAACCTGTAACGAAAGAAAATAAGTTTTTCGTTAGTAGTTTTCATAGTTGGTACCTTTTATATAAAGCCCTTTATGAGATGGATAGTCTTTCTTTGCAAGAAGCAAAGGAACATGCAAAAGCTATCACCAAAATGGATTTAAACGGATATTACCGTACACAAGGAATTATTAAATATTTAGAGTGCGATATGGAAGCATCTCGCACTTATATGAGGAAAGCTGATAAAGAATTGAAGAGCGCTGAGAAGAGTGAGATGGGATATTTACAATTAGAGAGAGAATGGTTTGAGCAGCTAAAGAAGAGGGTATCTTACGATGGGTGAGGTATCCTCTTTTTTCTATGTCGTCTTATGCCGTTCCATAAAAAGTCTGGTGCGAGTAAAATAAGGTGTGAGGAGCAAAGCTTGGAGGAATTCTAGATGGAAATTTTAACGATTATTTTAATCGTCTTGCTCATTTATGTTGTTTTTAAAGTGGCATATGTAGCATTAAAGATACTTGCGATTTTATTAGTTATCTTTTTAATCGTAGAGCTCGGCAGTAAATTGCTTGGGGGATAGGGTATGTTGTGCGTTTCGAGTGTCGAAGGTTGTCGTTAAATCGATATCTTGTGTCGAATCGCCGATATAATGAAAAAATCGTTGATATAAGTGGAGAAACGATCGATATATTTGAAAAATCGTTGATATAATCCGGTTGGTACTGGGTGGGGTATATGGAAAAGAAGTTGCCGTGAGGGTAACTTCTTTTTATTGTAGTGGCGGGGTATAGAGCATAAATAGATTGCCGAAAATTGTCGGTAAGTCGATATCCTATGTCGAATCGTCGATATAATGAAAAAATCGCCGATAAAAGTGTAGAAATCGTCGATATATTTGAAACATCGTTGATATAATTCGGTTGGTACTGGGTGGGGTATATGGAAAAGAAGTTGCTGTGAGGGTAACTTCTTTTTATTGTAGTGGTGGGGTATAGAGTATAAATAGATTGTCGAAAATTGTCGGTAAGTCGATATCCTATGTCGAATCGTCGATATAATGAAAAAATCGCCGATAAAAGTGGAGAAACGATCGATATATTTGAAAAATCGTTGATATAATCCGGTTGGTACTGGGTGGGGTATGTGGAAAAGAAGTTGCTGTGAGGGTAACTTCTTTTTATTGTGATGCCGTGGTATGCAAAACAACATAAAAAAGCTGGAAGAATATCTTCCAGCTTACGAGTTACTTTCAATTTGGCGACCGTTTTCTTCTTCATTGTCTTGTAATAGGTTGAATACATCTGCTAGACAGAATGCAATGAACCAAGTCCATAGACCGTGGAAGAAAGCTGAGCTTAATTGAAGTGGTAATGTATAGTTAGTCATTGAGTAGGAAATACATCCGCCAACGATTCCGATCATTGTTAATAACATTGTTTTTTGTGCATTTTCTTCTGGGTTAAAGAGGAAGAAAATGTATCCACCTAAAATTGAAGCGCTTACAAGTGTTTCGATTCCATTAAAAATGATATTCTCTCCAAGCTGATTGTTTGTCCAGAAGCAGATTGTTCCGCCGATAATAGCAAACAGGACAGCTATTGTATATCGTATATATTGATTCATATGTTCATCTCCCTATGTAATAAGATGATTTGGAAGTCAAAAAGGTAGGTATAGTATATTGAAGTGAATTTTAGTTGTACGTATCTTTTTATAAAAAGATCATTGAAGAGTGATCGGTTTTTTTAAACCGTTACGTGTATGGTGATTGAAATATACCTGACTTCTCGTTTCTTTTTGTTTGTAAAATATGAGAAACTTCCAAGTCTATATACTCTTTTTTTGTGAGTCTGTTTTTATTATAACACATTTAGAGACATAATAATAGAATTATCTGATTTTGTAATAAGTGTAAAAAATAAAAAGCGCAAGGAATATTAGTTCCTTGCGCTTTTTTATATGCGTTTGAAACGGCCGACAATTTCAACTGTTTCAGTAATGTTCATAAATGCTTTGTTATCCACTTGACGAATAATACGTTTCATTTCGCCTAACTCATAGCGAGTCACGACAGTGTAAATCATTTTTTTCTTATGGTTTGTATAGCCGCCGACAGCATCTACCATTGTCACGCCACGTATGCCGTGATGTAGTAGGGCGCTTTTTATTTCCTCGCCTTTTTCAGTAATTGTCATTATCGTTAATTTAATATGTTTCGTATGCACAGCATCGATCACTTTGCTGACTACAAATCGACTAATTAACGTATAAAGTGTAATATCCCATCCGAAAATAAATCCTGCTACAACAAGTAAGATTAAGTTGAATCCGAAAATAATTGCTCCAATGGAAACATCTCGATATTTCGCTACAATCAATCCAACAACATCAAAGCCACCTGTTGAAGAAGCAAATCGGAATATGATTCCGGAAGCTGCTCCGCAGATTACACCACCGAATACAGAAGAAAGTAAAATATCGTCTGAAACTTGGTGTACAGGGATAATGTTCATCGCTAACGATGATACAGCTACAAAGTACGCTGTTAAAAAGGTTGTCTTCTTGCCTAAGTAAAAGTGACTTAAAATAAGAAGAGGAATGTTTAGTAAAAAGATAAGTGCACCGATATTGTAGTGCATTAAATAACCGATAATCATCCCTACGCCAGCGAATCCACCGCTAATCATATTATGCGGGATAAAGAACATATTCATAGAAATTGCATACAAAATAGAAGCTACGAAAATAACAACCAACTGTATGATAAATTCTAAGTGAAATGTTTTAGCTGCTGGGAAGGATAAAAAGGCGGTGTCGGGAACGTAATCGGCGTCTCCTAGTTGACCCATAGTATGTTTCATCTCCATATTCATTTTTGATTACAAGAAGAGAATAAAGGTTTTTTCAAAAACTGGCAATAGTTTTATTATAATGCAAAAATTTTATAAATTTCTAATAAATCAAGCCTATTCATTGATGTGTGTGAATATACTAAAGAAAGCGAATACAATGTTTCTCAATTATTATTTTCTTGAGAAAATATGCAAAATACTTTTTTTGACGATAAAAGGAAATAGAGAATGTTTGCCGAATGTGCTAAAATGACCTTATTAAGGATGTGAAGCGATGGAATTTTTATTGCAGGATGCAATTCTATATATATCGTTTGTAACGACAGCACTTTGTTTATTAGAAGTTTTCTTCCTTGCTAACGTTTCTCGCTTTGTGCGTCAGCAAGCATCGAGCGGTAGACAAAGAGCTTTTGCGTTAGTTGATACATGTGAAGATAGTGCAGGGAATGTACCGCTATTTTCTATTTTTTATAAATATGGAATGATTCGTTCTGTACGTAGACAAGAATCAAGTGAAGAGAATGACGAGGTCGGTCCGTATACACCAATGTTTCGCTAAATAATTACGAAACATTGGAGGAATGAACATGTTAAAATCATACCGAGCTGTGCTCGTTAGTTTATCATTATTACTTGTTTTTGTTTTATCTGGTTGCAGTAATGCAACCCCAATTGATGCACATAGTACGGGAATTTGGGATCATTACTTTGTATATCCAATCTCGTTTATGATTCAATTTGTTGCTCATCATATACCGGGAGCTAGCTTTGGGATTGCTATCATTATTATGACGCTCGTTATTCGTTCAGCAATGATTCCATTAGCTGTTTCGCAATATCGTAGCCAAGCGAAAATGAAAAAAATGCAACCTGAATTGCAGAAGCTAAAGCAGAAATACGGTGAGGTAAGCAAAGATCTAGAAAAACAAAAACAGTATCAAAAAGAAATGTCAGAACTAATGAAATCAGGCGGTTGGAATCCACTTGCTGGTTGCTGGCCACTATTAATACAAATGCCGATTTTCTCTGCTTTGTATTATGCGATTAGCCGAACAGAAGAGATTCGCACATCTACATTTTTATGGGTGAACTTAGGACATGCAGATCCTTATCATATATTACCGATTATTGCAGCGTTAACGACATTTATTCAGATGAAAGTTTTCCAATCGAATAGTACGTCTGGAGAACAAGTACAAATGCTAAAGATGCAGCAAATTATGATGCCCGCAATGATTCTATTTATGGGATTTGCGGCGCCATCCGGACTTGTGTTGTACTGGATAACAGGTAACTTATTTACAATGATGCAAACAATCGTATTAAGAAAAATAATGGAACGTGAAGAGTTACAATTACAAAAAGCTTAGAGAAACACCGCTCGTGATGAGCGGTGTTTTTTTGTTAAGTCGTTAAGGAAATGTTAAGAAACCCTCATTACGATAGGTATTGTATACGAAAGTGTACATGCATTAGAAATATGAAGGAGGAAATTTCCTATGAAGAAGAAAACAGTTGGGTATTTAGCGATTGCAGGTGCTTTATCGTTCGGAATCATTGGAGGAGTCGGTATTCCAGCATTCGCAGCAACGAATACTCCAGCAGCTGAGCAAGCGACAAAAACGGCGAAAAAGGATTTAGATGACGCTACAAAACAAAAAGTAAAAACGATTATGGATGATACAAAGAAGCAGTTAGAGGAGCTAGGTGTAAAGCTTCCCGAGAAAGAAAAACGTAAAGAAATGTTTGCGGGATTAGATGAACAGGCGAAAGAAAAAGCGAAGTCGATTTTAGAGCAAGAAAAGTCCGGGAAATTAACACGTGAACAAGCGCAAGAGGAATTAACAAAACTAGGTGTAAAAATGCCGGAGAAGGGTAAACATGGAGAAGTGTTTGCGGGATTAGATGAACAGGCGAAAGAAAAAGCGAAGTCGATTTTAGAGCAAGAAAAGTCCGGGAAATTAACACGTGAACAAGCAAAAGAGGAATTAACGAAGTTAGGCGTGAACATGCCGGAGAAGGGTAAGCGTAAAGATATGCTTGCTAATTTAGATGAACAGGCGAAAGAAAAAGTGAAGTCAATTTTTGAACAAGAAAAATCCGGCAAATTAACGCATGAGCAATCAAAAGAAGAATTAACAAAACTAGGTATAAAACTCCCAGAGAAAAAGAAGCATGAAGATATATTTGCAGGATTAGATGAGGCAACAAAAACAAAAGCAAAAGCAATTTTAGACAATGAAAAGAAACAATTAGAGGCATTAAATGTGGAGCTTCCGCATCACAAGTTTTTTATGAACAAAGAAGATAAATAATCGAATTACGTAGCTTTCGTGTGGGCAACCGGAAGGTATGTATGTGGGGAGACTTTCTTTTAGAAAGTCTCCCCTTACTTATTGTCGTTTTTTGTTGGTAAATCGATATATCTGAAAAATCGCTGATATAATTTTTTATCGCTACACTGTTCCGAAGATACTAGGAAATTAGAGAAGTGTCGTAACTTCTGTTATAATATAAGAAGAGAAATATTTCGTATGTTATATAAAAAAATATATTGATTTTTTCTAACAATTCAATATAATGAACAATAACTACAAAATTCGACATCGAGAAGTGATGATGAGGACACGATCAATTTTTTACGATTCTCAGAGAGGGAAGCCTTTGGCTGTGAGCTTCCTAATACGAAAAAATGGATTACCACCTCTGAACTGCAGCAGTGAACGAACATCTAGTAATTGCTTGCCGGCAAAAACCGTTATTTTAGACTTGAGAAATTGGTGAAGTGTGTTACTTTGCGAATTGAAACAAGGGTGGAACCACGAATATAACACTCGTCCCTTTTTTAGGGAGGAGTGTTTTTTTATTTCATTTTTGCATCACACTAGGATTGGAAGGAGGATACGCAGCATGCATCATGATGAGAAGAACAAAATTGGTTTAACGGTAGCACTTTCTATCGTAGTAGGAACGATTATTGGGTCTGGTGTGTTTATGAAACCAGGGAGCGTATTAGATTACTCGGGGAGTTCTAATATGGCGATTCTTGCTTGGGTAATTGGTGGTCTGTTAACGTTAGCAAGCGGTTTAACAGTAGCTGAAATAGGAGCGCAAATCCCGAAAAATGGTGGGTTGTATACGTATTTAGAGGAGATTTACGGAAGTTTTTGGGGATATTTATCAGGCTGGATGCAAACGATTGTTTATGGGCCAGCTATTATTGGAACATTAGGGCTATACTTTAGTTCTTTAATGATTAATTTTTTCTATTTAGATAAAGTATGGAATTTACCAATCGCAATTGGAACAGTTGTGTTCCTTGGCGTTGTAAATAGTATGGGAACAAAATACGGAGGTATCGTTCAAACGATCACGACAATCGGGAAAATGATTCCAATCGTATTAATTGTTGTGTTAGGTTTTTGGAAAGGGAATAGCGATATCTTTAACGTAGTTGTGCCGATATCAGAAAATCAAAGTATCGGGATGGCGATCTTAGCAACGTTATTTGCTTATGACGGTTGGATTTTACTTGCTTCGATTGGTGGAGAAATGAAGAATCCAACAAAGTTATTACCGAAAGCTATGACAGTTGGGATTTTAATTGTAACAGCTGCTTACGTATTAATTAATTTGGCGTTACTGAATGTATTACCAGCAACACAAATTGTAGACCTTGGAGAAAATGCAACAGCGACAGCTGCGGGCATGCTACTTGGAGAATATGGCGGGAAAATTATTAGTATCGGTATTATCGTTTCTATTTTCGGTTGTTTAAATGGAAAGATTTTAACGTTCCCACGTATCCCGATGTCGATGGCAGAACGTGGACAGCTTCCATTTGCTAAGTTTATTGCAAAGGAAAGTCCAAGATTTAAAACACCAGCAAATGCGATTACTGTTGAAATCATTTTAGGAATTATTTTAATGATTATTAGTGATCCGAATAAGCTATCTGAGATTTCCGTATTCATTATTTATATTTTCTACGTAATGACGTTTATCGGTGTCTTTATTTTAAGAAAACGTAATAAGAATAAAGAGCGTGCATACAGTGTACCGTTATTCCCAATCGTCCCAATCGTTGCGATTTTGGGCTCACTCTTTGTAATCGGTAGTGCGATTATCAACGATCCACTAAGTTGTTTCTTATCCATTGGAATTGTCTTTACGGGACTGCCGGTGTATTGGTATTTAAACAAGAAGAACAAAACTGAAGTGTCATAATTGAAAGGTAGGCGTATCATACGCCTACCTTTTTTGCTGTAAAAAAATTGTACTTGTGTTCAACTTCTATTTTGGTTACTATAGTCGTAGTAACCAAAATAGAAAGCGTGGGGAAAGACTTGAATTTTCGTGTGTATATTTTAGCTATCGCGGCTTTCGTAGTCGGAACAGTTGAGCTAATTATAGGAGGAACGCTTGATTTAGTTGCCAATGATTTAGGAGTATCTATTAGTGCAGCTGGTCAGCTTATCACAATATTTTCAGTAGTATTTGCTTTATCAGGTCCGGTTTTATTAGCATTAACAGGGAAATGTGAAAGAAAAACATTGTATGTTGGGGCATTATCAATTTTTTTAATCGGAAATATTATTTCAGCATGTAGTGTGAATTACGGGATGTTAATGTTCTCAAGGGTGATTTGTGCGGCGAGTGGTTCGCTTATTATTGCACTGTCAGTAACACTTGCTTCTAGCGTTGTAGAACCGCATTTTCGTGCGCGTGCAATTGGAATCATTTTCATGGGGATTAGTGGATCACTTGTACTTGGAGTACCGCTTGGCCTTGTACTCGGAAATGCATATGGATGGCGTGCACCATTTGTACTCATTTCAATCTTAACAGTTATGGCAATCGCTTGTATTTCATTATTCTTAACGAAAGTACCACCGACATCGGTATTATCAATAAGAGAACAAATTGCTACGTTAAAAGATAAAAAAATCGTTAGTGCACAGTTAACGTCATTTTTATTTTTAACGGGCCATTTAACACTATATGCATATTTAACACCTTTCTTAAAAGATGTGATGCATGTGGAAGCGAATTGGATTAGTGTATTTTACTTCATCTTCGGAATCGCAGCAGTAATTGGGGGCGGCTTCGGAGGCTGGCTTGCTGATAAATGGGGATCGAAGAAAAGTATTATTTCAATTATTATCGTATTTGCGTGTGCGATCTTCCTATTGCCATTAATGACATTCTCGTTCCCGCTGTTCATTATTATGATGGGAATTTGGAGTATGCTGAGCTGGGCTATTTCGCCAGCACAACAAAATTATTTGATTGAAATTGCACCAGAATCAGCTGGTATTCAGCAAAGTTTAAATAACTCTGCCCTTCACTTAGGGATTGCGCTCGGTTCAACAGTAGGCGGAGTTGTTATTGAAAAATCATCTGTTATATATAACGCTTGGGTAGGAGGCGTTTTTATTATATTAGCGCTGCTTTGTGCAATCTTCTCAATTACGAGAGGACGTTCTACTCAGTTTGCGAAGGAAGAATCTATCGTTTGATAGGTTCTTTTTTATTTGTAAAAAATTGCAGGTTTTAGTAGAAAGGTGGAGAATCTGTATGTAGCGAGGTGATGGGGAAATGATGTTTAACTTCTCGATATTCGGTGTAATATTTGCACTATTACCGATAGTCGTAGTTGTTTTTGTATTAGGATGGATTCGTTGCATCTATCAAAATTCAGAGAAACAAGTGGAGCAAAATGAAAAAATTATTGAGCTGTTGACGGAGATAAAGGAAAAAGATAAGTAATATGTATTCGTTTGAAATTTGTTTCTCGTAAGTTAAGAAGGCACTTATAAAGTGCCTTCTTATTATTTTTGAAAATGTAAAACATGTAATATTTATTTGTCAATAGCACCATGACAACAAACAGTTTTAAAGTGGCTTATTACTTTGGAACTTTCTCAACAATTCGACAAGATACTACAAAAAAACCACCTATTCTCTTTTTTTCACTATAAGTACAATGAAACAGTAAGATTGCTTCATGTAGAAATTTATATATGGTGGTGGGGAGAATGAAACGAAAGATGGCAGGAAAATGGTTTAGTTTTTTAAGTGCTCTTATTATTTTATTAGGAATTGCAATGCCACAAGCAAAGGCAGAAGTAATGAACAGGGAAACATATAAGATGGATTGGAGCTATAGTAATTCGAAACAGCGTGAAATAAAGACAGAAATAATTAAAACTGCTTCGGGTAGTATTGCATATTGTTTAACGCCTGATTTACGTTCTCCCAATGGAGAAGATTTGCCTGAAATGGGGAAAACATCTGATGCCGTATATCGTGTTTTATTAAATGGATATCCTCAAAAAAGCCCATCTGAATTAGGTGTAGCGACAACGGAAGAGGCGCATTATGCTACACAATTAGCAGTATGGATTGCAGCAAATGAATTAACGGAAGAAGATTTAGTTGCAAAAAATGAACATGTACATAATCTTATGAAGCGTTTAGTAGAAGCTTCAAAAAAAGAAACTGGATCACAAGATGTATTCTTTAAAGTTAATCCTGTAGATCTACAAACTGCTACACAAAAAGGTGATTATTTAGAAACAGGATTTTATGCAGTGCAAACAAATGCGGTTTCTGGCTCTTATACAATTCTTCCTGAAAATGCTCCTAAAGGGCTTCGAATTGTAAATGAAAATGGTGAAGAGAAAAGTACATTATCAATTAACGAAAAATTCAAAATCTTAATACCGAAAAATACGAGTAGTGGTAACTTTAAAATGAAAGTGAAGTCTACTTTAACAAATTTACAAGCAATAGCTTTTAAAGGATCAGAAAAAGTTCAAAATACAACGGTATTGTTACAAAGAAATAGTGAGAAAATCAGTACAGATTTAGTTGTAAATTGGGAATCAGTAGGATCTTTAAAGATTATGAAATTAGGAGAAAAAAAGGAAGTATTAAAAGGAGCGGTGTTTGAAGTTTCTAATGAAAACTTTAAACAAAATGTTACGACTAATGATAAGGGGATTGCGGAGTTAGGTAATCTCCCAATCGGTATATATAGCGTCAAAGAAATTCAAGCACCGGCTGGATATGTGTTAGACGGAAGTGTTAAAAAAGTTGAAGTGAAAAATGGTGAAACTGCTGTATTAGAGCTGAAAAATGAAAATGTAAAAGGCGAATTAGAAATAACGAAAGTAGATGTAGCGGATGGGAATACAAAATTACCGAATGCAGAATTTACAATCTACAATGAACAAGGGAAAGAAGTAGTAAAAGGGAAAACGGATGAAAAAGGTGTAGCGAAATTCAAACTACCATACGGAAAATACACGTATAAAGAAACAATAGCACCAAATGGATATGTAATAAATGAAGAGACATTCGCATTTGAAATAAAAGAGAATGGAGAAATTATTAAACATATCGTTCAAGATAAGAAGGTAGAAGGTGAGTTAGAAATAACGAAAGTAGATGTAGCAGATGGGAATACGAAATTACCAAATGCAGAGTTTACAATCTACAACGAACAAGGGAAAGAAGTAGTAAAAGGAAAAACAAATGAGCAAGGTATAGCGAAATTCAAACTACCATATGGAAAGTACAAGTATAAAGAAACAATAGCACCAAATGGATATGTAATAAATGAAGAGACATTCGCATTTGAAATAAAAGAGAATGGAGAAATTATTAAACATATTGTTCAAGATAAGAAAGTAGAAGGTGAGTTAGAAATAACGAAAGTAGATGTAGCAGATGGGAATACGAAATTACCGAATGCAGAATTTACAATCTACAACGAACAAGGGAAAGAAGTAGTAAAAGGGAAAACGGATGAAAAAGGTGTAGCGAAATTCAAATTACCATACGGAAAGTACACGTATAAAGAAACAATAGCACCAAATGGATATGTAATAAATGAAGAGACATTCGCATTTGAAATAAAAGAGGATGGAGAAATTATTAAACATATTGTAAAAAATAAGAAAGAAGAAAAGGCATCGCTTCCTTCTAAGCCAAATAAGCCAACACCAAATGGAGAAGCGAAACCTTCCGCTGATGTGAAGCCGATGCAACAACCTAATACTCATAATGAAGTACGTTTACCAGCTACTGGCGGTGTCAGCAATGAATTTACGTCTTTATTCGTTTTAGGAATTAGTTTTATTATTGCGGGTGCTTATGTGTTAAGGATGAAAAATAGAAAAGAAATGTAGAAAAAAACGCCTTGTAATAGAGGCGTTTTTTTAGTATCTCAACTTCATTAATAAACTCTTAATTTCCTCATCTTCCATAAAGAGATCATGGTGTTTCTGGGTAATCTTTGCAAGTGCAACGTCGTGATAAAAGAATTCTGTAAAGAACTTCACGAAAGGTTGTGACATTGTTTTCATTGCTTGCCATGACTCTTGCTCTACGCCAGCAAATAAAATTTCACGGTCGTCAACGATGAGCAGTAAGTATCGCTCTAGCGCGTTAGGCTCTTCGGCTGGGATTAGAAAATGCATGTTTTCTAAGTCTGTTTCTACTTTTCCAACTATAAGGGATTCGGTTTTGACGCCTTGTTTTGCTTTTTCTTCTAATAACGGAAGATATTCTAAAAGAGTATCGTTCCAAGCTGAAATGCGAATTGATTCTTTTGCATTTTCGATGAGTTCTTTACTTTGAACGCGAATAGAAGATTGCATTTTTAAGCTCCATACACGGTCATCTGTAAATGATTTTTTCGATATAGTTGTCTCTAGTTCTTTAATATTGGATTGAAATTCTGTCGTTAATTTTTCAATTGCTAGCTTGAGTGGTAATGCTGTATACATCTTTTTCTTCTCTGAAACAGAATCCATTACCATTCCTTTATCGATTAAGCGTGCAAGCACTTCATATATTTTTGCTTTTGGCACGCCAGAATGCTTCACAATCGTTGTAGCATCTAATGGCTCGTTGCTTGATACGACAACTTCGTAAGCTTGGCTTTCATATTGTGAGAAACCGAATTTTTGTAACATAGTTCCCTCCGAACGAATGAGATTATATAGTTTAAGGATAATGAACTATTTGTTTTTGCACAAGTAGTAGTAGGTTTTCTACTCAGATTGAAGTGAGAATTAGTTTCAATTTTTTAATTTTATCTATTATACTTAATATAATGATTAATAAGATTTGAATTCAATGCGAAGGGGATGCTTTGGGGGATATGTTAAGAAGTTTACGTTTAAAAATTGCGGTAGTATTTTCGGTACTTATTTCTATGATGTTCGTAATATTAGGTACAGCTATGTATCAATTACAGAAAGAGAAGGAAGTGCGCTCCTTAGACCAGTATTCTCAAAATACGATGGATCTTGTGACAGAACAGTTAACTGCATTTATGCAGCGAATTGAAGAAGATATGGGGCATTATGGAAGTCATGATGATATTCAAAACATGCTACAAGATGGAGTTACTCTAGAAGAAGAGAGCTTTATTTTAAAAGAGTTTTCAAGATTTAAAAAGAACCATCCTGATATTTTAGATGTATACATTGGGACAAAAGATAAAAAAACGTTGAGCGCAAATCTCGCTGACGGAGGAAAAGTACCAGAAGGGTATGATCCAACGAGTCGTCAGTGGTATAAAGCATCAGAATCCGATACGAAATCGATTATTTGGGGACAACCACAATATGAAATCGCGACAGGTAAGTTAAGCATTGGAGTGTCAAAAGCAATTGTCGGACAAGATGGATCTGTATTAGGGGTAGTAGCAATGGATGTATCATTAGGAACAATTCAAAAGCTACTCCACAATATTCAATATAATAACGGCGGAGAAATGTTTATCGTAAATGATAAAAATATTGCCATTGTATACCCAGAGAAAGTAGGAAAAGATGTTTCAAAGGAACCACTTTTAAAAAGTTTGAATAAAGATGAAACAAAATTTGCGGTGACAACATTAGGCGGAAAAGATGTAGTAGCCTATAGTCAACTGTTTGATAAGATGAAATGGAAAATTGGGATTGTTTATCCGAAAGAAACGATTGATGGGCTATTAAATAGTACGAGAAATACAGTCATTATAATGGCATGTATTAGCTTATTCGTTGGAATTGTAGCTTCATACTTGTTCTCAAGAAGATTAGCAAGACCACTGCAACTATTAACGAATCACGTTCAAAAAGTAGCAGAAGGTGATTTAACGTTGCAAATGAAAGTGACAAGTAAGGATGAAGTTGGAGAACTGACGAACCATTTTAATCATATGGTTGAGCAAATGAATGAAATGGTAAGTAAAATTAAAAATAGTGTATCAACCGTGCAACAATCAACGAATAATCTACATTATTTAACGAATGAAACTGTAGCAGCTAGTAAAGAAGTGTCAGGTGCAATGGATGATGTAAGCGGAGGAGCATCCACTCTTGCAAATAGTGTAGATGAAGTTTCAGAGCAGCTTGAGAATATGATACAGTCAGTGGAACAAATGAATAGCTCCGTTGGTGAAATAAAAGGAGTAGCTGGCAAAGCTGAAGAGGCATCTAAGCAAGGTTTAAATACGATGCGTAATTTAGTTCGTACAAGAGAACAATCCTCTTCAATTGTTGTTCATACAGAGGAAGCATCTGGAAAGTTGGAGCAAAGGGTTGGATCGATTCAAAATGTTGTAGAGCTTATAAAAGGTATTTCGGATCAAACGAATTTACTTGCTTTAAATGCTTCAATTGAGGCGGCACGTGCGGGTGAACAAGGTAAAGGCTTTGCTGTTGTTGCTGAAGAGGTTCGAAAATTAGCGGAACAATCAAAAGAAGCAACAGTAGAAATTGCGACGATGATTGGTGATGTACAAGTAGAGGTAAGACGAGTTGTAGAAGTTGTAAGTAAATTAAAAGATATTGCGGATATACAAAATAATGTTACGACAGAAGCAGAGGCGGAGTTCCGTACAATTATGTCAGTTGTTAATATCATTAGTACTTCAGTGGAACAAATTGTAGAAGAGGTACATAACATCGGTCACGAGCAAGGAGAAATTACAGCGGTCATGCATACAATTGCTGGTACGAGTCAAGAAAGCGCAGCTGTTTCGGAAGAAGTAAATGCTGCAACTGAATCACAAGTGAATCATTTAGAAAAGGTAGCTCATACGATGGAAAGTTTGACGGAGCATATGAGAGACTTGGAAAGATTGGTTGAGCAATTTAAAATAGAGGAATAACAAATTAGTAAAATGATGCGTATTTCGGTAAAATAGATAATGGATATATAAGAAGCAATTATAGGAGGAAGACTACGATGGCAATTGTTGACGTATCGATTATTCCAGTAGGAACAGGTAATCCAAGTGTTAGTGAATATGTAGCAGAAGTACAAAAGGTGCTAGAGAAAAATGCAGATCGCGTGAAGTATCAATTAACACCAATGAATACAGTTATTGAAGGAGATCTTCCTGTCATTCTAGAAGTAATTCAACAAATGCATGAAGTTCCATATACGAAAGGTGCACAGCGCGTTGCAACAACAATTCGTATCGATGATCGTCGTGATAAAGTAAGCACAATGGAGAAAAAATTAAACTCTGTTCGATCAAAATTATAAAGAAAAGCAGCGATCTTCGCTGCTTTTTTCATATAGGAGGTAGATAAGATGAGTGAAAAGTTTAACGAACAGTTTGACGGGTTGTTAGAGAAATACACGGAACTATTACTTGGAGAGAGCAATGAAGAGAGAAAAGAACAGGTACAGAAGTGGGCACTGTATTCTTACATAGCGAAGACGATGCCGGCTTTAGTGAAGCACTGGAATGAGACTTATCCCGGTGCGAAAGAAGAGATGGTGCAGTTAATTACAGATATTAAAAGGCTGAATGAAGAAAAGAGAAATGAACAATAAAAAAACTTGGGATAAATATAATCTCAAGTTTTCTGTATTAATATCCTCATATAATTTACATGGAATATAAAGGGTTTTATAGGCATGTCGAATATTTTCGACATGCCTATTTTGTGCCTAGTAAACTCCATTTTTCTAAATGTCGAAAAATATTTCAGGCATATTTACAAGCGAGAATATAGGGTTTTAAATGTTTTTATAGTATTTTATAAATTATCTAAATAATTATTTGTATCCAATAATTTTAAACAATGATATAATTTTGAAGAGGGGTAAAAAACAGATAAATCAAGTCATAGGGGTGAATTACATGGAACAATTAATGCGAAATTCGTTTCTTTTCTTATCTAAAAATAAAGCGCTAACAAAACTGGCTAAAAAGTACGGTTTACGCTTTGGTGCAGGTCGCTTTGTCGCAGGGGAGACAATTGAATTAGCGACAGCAGCTATTAAACAATTGAACAAGCAAGGACTTTGTGTAACAATCGATTATTTAGGGGAATTCGTTGATAATGAAGCGGAAGCAAATGAAATGGCCAACCAATCGATTGAAGCAATCCGTGCAATTGGAAGAGAAGGTCTTGATTCGCAACTTTCTTTAAAGATGACTTCTATGGGATTAGATATCTCTGATGAAATCGTAATGAACAATATGCGCCGTATTTTAGAAGCTGCAAAAGAAAATGGTGTGTTCGTTACAATTGATATGGAAGATTATACACGCTGCGGAAAGACAATTGATATCTTTAAACAGTTAAAATCTGAGTACGATAATATTGGTACGGTTATTCAAGCTTACCTATATCGTACAGAAAAAGATATTGAAGACTTAAATGCTTATAATCCTAATTTACGTCTTGTAAAAGGGGCTTATAAAGAACCTGAAGAAGTGGCGTTCCCGGACAAAAAAGATGTAGATGACAATTATAAAAAGATTATTAAAATGCACTTATTAAATGGAAATTATACTGCAATTGCTTCACATGACGAAGCGATTATTGAATATACGAAAAAACTTGCCGAAGAACACAACATTCCAAGGGATCAATTTGAATTCCAGATGCTATATGGTATTCGTAATGAGCGTCAACTTGAGCTAGTAAAAGAAGGTTACAAAATGCGTGTTTACGTACCTTATGGAAACGACTGGTATGGCTACTTCATGCGTCGTCTAGCAGAGCGTCCAGCAAACGTTGCGTTCGTATTAAAAGGTATGGTTAAAAAATAACCAAGGAGTAAATACTCCTTGGTTATTTTAATTGCTGAAATGCGTAATGTGCCATTTTCTTCGTATCAGGATACAGTTGCTTGCGGGTAGAAGATAATACAACATTAATGACGCGTTTACCGTCTTTCTCATCCACTGTTACGACTGTATACTTTCCGAGTGCTGATAGACCGCTTTTACTTCCAATTGCATATGGATCGTCATATAGTTCTTCTCGTCCATAGTTTGCGATGTTTGGAGAGCGTTCTGAAGTATGTAGAGTTGTACGCGTTGAATTCATATATTCTAAAACAACTGGGTATTTTAATGCTTCTTTCGTAATCATAGCAATGTCATATGGTGATACTTTGTTTCCTAATGCATCAGCACCACTTGCATTTTTGAAAGTCGCATGTTTTGTACCAAGTTCCTTCGCTCTAGCATTCATCATTTTTACAAATTCATTTTTTGACCCTGCAATATGTTCTGCGATGGATTCAGCTATTGGATCTGCACTAATGATAAGCATCAGTTTTAATGCTTCATCACGTTTTAACTTTTCCCCAGCACGAAGTTTAATTTTCTTACTTTGACTTTCTGTTTTAATTGCGTTTTCTGTAACTGTAATTTCTTCATCCTCTTTTACATTTTCTAGTAAAAGAAGGGTTGTCATCATTTTGGCTATACTAGCCGGATAAGAGCGTTCGTCTTCTCGTTTTCCATACAAAATTTCACCTGTGTCTGCATCGATTGTAATTCCGTATTGTCCAGTGATGCTGGGCTGATCGGCTCTTACAGCTTGTTGTCTTTGTGCATAAGAGAAGAAAATCATCCCTGTAAATAGTGTGGCAATCATTACAATCATAACTATTGTTCGTTTCATTATAATTCCCTCATTTGTTACAAATAAATTGGGCAGAAAAAGCAGCCATTACCCATTATGCCACGTTCTCTGCCCAAAAATATAGCGTTATTTTTCGCCCATATTATGCTTCTTATATTGTTGGTTATTACCTTGACGTCCTTTTTCTACGCCTCGATCAGTTGGTCCAGCGTTTCCTGTTACACTCGCTGCGCTAATTCCAGCCTTTGAAGGGTTCTTCTTAAGTTTTGCCATATATATTCCTCCAGTTTCGTCAGATTATAAAAAGGGAAAGTGTATTTTAGTGAAGAAAATACATATATAGCATGGGCAAATAAAAGAAAAATATTTATTTCAGAAAATTTTATCAATAAATATATTGCGAAAATTTAAACAGTATCATATATTTATTAGTAGAGGCTCACTCATTGATTGCGACTTATGTCGAAAAATTGAATGAGCATTCATTCAAGAATAGGGGGAGAATTGGATGTTCCAAATTAAAAAGGCTGCTGTTCTAGGGTCAGGCGTAATGGGTTCAGGAATTGCGGCACACTTAGCTAATATTGGTATTCCGACATTATTGCTTGATATTGTACCACCTGCGCTTACGAAAGAAGAAGAGGCGAAGGGACTTACATTAGAACATAAAAGTGTGAGAAATCGTTTTAGTAATACGGCTGTGCAAAAACTATTAAAGCAAAAACCAGCTCCTCTGACAGTGAAAGGAAATTTAGCACTGATTGAAGCAGGTAACTTAGAAGATGATCTTGAGCGTCTAGCTGATGTAGATTGGATTATTGAAGTAGTAGTTGAAAACTTAGATATTAAAAAGAAACTATTTGAAAAAGTAGATGCTGTTCGTAAACCGGGTTCTATCGTAAGCTCGAATACGTCAGGCATTTCAGTTGAAAAAATGGCAGAAGGTCGTTCAGACGACTTCCAGAAACACTTCTTAGGCACACACTTTTTTAACCCACCACGATATTTAAAACTTCTAGAGGTAATACCGACGAAAAAAACTGATCCACAAGTATTAAGCTTCATGAAACTATTTGGCGAAGACGTTCTTGGAAAAGGCGTTGTTATCGCAAAAGACACACCAAACTTTATTGGAAACCGCATCGGTACGTACGGTTTATTAGTAACTCTTCAAGAGATGGTAAAACGCGGCTATAGCATTGGAGAAGTTGATTCAGTAACAGGCCCACTTATTGGTCGTCCGAAGAGCGCAACGTTCCGTACTTTAGATGTTGTCGGTTTAGATACATTCGTACACGTTGCAAATAACGTATATGAAAACGTACAAGAAAAAGAGCGCGATGTATTTAAAGTACCAGCTTTCATGCATGACATGCTTGATAAAAAATGGCTTGGAAGCAAAACAGGGCAAGGCTTCTTCTTAAAACAAGGAAAAGAAATTTTAGAATTAAATCCAGAAACGATGGAGTACGAAGCTCGTAAAAAATTAAAAGCTGCATCGGTCGAGTTAAGTAAACAAGAAAAAGGTTTATCGAATAAATTGAAAGCGCTTGTATACGCGAAAGACCGCGCAGGAGAGTTGTTATGGAACATCATCACACCGACTCTTTTATATTCTGCAAAACTTCATAAAGAGATTGCTGACGATATCGTTGCAATTGACCAAGCGATGAAGTGGGGCTTCGGCTGGGAGCAAGGACCATTTGAAGTTTGGGATGCAATTGGCGTTGAAAAGTCCGTTCAAAAGATGGAAGAAAGCGGCGCAGTTATTCCGGCTTGGGTGAAAGAAATGTTAGAGAAAGGTTTCACTACTTTCTACAAACATGATAACGGAGATAGCTATTATTACGATAATGGCGAATATAAGCTAATTGAGCGTAATAAAAAGGCAATTTCTCTTAAACAATTAAAAGCGAAAAATGGCGTATTAAAGAAAAATAGCGGAGCGAGCTTAATCGATTTAGGCGACGGTATCCTTTGCTTAGAATTCCATTCGAAGAGCAATGCAATCGGTATGGATATTACGCAAATGATTAACTACGCTGTTGATGAAGTAGAAAAGAATTATAAAGGTCTTGTTATCGGTAACCAATCGAAGAACTTCTGCGTTGGTGCGAACTTAGCAATGATCTTAATGGAAGCACAAGACGACAACTACTTTGAAATTGAGTGGGTTGTGAAAAACTTCCAAGATGCAATGACGAAAATTAAATACTCTTCTAAGCCAGTTGTAGCAGCACCATACGGTATGACGCTTGGCGGAGGTACAGAAGTTTGCTTACCAGCAGCGAGCATTCAAGCTTCTAGTGAAACGTATATGGGCTTAGTAGAAGTTGGTGTTGGCTTAATCCCTGGCGGAGGCGGTAATAAAGAGTTATACATTAAACACTTAAATAAAATGGCAAACGGCGTAGAATTTGATCTACAAAAAGTTGCAAATAAAGTGTTCGAAACAGTCGCAATGGCGAAAGTTTCAACTTCAGGACAAGAAGCGGTTTCTCATAACTTCTTAGGTGATAAAGACGGTATTAGTGTGAATGGTGATCACTTACTATACGATGCAAAACAGAAAGCACTTGCTTTATATGAAGCTGGTTACAAAGCACCGATTCGTAAAAAGATACCGGTTGTTGGTGAAACAGGATATGCAACTCTTGCACTTGGTGCAGAAGCAATGCATTTATCTGGTTACATTTCAGAGTACGACCTTCACATTGCGAAGAAACTTGCATATGTCATCGCAGGCGGAAAAGTGCCGTACGGAACAGAAGTTGATGAGCAGTATTTATTAGATGTAGAACGTGAAGCATTTATTAGCTTAGTAAGTGAGATGAAATCACAAGCAAGAATGCAGCACATGCTTGTAAAAGGAAAGCCATTACGTAACTAATAACGAGGGGAGATATCGTTCATGAGAGAAGCTGTCATTGTTGCGGGAGCAAGAACACCAATTGGAAAAGCAAAGAGGGGTTCATTAAAAACAGTTCGTCCTGACGATTTAGGGGCGTTAGTAGTAAAAGAAACGTTAAAGCGTGCGAATTATGAAGGACCAATCGATGATTTAATTTTCGGTTGTGCAATGCCAGAAGCAGAGCAAGGTTTAAATATGGCTCGTAATATCGGCGGATTAGCAGGACTTTCTTACGATGTTCCAGCTATTACGATTAACCGTTACTGTTCTTCAGGGTTACAAAGTATCGCTTACGGAGCAGAGCGTATTATGCTTGGTCACTCGGAAGCTGTATTATCAGGCGGAGCGGAATCAATGAGTTTAGTTCCAATGATGGGACACGTTGTTCGTCCAAATAGTCGCCTTGTAGAAGCAGCTCCAGAATATTATATGGGTATGGGACATACAGCGGAGCAAGTTGCTGTGAAATATGGAATTTCTCGTGAAGAGCAAGATGCATTTGCAGTAAGAAGTCATCAACGTGCTGCGAAAGCATTAGCTGCAGGAAACTTTGCTGATGAAACAGTATCTGTAGATGTAACGTTACGTACTGTTGGAGCAAATAACAAACTGCAAGAAGAAACAATTACTTTTGCGCAAGACGAAGGTGTAAGAGCAGAGACGACGCTAGATATTTTAGGTAAATTACGTCCAGCATTTAACGTTCGCGGTTCTGTAACAGCTGGTAACTCTTCGCAAATGAGTGACGGCGCAGCATCTGTACTATTAATGGATCGTGAAAAAGCAGTGAGCGATGGCATGAAACCACTTGCGAAATTCCGTTCATTTGCAGTAGCTGGCGTACCACCAGAAGTAATGGGAATCGGCCCAATCGCTGCAATTCCAAAAGCGTTAAAATTAGCTGGTTTAGAGCTATCTGATATTGGTTTATTTGAACTAAATGAAGCATTCGCTTCTCAATCGATCCAAGTTATTCGTGAACTTGGTTTAGATGAAGAAAAAGTAAACGTAAACGGTGGTGCAATCGCACTTGGACATCCACTTGGCTGTACAGGAGCAAAACTAACACTATCTCTTATTCACGAAATGAAACGCCGCAACGAACAATTCGGTATCGTAACAATGTGTATCGGCGGCGGAATGGGAGCAGCGGGAGTGTTTGAATTACTATAAAAAAAGTGGAAGTAGCTTGCTCAGAACAAGAGGGCGTTGGAAGCCCTGACGAAGAGGCGTTTTTTGCCTCACAGGAAGGGATGAAACGACCGATTGTTCTAGCCACTGGAACTGGATTATAAAAAAGTGGAGGCGACTCGCTCAGAATGTGAGGGGGATGGAGCTTCAGACGTAGAGGCGCTCTTTGCCTCGCTCACAACGAGACGCCGACAATGCAAAGAATGGAAGCAACAAAGGTTTATAAAAAATAAACGGGAGAGCCAGCTTCTTTCGAAATGAGAGAAGCGGCTTATGAAAATATGAAGGAGGAAATTTTTATGGAAAAAACAGTAGGAAATGCGGTTAAAGGCGGTAGCTTTTTAGTAGATGAGATTACGATTGATCAAGTGTTTACGCCAGAAGATTTTTCATCTGAGCATAAAATGATTGCAAAAACGACAGAGGACTTTATCGTAAATGAAGTTCTTCCAGAGCTTGAATATTTAGAGCAACATGAGTTTGATCGTTCTGTTCGTCTTTTAAAAGAAGCTGGGGAACTTGGTTTATTAGGCGCTGACGTACCAGAAGAGTACGGCGGAATTGGTCTTGATAAAGTAAGCTCAGCGTTAATCGCAGAGAAATTCTCTCGCGCTGGTGGCTTTGCAATTACTCACGGTGCTCACGTAGGTATCGGGTCGTTACCAATCGTATTATTCGGTAACGAAGAGCAAAAGAAAAAGTATTTACCATTACTTGCAACTGGTGAAAAATTAGCTGCATACGCATTAACAGAGCCAGGTTCAGGATCTGACGCATTAGGTGCAAAAACAACTGCACGTTTAAATGCAGAAGGTACACATTACGTATTAAACGGTGAAAAACAGTGGATTACAAACTCTGCATTCGCTGACGTATTTATTGTATATGCAAAAATCGATGGAGAGCACTTCTCAGCATTTATCGTAGAGAAAGACTACGCTGGTGTATCTACAAGCCCAGAAGAAAAGAAAATGGGTATTAAATGTTCTTCAACTCGTACGTTAATTTTGGAAGATGCGTTAGTACCGAAAGAAAACTTACTTGGTGAAATCGGTAAAGGTCATATTATCGCATTCAACATTTTAAATATCGGTCGTTATAAATTAGGTGTTGGTACAGTTGGATCTGCGAAACGTGCAGTAGAAATTTCAGCACAATATGCAAACCAACGTCAACAGTTCAAGCAACCAATCGCTCGCTTCCCATTAATTCAAGAGAAACTTGCGAATATGGCAGCGAAAACATATGCAGCTGAAAGCTCTGTATATCGTACAGTAGGTTTATTCGAAAGCCGCATGAGCACATTATCTGAAGAAGAAGTAAAAGACGGTAAAGCAGTAGCAGCTTCTATCGCTGAATATGCAATCGAGTGCTCTTTAAACAAAGTATTCGGTTCTGAAGTACTAGACTATACAGTAGATGAAGGTGTTCAAATTCACGGTGGTTACGGATTTATGGCAGAATACGAGATTGAAAGAATGTACCGCGATTCTCGTATTAACCGTATTTTCGAGGGAACGAACGAAATTAACCGTCTAATCGTACCAGGTACGTTCTTACGTAAAGCGATGAAAGGTGAATTACCACTTCTTCAAAAAGCACAAAAATTACAAGAAGAGTTAATGATGATGATGCCAGAAGAAGTAGGCGATGAGCCATTAGCACTTCAAAAATATTTAGTAAATAACGCGAAGAAAATTGGCTTAATGGTAGCTGGATTAGCTGCTCAAAAATACGGTAAAGCATTAGATAAAGAGCAAGAAATTCTTGTCAATATCGCTGACATCGTAAGCAATCTATACGCAATGGAATCAGCTGTTCTTCGTACAGAAAAAGCAATCAAAACAACTGGTCTTGAAAAGAATAAACAAAAAGTGTTATACACTGAAGTATTCTGCCAAGAAGCATTTAACGAAATCGAAGCAGATGCGAAAGAAACACTTATCGCAGTTGAAAACGGCGACATGCTACGCATGATGTTATCATCATTACGTAAATTAACTCGCCACACACCACTTAACGTAATTCCGAAGAAACGTGAAATCGCTGCGAAAATTTTAGAAGATGAGCGTTACACAGTTTAATACCTTTAAAGAACAGTAGTCGTTTATACGGCTACTGTTCTTTTTTCTGAAAAAATGAAATTTTTAGTGGCATAAAACTAATACCATTAGTATAATAAAACTAATGGTATTAGTTTTTGTGAAAAGGGAGATGGGAATATGAGAATGATGCATGAAAAAACGGTATATCAATTGTCATTTTTGCCAAGAGTGTTTCCTGTGAATTGTTACTTTGTGGAGGAAGAAGATGGTTTAACTTTAATTGATGCTGCTTTACCATATAGCGCAAAAGGAATTTTACAGGCGGCTGAGAAAATAGGAAAACCAATTACGAATATTGTATTAACACATGCGCATGATGATCACATCGGTGCATTAGATGCATTAAAGGAAGTACTTCCTCATGTTCCAGTCTATATTTCTAAGCGAGACGCAAAGCTATTAGAAGGCGATACGACGTTACAAAAGAATGAACCAAATACGCCAATAAAAGGCGGTGTACCTAAAAAGGTGAAAACGGCACCTGATATTTTATTAGAAGATGGTGACCGAGTTGGATCGTTGCTTGCGATTATGACACCGGGACATACACCGGGATCCATGTCGTTTCTTGATATAAGAAATAATGCTCTTATTGTTGGGGATGCATTTCAAACGAGAGGAGGTACGGCTGTTTCGGGACAAATGAAATTTTGGTTTCCGTTTCCTGCGATGGCAACGTGGAGTAAAGAAATGGCATTACAAAGTGCAGAGAAGCTAAGAGAATATGAGCCTTCCTTGCTTGCGGCAGGGCACGGAAAAATGGTAAATGATCCAGGTGCTATTATAGAGCTTGCTATTCAGGAAGCAAAGCGGAATATAGAAAGTAGAAAAGAGGGTTAATTGATGTCGCCGAGAATCGGACTTACATTACCGAAAATTGTAGAAACAGCAGTAGAAATTGCAGATGCAAATGGAATACAAGAAGTAACGTTAGCTTCATTAGCGCAAAGGTTAGGGATACGTTCTCCCTCACTATATAATCATGTAAAAGGGTTACAAGATGTATGGAAACATCTTGGTATTTACGGAATACAACAGCTGCATAACAGACTGGAAGAAGCTGCTGAGGGTAAACGGATGGATGAAGCAATTCATGCTTTAGGAGAAGCGTATGTAGCATTCGTACGCACACATCCTGGACTGTATGAAGCAACCTTTTTACGAGATGAAGAAGTAAGAAAAGCAGGTGACGGGATTGTAAAGCTTTGTCTACAGGTTTTACAACAGTACGGCTTAGAAGGCGAAAATGCACTTCATGCGACACGTGGATTCAGAAGTATTTGTCACGGGTTTGCGTCGATTGAACAGCAGGGCGGATTTGGTTTGCCATTAGATTTAGATACAAGTTTACATGTATTATTGGAAACGTTTATTAAAGGGTTACGTGAATAAGAAGCGAGGCAAACAAAAACCTTAGAAGATTCTAAGGTTTTTTAGTGCATATGATTCGAAAAGAATGGTAGGTGGGGGTGGATGGATTAAAGTTTCATTTTATTGATGTTAAAAATAGTTTACATCATGTTAAAAATAAATTACAATTAAAATATAGAAAATAATGTAAAAAGGAGAGGTTATGAAACAGAGTGGAATTTTACAAAATAATCTCGTTGTACTCAGAGCAGAAAAACGCTGGTCACAAACTGATTTAGCGAACAAAGCAGGGGTAAGTAGACAAACGATCGCCTCAATTGAAGCGAATCGTTACAATCCATCTTTAATTTTAGCTTTTGAAATTGCACATATTTTAGGTAAGGAGTTTCATGAAGTTTTTCAATATAAAATAGAGGGGGAAACGGAATGAGCATTGTAATAGGGATCATAATCTCAGTAGCGGGACTAATAGGTGTTTTATATGCAACACGTTTTCAGAAGAATGAGGGGGAAGATGAAAGAGGCGAGCATATTACAGGAAATGCCGCTAAAATTTCATTATTTGTATTTTTATTTCTATATTTAGTTATCTTTTTAATTGGGAATCTATATTCACTGACAGGCGAACAGTATAAGTTAGCAAATGCATGTTTATTAGCTGGAGTGCTTTGTTCGTATGCTTTAACTATTGTAGTTTTGAAAAGAAGATATTAGATGAGAAAGAGCCTCTAGTGGTTTAGAGGCTCTTTTTTGTTAAATGATATTATTTAGCTGGTTTGAAAAATGTAAATATCGCTAAGAAAAAGCAAACGAAACTGAATACGATAGGATCTTGATAGGGACTAGGCTCAGAGCCCTTTTGGATTTCTGTAAGGAAGTCGTGTGTTTTCATGTTTATTGCTCCTTTAACTAATAAGTTTTATATGATGCGAGGGTTATAGTGGATAGGAAATATTTTTTGAAATTTCATATAATAATTATTGCATAGCAATTCTATTCCTAAAACTATAAAATATAAAGTTTTCATAATATGTAAAATTGCATATTATTCTTTTTGTAAAATTTGTTATATTATCTTTATATTTAAATTAAGGGATTTTAATGGGATAAATGAGAATAACTGGAGGGGTACTGTGAGTAAAACAGTGTTAGAAGCGTATAGTGCAGAAAGAAAAATAGAGAATATAACATATAAAAATCTATTTGTAATGATAGCAATGATTATAGGGATTTCACTCCTAGGAGGATTATTCCTTGGATTAGCCTTTGGGATTTATGGAGAAGAAGCATTAAGTACTAAATTAGAAGGATATTATTTGCTCTTATTCGATGCATCTGTTGTTGCTATCGTTTTATTAGTTTATAAACCGGTTCTTCATTTTATTAAATCTATTTGGGATTTATCCGTTTTGAAGAGTGGGAAGACATATTTATATCTATTAGTTGGTTTTATTATCATTGCAGTATCACAATATTTAATGTTACATGTATTTAGTTTTGAAAGTGCAGCAGAACAAAAGGAACAGTTAGGGAGTTTAGTGCTTCAAAATAGCATACAAAGTATTATATATGTGTTAAGTGTTGCTATCATTACACCGGTTAAAGAAGAAATTCTATTTCGAGGTATTTTATATCGATTTTTAGAAAAGAGATATAATTTTTTAGTTAGTATCATGATTTCTTCCTTCGTTTTTGGAATTCTTCATGGAGGTCTTCTAATTACGGCAACGATTATGGGAATGGTATTTGCAATGTTATACAAAAAGACGCAATCTATTATACCTAGTATTATTTTACACATTGTATGGAACTTACTTGTGAGTATAAGTATGATTGTATCTCTATAAAAATAAATACATAACTAGTATAAAAGATGAATGGCTTAGCTATTCATCTTTTATTTTGTATGCACGTGAAAAAGTTAATTCATGTATACAATCAAAAAATAGCTAAATACTAACAGTGAAAGAATAAAGAAAGGTAGGAGTATCCTATGCAAAACTTAACAGAGCTTGAAGTAGAAAACTTACGTCATTTAATTGGTGGACACGCAACAATTATTAACAAGTTGGAGCAGTATGCACAGACATGTACAGATCCACAACTGAAACAAATGCTACAAAAAGATGCGCAAGATGCACGAAATACGAAGCAACAATTAATGACTTTCCTAGGATAGGAGGAAGCGGAACATGAATGAAAAAGATATGGTAAATGATTATTTAGCAGGATTAAATGCAAGTTTAACAAGTTATGCAAATTATATTGCTCAGTCTGATAATGAACAGTTACACCAAACGTTAATCCAAATTCGTAATCAAGATGAAATGCGTCAACGTAATATGTATGAGTATGCAAAGCAAAAGAGTTATTACAAGCCAGCGGCACCTGCGAATCCAATGATTGTACAACAATTAAAAAGCCAATTAAGTGCGGAATAACAGGAAAAAGAAAACGAGCGAATCTATTCGCTCGTTTTCTTTTTGTATATGTCAATAAATACATAATAAATATTTTTCCAGTTGTAACAAATATGACGAAAATGGAATATAACAATTCACAAAAAGGACAAAAACTTTGCTCAATATTTCACAAAGTATCCATGGTTTCTATCGTGGGAACCTCTATAATTAGGAGTGTAAGGAACAAAAGAAATAGATTATATGATCAATTAGGAGAGATTGCTATGAAAAGACATACAAGAAAAATTGCAATTATCGGTACTGGATTAGTTGGATCAAGTTGTGCATATTCCATTGTCAATCAAGGCATTTGCGAAGAGCTATTATTAATTGATATAAATCATGAACGTGCAGTTGGGGAAGCGATGGATTTATCGCACTGCATTAACTTTACAAATACAAGAACAAAAGTATATGCAGGAAGCTATGAAGACTGCAAAGATATGGACATCGTTATTATTACAGCAGGACCAGCACCAAAACCAGGACAAAGTCGCTTAGATACTTTAGGAGCGAGCGCGAAGATTATGGAAAGTGTTGTTGGCGGCGTAATGGAAAGTGGATTTGATGGTATTTTCTTACTTGCATCGAACCCAGTTGATATTATTACGTATCAAGTGTGGAAATTATCTGGATTACCTAGAAATCGTGTGATTGGTACTGGTACATCACTAGATTCTTCTCGCTTACGAACAATTTTATCTGAAATGTTACATGTAGACCCTCGTAGTATTCATGGGTATTCATTAGGAGAACATGGTGATTCTCAAATGGTTGCTTGGTCACACGTAACTGTTGGTGGAAAACCAATTCTGCAAATATTAGAAGAACAAAAAGAACGATTTGGTGAAATAGATTTAGATGAAATCGTTGAGAAGACTGCAAAAGCCGGATGGGAAATTTATAAACGAAAAGGTACTACTTATTACGGAATCGGAAATTCTCTAGCATATATTGCGAGCTCAATCTTTAACGATGATCACCGTGTAATTGCTGTATCAGCCATTTTAGATGGTGAGTATGGTGAATATGATATTTGTACAGGAGTACCAGCTATTATTACTAGAGATGGTATAAGAGAAATTGTAGAACTAAATTTAACAGAGGATGAAGAATCTCGATTCGCAAAATCAAACGATAGTTTACGTGATTATATGAAAACAATTGGTTACTAACTTATAGGAGAAGGTGAAACAAATGAAGGAATATATAATGTCTCGTGTATTTAAAGCATCAGCTGGAATCGCACAAGGTATTTTCGTATCCCTTGGAATTGGTTTACTAATCGAAAATATAGGAAGAATTGTTGATATCCCGTTGCTTATTACAATCGGAGTTGTTGCAAAATCACTTATGGCACCAGCCATTGGTGCCGGAATTGCTTTTATGCTCGGTGCAAACGGTCTTGTAATTTTCTCGGCTATGGTAGCTGGAGCGATTGGTGCCGGATCCATTTCCATTACTGAAGCAGGTCTAATTATTAAAACAGGTGAACCAATCGGTGCATTATTAACAGCGACTTTAGCTGTATATATTGGTAAACGTTTAAGTGGAAAAACTGCGTTAGATATGATGCTCGTTCCATTTGCGGCAATATTAGGTTCTGGTTTAGTAGGTATTTGGTTATCTCATAATATTACTCCTGTTTTAAATGCAGTTGGAGCTTTCATTAAAGACAGTTCAGCTGGTAGCCCGTTTATCGCTTCTATCGTCATTGCAGTCGTTTGGGGACTATTACTTATCTCTCCAGCTTCATCAGCTGCGCTAGCGATCGCACTTAGCTTAGACGGTGTTGCAGGTGGTGCTGCTCTTGCAGGCTGCGTTGCTCAGTTTATCGGATTCTCTGTCATCTCTGCGAAAGAAAATAATTTAGGGGGTATATTAGCTCAAGCTCTTTGTACTCCGAAAGTACAGTTGCCAAATATCACTAAAAATCCAATGATCCTCGTCCCAACTGTTGTCGCCAGTGCGATAGTTGGTCCAGTATCCGCATTAATTTTCCAACTGGAAGCAGGAAAAGAAATTGCAGGTCTTGGATTAAGTTCTCTTATCGCACCAATTAATTTAATTTCCAGTGAAGGATGGGAAGTTGTCCCAGCGATGGTAATCACTTATATCGTCATTCCAGTAGCTGTTTCTTATATACTTTACATTGCTCTTAAAAAAGCAGGTCGTATTCACTCTGGTGATATGACTGTACCGCAATCTTAAATTGAAAATCTCCTTTTATATAGAGAAAAGCAGACTGGAAGCCACAGTCTGCTTTTTACATTTTTTGATTTTGTTTTACTGGAACACGTACTGTTTCTTTTGCTAATAACAGCTGAACGCCGAAGTAAAGTATGCTTGCAAGCGTCATTCCAGAAATGGCGTCTACAAATGCATGTTGCTTCGTAAATAGCGTTGATAAAATAATAAGCGTACCGAAGAAGGTAAGAATGTAATATTCAAAAGCATGTTGTTCTCTACGTTTAAAGGCAGTTAGCATAATGACAAATGTAGTAAGAACATGAATGCTAGGGAAACAATTTACCGGTTGATCGATACTATAAATATAGCGGACTAGTTCGGAAAATACGTCTGTTCCAACGACGGTTGGACGCGGTACAGTTGTCTGCCAAAAATAATAAATGGAAAAACAAGCAAGTTTTCCAAGAATGATACTACTTAAAGTGACATAATATTGTTTTCGATCTGCAAAGCAGTAATAAATAAGTGCGCCGTATAAGTAAGGAAACCAAATTAAATAAGGAATAATAAATGCTTTCACAAATGGAATCCAATCATCTACTACAGTTGTGACATCTACTGCGTGTACAGTCGATTTATTTAATACATCGTAAAGGGGACTTACGAGTACGAGTAGAAGTATATAACTTAACGGAAGAAAAGATGAAAGTTTAAATTTCTTCATGATAATCTCCTATGTTTAGTAATGTAAGTAAATTCAATTGATTATAATATAGAAACGTAATTTGGGCTATCGATTTTGCTTACATTTTCTTGAATGAACCTTACGTTTTTGTCACTTGACTGAAAAGAAGGGGAGGGTGCAAAATGAAGCGTTTATCGTATTTCTTAGTTTTTATATTCATATGCCTAGTCAGTGCTGGGTGTGCAAAGGATAAAGAAGGAGAGAAATTAGAATATAACGGAAGAGCACTCGTAATTGGAGTTGTTGGAGAAAAACCGAAAGATACGTTTAGGAATGTAAAGTTTGAGGAAATGAGGTTAGAGGAACTGGAAAAGAAATCTAAGGAAGTGGATGGTTTTCTAATAATGAAAGCTCACTTTCAAGAAGCCTCAACAGATCAGTATAAAAATGTATTTTCATCGCTAAAGAAACCAGTGTTTTTTATCGGTTTACAAGATAAATCATATTCGATTTTTATTACAAAAGGGATAGAGTATAACAGTGCCCGAAAAGATGTAAATGCCATGTATACGCAAGGGTTTGCAAATATCGGAAGTGGTGAAGGACAACAATGGGGAATTGGATTATCAAATGGTGGAAATGTAGAAGAAAGTATTCATAATATGTATATCGTCGTATTCCAAACAATTGCAGATTATTTGAATAGATGATGAAGGAGCCTGTAAACGAGGCTTCTTATTTTTTTATGTAGAAGCTAGTTTAAGTATGGGGAATGCAGAAGTTGCTGATAAAATAGATAAAAATGGTTTTGAAATTGGGGAGGAGGCCTCTTTAGCAAAATATGAAGCGGGTATAGATATACCTATATCATTTACAAATCATGATTTACATCTTGGTGGTTTACTAAAGATAAGTTCAAGTGGATTTAAAGTTAAGTTCCCTTGGGGACCTGGCGCTAGTCCTGTGGATACAGGTGTTGAAGTAGAGATAAAGTAAAAAGGAGTATCTTGTATGACTTTAGAAAGTTTGAAAAAAATTTTAAAAGTTCTTTTTGTGATTTGTTTTTTGGGTACTATTATTTTTACAATGTTTGATGCTACATATAATTTAAAAGAAAAAATAATCTTTTCATTAATATATTTAATTACAGTTCCTATTAGTTTTTTTATTTTATATAAAATAGGTAAATTTTTCATTAAATAAAGTAGTGAATTAAAATGGAAAAGGTAGTGAAAGATACATTACTTCCGATTTATTCAGTTGTGAGGTTTAAAACATGGGAACAGCCATTAATGAAAATAAGAAGATTCAAAAACTAAGGAAACTTAGGATTATGTAGCTTGTTATTATCCTATCGCAAATATTTCAACTGAATATAATATGTTTTTTAATCATGAACATATATCAGAGGTGATTTTTACTGGATATGTAAATGAAGTTGCGTGAAGAGTTAAAATAATATTATAGATGCTATAGTTTTTTTGAATGTAAATAGGGGGTATTTATTGTGAGGATAAGGGTGGATGATGTTGAAAACTATTAAAAATACATTATTATTTTTTCTATGTTTGGTGGTTCTTAGTGGTTGTTTTACAAGAGAGGGAACGATTGTTGGTGGTAAGGTTCATGGAGGTTCAAACAGTATAGATGGAAAGTATAAAAGTTTCACAGGTTTTGCAACTCAAGATATGGATGTAAAAAAAGGTGAAAGCTGGATATTTTCCTTTGATGATAAAACTAAACAAGGAACCATAAAGGCTTATGTTTTAGATTCAAATGATAATACAATACTGGAAGTTAATAGTGAAAACAGTAAAAATAATATTAAAGTGTCTAAAGATGATACATATAAAGTTAAAATTATAACAGAAGAACATGGTGGAGAATTTGAAATATCATGGAAAAAAGAAAGGTAGTTAAGTTAATGAGTATCGGGCTATTATTATGTTCTTAGGATTCGGATATCTTCCAAAGAGATGGGGAAAAAGAAAAGTTTCAGCAAGCAAAATTTGCTGGTGAAGGAAAAGGGATTTTGATTATTAATCATGCTATGAAAGTCATGTGTATACATGGCTTTTTCTTGGCAACAATTTCTTACCTGTCGGTGCTATCGCATCCGTTGTAGCATTATGCGGCGGGTTATTCATTATGGTTGGTAACCAGGAACTGGAATTTCCCCTTATTACATAATGGTTCAACTAATTCCGTTATTTATGCGATTATTTGTTGGGATTGCTAAAGCTATTTTGTACACTAGTAGGGCTTTTTTATTAACAGTAATTCCTTAATATACAAGAAATATGCAAATGTGCATATTGTATTTATTTGGATATTCTGTATGTTAAAATTAAATATAGGGATTTTTACATATAAAGAACTAAAATCAGAAATATCCAATGAATTTTGAGAGGTGTTACATGTTTACAAACAAGAAATTAATTCGATTCGGTCTAACATTACTTGTATGTTTATGGGTAATTGATTTTACAATCAGTTATTTTCAAACATATCTTGAATCAGCAGGTATTAAATGGGTAGTATCAGAAACTTGGAGAACTATTTTGTTAGATGCCCCTGAAAGTATATTGGTTATTTTAGGCGCAATTGCTTTATATGATTTCACAAAAGAAACATCGCCAAAAGACGCATCTATTTAAATGCGTCTTTTTTTCTTTGCAGTAATTTCTTTAACATCATGGAATACTCTCATTATTACGGCCAAAATCGTTAGTTCCTTTTATCTGTACGCCTTTGTCATGTAAAGTGTTTCCGGGTTTTGTGACTATAGGCTGAAATGGTTAAATAAACGTTTGTTTAAGATGTATGTTCGGTAGGAAGAGACTGATGTAGCTAAAGGGTGAACAAGGGAAAATAGGAATTTAATCAAACGTTTGTTTAAGATGTATGTTCGGTAGAAAGAAAACGATGTAGCTAAAAGAGTGAACAAAGAAAAATAGGGAGTTAATCAAACGTTTGTTTAACATATATGTTCGATACAGAATGAGAGAAAAATCTAAAAAAATATATATTTATTTTTTTCTTAACAAATGGCGGGAAAATAAGAAAAATTCGCAGGATTATTAAAATTTATCACGAAATAAGTAAAAGTTTAGCGAATAATCGTTTGAAATAATAAAACGTTTTCTATATGATAAAGGTAAAGGTTAGTAAAAAAGTAGGTGAATTTATGACAGTAACATTTTATTCATATCCAAAGTGTGGCACATGTCAAAAAGCAAAGAAATGGTTTGAGGCAAACGATGTAGCATATGAGATGATTCATATTGTTGAAAATCCACCATCAAAAGAAGATTTACGTAATTTACATGAAAAAAGTGAATTACCATTAAAAAAATTCTTTAATACAAGTGGAATGCGTTACCGTGAACTTGGTCTGAAAGATAAGTTAAAAGATGCAAGTGAAGACGAAATGTACGAGCTTTTAGCATCTGATGGCATGTTGATTAAACGTCCAATTGTAACAGATGGAACGAAGGTAACACTTGGTTTTAACGAAGAGCAGTTTGAAAGTGTGTGGAAAAAGTACCAATAAGGTATTTTTACATAATTAATACATTCACTGGAGGTACAGTCATGAGCATTCCAAATAATTTACGTTACTCTGAAGAACACGAATGGGTAAAAACTGAAGGTAATGAAGTTGTTATCGGTATTACTCACTTTGCACAAAATGAACTAGGCGATATCGTATTCGTTGAACTTCCTGAAGTAGGTGCAACAATCGAAGCTGACGAGCCATTCGGAAGCGTAGAATCTGTTAAAACAGTTTCTGAATTATACGCACCTGTAAGCGGTAAAGTTGTAGCAGTAAACGAAGAATTAAGTGACCAACCAGAACTTGTTAACGAATCTCCATACGAGGGTGCATGGATGGTTAAAGTTGAACTTTCTGATGCAAGCCAAGTTGAAAAGTTATTAACTGCTGAAAAATATGCAGAAATGACAAACCAAGACTAATTATAGTCGACTGAAGGACAGCCTTTGTGCTGTCCTTTTTTATTTTATGTAAAATAATAAGCGTAGAATCATATACTAATTATCGTGTGGGAGAACGTTTTTTGAAAAAACTTTTTTGTTTCAGCTTTATGCGGTTCTAGCCGCTTGCGCTTTTCATTGTCCAGCTCCACCTCCTAGCCCTTCCTGTCTAAGAACCTTCCGTACGAGAAGACAAAAAGCGTCTTCTGTGCGAAAGAACCTTAGCCAACAAGGCTAAACAGTCGGTTTCGCTTTTCACTATGATCCAGCTCCAGCGGCTAGATTGTTCGGTGGCTTCGCTTCTTCCTACAAGGCAAAAAACGCCTTTACGTCAGAAGCTCCATCCCCCTCACAATCTGAACGAGCCGCTTGCGCTTTTCTTTTGCAAAAATAAACAGGAAACAACATGAAAATAACGAATATACTATATACTAAGTTAAAGGTTGTATAGTATATGGTGATCGGGTGATGACATATGATTTATGTAGAAAAAGTCATTATTGTAGAAGGTACATCAGATAGAAGAAAGATTGAATCTATTATTCGGGAACCAGTGGAAATTGTTTGTACAAATGGTACAATTGGTTTGTCGAAAATGGATGAGCTCGTTGATCAGTTTTTTGATAAGGAAGTGTATGTGCTAGTGGATGCTGATGATGCTGGAGAAAAGTTAAGGAAACAATTTCGAAAAGAATTTCCGCAAGCAGAGCATATTTATATTGATCGCTCGTACCGAGAGGTGGCAACTGCGCCATCTTCACACTTAGCAAATGTATTATGGGGAGCTGACATTGACGTTTATACAGAATATTTACGGTAAGGAATGATAGAAGTGATTGATTGGACAGGAGCCGAAGCTACAGCCCTAATAGAGAACGAAGAAAAAACAGTGTTATATGTATATACTCCAATGTGTGGAACATGCCAATTAGCAAAAAAGATGTTAACAGTCGTTGAGATGACAATTGAAGATTTGAAAATTGGGATGTTAGATTTAAATTATGCCCCGCATTTCGCGAAAGAGTATGGGATTGAAAGTGTACCTTGTTTACTTGTTTTTGAAAATGGGACACTAATAAAGAAGATATATGCATTTCATTCGGTTGAATATTTATATACGGAATTAAAGTAGGCGGCAAAGTTTTTGCCGCCTCGACATATTTCTTGGGAAATATGTCGAGATGCAGGGTGGTTACAGTATTTGTCGAGCGAAAGTAACAGGATTGCTCTTTAGTGAGAGGGAATGGTATGTGTAATAGAAAGTGATATGAAGGATGTGATTTAGGATGAAATTATATTCTTTGCTGCAATCATTTGTAAATTACGCTAATGGTCAATATCATTTAGAACCGCTTTTAAGACAAGGAGAAAAAACTGTTAATTTCCGTTTTGGAGATGAAAGTTGTTCGTTACAAATTTCAAGAGATTATATAGAGCTGCTACATGAGGAAAGAGGAACGGAGCAAATTGTTTGTGTTGGTGAAGAAGATGTCAAACAATTGGTGAACGGCAATGTACGATTGCAAATGTTAATGAATGATGGACGTGTACAATATTCAGGAACGTATCGAACGATGCTATTAGTTGAATCGATGTTTCATATATGTAAACCGATGTCAGTAGGCGCTTAAAATTCTGAAGTTTCATTTTTTACGAAAATTTCTGTTGACATGGTGTGTGGATATTGATACAATTCAATTCATAAAATATAGACAATTTCATAAATTACAAATCAGACGAAAATGTAATCTGATTTCTCTTATCAAGAGAGGTGGAGGGACTGTGCCCTGTGAAGCCCGGCAACCGTCAACTTATGTTGAAATGGTGCCAATTCCTGCAAAGCAAATGCTTTGAGAGATGAGAGAGAGGGATAATGTTGTTATATACGCATATAAACCTTTCTGCTTCTCTAAAGCGGAAAGGTTTTTTTGTTGTTTGAATGTGGAGGACATTCAAATAATAAAAGTAATGAGAACGGTGGGCTACCGCATCAAAAATAAAAAATTGCGGAGTCGATCAAAAATCTAGCTCCAGCGGCTAGAACAGTCGGTCGTTTCATCCCTTCCTATGAGGCAAAAAGCGCCTCTACGTCTGGGATTCCAACGCCCTCTTGTTCTAAGCGAGCCGCTTACGCTTTTTATTAAAAAAAGGGGTGATACACCATGATTCTATTAGAAAATGTAAAGAAAATATATAAAGCAAAAAGCGGTGATGTCACTGCTGTAGATAACGCCAATTTAAAAATAGATAAAGGTGAAATATTTGGTGTTATCGGATATAGTGGCGCTGGAAAAAGTTCTTTAATTAGATTGTTCAATCAGTTGGAGAAACCAACTTCTGGCCAAATTACAATTGCAAATCGTGTCATTTCAGCCATTACAGGAAGCGAGCTTCGTAAGGCAAGGCAAGAAATCGGAATGATCTTTCAGCACTTTAACTTACTTTGGTCACGAACTGTACGTGAAAATATCGAGTTTCCACTTGAAATTGCAGGTGTTGATAAGGCAGCGAGAAGAAAACGTGTTGACGAATTAATTCATCTTGTTGGATTAGAAGGAAGAGGAGACGCGTATCCATCTCAGCTGAGCGGAGGCCAAAAGCAACGCGTTGGAATTGCAAGAGCATTAGCTAACAATCCACAAGTGCTTTTATGTGATGAAGCAACGTCAGCTCTTGATCCAGAAACGACAGATCAAATTTTAGATTTATTATTAGATATTAATAAACGTCTTGGTTTAACAATTGTACTTATTACACACGAGATGCACGTAATTCGAAAGATTTGTAATCGCGTTGCGGTAATGGAGAAAGGAAAGATTGTAGAAACAGGTCCAGTACTTGATGTGTTCCGTAATCCGCAGCAAGATATTACGAAACGATTTGTACAGCAGTTAACGGATTCTGAAGATACAAATGAAACGATTGAAAGTTTAATTGAAAAATATCCAGATGGTAAAGTAGTTCGTTTGCAGTTTATCGGTGAAGCTGTAGAAAGACCAGTGCTTCAAAGGTTAATGCAACGCAGTGATATAGAAGTTAGCATTTTGCAAGGAAATATTGCACAAACGAATAACGGCTCTTACGGTAGTTTAGTTGTTCATTTAAATGGTGAGGAAACAGCGATTCAGCAAGCAATAGAGGGAATACATCAAGATCAAGTAGAGCTGGAGGTGATTGCACATGGATAAGTTACTCACAAATGTTGATTGGAATCAAATGTTAGAAGCAACTGGTGAAACGTTATATATGACGGCAATCGCAGCTCTTGCCACATTTATTTTAGGACTTATTTTAGGATTGTTGCTCTTTATGACAGCGAAAGATAATTTATGGGAAAACAAAGCGGTTAACACGGCAATTGGAGCGTTCGTAAACATTTTCCGCTCGATACCGTTCATCATTTTAATCATTTTATTAATCCCATTCACAAAGATTCTGCTTGGAACAATTCTTGGAGCAAGTGCAGCACTTCCAGCTTTAATTATTGGAGCAGCACCATTTTACGCGAGAATGGTTGAAATTGCACTTCGTGAAATTGATAAAGGTGTAATTGAAGCTTCAAAAGCAATGGGAGCAAAAACAAGCACAATTATTTTAAAAGTATTGATTCCAGAATCGTTACCAGCATTAGTATCTGGTATTACGGTTACGACAATTGCTTTAGTGGGCTATACAGCAATGGCGGGAGTTGTTGGTGCTGGTGGCCTTGGAACACTTGCTTATTTAGAAGGATTCCAACGAGGAAATAACGATGTAACAATCGTTGCGACAATTTGTGTATTACTAGTTGTATTTTTCATTCAGTGGATTGGCGATCGTGTAACGACTCGAATAGATAAACGATAATAAAAAACGGGAGGATGTTTCAAATGAAAAAATTATTACTTACAGCACTTATTTCAACTTCAATTTTTGGGTTAGCTGCTTGTGGGGGGAAAGATAACGATGAAAAGAAACTAGTTGTTGGTGCTTCTAACGTACCGCACGCTGAAATTTTAGAAAAGGCAAAACCGTTACTTGAGAAAAAAGGAATTGAATTAGAAGTGAAAAAATTCCAAGATTACGTGTTGCCAAATAAATCGCTGGCGGATAAAGATTTAGACGCTAACTACTTCCAGCACATTCCGTATTTAGAAAAAGAAATTAAAGATAAAAAGTATGATTTTGAAGTAGCAGGAAAAATTCATTTAGAGCCAATTGGTGTATATTCTCAAAAATATAAAAGCTTAAAAGAGCTTCCAGACGGAGCGACAATTATTATGAGTAATTCAGTTGCTGACCATGGACGTGGTTTAGCAATTTTACAAAAAGAAGGTATTTTAAAAATTAAAGATGGAGTAGATCCAGTTAAAGCAACTCCGAAAGATATTGCGGATAATCCGAAAAACTTAAAATTCAAAACGGATATTGAGCCTGGTTTATTGCCACAAGTGTATAACAATAAAGAAGGCGACGCTGTTCTAATTAACTCAAACTATGCAATTGATGCGAAGTTAAATCCAGAAAAAGATGCAATTGCAATTGAAAGCAATGATTCACCGTACGCAAACGTAGTAGCTGTTCGTAAAGGTGATAAAGATAAGAAAGAAATTAAAGCTCTTGTAGAAGTATTACATTCTAAAGAAATTGAAGACTTTATTAATAAAGAATATAAAGGAGCAGTTGTTCCTGTAAAAGAATAATTGCTGAAAAGGGCTGGTATATGCCAGCCCTTTTTTATACCTACATAATTATACGGGGAAAAGGGGACATCATATGAAAAAGGTTCTACTGTCAGTTGTTACAGCGCTGTCTGTATTTACATTAGCTGCTTGCGGGGGGAAAGATGAGAATAAGCTTGTTGTTGGAGCTTCTAACGTGCCGCACGCTGTTATTTTAGAAAAGGCACAGCCGATACTAGAGAAAAAGGGTATTAAATTAGAAATTAAAAAATTTCAAGATTATGTGTTGCCGAATAAAGCGTTAGCGGATAAGGAAATTGATGCGAACTACTTCCAACACATTCCTTACTTAGATAAAGAAATTCAAGAAAAAGGATATAAAATTGTAAGCGCGGGAAAAATCCATTTAGAGCCAATGGGTATTTATTCTAAGAAATATAAAAGCTTAAAAGACTTACCAGATGGCGGGACAGTGATCATGAGTAATAACGTAGCGGAGCGTGGCCGTATGCTAGCATTGTTACAAAAAGGCGGCGTTATTAAATTAAAAGATGGAGTAGATGTTGTGAAAGCAACAGTAAAAGATGTTGTAGAAAATCCAAAAAACTTAAAGTTTAAAACAGATGTTGAGCCTGGACTTTCACCGAAATTATATGAAAATAATGAAGGAGATGCTTTATTTATTAATTCAAACTATGCAATTGATGCAAAATTAAATCCAACAAAGGATGCAATTTCCATTGAAGGATCAGACTCTCCGTATGCAAATATTATTGCAGTTCGTAAAGGTGACGAGAAGAAAAAAGAAATTAAAGAGCTAGTAGAAGTACTGCATTCAAAAGAAATTCAAGATTTTATTAATAAAGAATATAAAGGTGCTGTACTGCCAGTAAGTGAATAAATATGAAGGAAAGGACTGGTAATTTACCAGTCCTTTTTTCTTTATATAAATAAGAAGAAAGGTGTATCATAGAAAGGTGAAAAGGAAATACTTATATACATTTGTGAAAAAATTGTTACTTTTTTTCGTCGTTTGCGATATCATTTTATTTGATATAAAATTAGAATGAGAATAAAATGAGAATATGAACGTTTTAGGAATTTTTAAAATGTATATATAGGATTAATGGAGGTATTGAGATGGCTGGTTCTACATTAACGGTTAAAGACTTACACGTATCAATTGATGGCAAAGAAATTTTAAAAGGTGTAAACCTTGAAGTAAAAGGTGGAGAAATCCACGCAATTATGGGACCTAACGGAACAGGTAAATCAACTTTATCTTCTGCAATTATGGGTCACCCAAAGTATGAAGTAACAGAAGGTAGCATCATCATCGACGGTGAAGATGTATTAGAGATGGAAGTAGACGAGCGCGCACAAGCAGGTCTATTCTTAGCAATGCAATATCCAAGTGAAATTAGCGGAGTAACAAACGCTGACTTCTTACGTTCTGCAATTAACGCACGTCGTGAAGAAGGCGATGAAATTTCTCTTATGAAATTTATCCGTACATTAGATAAAAACATGGAATTCCTAGAAATGGATCCAGAAATGGCACAACGTTACTTAAACGAAGGTTTCTCTGGTGGAGAGAAAAAACGTAACGAAATCCTTCAATTAATGATGATTGAGCCAAAAATCGCAATCTTAGACGAAATCGACTCAGGTCTTGATATTGATGCGTTAAAAGTTGTATCTAAAGGTATTAACGAAATGCGCGGCGAAGAGTTCGGTTGCCTAATGATTACGCATTACCAACGTTTATTAAACTACATCACTCCAGACTTCGTTCACGTTATGATGAACGGTCGTATCGTTAAATCTGGTGGCCCTGAGCTTGCACAACGTCTAGAAGCTGAAGGTTACGACTGGATTAAAAAAGAATTAGGTATTGAAGACGAAACAACAGAGCAAGAAGCGTAAGAGAGGAGCATAAACATGACAATCGGTACATTACCTTTCGATCAAGAAACAATCCGTCAACGCGCAAGCGAAGTAAACGAAGCAGCTTGGTTGACTGAGTTCCGCTTACAAGCTCTTGCACAAGCAACTGAACTTCCAATGCCAACGCCTGATAAAACGAAAATTGAAAAATGGGACTTTATCGGAAAAGGCGACGCTGCTAAGCAAGAGCCTGTAAGTTCTTTAACAGAGCTTCCAGAAGCAGTGAAAAACTTAATCGATGAAAATAACAGCGTATTAGTGCAACGTACTGGTACAACTGCATTCGTTTCTTTAGCAGACGAAGCAAAAGAAAAAGGTGTTATTTTCACAGACATCGTAACAGCTGCAACTGAGCATGCTGAACTAGTACAAAAGTACTTAATGAAAGACGGCGTGAAGGTAGACGAGCATCGTTTAACTGCACTTCATGCTGCATTAATCAACGGCGGTGCATTCGTATATGTTCCGAAAAACGTTGTTCTTGAAACTCCACTTCAAGCTGTATTCTTAGTAGACGGCGAAGAAGCTAACGTATATAACCACGTATTATTCGTAGCTGATGCGAACAGTACTGCAACTTATGTAGAAAACTACGTTGCAAATGAAAATGCTAAAGGTATTGCAAATATCGTAGCAGAAGTAATCGTGGAACAAGGCGCACAAGTGAAATTTGGTGCGGTTGATCTATTAGCAAAAGACGTAACAACTTACGTTAACCGCCGCGGCACAGTAGGACGCGACGGCCGCATTGATTGGGCTCTAGGCCTTATGAATGACGGAAACACAATTTCAGAGAACGTTACAAACTTAATGGGCGACGGTTCATATGCTGATACGAAAACAGTAACAATTGGCCGTGGTAACCAAACACAAAACTTTACAACTAAAGTTGTTCACTTCGGTAAACACTCTGAAGGTTGGATTTTAAAACACGGTGTACAAAAAGATAGTGCAACATCTATCTTTAACGGAATTGGTAAGATTGAACACGGTGCATCTAAATCAAATGCACAACAATCTTCTCGCGTTCTTATGTTAGATGAAAAAGCACGCGGTGATGCAAACCCAATTCTTTTAATCGACGAAGATGATGTAATGGCAGGTCACGCAGCTTCAGTAGGTCGCGTAGATCCAATCCAACTATACTACTTGATGAGCCGTGGTATTCCAAAACGCGAAGCAGAACGTTTAGTCATCCATGGATTCTTAGCACCTGTAGTTAATGAGCTTCCAATTGAAGGAGTAAAGGCACAGCTTGTTGAGGTAATTGAAAGGAAAGTTCGCTAATGAATATTCATGAAATACGCAAACAGTTTCCAATTCTTGATCAAAAAGTGAACGGCAAACAACTTGTTTATTTCGATAGTGCAGCAACTTCTCAAAAACCAATTCAAGTCATTGAAACGTTAGAACGTTATTATAAAGAATATAATTCTAACGTGCATCGCGGTGTTCATACGCTCGGTACGAAAGCTACCGACGCGTATGAAGGTGCACGCGAGAAAGTTCGTAAGTTTATTAACGCGAAATCAATGGAAGAGATTATTTTCACGCGCGGAACGACAACTGCATTAAATACAGTAGCGGCTAGCTATGGTCTTGAAAATGTAAAAGAAGGCGATGAAATCGTTATTTCTTACATGGAGCACCATAGTAACATCATTCCGTGGCAACAAGTTGCGAAGAAAACTGGTGCAACTTTAAAATACCTTCCGCTTCAACCAGACGGTACAATTTCTTTAGAAGATGTTCGTCAAACAGTTACACCGAATACAAAAATCGTTTCTATTATGCAAGTTTCAAACGTGCTTGGAACGATTAACCCTGTAAAAGAAATCGGAGCAATCGCACATGAAAATGGCGCAATTATGGTCGTTGACGGTGCACAAAGTACACCTCACATGAAAGTGGATGTACAAGATTTGAACTGTGATTTCTACGCATTATCTGCTCATAAGATGTGCGGACCTACAGGCATCGGCGTATTATATGGTAAGAAAGAATTGCTGAACAATATGGAGCCAATTGAATTTGGCGGTGAAATGATTGATTTCGTAGATTTACAAGAATCTACTTGGAAAGAGCTTCCGTGGAAGTTTGAAGCGGGTACGCCGATTATCGGTAATGCAATCGGACTTGGTGCGGCAATTGATTTCTTAGAAGAAATCGGTCTTCATAATATTGAAAAGCATGAGCATGAATTAGCGCAGTACGCTTTAGAAAGACTATCAGAAGTAGATGGCGTTACAATTTATGGTCCAAAGCATCGCGCTGGTCTTGTTACATTTAATATTGAAGATGTACATCCTCACGATGTAGCGACAGTATTAGATGTAGAAGGTATTGCGGTTCGCGCAGGACATCACTGTGCACAACCGCTTATGAAGTGGCTGAAAGCTTCTTCAACAGCACGTGCGAGCTTCTATTTATATAATACAAAAGAAGAAATTGATACATTTGTTGAATCGCTAATCAAGACAAAGGAGTATTTCACAAATGTCATTTAATAATTTAGATACGTTATATCGTCAAGTTATTATGGATCATTACAAAAATCCTCGTAACCATGGCGTGTTAGAAGATAGTGTTACCGTTAACTTGAACAATCCAACTTGCGGCGATCGTATTCAACTTACGATGAAAGTAGAAGAAGGTATTGTGCAAGAAGCGAAGTTTGAAGGAGAAGGATGTTCTATCTCAATGTCTTCAGCTTCAATGATGACACAAGCAGTAAAAGGTAAGAAAATTGAAGAGGCGCTTCAGCTTTCTAAAATTTTCTCTGACATGATGCTAGGAAAAGAGTACGATGACAGCATCGATTTAGGAGATATTGAAGCATTACAAGGCGTATGCAAGTTCCCTGCACGTATTAAATGTGCAACATTAGCGTGGAAAGCGTTAGAAAAGGGCTTAAACGAAGATAAGTAATGTTAAAGGTTCCTAAAAACGAGGTTATCTAAGGAGGGACACACCAACATGGCGAAGCAACTGCCAGATATCGGCGATTATAAATATGGTTTCAAAGACAAAGACGTTTCGATTTTCCGTGCTGGACGCGGTTTAACAAAAGAGATCGTTGAAGAAATTTCACGTATGAAAGAAGAACCACAGTGGATGTTAGACTTCCGTTTAAAATCACTGGATAAGTTCTACGAAATGCCAATGCCACAATGGGGCGGCGACTTAAACGACTTAGATTTCGATGAAATTACGTACTACGTAAAACCATCTGAGAAATCTGAGAAGTCTTGGGATGAAGTACCTGATGAAATTAAAGCAACATTTGATAAATTAGGTATTCCAGAAGCTGAGCAAAAATATTTAGCTGGTGTATCTGCACAATACGAATCTGAAGTTGTATACCACAACATGAAAGAAGACCTAGAAGCTCTAGGAATCGTCTTCAAAGATACAGATAGCGCATTAAAAGAGAACGAAGATATTTTCCGTGAGCATTTTGGAAAAGTAATCCCACCAACAGACAACAAATTCTCTGCATTAAACTCTGCAGTTTGGTCTGGTGGATCATTCATCTACGTTCCAAAAGGTGTTAAAGTTGATACACCACTTCAAGCGTATTTCCGTATTAACTCTGAAAATATGGGACAATTCGAGCGTACGCTTATCATCGTAGACGAAGGCGCACACGTACACTACGTAGAAGGTTGTACAGCACCTGTTTACACGACTAACTCACTTCATAGTGCGGTAGTAGAAATCATCATTAAGAAAGATGCATATTGCCGTTATACAACAATCCAAAACTGGGCGAACAACGTATACAACCTAGTTACAAAACGTGCGGTTTGTGAAGAAAACGCAACGATGGAATGGATTGACGGTAACATCGGATCTAAATTAACGATGAAATACCCAGCAGTTATCTTAAAAGGCGAAGGCGCTCGTGGTTTAACATTATCTATCGCGATTGCTGGTAAAGGCCAACACCAAGATGCTGGTGCGAAAATGATTCACTTAGCACCAAACACGTCTTCAACAATCGTTTCTAAATCGATTGCGAAGCATGGTGGTAAAGTAACTTACCGTGGTATCGTACACTTCGGACCAAAAGCGAAAAACTCTCGCTCTAACATCGAGTGTGACACGTTAATCATGGATAACCAATCTACATCTGATACAATTCCTTACAACGAAATCAAAAACGATTACGTTTCACTTGAGCACGAAGCGAAAGTATCGAAAGTATCAGAAGAACAATTATTCTACCTAATGAGCCGTGGTATTTCTGAGCAAGAAGCTACAGAAATGATCGTAATGGGCTTCATCGAGCCATTCACTCGCGAACTTCCAATGGAATACGCAGTTGAAATGAACCGCCTAATCAAGTTTGAGATGGAAGGTTCTATTGGTTAATATTTAAAGTGAAGCCACCGAACATTCTAGCCGCTGGAACTGGATAATATATAAAGGAAGCGCCCTGCTGTGCAGGGCGCTTTTTTGTTTTGTTTATCTGAAATTGAGTGGGACCTGGATACCGGGGTGGGTTTCCAACTAAATATATCAGCGATTTTTCAAATATATCGAACACAACTCGAAATATATCAGCGATTATTTCAATATATCGACGATTCGACAAGAGATATCGACTTATCAACAAATTACGACATAGCAGAAGGGCGAATATACCCCGAACCTAAATCGTATCCACCTTATCCACAGACCTAACACGCTCCAAAATATACTTTATCCCAACGAAAGAACCATACCCAATTAAAGCACCTAACATATTCAGCATGATGTCATCAATGTCGAAAACACCAGTAAAAGTAAGGAGTTGTAACGATTCAATTAATAAAATAAACTTAATGAAAATTTTTGATGCCATTTTTACATTGTTTATTTGTTTAAATAATAAAGGTAGCAGGAAGCCGAATGGGATGAATATGATGACGTTTCCTAATGTATTCATAAGTACGATATCTATATTATAAGAATCAAATTCAGTTAAATAGCGGATTGTACTTCTGAAAGGAACTAAGTTTATTAACCCACCGTGTATAGAATGCCAGTCACCTGTTTCAAAGAAGTACGTCAGATTACCAAAGTAAAAGGCTGATCTCCCGAGCAATAGTTTAAATAACAAAACAAACGAATACGGTAAAAACAATCCCCAGCCAATCCACTGCACATATTTTTGCGTAGAAGATTGCATCGCTTTTTCAATTTCAGTTCCTAAAGTAGAGGCTTCTCCAAAGTTTTGAATGGCTAATGTAGTAGCTTCTTCTTCGGATTTTCCTTGATCGAGAAATTCTTGTTTTAAGCTTGTGAGATGATCGTAAATTTCGAAGTATAGTTCGTCTTTATCAGATTGGGATAGGTTTGTTTTTTGAATGATACTCTTTATGTATTTTTCAATTGTCATTAATTTAAAGCTCCTTTCTGACAAGTTTTAATAAGAGCTGTAACTGAATCCCACGCTGTTAGTTTTTCTTCTAACATTTTCTTTCCGCTCGTAGTAATGCGATAAAACTTTCGTTTCATACCAGTTTCAGATTCACCCCAGTAGGAATGGATTAAATCCTTTTGTTCCAGCCGTTTGAGTGCTGGATAGAGTGTACCTTGGCTCATCGTGTATAGATCATTGCTGTTTTCTTTTAGCTTTTGAATAATTTCATATCCGTACGTATCATGCTGTTTAATGATGGAGAGAAGTAAAATATCAATACTTCCTTTTAATATCTCTTTATCCATTTTATGGTTCACCACCTTATGATGAAATTGTAACACGACATATGTCGTGTTACAAGGTATAAATGTATGGTGATACCCCATCCAGTATACATTGGAATATATCAGCGATTTTTCAAATATATCAATCACAACTCGGAATATATCGGCGATTATTTCAATATATCGACGATTCGACAAGGGATATCGACTTATCGACAAAGTAAGACAAAAGAAATTCTTCATATACCCCCGCAACATAAAAATAGAGCTAGCAATAACTAGCTCTAAAATCCGAATCCTACAAATATAAAAGGAATACCTATTAATACAAAGAGAATTAATAGAAGTAAGATAAAGATACCGGCAAATCTCAATTTGCTAGCTTCGTTTTTAGATATTGCAACGATGCTAAACATGAGGCCGAGAATAACGAGAGGGAAGCTAATAAATAGATATAGATTAGGTAAGTAAAGTACGGAAGCGATAAATAAAATACTTCCTATTAATGAAAACACGAGTGAGAGTAAGCTATAAAGTTTAATAAGAACACCTCCTATATAGATGATAATGCAGAAAAATTCATATGAAAAGGGCAATCTTTTGCTTTTTCTCACAATGCGAGTACAATGTAAAATAGCAAGAAAAGACGAAAAGTATTTACAGGATTATTGCATACGCATAGCGTAAATGGCAGTAAGGAACTGAGAGGAGGTTTTTTCTCTGAATATAAATAAAGAAACAATCATCCACCTTTATCATACAAACGATATACATAGTCATTTTGAAAATTGGCCGCAAATTTCTCGGTTTGTACAAGGAGAGAAAAAGCGAAGACAGGAAGCAGGAGAGACCGTTTTAACTGTAGATATTGGCGATCATGTGGATCGTTTTCATAGTATTTCGGAAGCGACGAATGGACTTGGCAATACGAAGCTTTTAAATGAGGCGTTATATGATTATGTAACGATCGGAAATAATGAAGGAATTACGTTAGCGAAGGAGCATTTGAATCGTCTATATGATGATGCTGGATTTGAGGTGCTCGTCGCGAATTTATTTGAAAAAGAAGGGGTACGTCCAGAGTGGGCGAAGCCTTATAAATTACATACAACGACAGATGGGATTACGATTGCTTTTATCGGATTAACAGTTGCGTATCCAGAGTTTTATCAAATGTTAGATTGGCATATTGAAGATCCAATCGAGCATTTAGAGTCTATTTTAGAAGAAGTGAGAGATGAGGCTCATATAACGGTTGTCCTTTCTCATCTTGGAAAAAGTATGGATGAGCATATGGCGGAGCATTATGATATAGATGTGATTTTAGGGGCACATACGCATCATTTATTTGAGCGCGGTGTTATTATGAATAATACGTTACTTTGTTGTTGTGAAAAGTGGGGACGTTACGTTGGGCATGTCCAGCTTACTGTGGATAAAGAGACGAAGAAGCTTTTGAAAAAGGACGGTAGAGCGATTAAGACAGAACGTTTAGGTGCTTATAGTAAACCGTTATCCACAATTGAAGCGCTGCAGGAAGAAAGTACACATATTATGGAAGAACCTGTCGTTCATTTAAAGGAATCATTACCGGTTGATTGGTTTCATGAGACAGCATTTTCGCATATGTTAGCAAATGCGCTGAAAACGTGGTGCGGTGCAGAAATTGGAATGGTGAACGCTGGTGTACTTCTTGAAGGATTAGAAGAGGGTGTTGTGACGCGCGGAGATATTCACAGAATTTGTCCACATCCAATTAATCCATGTCTATTAAAAGTGCCGGGGAAAACGCTAAGAGAAGTTATTTTAAAGGCACGTCGCCCGAATATGGAGAACCTTGAGGTAAAAGGATTCGGATTTCGCGGGAAAGTGATGGGGAAAATGATTTACGCTGGTGTAGAAGTCATTCCAGATACGATTCCCGGGAATAAAATTTTACTCGAAGATGTATTAATTAACGGAGAATCGCTGGAATTAGATCGTATATATACAGTAGGAACGATTGATATGTTTACATTTGGCTACTTATACCCAGAGCTATCCACACTTTCTAACAAACAATATTATATGCCAGAACTACTTAGAGATGTGTTAACGGACGTGTTAATAACTCATACATCTTCCGTCAAACTATAGGCTAGTTAACTTGTAACACTCATTTTTCTCTTGTCATACAGATAAGAAAGAGAGGAGTGTGAACTATGGTTAATGTAGAGCCGATTATAATCGATAACTATACGTTTATTGCGGTTAGCGTCAAACTTCCAAAGACAAATTTGCTAGCTGTAATGAGCGATAAAGGATATATTATGTGCGGTGCATTAGATGTAGGTCTTTTAAATGAGAAGTTAGGAGATCGTGGTATTATTGCTGGCCGCGCGGTTGGTGTAAGAACGATTGAACAACTTCTTGAAGCGCCGCTAGAATCAGTAACGATTGAAGCCGAAGCTTTAGGTATTACGGCTGGCACAATCGGAAAAGAAGCATTATTAAAAATGAGATAAGCATATATCGTCCCTCCTTCTTGCATAGAAATGATATAAGAAGGAGGGTTTTTTATGAGTATATTTCGTTCGAAAAATTCGCGGTTTCGAAGGGGACCTATTTCCTTTCGGCACATACTGCTTATGTCGTTTATTCTTTTTGTCATATTGCTCGTGCAAGGATTATGGATTGTGAATAGCAGCATTCAGCCGACATTAATGAAATATGGAGAAGTAGAGACACATAAAATGGCGACAGCGGTCATGACGAAGGCGGTAAAAGATAGAATTGATGAAGGATTCGATGTCGATTCATTAATGAAAGTACAAAATGATAAAAACGGAAAAGTATCCACAATTAATTTAAATACGAAGCAAGTAAATGAAATTGTAACGTCAACGACCACGTACATAGAAAAATATTTACAGCAAGTAGAACAAGGGAATTTAAATGGGCTAGGTATTTCTGAAAAAAACGGGGCAACGATGGCAGTTCCTTTTGGCCGTGTAACAAATAATGCGCTTCTTGGAAATATAGGACCCGATATTCCAATTGATTTCACGACGATTGGTCATGTAAATACGGATATTAAACAAAAAATTGAACCACACGGGATCAATACGACAGCGATTCAAATTATTATGGAGATGGAAGTCACGTTGCAAGTGGTTATTCCATTTCATACGAAAGAAATAAAAGTGAAACAAAATGTTCCAATTGCGACGCGCATTGTTCAAGGAGAAGTGCCTACTTATTATGGAAGCGGAAGTGTTGTTGTACCTAATAAAAAGAAAACGGATAGTTAGTTGTAAATGAAAAATAACCGTAGCAATGTGCTACGGTTATCGTTTTGTATTTGCGCGTTCTTTTCGCTCCCAAAGACTTAAATGCATGTATGGATCGAAAGCCCATTCTGTATAACCGTTGTCTTTATACATGCCGAAATGTAAGTGAGGCGGGAATTTTCCAGCTGTGCCGGGAGGACCGTAACCGGTGCTACCAACAAATCCGATTACTTTTCCGGGCTCGACAATTTGTCCAAGCTGTATTTCTTTTGAGAACCCGCCTAAGTGAGCGTAATAATGATAATTATTATGAAGGTCGCGAATACCGATGCGCCATCCGCCAAGGCGATTCCAGCCCTTTGTTTCAATAATGCCATAGCAAGTGGATCTTACTGGTACGCCATAGCCTGCGAATATATCGGTTCCTTCATGAACCCTTCTTCCGCCAAAACTTCTTCCAGCGCCGAAAGTACTACGGTAGCTATGGTCACTGCGAATAGGAAGGGGAAAAGCATTTCCTTCTAAATTAATACGGCCATAATGTTTATAAATTTGGGCGTATTCGGTAATTAAATCAACTGTTTTTGCACGTCTATAATATTCCCAGAGCATGATTTTGATACGTTCTTCTGACGTTCCTTGTTTCTTTAAAATTGTTGCTGCTGTATGCAGAAGGTCACGGTCGTTATTTGCATTTGCAAATCCATCTTTGTCACCATCTAAACCTAATCCGCCAAATAGAGCAATTGTATGGGGGAGAGTGTCGTTACCATTAACAGGTCCAGCCCATATTTCTGGTTTGAAATAAAGGGAAATGATGGCATCTGGTTTTTTCGGAATATCTTTTCTTACGCTCCGTGTATTTCTTTCATATTGATCCATTGCAGCTAAGTAATACCACGGAATGCCTGAAGATTGCTCGGTTTCTTTATATAGTGCCATGCGCTTTTCGTATATGCTTTGCTGATTATCTTCACCGTAAGCGATGTTTTGGTGGAGAAGAAAGCAAATCGAAAGCAAAAGAGAAATTTTTCGAAGCATGAAATAGACTCCTTTCACAACATCACTCTTTTTAGTGTGGGATATACGGAGTATTTCATTATAGGGAACGATTGGAAAAAATCTTAGAATCTTCATTTGAGCAAATCGCTTTCATACGTTAGAATAGATATGTTACATTGAAAGAAGCGAACACGGTAAACTATTTCATATTGTGCGGAGTTGATAACCATGACAAAACAAACAGAATATAAGCGCAAGCCCGAATGGTTGAAAATTAAGTTAAACACGAATGAAAACTATACAGGCTTAAAGAAAATGATGCGTTCTAAGAATCTTCATACAGTTTGTGAAGAAGCGAAATGTCCGAATATTCATGAATGCTGGGCTGTAAGAAAAACAGCAACATTTATGATTTTAGGAGCAGTATGTACACGTGCTTGTCGTTTCTGTGCGGTTAAAACAGGCTTACCAACAGAGCTTGATTTACAAGAGCCAGAACGCGTAGCAGATTCTGTAGTACAAATGGGCTTAAAGCACGTTGTTATAACAGCAGTTGCACGTGATGATTTAAAGGACGGCGGAGCAGCTGTTTTTGCTGAAACAGTACGCGCTGTACGTCGTAAAAATCCATTTACGTCAATCGAAGTATTACCATCTGATATGGGTGGAGTAGAAGAAAACTTAAAAATGTTAATGGATGCAAAACCAGATATTTTAAACCATAACATTGAAACAGTACGTCGATTATCTAACCGAGTTCGCGCTAGAGCAAAATATGACCGTTCATTAGAGTTTTTACGTCGAGCGAAAGAAATGCAGCCTGATATTCCAACTAAATCGAGCATTATGGTGGGCTTAGGTGAAACGAGAGAAGATTTAATTGAAGCAATGGATGACTTACGTGCAAACAATGTGGATATTTTAACTCTTGGACAATACCTACAACCATCTAAGAAGCATTTACCAGTTCTTAAATATTATCCACCAGCAGAATTTGCAGAGCTTAAAGAAATTGCACTTAGCAAAGGCTTTAGCCACTGTGAAGCTGGCCCACTTGTGCGTTCTTCTTACCATGCGGACGAGCAAGTTCGTTCTGCAAAAGAAAAAACAGCAGAAGCAAAATAATGAAAAAAGGGAGCTAACGATTAGCTCTCTTTTTGTTTATACTCCAAAACAGCATTTGAACATGTTAATAAAATCTTTTTTAATTCCTCTGTGGATAATTCAATTGTAAATTCAGGTACACCAGGTGTAATTAAAATTTTATCGTACGTATAAATAGCGCTATCCACAATAATTGTTACATCGTGTGAATACCCGAAAGGAGCGACACATCCCGGCGTGCAACCAGTTTTGTCTCGCAGTTCATCAGGAGAACAGAGAGATAAGCGTTCTCCTGTTAGTTCTTTCATCTCCCCTCTATTGAGCCTTGTGCCCTCTAACGTGAAAAATACGTAATAATCTCCAGACTTTGATTTTAAAAATAAGCTTTTACTTGGAGTGCCTTGTAAGCCAAGCCTCTCCCGCACGATCCGATCTGTTTCATAATCGAGTACTGGTTCGTGCTCAAATTTTTCATAAGAAGCATTTGTTTTATGTAGTAATGCAAGTACATCTTCGTACATATGGAGTGATACCCCTTTCTATTATTAGTACAGTTTCTTCTCGTGGCGTCAACTGAATGTGTTGGAAAGAGATATTACTTGGATGATGCTTCCCATAATCGTTTTATAGTACATTGTTCATCAATTACAATTTCGTAAACATCAGGATTCGTTAAAGCTTTCCATTCATGAAAGCCAATCGTATGATCAAAGTACTTTAAAATGAGTGTAAGTAAATTGCCATGTGTAACAAGTAGTGTTGTAGTATAGTTTAATTTTAAAACGTGTTGGATAAGCGATATAGCACGATCCGTTGCTTGTTTCGTTGACTCCCCGCCTGAAAAGGCAATATCTATATTTGTAAAAGTAGATTCTAGTTTTTGCATCCAATCGTCCATTGGAACGTCGCTTAATATGCGTTCAGCTAATCGTTCATCTTCTTGGATAGACAAATTGGCTTGGCGTGCATAGGGCCGAATAGAATCGATAGCTCGCACAAATGGGCTTGAAATAATATGGTCTATTTGTGGATGGTGCTCTAAGAGGAATGTAGCAAGGGTGTTTGCTTGTTTTTTTCCATCGGTCGTTAATTCGGCATCACGTTCTTGGCCAGTTGCTGAACAATGTCGTATGACAATAATTTTTTTCATAATTCATCCCCATCTTTCAAGTTGACGCTATATACTTCGACAAATGTGGAAAATATTCCTTTTTATTGGAAAGAACATAATAATCCGATCATGTGGAAAAGTAATGTGGATAATAGAAAATCGAGGTGCAATGATGAAAAAAATGATATGTATTGTATTCATGATTTGTTTTCTCTCGCAAATGTCCACAACATATGCACAATCCAATCAAAAGGTAGATTATCCAAGCAATCGAAATAAGTCATTTGTGAGTGAGGATGTGTTTTACGAACAATTAGATAAGAAAATTTATAAAGAATACAACAATGCAGCATATAGCGTTCGAAAAAAAATCTCATTTAAAGAAGTGCCCGATGAAGAATTTTCTTTCCTAGAAAAAACAGCCGCGGGTTGCCGGAGTGAAGTGGTGCTTCAAGATTTTTTCGTTCACCCTGATCGCCAAGTATACTTTTTTGCTTCCTTTACTCAAAATGAAATAGAAGAGTTACATAAGTACATTGTTATAGATGCAGAAACAAAGAGGGAGCTGCAAAGCGGGAAAAGCTATCATCACTATGATAATTCGTATAAAAAATAACCCACCAATTGGCGGGTTATTTTTATTCTGGCACACTCATTAATTTCTCTTTCATTTTACGAATAAGAACAACAGCACCAATGGTAAAGAGAAGGGTAATTCCTTCTGCAACAAAGATGTTGATTGTTTTCGTTTGGTAAAGTGCTGCGAAGAAATCTACGAATGCATGGAATAGTATAGCGTACACAAGGAAGATATATTTCTTCTGCTTCACTGCGTATAAGACAAGCATTGTAAAGGCAATTTGCAGCACGAGTGCCATAATTCTTTCTAAGCTACCAAGGAAGTATAAGTAGGCAGGTTGCTGAATTAACATGTCCTGTAGACGGCTTAGCTCTGGCATTTTTTCTACCATCTGAGCGAAGCTACCGTTGTTAATTGAATTCGCAAATATAAGTGCTTGGAATGCAGAGAATCCGCCAACTAAAATGGATTCAATGCCGCCGTGACCAATTCCGTAAGCGAAGCCATCTTTATATTCTTGATATTTTTTTAGTAAGAAGAAGAAGGCAACGAAGCGTCCTAATTCTTCAAAAATACCAGCAGTGAGTCCGCCATACAGTGCGAAGACAAATGGATTTTCTAAAATTGGAGCGATTGCTGGATTACCGCGCATAAATAGGTGGAATGGTGTTTCGAGAATTTGAGTAAATCCGATAAAGATAAGAACACCAACGCCGACTACTTTCCAATTTATATTATATTTTTTACGGAAATAAACGAGTACAATAATTGGGACCAGAATCGAGACAATGAGTTGAAAGATGATGCTGGCAATTACAGTATTTGAAACCATATTTTCACCGCTTTCTAATATATGTACATATCTATTATGCATGAAATATTTTATAAAGAAAATGAATTTACTTATTGACTCTAACGTTGCGTCATACTTTATCGTATGTATTAAGGGGGAGATACACATGGCAATGAAGGTAAAAGAAGTAGCTAATTTAGTTGGAATTAGTGTGCGCACACTGCATCATTATGATGAAATCGGGTTGTTAACCCCAGACGAGACGACAGAGTCTGGATATCGTCTGTATTCCAATGAAAATTTAGAAATGTTGCAGCAAATTTTATTTTTTAAAGAACTAGGCTTCCCTTTGAAGAAAATTAAAGAAATTATCATGAGTCCATCATTTGACCGGAAAGAGGCATTACAGCTTCATAAGAAAATGCTTCTTGAAAAGCGTGCTAGGTTAGATAAAGTGATTGCGACGATTGATAAAACAATTCAGTATACAAAAGGAGAGATTGAAATGACGAACAAAGAGAAATTTGAAGGATTCGATTTCAGCCATAACCCATATGAAGAAGAAGCACGTGAAAGATGGGGAGACGCAGCTGTAGATAAAGCGAATGAATATGCGAAAGGTATGTCAAAAGAGAAGCAAGAAGAGTTTAATGCTATTTACAGAAATTTAGCGGCGCTTAGACACGGTGCTCCAGATTCCAAAGAGGCGCAAGAAGCTATCAAAGTATGGTACGATTACTTGCAAAACTTCAGTCACTATTCATTAGATGCTTTTAAGGGGCTCGGTCAAATGTACGTCGCTGATGAGCGCTTTACGAAAAATATCGATAAGTTTGGCGAAGGTTTAGCGCAGTTTATGTGCGATGCGATGGAAGTTTATGCGGATCGTAATAAATAGTAAAAAATAAAGAAGGTGGAGGTTGTCTCCGCCTTCTTTATTTTTTTATCATATCATTTAAAGTCTGATCCCCTGTATTGTTCAAATGAGGATTTTTACTCATTTCACGCTTTAACATATCGAGGCTTTGCGTATATTCTGTATCATTTAATGCGCCAGATTGAAGGCCTTGAATTTGAGAAATCAACTTTTGGTCTGTTGATACATATGCTTTATAATAGCGAGGGACAATGGATAAAGCAGTTCTATATACTTGATCTGCTACAAGTTTCGAATCCGTTGTGTTTGCACGGTATACAACAAATACTTCATCATCTGTAACAAGCGTAGCAGCATTTGTAACGTCAGGGAGTTTAACTGTCATGCTTGTAATCATTTCAGCAACTTTCTCACGGTTAATGGCTCCTACTTGTTTGTTAGATACTTCATGCTTTTGCTTAGATGAATAGCCGACCCTTGTAAGCCGTGTATTTGTATTTTCCGTATGATACATTTCGTTTTTATTGGAAACAAGAACACGACTTCCTTCTTCACGTTCCATTTCGGCTTTATTTGTTTGGCAGCCCGCAAATAAGGAAAGCGTGAGGAGAGAAAGTATAATTTGTTTTTTCACGATGTATCACCTCCTTCTCCATAGCATGCACTAATTTGCAAATTTTTGTATTTGAAATTGTTGGTTGGTATGCTTTGTGATACGATAAAAAGAAGAATGCTTAGAGAGGAAGTTAATGATGGAGCAAAAGCAAGAGATTCATGCTACGGTGAGCATTAATAATGTGCAGTACGAAGTAATTAAAAACTTTCGTGACGGTTTTAGTGAAGAAGCATTTAAAGAGCGCTATGCAGAAATTTTAAATAAATATGATTACATCGTTGGAGACTGGGGATATGAGCAACTTAGATTGCGCGGTTTCTTTGATGATAGTAACCAACGTGCGACATATGATACAAAAATTAGTACGTTATCGGAGTATTTATACGAGTATTGTAACTTCGGTTGTGCACACTTCGTATTACGAAAAGTGAAGAAGTAAAAAAATCCTCTTACGATTGTAAGAGGATTTTTTGCATATTCTCGCTTATAAACAAATTGATATATAATCGCCTTCAGAAAGTATTGTATTTGGTTTCATTTGTTGTCCGTTCAATTGAATATCCCCGTTTTTTATTTTATCCACAATGAGTGTACGGCTCCAATCGGAAATATATGTGGATAAAGCTTTATCCATCCGGTGGGAACCGAAAACGAGATCTAATACAATCGTAATTTCATCTATGCCACTTTCTTTATGCTGTGTAATGGAAATGGTAGTAGTTGTTTCCGTTTGATCCTGTTGCGTCATATCGACTGTTTCAACGTGATCAGTAAATGATTTATAAATACGAAGTTTTTGATTCCACGTATGATCTTTCGGACATTTATAAATAGCAAAGCGATATATGTTTTTTCCGTTGGCGTTATGCCTACGAATATTTGTGTCGGTAAATAGGGTAGTGCGTCTGCAATTTTTACAATACTTTTCAATTGTATTTTGCTGATTTTCATATAAACTCCAAGAAAGTTGTACTTTCTGCATTTTCCTTCACCTCTTATAGTAGTGGTAAAGGAACGTAATACAGCTATTTGGATGTCTTGTAGTATGAAGACATGAGAAAAAGACAAAAATAAAAGGAGGTTCCCCAAAGAGGAACCTCCGTAAACATCATACTACAGATGCAATACGTTCCTTTGTAATGGGAATGGGCAGACTACTCCCTTGAAAAAGCGTGGTGCTTTTTTGAGAGTAATGCTATCCAATTGCTGGTCCATTACAAAGTAAATGTTGGCATACGTAGATAACGTCCTTTCTATCCAAATAGATTTATTCTTCATTATAACACGGATAATTGAAAATTCAAAATACTTAAAGTGAAAAAACACCAGCTAAAAAGCTGGTGCCTAAGATAAATTATATAAGTTCAAATAAAAATGAGCGTAGTTCTTCAGCAATTTCTTCAGTCATAGAAAATGCGTGCTCTAAGTAGCCTGGTTCGTTTAAATCGTCAGCACCAATGATTGCAAATTTATTGCGCTGCATATCAAGGACGATCGTTTTACCGTAATGACGATCGGAGTATAATAGCGCTAAATCATGACGCTCATTTTCTCCCATAAAGCTAACGAAACGAGTTTTTGTAGCGACAGTGTCGTCGTACAGAAAGAAACGTTCTTCCATACACATGGCTCCTTTTATTAAATATCTAAGTTTAAGTGTGGTTTATGATCTAAATGGTGATGCGTTTTAATGAATCGTACTGTTCTTGTTTTGTAACGCATTACGATAGAGTATGTTTCAGCTAAATCTCCGCCTAGGAATTTTACGCCGTCTAATAACTCACCAGCAGATACACCAGTTGCTGAGAAGATTGCATCATCCCCAGATACTAAGTCATCTAACATAAGAAGTTGACGAGGGTCTTCTAATCCCATTTCACGACAACGAGCTTCTTCTTCTTCGTTCATTGGAACTAAACGAGCTTGCATTTCACCTTCAAGACACTTTAATGCTGCTGCAGAAATAACGCCTTCTGGAGCTCCGCCAATACCTACGAATAAGTCGATACCAGTTCCAGGTAGTGCTGTTGCGATTGACGCACCAACATCACCGTCACCAAATAATTTTACACGTGCACCTTTAGCACGAACACGATCAATAATATCTTGATGACGTTCACGTTCTTGAACGATAACTGTTAGATCGCGAATCTTTTTATTGTTAGCTTCTGCTACAATTTCAATTGTTTTTTCAATTGGATCATCTAAGCTAATTTTACCAGCTGCTTTTGGACCAACCGCGATTTTTTCCATGTACATATCAGGAGCATGAAGAAGGTTTCCTTTATCTGCGATTGCGATAACTGCCATTGCGTTTGCAAGACCTTTTGCAACGATGTTTGTACCTTCTAATGGGTCAACGGCGATGTCTACTTCGGGACCGTTACCTGTTCCTAGTTCTTCACCAATATATAACATCGGTGCTTCATCAAGTTCTCCTTCACCAATTACAACTGTACCTGCCATGTTTACTGAATCGAACATATCACGCATTGCTGTAGTTGCTGCATCATCTGCTTCATTTTTCTTTCCGCGGCCCATCCACTGTGCGGATGCTAATGCTGCTGCTTCTGTTACACGGACAATTTCTAGTGCGAGTTCACGTTCCAAGATTCCATTCCTCCAATTTCAAAAATCATACAAATATAACTATAACAAATTACGGGGAAAAGGTGAATTCGAAAAATTGTCGATTTTTTCAGAAGAAAGCGTTACAATTAAAATGTAAATGCTTTAATTTCCAGGTAGGTGACATTCATGTATTTTGTAGACAGAAAGAAAATAGAACAAATGCTAGTATGTTTAGAACGAGCAACAAGTACATTTCAAGAGAAAAAGATATATGAAACCGAGTTTGAATTTTACGCATTAGAACGCATAGCGCATCTAATTATTGATTCTGTATTAGATGTAGGGAATGCGATGATTGATGGATTTATTATGCGCGATCCAGGAAGCTATGAAGATATTATTGATATTTTAATGGACGAGCGAGTGATAAGTGCAGAAGATGGACAAGGGATGAAAGAAATTATCCTTCTTCGAAAAATGCTTACGCAAGATTATATTCAAATGAATCATGATGAATTATATAAGACGATTCAAAAACATATTGCAGTGGTAGAGAAATACCCAGCAAATATTCGCAGTTATTTAGAAAAGGAATTAGGACCTGTATCTGCATTTGTACCAGAATAATTATGCTTATAAGATCCCCAGAGAAAGCCTTTTGGGGGTCTTATATTGTATGTGAGGGAGAAGGGTGAAGCATGGGGGAAGCACGGACGACGAAAGATGAAATTATCCAATTGTTGAAAGTAAAGGGAGAGCACACGGTAGCGGAACTAGCTGAAATTTTAGAGATTACAGAAATGGCGATTCGAAGACATTTAAGTAATCTTGAGAAAGATGGTTTCATCTATTCTAAGATGGTAAGGCAACATGTCGGAAGACCAACTTATTTGTATGGATTAAGCGAAAAGGGAGAAGATACATTCCCGAAAGAGTATAAGCAATTTGCGATTGATATGCTAGAAGATTTAGCTCGAATGGGCGATGAACAAATACTTCGTTACGTTTTAAAAGAGAGAACGAAGCGAATGGAAGAACAGTTGCAAAAGCGAGTGAGTAATCAAAAGAATTTAGCATATAAAGTGCAAGAGATAGCAGCTATGCAAGAGAAAAATGGTTATATGGTTCAAATTAAGAGAGACGGAGAGAACTCTTTCGTAATTGAAAAACAAAACTGTCCGTTAAAGGAAATTGCAGAGAGATTCCCGCAAGTGTGTGAAGATGAAAAAGAGATGTATAATCGTTTATTTGCAGGAGCAGATGTAAAGACGCTAGCAAACATGTGCGAGGGCGATTGTAGTTGTTCTTATCAAGTAAAAGAGAAAAAATGAACGTTATGGGGCGCTTTAAGGTAAAGCGTTTTTTTCTTTGTAAAAAGCGGGTAATATAAGAGTGGTATGATAAGGTGAGAACGTTAGCATAGAAGGAGAGACATAATCGATGTATAAAGGTTACTTAATTGACTTAGACGGTACAATGTATCGCGGAGAAGAACAAATTGAAGAAGCAAGCGACTTCGTAAAAGCATTAGGAGAGCGCGGCATTCCATATTTATTCGTTACGAATAACTCAACTCGTAAACCAGAACAGGTAGCAGAAAAACTTGTTCGTTTCGATATTCCAGCGAAAGCAGAGCAAGTATTCACAACGAGTATGGCAACAGCAAACTTTATTTATGAACGTAAACAAGACGCAACTGTATATATGATTGGTGAAGAAGGCTTACATGATGCACTTGTGGAAAAAGGATTTGAACTTGTGGATGAAAATCCTGATTTCGTTGTTGTCGGTTTAGATCGTGACATCACATATGAAAAATTAGCAAAAGCTTGTCTTGCTGTGCGTAACGGCGCAACGTTTATTTCTACAAATGGAGACATTGCCATTCCGACTGAGCGCGGATTATTACCAGGTAACGGTTCATTAACATCAGTTGTAGCAGTATCAACAGGCGTGGATCCAATCTTTATCGGAAAACCAGAATCAATCATTATGGAACAAGCTTTAAAAGTGCTTGGCATAGAAAAGAATGAAGCCTTAATGGTTGGGGATAACTACGATACAGACATTTTAGCAGGAATAAATGCCGGTATGCATACGCTTCTTGTCCACACTGGAGTCACAACTGTGGAGAAGTTAACAGAATACGAAGTTCAACCGACGCAAGTTGTACATAACTTGACGGAGTGGATTGAGAAGATGTAATGAAGAAAGCTGTTCCAAACCTTGGAGCAGCTTTTTTTCTGATATTTGCGGGCAGCCCGATTGGTGTGGGCTAATAATTAGTTTTGACTAGTGTCGATTTTTGTCGGTAAGTCGATATATTTAGAAGATCGCCGATATAATTTAAGTTGCGCTGATATATTTAGAAAATCGCCGATATAATCTGAGTTGCGCTGATATATTAAAAAAATCGCTGATATAATTTTATTTAAAATGCACGATTCACAACATCTTTAACCTCTTCAAGATATTGTTTACGCACACTGTCATCCACAGAAGGAACACTCGTATAGAATGTATGCTCAATTGTTTCAATACCTGTAAATTCAAAAATACCAACATCCGCTGTTTTCTTCATTGCGTCAAACATACCGCCTGCTGTGTATGCCTCTTTCGTATTTCCCATTGTAGATAATAATAATCCTTTTTTACCGCTTAATAACTTCTCGATGCCATTTTCACCGTAAGCATAAGCGAAGCCGTGGCTAAATACACGGTCAACGTATCCTTTTAAAATAGCAGGAAGTCCCGCCCACCAAACTGGGTAAATGAATGTAATGGTATCAGCCCAAGAGATATGCTCTTGCTCTTCTTTAATATCTGCTGGTGTGTTTCCTTGAGAAAATGAGATGAAATCGGAAGCGCCTAATACTGGATTGAAGTTTAATTCGTATAGATCACGAACGCGAACTTCATGACCTTTTTCTGCTAATTCACTTTTTACCGTTTCTAAAATCGCATGGTTGAAGCTTTCTGTATTCGGGTGTGCATAAACGATTACATGTTTCATTGTTATTCCTCCTATTTGTGGATATGTGAATAGTTTTTATGTATTCATGTAACTATTGTGGTTACTTTTCTTGTAAGAGTCAATTTTTTTGCTGTGATAAACAAATGTTAGTATGTGACAAAAAAATACAAAATAGTAGGGATTTTGCATTTTTGAATAGAATATATAGATTGGTAAATAGAGAGAGAAGGGGATATGGGGATGAATATTATTGAAATTGAAAGGTTAGAAAAATCATTTGATATTGGTGATAGTAAAGTCAAAATATTAAAAGGCATTAATCTTCAAATTCAAAAAGGAGATTTCGTTTGTATTATGGGAGCAAGTGGCTCGGGTAAAACGACCTTACTTCAGTTGTTAGGTGGATTAGATATTCCATCGGTAGGTAGTATTCGAGTTGACGGTACAGAGATTTCAACATTAAAAGAAAAAGAGCTCGCTTTATTTAGACGGCATAAAATCGGTTTTATTTTTCAACAGTTTAATTTGATTCCGGTGTTTAGTGCAGAGGAGAATGTGGGGTTGCCGTTACTGTTAGATAATGTATCGCAAAAGAAGGCAACGGTGACAGCAACTCGTTTATTAGAACTCGTCGGATTGAAGGGAAAAGAAAAGCATTTACCAGCACAGTTATCAGGTGGGCAACAGCAAAGGGTTGCGATAGCAAGAGCTTTTGCAAATGAACCGGCAATTATATTAGCGGATGAGCCAACAGGGGCATTAGATTCGGAAAATAGCAAAAATATCATTGCGGCACTTCGCAATGCGTGTGATGAGTTAGGGCAAACAGCTGTAATTGTAACGCACGACCCGTTCGTAGCGGCTCATGCTGATAAAGTTGTTTTCTTATTAGATGGTGAAGTGATTCATGAACACGCTGAAAGTAAAGGATGGAAATTTCGAAATATCCCGCAACAGGTTACTCATATTCAAGAGATTATGAATCGCCACTTTAAAGTAGGAGGTAAAGGTGATGCGATGGGTAATTAAATATGCGGTAAAATCGATGAAACAAAATTGGCTACGAAATATGTTGATCGCTCTCGGTGCAGCGTTAGGTGTTATGTTAGCGACGATGTTATTGCTAGGAAATCAATCAGTAGAGAAGAGTGTGAAGGAACAAGTAGTAAGCCGATATGGAGATTATAATTTACAATTTGGCTATATAAAAAACGATATGTATTTAAATAATGAAAGTTTAAAAGGAATAGATGGCTTAGAAAATGCTGAAAAAATATCAAAAGTACTTATACCGTATCCTTTTCCAAATTATAAAGAGCTATCAGGAAAGCCGTCCTATTGGGGTGTTGAGCAAGATTCTCCAGAAATGCATTCTTATAAAATATTAGAAGGTCGATATCCGAAAGACGGGGCTGAAGTAGCGCTGACAAAAGGGTATACAGAACGTGAAAATATACGTTTGGGAGATACGATTAAACTGCCATTCCCACAACATGGAGAAAAGACTGTGAAAGTCGTCGGCATTTTAAATCCGCCGTTAATGGCGGCAATGGGGCATGGGGCTTATTTTCCAATCCAGTGGCTTCAAAAAGAATTAAATCTACCAAATCAGTTCAATCTCGTTCAAGTGAAAACAGCCGATGTAAATGTGAAAAGGACGATTGCTCTTGATGTAAATAAGAAGATAGAAAATATAAAGGTGGATCAACGTACTTATGTCGATAAGGCATTTGAACGACTAAATGTAATGAAGCCTTTAATTTTTAGTTTAGGTGGTATTGCCTTATTTGTAGTAGCCCTTTTAATAATGGGAAGTTTCTTCTTATCTGTCAGAAGTCGATTTAAGCAATGGGCATTATTACGTGCACTTGGTAGTAATCCAAATCAAATTATATTAGTCGTTTTATTAGAGGCTTTATGTATTGGGGCAATCGGATCACTAGCAGGAGTTATTCTTGGAGCAGGTACGCAAACAATTGCAGCATCATTCATTAACAAATGGGTGAATATTGAGGGGGCAGGGGAAGCATCATTCTCGATTTCAAGTGAGATTTTACTCATTACTTTTTTACTAGGGATTGTTATGTCTATCCTAGGGGCTATTATACCAGCTTTCATGGTTAGAAAGATTCCACCAGTTCAAGCACTCCGCCCAGGTCTTCCTAGTAATGAGAAGAAAGAAAAAAGATGGAGTGCTTTTAGCCTTAGCATTTTACTCATTGGTACTGTTATTGGACTAGCAGGTAGCGTATTAGAGGAGTATATCGGTTTTAATCCAAGTGCGATAGGAGCGCTTTTATTTGCGGTCGGTTTGTTATTTGCGATTCCGTTATTTATTCGCGTGATAGCACCAGTGATTGCAAAACCGATTCAAATGATATTACGAATTGAAACGACGATTAGTAGTCGGAATGTCATTCGTTATCGAAATAAGGCAGCTGTGTCGGTTGCTATACTAGCATTTGGTTTTATGTTAGCACTTGTTGGAACGATGTATGTAAACTCTATGTATGAAGGTATGAAAAAAGGATTACAAAAACATTTACCAGCGGACTTAGTAGTAAGAATTCCAGTAGAGTCGCAAGGAATAGAAACATTACCGTTTAGTTGGATGGAGAAGATTAAAAAAATTGATGGTGTAGAGGCGAGTGTTGGGAATGCTACTGACTTTACAGCAAAGCTTGTGAATTATGACTTTAAAAAAGCGAATCAAGAATGGTATGAATTTATGAAAAAAAACAATTTGAACTCTGATTCAATGGAAGTTGTAGGTAATGATATTGTAGCGTATCAGAAAGTAACAAAGGCGAAAGTGATTGCAGGACAAACTTTAAATAAGCCATTAGAAGATGGTGAGGGAGTCATTACGAAGGAAGTGGCTAAAAATTTAGGGCTTCAGTTGCAAGATACGTTTGAAGTAAAAGGAAAGGGAAAAGAAAAACAAACGATTAAAGTTGTTTCGATTATTGAGCAAGGATTAAGGTTAAGAGGGTTAGATGTTTTTGTAAATGAACAATGGGCTCGCGATAAGTTTCATGTACAAGGATATGAAGCGATTCAAATTATGACAAATTCTAATCAGTCATTTGAAGCAATTAAGAAGCAAGTAAAAGAAATTACAAAGAATAAAGAGAATATAGAAGTTATAAACAGTTATGATTTATTGAAAGAACAAGAGCAGTTATTATCACAAATGATGATGTTAATTCGCTTGTTAGTTGTAATTGTTTTCATTATTTCTGGTATAGGATTAATGAATGCGATAGTCGCAAGTTTACATGAAAGACGTGCTGAAATTAGTATGATTCGTGCGGTAGGAGCTATCCCAAAGCAAATGAGAAGGATTGTTTTATTAGAGGGAACTTTACTTGGAGCGATAGCTGGTTGCATTGGCATTTTTGGTGGGATTTTGTTTAGTTATATCGTGTTATCAAGCTTAGAGTTAACGGTTATTATTATTCCGTATAATCAAGTGGTCATACTGGCTTTAGCTAGCGTGATACTTGGAGCGGGGGCAGCGTTGATTGCGTCATTACAATTAAGAAAGTTCAAATTAAGTGATACTTTAAAAGAGTTATCAGCATAAAAGACTGTTACACACCACTCATACAAAGAACAAAGAAAACAAATAAAATAATGACAATACCAATGCCGAAGTTAAATACGAGAGTACTATCCATATATGTAACCTCCTGATTTGAAAGTAAAAAGCACTCTAGACAAGAGTGCTTTTTTATTTTGAGTCTACTGCACAACTTTTAGAAAAGAATTCATGCATGTAAAGAGTTACATTATTTTATGTGCGTATGCTTTGAAATGAGTAAGTCCTTGTAAGGTATAGAAAAAAAGACACTCTTTCGAGTGTCTTTCAAGATGACAAAATGTGCCAATTGCTTGAGTTTGATAAGGCGCTAATATCCGTTTTAACGCCTTTTCTTTGATCAAGAAGTGTAGCAACAGCGATTCAAATAAATTGTACCATTTGTTCAGTGGGCGTGCGTATGCAATTGTGCATATTTCAATTAGAGGGAAATAAAGCAGGGAAGTTGAATGAGTATATAGGGAATATTTGATTAGGGGAGAGAAGGATGGATATACATAAGTTAACGGTAGAAGAAGCGAATGAGATAAATACATGGACGTATGAAGAACCTTATCATTTGTATAGTTTTTCAGGCGAGGAAGAAGTAATAGAAGAATTATTAGATGGGACGTATTATGGTTGTTGTGACGATAATGGGGAGTTTATCGGCTATTTTTGTTTTGGGGAAAATGCACAAGTGCCAGGGGGAAGAGATGCTCATTTATATGGTGGAGAAGATGTAATGGATATCGGACTTGGCATGAAGCCGGAGTTAACAGGGAAAGGGCTAGGGAAAATGTTTTTGCAAGCTGGGATAGCGTTTGCTGTTAAAGAATGTAAGCCGAAAACGTTTCGACTTAGCGTAGCGACATTTAATACAAGAGCGATTACGCTATATAAAAACATAGGTTTTCAGCAAGGTCCTATTTTTTTGAGCCGAGGAAGAGAATTTATGCTCATGGAATACAAAAGACCGTCAGTATGACACTGACGGTCTTTCATATTTCACTCCGAATGCTCAGCTCTATGCGCTAAGCGGCTTGAAGCAGCGGCAGCGATTCCACCAACGATATCATCAAGGAATGTATGCACTTTTCCAGACGATTTATCATTTAAGTATTCTAAAATACCAGGTTTTAATTTATCGATATATCCAAAGTTCGTGAAACCGATAGAGCCGTACACATTAACGATAGAAAGTGCGATCACTTCATCAATTCCGTATAAGCCTTCATCACGTTTTACGATATCTTGTAACGGCTCACTTAACATTCCTTTTTCAGCAAGGACATCGAGCTCGATACCAGTAATCAGTGCGTTTTGTACTTCACGTTTTGATAATACACGCTCAACGTTATAACGGCATTCTGACATCTCTAAATTTGGATGATATTTTTTTTGAAGAAAATGAACAAGTTCAGCAATATCGTCAATTGTTACACCGCGTTCTTGTAATAGTTGTAATGCTTTTTCTTGTAGTTGATTTGAGTCTTTCATGTTTATCACCTTTTTTTCTTTTTAGTATTTGTATACGTTTCGTTGCTTTATCATGTGCATAGGAATGAAAGGCGAGCACAAGCTCATATATATAAAGAAAAACCATAGGTGGCGACTGCGATGATTCATCATATTTATGAGCATTATCACATGCATGTTAAAGAATTAATCCCCCTTGGCCCCTATAAAAGCTTTTGGATTCGCAACAAAATTTATGTACTTGTTCCAATTGGAGAAATGGAGGAAGAAGTACTTGTAGAGATGAAAAAGCTCAGTGACTATATGAACCAGCAAGGGGATATAACTGTAGCGACTTTCGTTCCAACTATACATGGCTACTATGTAAGTGAGATAGAAGAACAAAATTACTGCTTATTAAAAGGTATGCGAGCGTTAGAACGACATGCTATATCATTAGGTAGTGAGCTTTCTATATTCCATAAACGAGGTGCATTCTTTCCAGAAGAAATTGAGCAACTAAGCCGCATTGGTGAATGGAAAGCATTATGGGAAAAAAGGCTCGATCAATTAGAAAAGTTTTGGCAATCACAAGTGATGAACCACCCTACAGACGTATTCGATCAATTGTTTATTGAATCCTTCCCGTATTACTTAGGGGTTGCAGAAAATGCCATTCAATATGTTGTTGATACAGAAATGGATGATACGCCGCAACTAACTGATGCAGCAACAATTTGCCAAGAACGATTCACACCTTTATTATGGCATCAAACGAAGCGTCTCAAACTCCCTTTTGATTGGGTGTATGATCACCCAACTCGAGATATAGCAGAATTAATCCGTTATATGATGATTGAAAAAAAGAAAGACTGGGAGAAAACAATCGTTCAATTTGTTACAGATTACGAACGAAATTATTCGTTATCCTCATTTGGTTGGCGCCTATTATTTGCAAGACTCTTGTTCCCGCTTCACTATTTTGAAACAGTTGAACGGTACTACCAAACAGGAAACGAAGAACAAAAAAGCATATATAGAGATCGCTTAGAAGCCATTTTACACGATGTGAACCGCTCAGAGCAATTTATGAAGCATTTTTATAGCTCACTTCGTTTACCAGTTGATAAGCTTGGGATTAGAAAATTAGATTGGTTATCTTAAAAATATAAAAAAGATAAAAAAGAGACCGAGTGAGGTCTCTTTTTTATATACCACAACTGTATGTAATACATTATGCCCCTACTTGTTGCTCTGCACATATATTTAAAATGAATTGATGTTTTTCAATTTTTTCATTTACTTTACCCAATAATTCTTGCTGGATTTCTTTAAATAAAAATTGGTAGCTCGCATTCCATGTCGGTATAACGGATGAAAGGCCTAATAAATACTCTTTTTTCTTTTCTAGTTCTTGCATTGTTAAAAAAGTGTTCCCCATTTTTGGCATGTGTCGTCCCCCTATGTTTTTTTGATTGTATATGTGTGAACGATTCACTATATAGTATCAATTATCGCATTTTTTGAGAATGATTTCCAATTTTGTTTTATGATGTTAACGAATGATTGTTATTTAAATAAAAAAAGGAGACCAAATTTGGTCTCCTTTTAGCAAGTGACTTTGAACGAGCCGCTAGATAATATCTAGCTCCAGCGGCTAAAATGTTCGGTGGCTTCGCTTCTTCCGCCGAGGCAAAAAGCGCCTCTTCGTCAGGAGCTCCAATGACCTCCTGTTCTGAACGAGCCGCTTCTGCTTCTAATTAAAATACTTGTTCTACTTCGATAACGCCTGGTACTTCTTCAAGTAATGCGCGTTCGATACCAGCTTTTAGTGTGATTGTAGAACTTGGGCAGCTTCCGCATGCACCCATAAGGCGTAATTTTACGATACCTTCTTCAATGTCTACTAACTCAACGTCTCCGCCATCGCGAAGTAAGAATGGACGTAATTTATCTAATACTTCTAGTACTTGTTCTTGCATATGTGGGTTTTCCATTTTTATCGACTCCTTTCATCAGTTTTATTATAATCAAGATAGAGGGGAAAATCTATTTTTTCTGTTCTTGTTTTATTGTCGAAATTTTTTATCATGTTTACAACGTGTTTTTTCAGTATAGGGGTATGGAATAAGTTTGTAAAATGATGTGCTTATGTAATAAGACATCTGAATATACTGTTAGAACAAGAAGTGGGGGAGAAGAAATGGTTAATGTGCAAGTGTATGGGACGAAAGTAATTTGTGCGAGCTGCGTTGGAATGCCATCTTCAACAGAAACGTTTGAGTGGTTACAAGCTGCAATTGGTCGTAAATATGAAGGACAAGAAAATAAATTTAATTTCGAGTATATTGATTTCCAAGAAGAACAAGAAGATGAAGAGAAAAAAGCATTCGCAGAGCGCGTAGTGGAGGAAGATTTATTTTATCCGGTCGTTCTTGTAAATGGAGAAATTGTTGGAGAAGGAAATCCTCGTTTGAAGGATGTTTACGAAGAAATCGAGAAATATTTATAAAGCAGGAAGTCTTTGCGAATTTGCAAAGGCTTTTTTTATTGGAGGGATAGTTGTGAAAAATGGAGTGAAGCATGCGTTACCAACAGAAGTACAACAGTTAATGGAACGATACACAGTAGAATTAAAAGAAATTTTTTTAGATGAAAAAATAGTCGGGGTATACATTTACGGATCCATCGCACTCGGTGCATTTCATGCAGAAACGAGCGATGTTGATTTTGTTACGGTAATAAGTGATTCCGTGAATAAAGCTGAAAAACAGCAACTTGTAGAACTTCATAAGAAACTTAGTGGTAGTACGTTAGGGAAAAGAATGGATGGTATGTATATTCCACTTGCTGATTTAGGGAAATACAATGATGAAATGAATGAGTACATGTATTGTGCAGATGGTAAGGCGAATATAGGGCATTGGGATATTAATGCAGTGACATGGTGGACATTGAAAAATCAAGGTATTACAGTTACCGGGAAAGAAGCGGAAGATCTCCCGTTTCAAATAAGGTGGGATGATGTAGTCAATACGATGAAATACAACGTAGAACAGTACTGGAGTGGGAAGGCGAAGCAGCCATATTTATTCTTTATAGAAGAATGGGTAGAATCAGCTGTCGTTACGATGGGCCGTATTTTATATACACTAGACCATAAAACAATCGTTTCAAAAGATAGAGGATTGCAATACTTATTAGAACGTTCATCGGAAGAATGGGAGCTTTTATTAAAAGAAGTAGCGAGAATACGGCAGAACCCAAAAGAAAAGAGAATGCTCTCAAGGTGGAGAAGGGCAGATATGACGAAGAGGTACTTGCTGCATTTAATTGAAACATGCAGAGAGAAATGGTAGGGAAGAAAATGGACAATACAGTTGAATGTATTGTCTTTTTTTACGTTTAATTTGGTATATAATGGTTGAAAAGGTTTAATTATACTGGAGGGTATATAGTGGACACGGAATTAGTTACATATAAAGAAAAGAATGTGCAAATGAGTATGTTAGAAGTAATCAGCATGATAGTAATTATTTTTGGGATCATGTATGGAATTGGTTATTTGAACTTTTTATATGACTCCTCATTATATCCGTGGTATGTAGATTATCTTATTCCGCCTTTAACATTTCTTACTATTATTTTAATATATTCACCAGCAAGAAATTACTGTGTGCATTTACTAAAATCAATACAATTCAACAACTCAAAACATTATGTAACAATAATAATGACGATGATCGTACTGCTTATATATCTTGCGGTATTAAATTTAGTTTTACCACATGGGCTTCGTGTGGAGGAATCTAATATAGTAATAGAGCCTACTAAAAATGAAATCATTTTATATGTAGTTGTACTCACGATTTTTGCGCCGATTTGGGAAGAGCTTGTATTCCGAGGTATGTTTTTTATGAAATTATCTCAGCGCTTCTCTACACTTAGTAGTGCCGTTATAAGTGCTTTTATATTTACTTTAGGACATCCACTTACTTTAGGGAGTGTTTTATATATTTTGGGTGGCGGTATATGTTTAGCTTACACCTATAAGAAAACAAACAATTTACTCGTTCCATGGGGGATTCATGTATTAAACAATTCATTTTATTTATTATTGAATTTTCAACTGTAAAAAGACGTCCTTTTGAAAAGGGCGTCTTTTTATAGTAGGTGGAAAAGGCTTTACACACATTGTGCAGAAGCAAGGTAATACAAAATATAGATAGTTTCATGTGAAACATTTTTATTATCAAATATACAAAATGATTAACTTAGTGTATTAAATCTATCATTCATAAGTATTCTAATATATTAAAAAGTGAAATGGAATAATAAATGAGAAATTGTCGGAATATATTCGATTTCCGTTCATTTTTATGAAATATATGTACTTTTTGTTAGATTCCTTCTTTTTCTTTCTATAAAATACACGTATGTAGAAAGAAGAAAAGGATGATGTACGTGAAGGACACTGTTTTACAAGAAACAATTTCTCCGCAAGAGTTACATAAAGTTGTTCAAAAGAATACAGCTTATTATGACTTTAAGTGGGGCAAAGTAGAAAATCCAGCGCAAGGGAATACGTGGAATTGGGTAGCCTTTTTCTTCCCAACTTTTTGGTTAGCTTATCGTAAAATGTATAAGTTGTTTATTATACTTACGTTATTGGCGGTACCTAGTATCGTTGTAACTCCTTTTATAGATATTCCAGATGGGATTTATTTAACATGTAGTTTAGTCCTTCAGTTAGGAACGATGATATTTACTGGATGGCAAGGAAATCGTTTATATTATAAGCACGCTGTTCGTGTATTACATAAGGGAGAAGATATGCCAGATCATGAGAAGGCATATTATTTACAATCAAAGGGCAACGCTAGTTTTGCTGGTATGGTTGGTTTCCAGGTTATAGTTGGAATCGTGTTTGCTGGAGCTATGTTCGGACTCTCACTTTTACCAACTGAGCCGAATATTAAAAATGTCGTTCGTTCAAGTAGTGAAGGTATTACTTTAGAGATTATGACGGATAATCCAACTTGGAAGTTTGTGAAGAAAGAACAAGATTATGATGTAGTAGAGTTTACTGGTTATGATTATAGGGAGAAGAAAAACGTGAAAATTAAATTTGCTGTTTATTTTAGTGAAGACTATTTTGAATGGCAAGAAGTATATGAGAATAATAAGAAATTGAGTGAAGATGAGTTAGAAGAGTATCAATTTTACATTGAAGAAAATGGTTGGGGATTCTAGTCAGAACTCGTTCATTTTGAAAAGGAGAATCTTGTGAAGGTTCTTCTTTTTTACTTGGAAACACCATACGAATTGAAATTTTGTAAAATACAATAAAAAATGAGAATTTGAGGTAGGCTTGTCAATAACGTGAGACTATGGCACTATATAGAAATGCTATACAAATTTTATTTATCGAGATGTAAACATCAATTTTGATTTTTACGTATAAATAATGAACGGAGGAAATGAATTTATGGCTACTTTACCAAATTGTCCAAAATGTAATTCAGAATATACGTATGAGGATGGCGTTCTTTTCGTATGTCCAGAATGTGCTCATGAGTGGGGCCAAGAAGCAGAAGCTGAAAATAACGATGGTGCAAAAGTTGTAAAAGATGCGAACGGAAACGTTCTTCAAGACGGCGATGCTGTTACTGTCATTAAAGATTTAAAAGTAAAAGGAACTTCTTCAGTTGTGAAGATCGGTACGAAAGTAAAGAGTATCCGTCTAGTTGATGGCGATCACGATATTGATTGCAAAATCGACGGTTTCGGAGCTATGAAGTTAAAATCACAATTCGTTAAGAAGGCGTAAGTAAATAAAAAGAGGAGGCGTATAGGCCTCCTCTTTTTATTATGTCATTTTTTGTCGGTAAGTCGATATTCCTTGTCGAATCGCCGATATATTTCAAAAATCGTTGATATATTTTGAGTTATGATAGATATATTCGAAAAATCGTCGATATAATTTCATCTACCATGAACAGTGCACAATTTAACGCCCGCCATAGTCTACTTCTTTCAACTGACAACGCTTATTAAAGAATGTTTTATAGCCAAGCTGTAAAAAGATAATAACCGCAAAAGCGGTACTTCCAGAAATACCAAGTATAATTGCGATTTGATATTGAATAGCTGTAAATGGTGATACACCAGATAAGATTTGTCCTGTCATCATGCCTGGTAAGCTTATAATTCCCATTCCGACCATAGAATTGATCGTTGGTAAAATGGCAGAGTCAAAAGCGTCGCGTATGAGTGGAGCAGTGGCTTCTTTTGGCGTTGCACCGAGCATAAGTGCTCCTTCAATTTGACCTCTTTGCGATTTCATATTGTTTAAGAACGTATTTGCACCGAGAGAAACACCGGTCATCGCATTTCCAACTAACATTCCGGTAATCGGAACGATATATTGCGGCGCATACCAAGGATCATGTCCGATAATAACAAAGATAAATAGTAGAAGTGGCCCAATGGATCCGGCTACCATAGAAAGGGCGGCTACTCGTTTTAATTCTTTGGACATAGGGATGTTAACTCGTTTATAAATATTAAAAATTGCAAAGGTAGTAATAGAAGTAATGAGAGCAATTGTATAAAATGGATTACTGTTTTCAAATACGTATGTAAGGACATAGGCAACAAGTACGAGCTGAATCGTCATACGGAATGTTGCGAGCGCGATTTGTTTTTCGCGAGGTATTCCTTTTAACTTCACAAGCCCAATTAAAATAAGAATGAAAATATATGCAGCGGCAAGTTGCCAAATTTGGAGTTCAATAACGCCCTTCAACTGAGAGCACTTCCTTTCTAGTTGCACCGTTTACTTTACTAATCTCAATAATATCGTCCGCAATTTCTTCTGGAAGTTGTTGTGAGTGTGTGATGAAGATAACTGTTTTTTTCTTTTCTCTTGCTAGCGTAGTGAACTGCTTCATAACGCGTTGTTCTGTATCGCTATCTAACGCCGAAGTTGGTTCGTCTAATAAATAAACAGGTGGATCCATAAGTACGATACGTGCAAAAGCAAGTCGTTGTTTTTCCCCGCCTGATAAGGAATCAGCGTTATCTTCTAAATTTTTTTCTAAGCTAACAGTCTTTAATGCGCTTCGCAAAATATCATCATTTGGAAATGGTTTTTCAGAAAGACGAAGTCCCATTAATAGATTGTCTTTAATGGTTCCATCAAAAATAGGTGGTGTTTGCCCAAGCATGACTACGTCACGTCGTAATTGAATAGGGGGATAATCAGAAATTAGCTTTCCGTTATATTCAATTGTTCCAGATGTTGGAGATTGCAAATCATTTAACATACGGAGCAATGTGCTTTTTCCGCTCCCACTCTCACCGATAATACATGTGATTTTTTCTTTTTGAATCTGTAAATAAGGAATGTGCAGTATATCTTTATATGTAACGTCTTTTAATATAAACATAGATGGCTCCTTTCTGAATCTAGTTATATCGTATCAAAAAAGAGAAGATAATGGTTATAAAGAGTAACGTTTTTTCTTCGTCTTGAGTTCTATTAATAAATTAAGTAAACGATCTAATTCTTGGCTGAAAGAAATTACTTTATGATGAGTGAATCCGTACTTTTCAACGAGATAGATCAATTCTTTCTTCTTCGCTTCTATGCGATCATTTAGTTTCGTTACGTTCATAAGTGAAATGAAATGCCTCCTATAAAAGTATTTACAACACAAAAAATAAGACCGAATGAATTCGGTCTTAAAGGAAATAAAACAACTTATAAATAGCATACACTGTTCATCAATAGTTTTTAATATAAAAATGAAAAATAAATCATTATCCATATTGAGAAAAATGTGTCTGATAATTATATTTTAACTCATAAAAGAGACTGTCTAATTAGTAGACAGCCTTTTAAGTATTAACCGTTATGATATTTGTACATCCAGAGGATACCGGATTTTAATAACCTCGGTACACGTCCCATTAATGGTTGGTTTGCGAGTAAACCGAAGCCGTGCTTCTTACCAAGAGAGCCGAGAACACCTTTTAATTTAATGACAGGTAGTTCGTCAGGAAGTGGTTCATTATGCCAACGTTTTAATAATATTTGGACAATTTGCTCTCCTTGACCTTCAGCAAGTTGTGCAGATGGTGCGTGTGGAAGTGCTGCGCAATCTCCTACAACATACACGTGCTCGTTATTTGGAATATTGTGATATTTTGTTAAAACAACCCGGCCGCTACCATCTTGTTCAACTGGAAGGTTTCGAACAACTTCATTTGCTTGAATACCAGCTGTCCAGACGATTGCATCACATTCAAGTGGTTCATCGTGGTTGTACACAATATTTGGCTCTACTTTTGTAATGTTAGAGTTTCGTATAATAGTAACTTTATGTTTTACGAACCATTCCTCTACATATCTACTTAATTTCTCTGGATATGGGAATAGGATTCTATCTTTTCGATCAAATAAGTAGATTTTTAAATCAGAACGACTTTCGCGAAGTTCACTTGCGACTTCAACGCCACTTAATCCAGCACCAACAACAGCTACTGTTGCATTTGGTTCTAGACTATTTAATTGTTCATATGTCTTACGTGTTTGTTCAATCGATTGTAGGCTATGTGTATATTCCTTCGCCCCAGGAACGTTATGATACTTATCCTCACAGCCAAGTCCAATAATTAAATCATCATATTGGATTGCTTCGCCGCCATCGAGATGAACGGCTTTTTCTTCGAGATCAATATTTGTTACTGTGCCGTATTGAATATTGAGGCGTGGGTGTTCAGGAAACGGTATACGAATATGCGTTTCTGAAATAGTACCCGCAACTAATGCATAATATTCAGTTTTGAAGCAATGATATGGTACTTTGTCGATTAATGTCACTTGTACATCATCTGGAAGTTGGTTGCTTGGAAGTAGCCGCTGCAGAATTCTCATTCCACCGTAGCCGCCACCTAATATTACGAGGTGTTTCATGATGGATTACCCCTTTTCTGTTGAAATATCCCCTAATCATAAAATTTTATATTGATAAAATATTTTGACTTTACTCAATCAAATTATATCGAATTTGTGAACAAATAACAATGCATGAATGAATACTCTGTTGTACAATAAGAAGAAAAGTAGAGTAAACTGTTTTTCTTATTTAGTTACCATTTCATCGCAAATAGCATGTAATATAAAATAAATCATCTATTTTGAAGTGAAATAATGAAGTAACTGAATAGTTTAGAATGTGTAATGAAAACAACAAGAAACAGCTTAGTTTTCTTCGTATAGATAGAGTCAGAAAGTAATTTGTTTTGTAGTACAGGGGGGAGAATTTTGATTAAACCATTAATTGAATTTTGTGTAGGTAACCTTGCGAGTGGTTCACAAGCCGCTTTAGAGAAATTAGAAAAAGATCCGAATTTAGATGTAATGGAGTATGGTTGTTTAGGATATTGTGGTATTTGTTTTGAAGGACCGTTTGCTCTTGTAAATGGTGAAGTAGTACAAGGATCAACAGTAGAAGAACTTGTAAACAATGTATATGAGTATTTGGATGAAAATCCAATGTTTTAAGGTGTTGCAATCGGCAGCACCTTTTTCTTTTTCTATTAGATAAAATTTTATTTCGCAGGGGAGGATAATATTGTATATAAATAAAAAAAGGCCCTTTTAGAAGGGCATTTTTCTTACACAATTTGCGCAAGAATGGCTCATCGCCAAATGTTGTCAAATATGAGAAACGGGGGACATTCATATTGTGTTCTAAAAGCGTGCATTTTATACTTAACATAACAAATTATTTTTGGAGTGAATACAAATGAGCCAATTTTCTTTTACAAAAATGCATGGTCTTGGCAATAGTTATATATATGTAAATATGTTTGAAGAACAAATTCCTGAAGAAGATTTAGCTCTTGTCGCTGAAAAGGTTTCAAATATTAATACTGGTATTGGAGCAGATGGAATGATTTTAATTTGTCCATCTGACGTAGCACCTGTGAAAATGCGCATGTTTAATAATGATGGATCAGAAGGAAAGAGCTGCGGTAACGGTTTACGCTGCGTAGCGAAATATGCGTATGAGCATAAACTAGTAGAAGATACAGTCTTCACAATTGAAACGTTAGCTGGCATTGTAACAGCGGAAGTAACGGTAGAAGAAGGGAAAGTTACGTTAGCGAAAATCGATATGGGAGCACCTCGTTTAACACGTGCAGAAATACCGATGCTTGGTGAAGGTGAAACACCATTTATTCGTGAGAACTTCTTATACAATAATCATCGTTATGCATTTACAGCTGTTTCAATGGGAAATCCGCATGCGGTTATTTTTGTGGATGATGTAGAACAAGCACCTCTTACAACACTTGGACCAGTTCTTGAGACACATGAAATGTTCCCAGAACGAGTAAATGTTGAATTCATTGAGATTTTGAATGAGGAAGAGATGAACTTCCGCGTTTGGGAACGTGGATCTGGTGTAACACAAGCTTGCGGAACAGGGGCGTGTGCTGCAGTTGTAGCCTCTATTTTAAATGGGAAAATGGAACGTGGTAAGGAAATTACAGTTCATTTAGCTGGCGGCGATTTAATGATTGCATGGACAGAAGAAGGCAACGTGTTAATGAAAGGACCAGCAGAAGTAATTTGCCACGGAGTGTATGAGTACAAGATAGAAGCGTAAAGATGTATAATAGAACGAGAACAGAAAGGATGGTGTATTTCATGATTGAAGTAACAGAACAAGCAGCTTTTCAAATTAAAGATATGTTAAAAGATGCTGAAGATGGAGAGAAGTACGTGCGCCTTGCTGTACACGGCGGCGGATGTAGTGGTCTTTCTTACGGCTTAGGATTTGAAGTAGAACCAAAAGAAGACGACACAGTTCTTGAGTTTTTCGGTGTTGAATTTGTTATCGATACAGAAAGTGCTCCAATTGTTAAAGGAGTAAAAATTGATTATAAACAATCTATGCTTGGCGGCGGATTTACAATCGACAATCCAAACGCAATCGCATCATGCGGATGTGGATCATCTTTCCGTACAGCATCGAATGCTGGTAAGCCAGAAGAGTGCTAAGTTTTTAGGTGAAATAGAGAAAGACCTTTTTAGCGATGGAGTGCAATCGTTAAGGAGGTCTTTCTTTTGCTATAAAAGTCCAATTGGTGACGGCATGAAGGTTTCTAAAGTGAAGAAATAATTACTATCTTACAAAAGTGTAATGTTCATGTCATGTTTTTGAATTTCTTCTTTAAGCTCTGGGCTTTAAGATAACAATATAAGAAAAAACATATGAGGTGAAGGAAATGAAAAGATATATTGCACTGTTTAGTATTTTAGTTGTATTTGCGAGTCTTTTAGTTGGCTGTGATTTAAATCGTATGGGTAAAGATGAGTACTACGTTCAAATTACAGTAGATGGAAAAGAGTATAATGGTAAGTCTGATAATGGAGAGCCATACAAACATTTTGAGTATAAATTAAAAGGGTTTGATAAAGACGGAAAAGAAAAAGAATTAGAATTTAATGCTCAAAAAAATCTTCGTAAAGAAGCATTCTTACGCGTATACAATTCAGATAAAAAAGGTGTAACAGCTTGGGAAGAAGTTAAGAAAGACGAGCTTCCTGCAAAAGTGAAAGAAAAATTAGGTGCAAAATAAGATAGAAAAAAGGAATTGACGAACAGGGTCAATTCCTTTTTTGATTCTCAAAATCCTCTTCTGAAATGACTGTAAATCCATGTCTTTTAAATAAAGCAGTTGTTACCCCGTAACCAGTTTGTTTATTCCCGTTAAATTCTCCCGTGTAAATGGTAGAACTACCACAAGATGGACTACGTTCTTTCAAAATAATATATTCTGGGTGTAAATTTTTGATTTGTTCTAGCGCTTTATAAGCACCGCTCACGAAAGATTCCGTGACATCTTTACCATCTTTTGTCATCACTTTCGCTTTTCCATCCAAAACGTCATCGCCATTCCCGCCAATAATTTCAGCTGAGGGACGAGGCGTTGGCAATCCACCTAATACTTCAGGACAAATGAGGACTGTATCTTCTTTTTGCAGGAGCTCCTCTATTTTTGAAATGAGATTGTCATTTCCATCATAACGACAAGCAATACCACCTAAACAAGCGCTAATTACGATCATATTTTCATCTCCAATAAAAAATATTAATTACCACGCCAAATTCCCTTCCGATTCCTTATTTATAAGTGAGGTGATAAAAATGGGAAGCTTATATAATTTAATGAAACCATATAGTGAATTTCGAAGTAAAGAAGAGTTTAATACATATCAAAAACAAGTTTTGAAGTGCTACCGATTTCAATTAAATAAAACGGATGCTACTATTATTCATTTTTTAGGAAAGTATGCAGTGAATGAGAAACAGAAAACAGTGGGGGTTGCTTGTCCGTTAATGGAGACGATTGCGACGAATGTTGAAAAAAGTATTCGTACAGTACGCCGCTCCATTGCAAAGTTAGAGGAATTAGGAATTATAAAGCGTGTTGCAACGAAAGAAAGACATAAGCGCGGCGGGTATAGTGCGAATCTATATGTTTTTCTTGTATCTGCAATTGACCGCATGGATGACCGTATGAAATTGTCCGCATGTGAAAGTGAGAATGATGCAGCTGGCTGTAGTAAAAATAAGCAAAAATATGAGGGGGAAACAATTCTTTCTAAAAACATTCCACAAATAAAAGAGAAAAGAAAAGGAACGTACGAGCTTGATGAGACGTATTGTCGTCACGATATACCGAAGCCTTTTATATACGCACTTCTGCCGATGACGAGTAATCCGAAGAAGATTAATATATTTTGGAGCAAGGTGGAACTTGCGTATAAAAAGAGCGGGTTATTAGAGCAAGGTGTTTTACTGGAGCAAATATTAGCTGATGAAGAAGTGTATGGAAATTTCATTTGGCGAGTAAAGAGTGTTGTGAGAGCTTATAAATACGGAGAAATCCGTAAAAATGTAAAGGCACTTTTATATAGTACAGTGCGGGATTTATTTTTAGAGGTTGGATTAGAATGGGGAGCAGCACTGAGAAGAAGTAAGGGGATACCGTTATTTGATCCGTTTAAAAAGGAGCCATGCGTAAATGCATGACTCCAAGTAGTTAATCAAACTTTCTTACAACTGGAACACGAATCGCTACAAATAGTACAAAGACGATAACGGCAATTGCACCACTTTTCATAACGGTTACGATTGGAATTCCTATTGCAAGTGCGATTGATGTGAATGCATAAGAGAGTGGGATAAAGCCCATTGATGATAGCATAAGTAAACTCATTACTCGCCCCATCATTTCTTCTTTTACTGTCGATTGAATCATCGCCATAAGCGGAACGATAGCCATTGCAATTGTAATACCGTAAAACATGCCGGCTAATAACGCTTGCCATAGTACAGTGCTAAAGTTGATAGATAAGAAGAATACACCAGACAGTAGCATCATGATAATGCAAAATAGACCGCGTCTACGATTAATATTTTTTAAACCGACAATGACAGCGCCTATTGCCATTCCGCCGCCGACAGATGCTTCTAAGTAACTAAACTGAAGCGAATCACCGTGTAGAACATTTTTAACGAAAAGCGGGAAACCGACTTGCATCGGACCGATTAAGAATAAGTTTAAAAATGCACTACAAATAAGGAAAGTTGAAAGGAATGGAGATTCCTTTACATATAAGATCCCTTCTTTAATAGAAGTAAACATGCCCTTGTCTGTATTTTGCTGCTCTGGCATCGTAAATTGTATTTTTTGAACGAGTATGGCTGCGACAATGAGTAATAAAATTGTAATCGAGAAAATCGTTTCATAGTTCGTAAATTTGATAAGAATGCCGCCAAGTACAGGGCCTAATATGACCGATGCTTGGTTTGTCATTTGTGTAAGTGAGTTTGCTTGTGTTAACCGGCTTTTTTCTACAAGTTCAGGTAAGATAGATCCATCAGCTGACCAGAAAAAAGCATCAGCAAGTCCAAAGAATAAAGCGAATAAAGCAAATGTATATAGTGTTACATCACCTACGATGAACCATGTGAGGATGGTTGCGACGAGAATAGCACGAATAATATTAGAATAAAACATAATGTTTTTTTTCGGGAATTTATCTGCTACAGCGCCGCCGATAATCATAAAAATAAGCCTTGGAACACTAAGAGCTACGAAAACAACACCGAGTGATGCCTCAAGGTTTAATGTTTTTGCTATGTACCACGTTTGCGAAAAAGTAAAAAAGGCTAAAGCGAAACTTGAAAAAAGAGTAGCTGCCCAAAGAAAAAGGAAGTTCGCATTTTTTAATAGCGGTTTTCCGCTTCCTTCTAAAGCAGATTTATTTTGTTGTAGTTCCTCCATATTGCTTCCTTTCTATGTACCGATTTTAGACTAAAAAACCTATTAACAATCGTTTTATACAGTTTCTAATATTTCTATACTGCACTTTCTCATTGTAGACAATTATGTTGAATTTGCACAGTGGCTATTTAACGACAAAAAAGAAGATACCAAATGGTATCTTCTTTTTTGTCGTTTAGGCTAATGCAATATAAATATCCAATTGTGCGTTGTTTGGATCTGTTGCTTTTTCATCGTATAGCTCGAAGTCTATTGTGAAAGCACGTTTATTTTCTTTTGACCATTTCCAAATATATTCCCAAGCCTCGCAAACGACTTCAGCAACTGGTCCCTTTCTCGTTGTAAATACCGCATACGTAGCGGCAGGTATTGTTAAAGTTGTCATAGTTTCTGGAACGTCTTCTAATGAAGAAACGGGCATGCCAATTGTGTATTTATATGTACCTGTTTCATCTGATTCGTAATTTGAGTAGAAAGCGAATGTTTCTTTCGTTTGTTGATTTGGAATGTGGTGCATCATTTGTTCTTGGAAGTACCGGTTCCAAAGCCCGGGAATTTTTCCTTCAGTAGATGCCTCTTTTTCATTTGTTGTCGTAATCGAAATGCCGATTGCTTGGAAAGCTTCTTTTTTTACGATGATAGGTTCGTTTATCATGAAAAATTCCTCCTTTATAATAAGAACGTTTGTTCTTGTTATAATGTAACATATTTTTACATATAACGGTTACTATTTTTCGAAAATTTTAATGATAAATAAGAAACTGAAATAAGTAAAAAATGGTAAATTTATCATTGTATGTATAAATAGATTATGGAGTATGTTAAGATTTTTATGTATCCTTTAACTGTTATATAAACCTATATCATAGGGGATTTTTACTATAAGTAAAAAGTGGTAGAGGTTTATATGAGTATCCGATATATATACTATTTTTGATAAATTAAAATAGTAATATTCTATGAAATTTATATTGTTGAAATAAAGATTTCAACGATAGATTTTCATAGGACGGATTGTTGCGAGTGGATATATATTGTTATGTTTTCGTCTATAAGTAGACGGATAGCAAATATATAGAAAGGAGAAAGGTAAAAAATATGAAGAAATCGTTGAAGTGTTTTAATGTCGTAACAATAATCGCACTTCTCCTATCCATCACCTTGCCTTCACCTAGTGCTTTTGCAGAGATAAATAAGAAGAACTGGGATGAGTTACAAGGAAATGATGTGAGAATTAAGGCAGAGCAAGTAAATGCTGAGATATATAGGGGAGAAGTAGCTGAGAGGGAGCACGTATTTCAATATACGATTGAAAATACGGGAGATACACCAATTCAAGAATTGGTACTTAAACAAAATAATGAAAATGAAATTACGTTCCTCTCGCAATCTATGAAAGTAAACGGAGAGAAGTTACCTGAAAATAAAGTAGCGGATTTCTATGTAGAGGAAAAAGATAAGGGAGGAAAGCTTCTTTCTTCTAATCTTAAAATTCGAGATTTAAAATCACACGAAAAAATGACTGTGTTAATAAAAGCTAGTCGCACGCAGCATTTTAATAAAGAATACAAACAAAAGATTAGTGTACAAAAAGATCAAGTACAAATAGGGAGCATGTCCTTTGATGTGGAAGGGATTCCTTCTGAAGACAAGGTAGAAGCTACTGCTGATGATGAGGCTGACAGTAGTAAGAAATCAGTAGTCCCATCTGTTAATAATACAACTAAAAAAGTTGATGAAAAGCTAAAAGTATCTGTAGAAGATACAAATAACCCTACATCCAACACAGAACTGGTAAAGCAACCAGTAACTGAAGCTGAGAAACAGCCAGAAAAAGAGGCAGCAAAGCAGAGTAATGCAGAAGTACAAGCTGCGTCAGAGAATGCTTCAAAGGTTCAAATTCAGGTAGGAGATAAGCAAGGGTTTGGAGATCCGTTGTATTCCGTAATTACTGCTGGTGATTTAGTGCAGACGGGTAATGTGACGCTTGGTTTGACCACAGATCACTATGGAAGACAAAGTTTGGGGTATAAGACGAATAAAATGACTGTGGACGTTGATAACGATGATAGTACCTTTAATTCGTCAACAGGAGCTTTTCCTACTATTCCCACTGGAAGTAAAGTGAAAAAGGCCTACCTATTTTGGACAGCAGCAATGGGGGTACCAGGAAATATTACTGATAGAAAAGTTACTGAGGATCAAGTAAGGCAACCAGTCAAAATGAAAATGGGAAATAAGCAATACGCTGAAGTAAGTGCTGATAGCATACGCAAAGCGGATTATTTACCTTATATTTCTAATTACTCAGGTAGTGGTGCTGGTTATGTCGCATATGCAGATGTAACAAATGTAATTGCACAGCAAGGTATTTCTCAAACGTTGACAGTTGCGAATGTACCACAAATTAAAGATGTAACAGGTGGCGGCTATTACTGGGGCAATTGGAATCTTATATTAGTTTATGAAAACTATAAAGAAACCGTAAAAGATATGAAAATTTGGGAAGGGTTAGTTTCTCAAAAAAGTACAGCTTGGACGGATGTTAGTGTTAATAAAATAAACACACCAAAAGAAGGTGCTTTTAAGGCGAAATTTAGTTATTTTTCATCACAAGGTGATCCAGCTGAGAAAGATGGATATGCATATGATTATGGAGAATATGATTTTGGTGCTGGATATATAAAGATAAAAAATATTAACGGTAAAGACAATGACGCGAATGATTCATCTATGACAGAAGTTCAAGTAGACGGCACGAATGAATTTGTTACAAAAAAATATCCAGGATATAATCCGGATTGGACAAATTCATTTAGTACAGATATTCATACGTACCATTTCGAAGGACCTAATCAAGTGAAAAATGATTTAAAAGAAGCAAAAATGCGTTTTAGAGCAAATGGTGCTACTGGTGATATTTACGTACTAAACAACGCCACATTCGTTACAGAACATAATGCGCCAAACTTACAGGTTGATAAAAAGGCGTTAGATAGTGCTGGAAAAGAAATTAAGGAAGTTAAAGCTGGCGAAGAGATTACGTACAAAATTGAAGTGAAAAATGATACGAAGAACAATCAAGCGCCGGTATCTAATGTAAAAGGCTTTGATAAATTAGATGATCGCTTAGAGTATGTCCCAGGATCCATTCAATATGTTACTGGTAGCAATACAGGACAAAAAACAGATGATGCAAGCGATGATGAAGCAGAGTTTGTAAATAATCAAATTGATTTCCGTATTGGTGAAGGGGCAGATGCTAAAGATGGTGGTGTTTTAAAGCCTGGTGAAAGTGCCATTCTTACATTTAAGGTGAAAGTGAAAGAATCTATAAAATCAGATACAACAGTAAAAAATGTCGTTGCTGTAAAGGGACAAGATAGTGCCGAGATAAAGTATGAGAGTGAAGACGATGCAAATGTTACGGTCACGACTCCAAAAGAAGTTCCTGGAGAGATAGAAGCGAGAAAAATAGCTTCTAATAAATCACCGAAGTTAGGTGATGAGGTAGAGTATCGTATTACATTTAAAAATAAAGTAAAAGATGGACGTCTAGATGTATTGACGATTGAAGACGAATTACCGAGTAGTCTTGAGTATGTGAAAGATAGTTTGAAAGCAGAAGGTGTACAGCCAGAGCCAGTAGAACTGAAATTTGAAAATGGAAAAATCATTGCAAAGTATCCAGCAATTACGGATATGGAAGAAAGAAGTATCGTCTTTAAAACAAAGGTAAAAGAAACTGCAAAAATTGGTGAAGAAATTGTTAATAAAGCAATTGTTAGTGATAAAACAAATCCACCAAAGAATATAGAAGAAAAGATTACACCGCAGCATAAGGCCGGCAAGATTGATGCAAAGAAAAAAGCAACAAATAAGAAGCCGAAGCTAGGAGAAGAATTTGAGTATCAAATTAGCTTCAACAATACGGTGGAAAACGGAAAACTAGAGGCCGTTACAATAGAAGATGAAATTCCAGCTAACTTAGAATTTATTCAAGGTAGTGAGAGAGCTGAAGGTGCTGGACCAAGTCCAGTAGAGTTAAAAGTAGAAAATGGTAAGGTAATCGCAAAATATCCAGCAATTACGGATACAAAAGAGCGAAGCATCATTTTTAAAGTGAAAGTAAAAGAAGAAGCAAAAGCAGGAGAAACAATTGTTAATAAAGCAGTTGTGAGCGATCCAAATGGTCAGTCTGAGCATCCAGAAGAAAAGGTTACGCCAGATTATAAAGACGGTAAAGTAGATGTAGATAAAAGTGTAACGAATCAAACACCAAAACTAGGAGAAGAAGTGGAGTACCGCATTACATTTCATAATACGGTAGAAAATGGAAAGCTAGAAAAGGTAATGATAGAAGATACATTGCCTGCAGGTGTTGAATACGTGAAAGATAGTTTGAAAGCTGAAGGCATCAAACCAGAGCCAGTAGAACTAAAAATGGAAAATGGTAAAATCATTGCAAAATATCCAGAAATTATGGATATGGAAAAAAGAAGTATTGTTTTTAAAGTGAAAGTAAAAGATTCGGCAAAAGTAGGGGAGGCAATTGTAAATAAAGCAATTGCAAAAGATCCGAAACATGATCCTGTGGATGCAAAAGTTGTTATTACGCCGCAAAGTAAAAAAGGTGAAATCGCTGCTACAAAGGTAGTTAATAATGAAAAGCCAAAGCTAGGAGAAGAAATCGAATATCGAATTAGTTTTCATAATACGGTAGAGAATGGAAAAATAGCAGAGGTACGAGTAGAAGATACAATTCCAAAAGGTCTTGAATATGTAGAAAATAGTATTAAGGCCGAAGGGGAAGCGCCGAGTCCAGTAGAATTAACAGTTGAAGCTGGGGTAGTTAAAGCTAAGTATATCGATATTACGGATACGAAAGAAAGAAGTATCGTCTTTAAAGTAAAGGTGAAAGAAGAAGTAGAAGTAGGTAAAGAAATTGTGAATAAAGCAATTGTTGATGATACGAAACATCAACCAATTGAGCCGGAAGAAAGAATTACCCCACAACATAAAGATGGGATAATTAATGCGGCTAAGATAGTAGATAATCCATCACCAAAACTAGGAGAAGAAGTGGAATACCGAATTAGCTTTAAGAATACGGTAGAAAACGGAAAACTAGAAAAGGTAAAAATAGAGGATACAATCCCTAACGGTTTAGAGTATGTAAAAGGTAGTGAAAAGGCGGAAGGCGATAAACCAGCTCCAGTAAAGTTACACGTGAAAGATGGAAAAGTTATCGCTGAATACGAAAATATTACAGATACGAAAGAAAGAAGTATCGTCTTTACAGTAAAGGTGAAAGAAGAAGCGGAAATAGGCAAGGAAATCGTCAATCAGGCAATTGTTGATGATACGAAAGATTCGAAAAAGCCAGAAGCAAAAATTACGCCATTACACAAGGACGGAAAAATTAAAGCAAAGAAAAGCGTAAATAATGAAACACCGAAGTTAGGAGAAGAAGTAGAATACCGAATTAGCTTTAAAAATACGGTAGAGAACGGAAAACTAGCAGAGGTGAAAATAGAAGATACTTTACCAGAAGGTTTAGAGTATGTAGAAAATAGTTTGAAAGCAGAAGGTGCCGGACCAAATCCAGTAGAGTTGAAAATGGAAAATGGGAAGGTACTGGCGAAGTATCCAGAGATTACGGATATAGAAGAAAGAAGTATTACTTTTAAAGTAAAAGTAAAAGAAGAAGTAAAAGTCGGTGAAAAAATCGTCAATAAAGCAATTGTTGATGATACGAAACATGATCCAATTAACCCAAAAGCAGAAATTACTCCTCAGTATAAAGATGGGAAAATTGAAGCGGAAAAGGTTGTGAATAATCCATCACCGAAGTTAGAAGAAGAAGTAGAATACCGAATTAGCTTTAAGAATACGGTAGAGCATGGAAAGCTAGCGGAGGTAATAATAGAAGATGATTTACCAAATGGATTAGAGTATGTGAAAGGTAGTTTACAAGCGGAAGGTTCTAAGCCGAATCCGGTGGAATTGAAGTTTGAAAACGGGAAGGTACTGGCGAAGTATCCAGAGATTACGGATACAAAAGAGAGAAGTATCACTTTTAAAGTGAAAGTAAAAGGTAACGTGAGCGATACAATTATCAATCAAGCAATTGTGAGCGATACGAAACATCCGCCAGAGACACCGAAAGCAGAAATTATTCCGCAGCATAAAGACGGAAAACTTGAAGCGAAAAAAGTAGTAAATAATCTATTACCGAAGTTAGGAGAAGAAGTAGAATACCGAATTAGCTTTAAAAATACGGTAGAAAACGGAAAACTAGCAGAGGTAAAAATAGAAGATACTTTACCAGAAGGTTTAGAGTATGTAGAAAACAGTTTGAAAGCAGAAGGTGCCGGAACAGATTCAGTAGAACTGAAATTTGAAAACGGTAAGATACTGGCGAAGTATCCAGAGATTACGGATACAAAAGAGAGAAGTATCACCTTTAAAGTGAAAGTAAAAGATGAAGTGAAAATTGGTGGGAAAATCGTCAATAAAGCAATTATTGATGATACGAAAAAAGAGCCAGAAACACCGACGGCAGAAATTACTCCGCAGCATAAAGACGGAAAAGTGGAAGCGGAGAAGACGGTAAATAATCCATCACCAAAGTTAGGAGAAGAAATAGAATACCGAATTAGTTTTAAAAATACGGTAGAAAACGGGAAACTAGCAGAGGTGAAAATAGAAGATACTTTACCAAATGGATTAGAGTATGTGAAAGATAGTTTACAAGCGGAAGGTTCTAAACCGAATCCGGTAGAACTGAAAGTGAAAGATGGAAAAGTAATCGCAAAATATCCAGCTATTACGGATATAGAAGAAAGAAGTATCGTCTTTAAAGCGAAAGTAAAAGAAGACTTCAAAGTTGGTGAAGGCATTGTCAATAAAGTAGTTGTTGATGATACGAAAGATCCAAAGACTAGAGAAGTAACGGTTACACCAGAATATAAAGACGGTAAGCTGAAAGCTGAGAAATTTGTAAATAATAAGAAGCCGAAATTAGGAGAAGAAGTAGAATACCGAATTAACTTTAAAAATACGGTAGAAAACGGAAAACTAGTAGAGGTTAAAGTAGAAGATGAAATTCCAGCTGGACTAGAGTACGTAGAGAACAGTTTACAAGCAGAAGGTTCTAAACCAAATCCGGTAGAACTGAAATTTGAAAACGGCAAGGTAATGGCAAAGTACCCAGTAATTACAGATACAAAAGAAAGAAGTATTGTCTTTAAAGCGAAAGTAAAAGAAGAAGCAGAAATAGGCAAGGAAATCGTTAATAAAGCAATCGTAGTAGATACAACACATGAGCCAGAAAAGCCTTATGTGGAAATTACGCCGCAATATAAAGACGGCAAGATTGTTGCGGAGAAAGTGGCGAATAATCATAAACCGAAACTAGGAGAAGAAGTAGAATACCGAATTCGTTTTAAAAACACGGTAGAAAACGGGAAACTAGCAGAGGTAAACATAAAGGATACATTACCAAAAGGTTTAGAGTATGTAGAAGGCAGCATCACGGCAGAAGGTTCTAAACCGAAACCAGTAGAACTTAAAGTTGAGAATGGAAAAGTAACAGCAAAGTATCCAGCAATTACAGATACAGAGGAAAGAAGTATTGTCTTTAAAGCGAAGGTAAAAGAAAGCGTAAAAGCGGGAGAAGAAATCGTAAATGAGGCGATTGTAGATGATACAAAAAATGTACCAGAAGAGCCTTATGTACCGATTACACCGCAATATAAAGACGGAAAAATTGAGGCAAGAAAAGAAGTAAGTAATTACGAACCGAAGCTAGGCGAGGAAATCGAATATCGAATTATTTTTAATAATACGGTGAAGGATGGAAAGCTAGCAGAGGTGAAGATAGAAGATGAAATTCCAGCTGGCTTAGAGTTTGTACAAGGAAGCGAAAAGGCAGAAGGTGCAGAGCCAAAACCTATGGAGTTGAAGGTAGAAAATGGTAAGGTGATTGCAACGTATGCAGAGATTATGGATACGGAAGAAAGAAGTATTGTCTTTAAAGTAAAGGTGAAAGAATCAGTTACAATAGGAAAGGCTATTACAAATAAAGCAATTATTCATGTGGATGATCCAAATCACCCTATAATTGAACCGACAGCTAAAATTACACCGCAATATAAAGATGGTAAAGTTAAAGCTGATAAAAAGGTAAGTAAAAAAGATCCAAAGCTGGGGGAAGAAATTGAATACCGCATTTCATTTCATAATACGGTGAAAGATGGAAAGCTAGCAGAGGTGAAGATAGAAGATGAAATTCCTTCTGGTTTAGAATATGTGAAAGATAGTCTAAAAGCAGAAGGTGATGAGCCGGCGCCAGTAGAGTTGAAAGAAGAAGCTGGTAAGGTTACCGCGAAGTATGAAAATATTACTGACACGAAAGAAAGAAGTATTATCTTTAAAGTGAAGGTGAAAGATTCAGTTGAAGTGGAAAAAGCAATTGTAAATAAAGCAATTGTTGATGATACAAAAAATCCACCAGAGCGACCAGAAGTAGATATTACACCGCAGCATAAAGACGGTAAAGTTAAAGCCGATAAAAAGGTAAGTAAAAAGGATCCAAAGCTAGGAGAAGAAGTAGAATACCGAATTCGTTTTAAAAATACGGTAGAAAACGGAAAACTAGCAGAGCTGAAAATTGAGGATCAATTACCAGCTGGCTTAGAGTATGTGAAGGATAGTTTAAAAGCAGAAGGTAATGAACCAAATCCAGTAGAGTTAAAAGAAGAAGCTGGAAAAATTACAGCGAAGTATGAGAATATCATTGATACAGCGGAGCGTAGTATTAGCTTTAAGGTGAAAGTAACGGAAGCAGTAAAGGTCGGTAAGGAAATCGTGAATAAGGCAATTGTGGATGATCATAATCCAAAGAATCCTCCGCAAAAACCAGAAGCGATTATTACGCCGGAGTATAAGGATGGAAAACTAAAAGCTGAGAAAACAGTAAATAATCCAGCTCCAAAATTAGGAGAAGAAGTAGAGTATCGAATTACATTCCGTAACGTAGTTGAGCATGGAAAAGTAGCGAAGGTGAAGATTAAGGATGAATTACCAACGGGCTTAGAGTTTGTAGAAGGTAGTGAAAGAGCTGAGGGAGCGAATCCGAAACCGTTGCATGTGAAAGTGAAAAACGGAATCGTCCTTGCAGAGTATCCAGAAATTGTGGATACGAAAGAAAGAAGTATTATCTTTAAAGTAAAAGTGAAAGAAAAAGCTAAAGTAGGCGAGGAAATTGTGAATACGGCGGTTGTGGAAGATACAATAAATCCACCAGAGCAACCGAATGTCACTATTCAGCCTCAATATAAAGATGGTGCATTACAAGCAGAAAAAACAGTGAGCAATCAGGAACCGAAGTTAGGAGAAGAAGTAGAATATCGAATTAGCTTTGAAAATACGGTAGAGAACGGAAGGCTAACTGAGGTAAAGGTAGAAGATGAAATTCCAGCTGGTTTAGAATACGTACAAGATAGTATAAAGTCTGATGGGCCCGAACCAAATCCAGTAGAACTTAAAGTTGAGAATGGAAAAGTAACAGCAAAGTATCCAGAAATTACGGATATGAAAAAAAGAAGCATCATCTTTAAAGTGAAAGTACAAGAAACGGTACAAGTAGGAAAAGAGATTATAAACAAGGCGATTGTCGATGATAATAATCCGACGACTCCGCCAGTTGAGTCACTTATACCAATTACACCGCAATATAAAGATGGGAAACTAGAGGCAAGGAAAGAAGTAAGTAATCATGAACCGAAGCTAGGAGAAGAAATCGAATATCGAATTACTTTTAATGGCACAGTAGATGGCGGGAAGTTAGTTGATGTGAAAATTGAAGATGAAATTCCAGCCGGTTTAGAATATGTGAAAGATAGCCTGGAGGCTGTAGGTGATAAGCCTGTACCAACAGAGCTTAAAGTAGAGAATGGAAAAGTAACAGCGAAGTATCCAGAAATTACGGATACGAAAGAAAGAAGTATCATCTTTAAAGCGAAGGTAAAAGAAACAGTAAAAGTTGGAGGGGAAATAACAAATAAAGCGATTATTCATGTGGACGATCCGAACCATCCAGTTATAGAACCGACAGCGACAATAAAGCCAGAATATAAAGATGGTAAGTTAAAAGCAGCGAAGGCAGTAAGTAATAAAGAACCGAAGCTAGGAGAAGAAGTAGAATACCGAATTAGCTTTAAAAATACGGTAGAAAACGGAAAAGTAGCTGAGGTAAAGGTGGAAGATGAAATTCCAGCTGGTTTAGAATACGTGCAAGATAGTCTTAGATTTGAAGGTGCTGAGCCAAATCCAGTAGAGTTAAAAGTGGAGTTTGGAAAAGTAATCGCGAAATACCTAGACATTGCGGATAGAAAAGAACGTAGTATTATTTTTAAAGCAAAGGTAAAAGAAACAGTTGAAACTGGTGAGAAAATCGTGAATAAAGCGATTGTGGGAGATACAATAAATCAACCAGAAGAACCGGTTGTTTCAATCACACCGCAGTATAAAGATGGCATGCTTAAAGCGGAAAAAGAAGTAAGTAATAAAGAACCAAAGCTAGGAGAAGAAGTAGAATACCGAATTAGCTTTAAAAATACGGTAGAAAACGGAAAGCTAGCAGAGGTTAAAATTGAAGATCAATTACCAGATGGCTTAGAGTATGTGAAAGATAGTGTCAAAGCCAAAGGGGCAATAGAAGTAAAAGTAGAGAATGGAAAGTTAACTGCGAAGTACGAAAATATTATAGATACAAAAGAAAGAAACATTACTTTTAAAGTGAAAGTAAAAGAAAAAGCCGGTGAAGAAATTGTAAATAGAGCAATTGTTGATGACGGAATAAATCAACCGCTTGAACCAACAGTCTCAATTAAGCCGAAAGAACCAGAGGTAAAACCGGAGGATCCGAAAGAGCCAGAAGTGAAACCGGAAGATCCGAAAGAGCCAGAAGTGAAACCGGAAGATCCGAAAGAGCCAGAAGTGAAACCGGAAGATCCGAAAGAGCCAGAAGTGAAACCGGAAGATCCGAAAGAACCAGAAGTGAAACCGGAAGATCCAAAAGAACCAGAGGTAAAACCGGAAGATCCGAAAGAGCCAGAAGTGAAACCGGAAGATCCAAAAGAACCAGAAGTGAAACCGGAAGATCCGAAAGAACCAGAAGTGAAACCGGAAGATCCGAAAGAACCAGAGGTGAAACCGGAAGATCCGAAAGAACCAGAAGTGAAACCGGAAGATCCAAAAGAACCAGAGGTGAAACCGGAAGATCCGAAAGAACCAGAAGTGAAGCCGGAAGATCCGAAAGAACCAGAGGTGAAACCGGAAGATCCAAAAGAACCAGAAGTGAAACCGGAAGATCCGAAAGAACCAGAGGTAAAACCGGAAGATCCGAAAGAGCCAGAAGTGAAACCGGAAGATCCAAAAGAACCAGAAGTGAAACCGGAAGATCCGAAAGAACCAGAGGTGAAACCGGAAGATCCAAAAGAACCAGAAGTAAAGCTGGAGAAACCGGAAGTAAGATTGGAAAAATTAATTAAAGAGCCGCAAGTAAAAGTAGAGAGAGAATTACCGAAAACAGGGGCAGCGTCTCCGTGGATGGTCTCAGTTGGTGCGGGAATTTCATTCTTAGTTGGCGGAGTATTATTTGTATTAGGTAGAAGAAGAAAACAATAATTCTTTTTAGATGAAAAGCACAATGAGTTCGATTTTGTATCGGATTCATTGTGCTTTCGTTTTCTGATATAAAAGGAAAAGCTCCTTCCATGCGTGGAAGGAGCTTTATTTTTGTATATTAAAACATACTAGAGCTGTGCATCGGTTGAAGTTTTGCGTTTGGATCGAAGTAAGCTTTCGCATTGTTTACTGCGGTTGGTGCTTCACCAAAGCCGCAAGCAATGAGTTTTACTTTTCCTTCATATGTACAAATGTCACCAGCAGCGTAAATGCCAGGAATATTTGTTTCCATTTTCGAGTTCACGAGAATGCTGTTTTTTTGTATATCTAAGCCCCAGTTTTTAATTGGGCCAAGGGAAGAAACGAAGCCGTAGTTTACGATTACGTCATCAACATCGATGATAATTTTTTCTTCCGTTTTTACATGCTGAAGAACGACTTGTTCAATTTTGTCATCACCAATGAGTTCTACTGGGACGTACGGTGTGCTTACTTCTGCACGAGAGTTCATTAAGCTTTCTACGCTATGTTCATGCGCACGGAATTTATCACGGCGATGAACGATTGTAACCTTGTCAGCGATTGGCTCTAACATCATTGTCCAATCAACAGCTGAATCGCCGCCGCCAAATACTACGACGCGCTTACCAGCAAATTTATTCATATCATCAACGAAATAATGTAAATTTTTCTTTTCGTACTTTGCTGTCCCTTCTAATTCTAAGCGGCGTGGTTGGAAAGCACCGTTACCAGCAGTAATAATGACTGATTTAGAATAGTGAGTTTGCTTATTTGTAACAAGTTTAAATATACCGTCAGCTTGTTTCTCAAGCGTATCAACAGCTTCTTCTAAGCAAACGGTTGGATCAAATTTCTTCATTTGCTCTTTTAAGTTATCAACTAACTCTTGTGCACGCACTTTCGGGAATCCAGCTACATCATAAATGTATTTTTCAGGGTAGAGTGCGGATAATTGTCCTCCAAGCTGAGGTAAGCTTTCAATAATTTTTACACTTGCTTGTCTCATACCGCCATAAAATGCTGTGAATAGTCCTGTTGGACCACCACCAATAATCGTTATGTCGTAAACTTTTTGATTTTCTGCCACTTTCATTCCCCCTATAGATGGAATTTTGATATTGATTTCATATATTGTTCATATGTACACGAAAATCCTGCAAATGATAATACTTTCAAATAAATGATAGCATATTTCAGTTCATAATACTTCTGAAAACGACTGAATTGTGTGTAAGTTTTCGCATAGACACTTTTTAATTGTATAAAATATGGAGAAAGGAAAATACATGAAAAAAAGGCTGAAAAACCCTTGAAAACGCTATGTTATTTTAAAATATTGATAATTCTCCAGACGCTTGAATTCTGGAATAAAACCGACTAATATAGGGAAGTATTATGTTAAATTTCTATGACAAAATTCGTACGATTTTTTGACTGCATTTTGTTATGATATAGAATGTGATAAATTCCACATTCTTGACAAATAGAGTTTTTTTGTACTTGGTATTATTTTTTATTACTATTATATAAAGAAAAGGGTTGTGATTTGGTGAAGACTCCAAAAATCGTAGTTTTAGGTGCAGGTTATGGCGGGATGATTACGACTGTTCGTCTGCAAAAAGCATTATCTGTAAATGAAGCTGAAATTACGTTAGTAAACAACAACAGCTATCACTACCAAGCGACTTGGTTACATGAGAGCGCAGCTGGTACATTACAAGATGAAAAAATCTGTCTAGATATTCAAGACGTTATTGATACAAATAAAGTGAACTTTGTACAAGACACAGTAGTAGAAATTAAAGCTGCTGAAAAACGTATTATCTTAAAAGATGGCGAGTTAGAGTATGACTACTTAGTAATCGGTCTTGGTTTCGAATCAGAAACGTTCGGAATTACAGGACTAAAAGAGCATGCATTCTCAATCGCTAACATTAATGCAACTCGTCAAATTCGTGAGCATATGGAAGCTAGTTTCGCTAAATATGCAACTGAAAAGCGCGATGAGTTAGTAACAATCGTTGTTGGTGGTGCTGGATTTACTGGTATCGAGTACGTAGGTGAGCTTGCAAACCGTGTTCCTGAACTTTGCAAAGAGTACAATGTACCACGTGAAAAAGCACGTATCATCTGTGTAGAAGCTGCTCCAACAGCACTTCCAGGTTTCGATCCAGCGTTAGTGGAATATGCTGTAAAACAACTTGAGAAAAAAGGTGTAGAATTCCGCATCGGTACAGCAATTAAAGAAGCAACTGAAGAAGGCATTATCGTTGCAAACGGTGATGATACTGAATTAATTAAGTCTGAAACAGTAGTTTGGGCTGCAGGTGTTCGTGGTAATGGTATTGTGGAAGAGTCTGGCTTTGAAGCAATGCGCGGACGTGTAAAAGTTGATGAGTACATGCACGCTCCAGGATACGAAGATGTATTCATGGTTGGTGACGCAGCGTTAATCATTAACGAAGAAATTAACCGTCCATACCCACCAACAGCACAAATCGCAATTCAACAAGGTTACAACATTGCACACAACTTAACTGTGTTAGTTCGTGGTAAAGGCGAAATGAAGAAATTCGTATTTGATAATAAAGGCTCTGTATGTTCTTTAGGTCATGACGATGCAATGGGCGTTGTTATGGGTAAAAAGTTAACAGGTTGGAAAGCTTCTTTCATGAAGAAAGTTATCGATAACCGTTACCTATTCTTATTAGGTGGACCTTTATTAGTTCTTAAAAAAGGTAAATTAAAGTTCTTTTAATATATAGTAGAAAAAGCAGAAACGGCTAAGAGCTGTTTCTGCTTTTTTCATTTCAAAAATATAGTATAATATATAAAAAAGAAAGAATATTCTGTCCGTTCTAGTGGAGGAGGGTATGACATCATGGAGAAACGAGGGAAAGTGTGGTTAGCTGTCAGTGGCCTAGTAGCTACAAAAGATGGAAGGTGGCTGTTCGTTAAGAAAAAATACAGTGGATTAAAGGGGAAATGGTCTTTACCGGCTGGTTTTGTAAATGAAGGTGAGACGATTGATGAAGCTGTGAAACGCGAAGTGTTAGAAGAGACAGGTATTGTCGCTCATGTGAAGGGGATCATTGGTGTTCGATCGGGCGTAATTCACAATGAGATTAGTGATAATATGATTATTTTCCTTTTGGAACCTGAAGGGGAAAACATTATTGTACAGGAGAAGGAATTGTCTGAAGTAGCATTTCTACATCCAGATACGATTGCGGACGATCCAAATACGTCTGTGCTTATTACATATTTGTTAGAAAGAAAGTCAGAATTACATCTTGAAATGGACAAAACATTAAATCCAGGAGAGCAGTTTGGTTATACGGCCTATCACGTATTTACAGCGCATACGAAGGAGAGGGAGAAAGAGTGAGTATACCGGTACTACTTATTTCAATGATGTTATTTTTTATTTTGTTTTTTGGAATTGGATTTTTACTCAATATGATATTGCGAGCGACATGGGTAATGGTTATTGTGTATCCAATTGTTTGTATACTTATTATTAATAAGGCAAGTGTGTGGGATTATTTTTCAAAGCCAAAAGAAACATTTTCTTCATTTGGGACAAGTGTATCGCATTTAGGACAAGCAGATGTGTTTATTTTATCTACTGGATTGGTAGGTGCTGCTTTAGCGGGAATCGTAATTAAGAAACTTCGGAAAAGCGGATATCAAATGTTTTAATCTCCAATGCAATTGGAGATTATTTTTTTGCATATTCCTTCATCGTATAGGGAATGATTAACGATGAAGGAGTGTGGAATATAAAAATGTTAAAACGATATTGTATTCGCATTATGATGACTTGTTTACTTGCAATTGCATTATGCGTAACATGGAATGCTTTCACAGGAGTTTCTTTATTAGAGATTGTACAGAAGTATGAGGGAACGAGTGCAAAAGAAGTACATGCAGCAGAAGTTAAGAGAAATGTTGCTCCGAGTAAAGAAGTGATAAATGCTTTAGAGCAGGCAAACGACTGGTCTAAATATCGTTCAATTGAAATGACAGCAACAGGTTATACGTCGGGAATTGAGTCAACTGGTAAGAGGCCGGGACATCCGGAGTATGGTATTACATATTCAGGTGTTAAGGCGAAAAGGGATTTATATTCCACAATCGCAGCGGACTTACGCGTATTCCCAATTGGAACAATCTTATTCGTACCAGGTTATGGGTATGGTGTAGTAGCTGATAAGGGCGGTGCAATAAAAGGAAACCGTCTTGATTTGTACTATGATACGGTGAAAGATGTTTATAGCCAATGGGGTAAGAAAAAAGTAAATGTATATGTAGTTAAGATAGGAAATGGTAAGTTTTCAGAAGAAGAGTTAACGATGTTAAACCAAGATGAGACGATGCAAGTGTTTCGCGGACAATATTTAAAACAAAGATAGTCTAGTGGTAATTGCGCTAGACTTTTTTTATTTTATATTGGAGGAAATAGGGACTAGATAGAATGTAACAGAAGTTAGAATTGTCGCATTTTATCGAAAATAAAGTTATAATAAAGGTAGAGTAGAGAAATTTAGGGGGTCTGAACATGTTCCAAGTACAAAAAGAATTAGCAAGCCATGAAGCGGTGGTTGTTGCCTTATTTGAGGAAGAGAAAACGAGTAGCTTTGTACAAGAACTGGACAAAGCGTTTGAAGGACAATTACAAGTTTTATTAGAAGAGAAAGAACTTTCTACGAAGAAGAAAGCTATTTCAAAAGTACATAGTTTAGGAAAAACAGATGTGAAACGTTATTATTTCGTTGGTTTAGGTAAGAAAGAATCTTATACGACAGAAACATTACGTTCGGCTCTTGGTAAGACGTTTAAAACACTGCAAGCAGCAAAAGTACAAGATGCAGCAATCTTACTTGATTCTTTCGTAACAGAGAAATTAGACGCGATTGATGTCGCTCATATTGCGGCAGAAGTACAAGGCCTTGGTACATATGAGTTACAAACGTATAAATCAGATAAAAAGGATCGTGTAGAGTTAGAAAAGTTTACGGCTATTACAGCGGAAGATGCACAGGAAATTGAAGCGGCATTAACAGTTGGCTACGTACATGGACGTGCAACAAATTCAGCTCGTACACTTGTAAATATGCCGCCAAACGTATTAACAGCAACAAAGCTTGCTGAGTATGCTGTTGAGTTAGCGGAAAAGTATGATATGGATTATAAAGTTCTTGAGAAAGAAGAGATGGAAGAGCTTGGTATGGGTGCATTACTTGCAGTAAACCAAGGTAGTGTAGAGCCACCAAAAATGATCGCTCTTATTTATAAAGGAAAAGAAGAGTGGACAGATGTTATTGGATTCGTTGGAAAAGGAATCACATATGATACAGGTGGTTATTCTTTAAAACCACGTGAAGGTATGGTCGGTATGAAAGGTGATATGGGCGGTGCAGCTGCTGTATTAGGTGCGATGGAAATTATCGGTGAACTTCGCCCAGAGCAAAATGTGATCGCTGTTATTCCATCAACAGATAACGTTGTAAGTGGTACAGCATTTAAGCCAGACGATGTAATCACATCTATGAGCGGAAAAACAATTGAAGTATTAAATACAGATGCAGAAGGTCGCTTAGCATTAGCTGACGGTATTACGTATGCGAAAAAATTAGGTGCAAACTATTTGATTGATGTTGCGACATTAACAGGTGGTGTAATTGTTGCACTTGGAAATCATACGACAGGTGCGATGACAAACAATGAAGAGTTGTTTGAGCAAGTACTAGAGGCATCTATGGAAACAGATGAATCTATTTGGCAATTACCGATTTTTGATCGTGATAAAGAGCGCGTGAGAAACAGTAAGTTTGCTGATTTAAATAACTCACCAGGCCGCGAAGGACATGCGGTTATGGCAGGTACATTCATAGGTGAATTCGCTGAAGATACACCTTGGGTACACTTAGACATCGCTGGAACATCTGAATCATCAGGAGCGCATGATTTAGGACCAGCTGGAGCAACAGGTGCAATGGTACGTACACTTGCAACACTTGTTGAACGTTTCGGCGAAGAATAAGATTATAAGAGAAGGCTGTTCCTACATTTTGGAACAGCCTTTTTATTGATATATGTGGTGTTACGGCTGATGTAATTTCACTTTATAAAGAAATTGTATATAACGTCCCGTTTAAAGCAAATGAAGTGCGGCCCGTTTCTTCAGAGACAACTAAAATAAGTGCATCGCTTTTTTCTGATAAACCAATTGCAGCTCTGTGACGTGTTCCTAGCTCAGGATCAACTTCTGTGCTTCTTGTTAATGGAAGGATATTAGCAGCTGAAACAATATGATTATTTTTAACGAGAACGGCTCCGTCATGAAGAGGGTTACCTGGATAAAAAATCGACTCGAGCAGTGGTGCGGTTAAATGAGCGTTTAACGTTGTTCCAGTTTGAATACAAGATTCAAGTGTCTCGTTTCGTTCCACAACAATAAGAGCACCATGTTTTCGGGCGCTTAAATGTTGGACAGCTGTTGTAATGAACTGTGAGCTTTCCGTATAAGGTGATAAATACGCTTGAATATAGTATGTAGCTGCCAGTGTTTGTACATTTGCTAACATATGATGAATATCTTCCATCTTGCACAAAATACATTCATCTTCTTTATCAATTGCTTGCCTCATAATTGATAATTCTTTTTCAGCAATTTCAATCATTTGCTTTGTTTGTATTTTGAGCTCTTCTGACAAGCCCCATTCTTGCATAATCCTCATTCCCTTTAGTGGAGTATTTAATCATAGTGTATACAAATATTCCTAGTAAAATCCTGTTAGATTGTAAAAAATATTGAGATACAGGTTGTTTTTTTCATATAATAAAGGTATGACAAGCGAGAGGAGATAGAAATATGAACTGGAAACAAGAATTTAGTCGCTGGCTTTCATATGCAGAGTTAGACGCAGAACTAAAAGAACAGTTAGAAAACATGAAGCAAGATGAGAAAAAAATCGAGGACAGCTTTTATAAAAATCTAGAATTTGGCACAGGTGGTATGCGTGGTGAACTTGGTGCTGGTACGAACCGTTTGAACGTATATACAGTTCGTAAAGCAACACAAGGATTAGCGAAGTTTATTGAAAAGTTAGGTGAAGAAGCGAAGAAGCGCGGTGTTGTTGTAGCGTATGATTCTCGCCATAAATCACCTGAGTTCGCAATGGAAGTAGCAGCTACACTTGGTGCACATGGTATTACAACATATGTGTTTGAAAGCTTACGTCCAACGCCAGTGCTTTCTTTCGCAGTTCGTCATTTACATACAGTGAGTGGAATCGTTCTTACGGCAAGCCATAATCCGCCTGAATATAACGGTTATAAAGTATACGGTGAAGATGGTGGGCAATTGCCTCCAAAAGAAGCTGATGAATTAATTAGCTACGTAAACGCAGTAGAAGATGAATTAACAGTTGAAGTTGCTGATGTAGAGCAATTAAAAGCTGACGGTTTATTACATATGATTGGACAAGAAGTAGATGATGCATATGCTGCAGAATTGAACAATGTCATTATTAATAAAGAAATGGTACAAAAGGTTGGGAAAGACTTAAAAATCGTCTTCACACCACTACACGGAACATCAAATCTTTCTGTACGCCGTGGTTTAGCAGAAGTTGGATTTACAGATGTAACAGTTGTAAAAGAGCAAGAGTTACCAGATCCGAATTTCTCTACAGTGAAATCACCGAACCCAGAAGAGCATGCAGCGTTTGAGTATGCAATTCGTGACGGTGAGAAGGTAGGCGCAGATGTGTTAATCGCAACAGATCCTGACGCAGACCGCCTTGGTGTAGCAGTTCGTAATCATGATGGTGAGTTCCAAGTATTAACGGGTAACCAAACAGGTGCATTAATGCTTGATTACTTATTATCTCAAAAGAAAGAAAACGGAACGCTTCCAGAGAACGGTGTTGTATTAAAAACAATCGTAACGTCTGAAATTGGCCGTACAATCGCGAAAGCATATGGTTTAGATACAGTTGATACGTTAACTGGATTTAAATTTATCGGTGAGAAAATTAAACAGTATGAAGAAAGCGGCCAATACGAATTCCAATTTGGTTATGAGGAAAGCTATGGTTATTTAATCCGTCCATTCTGCCGTGATAAAGATGCAGTACAATCTGTTCTATTTGCATGTGAAGTAGCTGCATACTACAAATCACAAGGTAAAACGTTATACGATGGTCTATTAGAAGTGTTTGAGAAGTACGGCTTCTTCCGTGAAGATCTTGTATCGTTAACGCTAAAAGGAAAAGATGGAGCAGAACAAATTCAAGAAATGATGGCAACATTCCGTGAAAATCCTCCGAAAGAAGTAGCTGGCTTAACAGTTGTAGCAGTTGAAGACTATAAAGCGAGCATCATTACATCTTTACAAGATGGACATAAAGAAGAGATTCACTTACCGAAATCAAATGTGTTAAAATATCAATTAGAAGATGGTTCTTGGTTCTGCCTACGTCCATCTGGAACTGAACCGAAGATCAAGTTCTACTTCGGTGTTCAAGATAATTCTTTACAAAATAGTGAACAAAAGTTACTTACTATTAAAGAAGATATTATGAATCGTTTATAATATAAAGTAATTTTAAGTAGTAGGAAACAAAAGGGAGCGAAATCTCCCTTTTGTTCTATGTAAGGAAATAATCGTTATTGATTCTGACAGAAGAGAGGGTATTTTGTGATGAAAAGAGTAAGAAAAGCGATAATCCCAGCAGCTGGATTAGGAACACGTTTTTTACCAGCTACAAAAGCAATGCCAAAAGAAATGTTACCGATTGTTGATAAACCAACTATCCAATACATTGTAGAAGAAGCAGTAAAATCAGGAATCGAAGATATTATTATCGTTACTGGTAAAACGAAGCGTTCTATTGAAGATCATTTTGATAATGCATTTGAGTTAGAGCAAAACTTATTAGAAAAGAAAAAGTATGAGTTACTTGAAAAAGTACAGGCTTCTTCAAAAATGGTAGACATTCACTATATCCGTCAAAAAGAACCAAAAGGATTAGGTCACGCTGTTTGGTGTGCACGTAAATTCATCGGTGATGAGCCATTCGCTGTTTTATTAGGTGATGATATCGTTCAAGCTGAAAAACCATGTTTACGTCAATTAATTGAAGAATATGATAAAACGCTTTCTTCTGTTATTGGTGTACAAACGGTTCCAGAAGACGAAACACACCGCTACGGAATTATTGATCCGTTAGAGCAAGAAGGACGTCGTTACCAAGTTCGCAATTTCGTTGAGAAACCAGCAGCAGGTACAGCACCTTCAAACTTAGCAATTATGGGACGTTACGTTTTAACACCTGAAATCTTCATGTTCTTAGAACAACAACATGTTGGTGCTGGTGGTGAAATCCAGTTAACAGATGCTATTCAAAGCTTAAACGAAATTCAACGTGTATTCGCTTACGATTTCGAAGGAAAGCGCTACGACGTAGGTGAAAAGCTAGGATTCGTTCAAACGACAATCGAAATGGCACTGCAACACCCAGAATTACGTGATGACATGGTTACGATGATGAAGAAAATTTTAGAAGAACAAACGAATCAAGAGTCTTAATATAGTGATATAATCCCCTGTTGGATGGGCGGTAAAGGAACGTATTTACTGCTTAATCTAAAAGGGGATTTTTTGATAAAAAAGACACTCTGGAGAGAGTGTCTTTAATTTTTATCAGTGGGCTTTAGCTCATTAGCTTTGGATTTAATTTCATCAGTAATAGCAATATTAATATTTCCAGCTGCTTTTTTGTATTCCTGAATCAATGCATTAACATTTTGATTAAATGAAATTAAGCTGCCACTTGGAGATTGGGCTTGTTCGTTAAGCGCCGTGATAATCCCGTATATTTTTTTATATTCTTCATAGGTTTCTTTATACTTATTAGGCTGTTCTTTTGCGGCTTCAGAAACTAACTTTAAATCATTTCCCATTGTGCTATAAAACGTATCAACGGTTGTAATCATTCCGTCAATTTCTGTTCTCTTAGAACTTAGTGCATTATTGAAGTCTTGTCTTTTATCTATTGCATTTGACCATGTAGTTGAATACTCGGATAATACGTACGACGCTGCATAATTAAAGGTATTTATATTATTATAAAAAGATGCTGCGGCAACTAAGTAACTAGCTTCTTTTTTCTTTTGTGCTTGAAGAGCTTGATATTCCTCCTCCATATTTGTCACTTTTGTTATCGTAAAGAGAAGAACGATAATGGATATAATTGATGTAACAAATAATATTATAGATGTTGCTACAGATTTTTTTGCTGGTAATTTTTTCACTTTCTTAATTAACCCAATAACAATAAAGATTAAAGCCGCGCATAAACTAACTATAGTAAGAATTAAAAAGAAAAATGCTAGGCCGTTTCCAAAGGTATATGACATTCCTAACTCGCTATTTCCATATAATTTGTAACCGATACTCATACCTAGTATGAAAAATAAAGATAGTACTCCGACACTTACTTTAATAAGTGTATTTTTTGATAGATTCACTGATTTTCCTCCAAAATATTGTTCTAATTAGATGTTGAAATATAAGATTTGCTGAATTAGCATAACAAAAATCATTTCTAATATGTGTCGTATATTGTCGAAAATGAAAAAAAGAGTTATCTTAACATAGTAAGATAACTCTTTTTTATTATGAAATCGTCGAATGAGAATGCTGATAAGCAGAACGACGTACAGCATAGTATATGCGAGGTGCGATAATAGCACCGATTATTGTAAACACAATATCTTTTACTGCAAACCACATCATAATCATCCATGCAGCTTTATAACTCATATTGCCACCCATGAAGAGGTTGACTGCCCCGTACATATAAGTAGTACCGATAATATACGTTAAAATGATTCCTGTGAACGAAGCAATTGCAAATGTACTGAATGTCGGTTTTTCCTTTTGTTCTACTAGTTTTCCTGATACGTAAGCAACGATAATAAATGCAATAATAAAGCCACCAGTAGGATCTAAAAGTGCTCCAAATCCAGCTTTGAAGTTAGCGAAGATTGGTGCACCTGCTACTCCAACGAGCATGTAAACAGTCATTGATAATGCACCAAGTCTACTTCCAAGAAGAAGCCCTGCTAAAATTGCGAAAAATGGTTGCATAGATAATGGGATGCCCGCTACTTGCAGGAATGGTGCCCAAGATACAATATTTGCACCAATGGCCATAAGAGCGACGAACATGGCGGCTAATGCTAAATCTAAAACATGAAATCTTCTCATAATGTTAACCTCCTGTTGTTTTTAGGTTAACATTATCGTAGCGAAACTATTTACTTGTTGTCAATTAAAATATTTTGATAAGAAGGCTTCAAATACTCTCTTAGCAACGTATATGGAATACGAAATTGTGGAATGCCGCTTGAATAAGGCGCAATTTCATATAAAGGGAAATAAATGACGAGATTGTTCGGTTCTAAAAAGAAATGAAACTTTTTCGTGCTCATGACTTTTTCAGTTGCATCAGGAAAATAAATACCTTCATTTTGTTTAATTTGTCTTACAATCTCAGCACGAATTACTTCTTTATATTTATCTTCTTGTTGAAATAAATCGTCTAAGTGTAGTAACTTTTTTTCTTTTAAATCAAATGTGTTAGCCTTCCACGTATAAAGACCGTGTGCTCCGCCTGTATATTGATAGTAATTCAAATATAGGCTGAGCAAAGGTGGTTTATTTAAGGAGACTTTATAATCAACATTCGCCACGTACGGATGAAATGGTGTACTAGATCCTTCTGTTTCTTTATAATATTTTTTTGCGTCTTTTTCTAATCTTGTTTTAAATTTGTCAGTAGATTTTTTGTAATAGAAATTTAGCTTATTTTGAAACTTAGAATCGGAAAAGTTATGAAACGAAGGCCTATTGATTTGATATTCTATATAAGGTTTCTTACCTTTTTGCGTGACAGTCTGAACATCGATTGTCAGGTTGGATGCTTTGGCTGCTAGTGCACAATTTGGTACAATAGTCAGCAAGGAGAACATAAGCGATAGTATAAAAAATTTCTGTTTCATTTAGGTGAAACCTCCTTATATAAGTGTTATACGTAGTTTGAAAGTAAATAGGTAAAATTATACATTTAATTAAAGTGAGAGAAGGGGGAAACGATATGGCAAAAACTTTAATGGATTCACTTGGAATTGAGTTGTTAGAGATGACAGAAGATAAGGTAGTTGCTACGATGCCTGTTGATGAACGTACACATCAGCCGTTTGGTTTTTTACACGGTGGTGCATCTCTTGCGTTAGCGGAAACAGTAGCAAGCGTCGGTTCATACAATTTAATTGATCAAGAGAAATGCATTTGTTTCGGTCTAGAAATTAATGCAAACCATATTCGATCAAAGAAAGATGGAATGGTAACAGCAATCGGAACACCGATACATAGAGGACATTCAACGATGGTTTGGGATGTGCGCATCATTGATGAGAATGACGATTTATTATGTATTTCAAGATGTACAGTAGCAATTAAAGAAAAACGTGAAAAGTAAAAAAGAGGCGGCTCAATAGAGCGCCTCTTTTTTATAATTAGAACTGGATTTTCTTCTCTAAGAAACCTTTTAGTTCGCTAATTGGCATACGAACTTGTTCCATTGTGTCACGGTCACGTACTGTAACAGCTTTGTCTTCAACTGAGTCGAAGTCGTAAGTGATACAGAATGGTGTACCGATTTCGTCTTGACGACGGTAACGTTTACCGATAGAACCAGTTTCGTCAAAGTCTACCATGAAGTCTTTCGCTAATTCTGCGAATACTTCAGTAGCACCTTCAGATAGCTTTTTAGATAATGGTAAGATAGCTGCTTTGTATGGTGCTAAAGCAGGGTGGAAACGAAGAACTGTACGAGAATCGTTTTCTAATTGCTCTTCTTCATATGCATCACATAAGAATGCTAATGTTACGCGGTCAGCACCTAAAGATGGCTCGATGCAGTACGGTACGTAACGCTCATTCGTTTGTGGATCGATATAGTTAAAGTCTTCGTTAGAGTGTTCCATGTGACGTTTTAAATCGAAGTCTGTACGAGATGCAACGCCCCATAGTTCGCCCCAACCGAATGGGAATTTGAATTCAATATCAGTTGTTGCGTTACTGTAGTGAGATAACTCCTCTTCACCGTGGTCACGAAGACGCATGCTTTCTTCCGTCATACCAAGTGAAAGTAACCAGTTCTTACAAGTTTCACGCCAGAATGCGAACCACTCTAAATCTTCACCAGGCTTACAGAAGAATTCAAGTTCCATTTGTTCGAATTCACGTGTACGGAATGTGAAGTTACCAGGCGTGATTTCGTTACGGAAGCTCTTACCGATTTGGCCAATACCAAATGGAAGTTTTTTACGCATAGAGCGTTGTACGTTTTTGAAGTTTACGAAAATACCTTGTGCTGTTTCTGGACGAAGGAAGATTTCGTTTGTGCTAGACTCTGTAACACCTTGGAATGTTTTGAACATTAAGTTGAACTGACGGATTTCAGTGAATTCTTCACTACCGCAATCAGGACATTTTACTTCATGTTCTTTCATTAAGTCAGCCATTTGGTCGAAAGTAAGACCATCAACAACCATTTCGATGCCTTTTGCATCTAATGCATCTTCAATTAATTTGTCAGCACGGTGACGCGCTTTACATTTTTTACAGTCGATCATTGGATCGTTGAAGTTACCAACGTGACCAGAAGCGATCCAAGTTTTTGGGTTCATTAAAATAGCTGCGTCTAAACCAACGTTGTATGGAGATTCTTGAATGAATTTTTTCCACCAAGCTTTTTTAACGTTATTTTTTAATTCGATTCCAAGTGGACCGTAATCCCAAGTGTTTGCAAGACCACCGTAAATTTCAGAACCAGGGAAAACAAAACCGCGATGTTTCGCTAAGTTTACTACTTGTTCCATTGAATACATAATAAAATCCTCCTTTTGAAAGTTAACGTATTGGCGATGACGTGCTCAGGTAACTTGTGAAACGAGCAGTATATGCTTTGAAAAACATAAAAAAACGCTCATCCCAAGGCTTAATTGCCTAGGGACGAGCGTTTGCCCGCGGTTCCACCCTAGTTGATACACAAAAGATGCATCCACTTTATCACGTATTGCTCGAGACTGCCGTTTCCTTGCGGCTTCAGGCTTTCACTATCCCTGAATCGCTTTTTGTGCAAGTACTTATAAGTCCGTCATCGCTACTTATATTAATAATAATGAACATATTCTAACACGTTCTTTTTTAAATCTCAATAGAGGAACGCGTCTATCTATGATAGAGTCTCACCTATTTTCTCGTTAGTTATTCCGTAATTTTCTTTAATGTGCTTAATTGCTTCACGTTTACTGAGCGGAGCAAGCTCGTTATTTTGCACGTATTCCCAAACGACATCGGGCTTTGTTTTTGCATATTCGCGAAGGACCCATCCAATCGCTTTTTGAATGAAAAATTCTTTTGAAGAATGCAGTTGTCCGATGACCCAAAAAAGAAGTTCTTCATCCATCTTTTGTTTATATTTCAGCTGGAATAAAATAGCGGCGCGTTGTAACCATATGTTATCTGATGCGATCCATTTTGGAATATAGGCAGAAATTAATTCCGGATGTTTTAAAAAGATATTGCCTAAAAATGTAGGGACGATGCTATCAACGGTGTCCCACCAAGATTTTGTTACAATGAGTTCTTCTAAGAAGGGGATATGCGTTTCGTTTATATGCTTTTTATATTTTTGCATCATATCGAGTGCGGCTGCCTGAAATTCTCGTTCTGGTAAATCCCACAGCTCACGTACGATAATTTGGAAGTCTTTTGGATCTGGGAGAGTATGTATTTGGATGACGTCTTTCAATAATTGTCTTCTTTCAGGCGTTTGAATACCGAGAAATGGGAAGTGATTTTTCATATAACGTGCCATCGGTTCTGCTTTTTCCGGATTTTGATTTGCTGTGAAGTGCTCTTGTAATGCTTTTACAAATGGATGCATAGGTTCGTTCTCCTCTCTTATTATCTTACTCCTATTATTATACAGAGAGTTTGGTTGAATTTTAAAACATAACTTGCAATGCAACGAAATATGTTGAGAGTAGAGAGGAGAGGATAAGATGGAAGATCAAGGTTTACTAGCAGGTTTCTTTGCTCTTAGTTTTGCGTTTATTCTTGTTATATTGATTTGGGCAGTTATTGCGTATTTGTTAACGGCTTTTGCACTGTATACGATGGCGAAAAATGACGGTGCAACGGATGGCGTTCTTGCATTTATTCCTTTTTTAAATAGTAAAATATGGGGTGATTTAGCGAAAGATAAATTACCAGATTTCTTGAAAGAAGAAGCAGGATGGAAAGTATTCGGTATATATGTCGCATGTTTCATTTTTAATTTCGTACCAATTTTATATTTAATAGCAACAGCTGTATCGATTGTGTTGTCCATTTATCTCATCTACGCTATCTTAGACAGATATGGAACGAACTCTATATTATTTACGATTATTCATGTCATCACATTTTCGGTGTTCTTGCCGATTCACTTGTTCATTATTCGAAATGAGCCGGTGAGGTATAACGATTAGGTCTATTTTAAATATGTGTAATGAAAAAAGCGCCCTGATTATCAGAGCGCTTTTTCTACTACATAAGGTAGCGTAAATAAATATAAATATGAGAAATGATTAATGAAACGATCATAATTGGGAAACCGACTTTTAGGAAGTCCATGTAGCTAAATTTATGTCCTTCGCGGCTTGCGATACCTGCGACAATTACGTTAGCTGAAGCTCCGATTAATGTTCCGTTTCCGCCCAGACAAGCACCTAATGCTAATGCCCACCATAATACGTCGATTTGTGCGTCAGAAGGTGATAAACCTAGCCCAACTGCCATATCGTTAATAAGTGGGATCATTGTTGCAACGAATGGGATGTTATCAATTGTTGCAGAGGCGATACCAGACACCCATAAAATAAGGATAGATGCGTAAGAAATATCTCCGCCTGTTATGCCAATTACTTTTTGAGCTAGCATTTTAATAAGGCCGATATCGATAAGTCCTCCAACGAGTACGAATAGTCCTGCGAAGAAGAAGATTGTTACCCATTCTACACTTGCAAATACCTCTTCAATTTCATGTTCTTTCACAGCAATTAGCATAAGTACAGTAGCACCAGTTAAAGCGATGATAGCTGCATCAATGTGGAAAATCGAATGAGTCATGAAACCTACAATTGTAAGTCCAAGTACTGTTAAAGATTTTTTCATTAATACTGGATCTTTAATGTATTGTTTTTCATCTAGGCTCATTAATTTCTTAACTTGTACAGGATCAGCAATTAATTGTTTACGGTACATGAAGTAAAGTATGACTGCTGTCACTGCAATAATAATAATTACGATTGGCGCTAAGTTTATCAAGAATGCATTGAAGTCTAAATGCTTATTTGCAGAACCAATCATAATATTAGGTGGATCACCAATTAATGTTGCTGTTCCCCCAATGTTTGAAAAAATAATTTCAGAAAGTAAATAAGGAACAGGATTTACTTGCAGTATGCGCGTAATAGATAAAGTAACTGGAACAACAAGAAGTACAGTTGTAACGTTATCTAAAAATGCGGAACCAAGCGCAGTAAGTAAGGAAAGTGAAATTAAAATTTTAATTGGATTTCCTTGCGCTCCTTTTGCTGCTTTAATGGCAACGTATTGGAAGACGCCCGATTTACTCGTAATGTTCACCAAAATCATCATACCGATGAGTAGTGTAATCGTCCCCCATTCAATATGTTTCGTAAAGGCGTTGTGTAAATCAACGACCCCCATAATTACCATGAGTGCTGCACCGAGAAGTGCGATGACAGCGCGGTTAATTTTTTCAGAAATAATAATGGCATATGTAATTAAAAAGACTGCGATAGCAAAATAATACTGCCAATTTGCGAGCTCTTGCGTTGTTTCGTGCAAAACTCTCATCTCCTTTCATTCACTTTTCTTAGTGTGTCAAAAATTAACTAGATGAAACACACATAACGTCATTATAAATTAGAAAATTGTCGGATGTAAATGAAAGGGCTTATTTTGTTATATTTTCTGCAACTGTTACTTTTTCGTATTTTTAAAAATATTTGCGGGTATTTGACATATATATAAGATACATCCAATCTGAATATTTAAAATGGAATTAGCATTCGAGCTTGTTCGTGTAGGAGTGTCAAATAGAAAGGAATGACAAAGATGATAAGGAAGGGATCGTATGGATGAACAACGATTTTTATTTTTGGATTTTGAGTTTACGATGCCCCAGCACAGAAAAAAACCAAAAGGATTTTTCCCGGAGATTATTGAGGTAGGACTCGTTTCGGTTGTTGGCTGTAAGGTAGAAGATACGTATTCAGCTCATGTTAGGCCGAAGACTTTTCCTTCTTTAACGGATCGATGTAAGAAATTTTTAGGGATTAAACAAGAAGTCGTAGATAAAGGGATTTCATTTTCAGAACTCGTTGAAAAACTCGCAGAATATGAAAAGAGATGTAAACCGACCATTGTTACGTGGGGAAATATGGATATGAAAGTGTTGAAGCATAATTGTGAAAAAGCAGGGGTAGATTTTCCGTTCCTAGGACAGTGCCGTGATTTATCGCTTGAGTATAAGAAGTTTTTTGGTGAGAGAAATCAAACAGGATTGTGGAAAGCAATTGAAGCGTATGGAAAAGTAGGGACGGGTAAGCATCATTGTGCGCTAGATGATGCGATGACGACGTATAATATTTTTAAATTAGTAGAAAAAGATAAAGAGTATTTAGTGAAACCAGCACCTCCAACATTAGGCGAACTCGTTGATTTTTCAAAAGTGTTAAAGAAAGTGAGCACACAGTAACGACCAAATTGCACAGTATGTAATTTGGTCGTTTTGTTTTTTTAAAGTTTGTAGTCTTTTTTTAACTGCTCTAATGTTTCTAGACTACGAACCGCAAAAGGTGAATCATCTTCAGCAAATGAATTCATTTGAGTTTCTAATGCTAATTTGAGTGAATCTGTATAATCTGGAATTTCTCCTTCATATTTCTTCACCATTTGTTCTGGAATGTTCGTCTGTTCACGGAAAGCTAAAGCACGTCTTTCGTGGAAAAATGGTACGTCAGCTTGTTTCACGTTATGTAAGTCACCTTGCACCGGATGTTTTAAAACAGCTAATACTTTTACGACGTAACTGCCAGGTCGGCTATTTGTAACTTCGCCAATGTATTTTCCTGTTTTATAAATACCAGTAACGATTTCGCCAATTTCAAATGTTTCTCTCATATTTTTCACCTCAAGTTTATAGTAAGGAAAGTACGGGAAGGAGTCAAAGAAATCATTCGCTTTCGGAACGACCCTTGAGAATATGAATCAGTTCAACTATAATTTAAATTAATATAACAGAAAATTCTGATGTTTTTTCGAATCCTATAATAAGGAGTGTTCCGTATGATGCCTTTATATTTTCCGGAAGATAAAACAGAATATATTATTCCAGGGATTGTTTGTGTTCTATTTATCATCGGTGCGATTGCTACGTGGCGTATGTTCATTCGTGTATCAAAACGAGAAGCAGAGCGATTACAGAAAGTTGAAGAAAAGCTGTTAGCTGAAAAGAAACAGTAACTCATTTTTGTATGTTTCCCTCTATGCTCGGACAATCTAAGGGCAGAATGTATTTTGGAGGGAATGAAATGAAAAAACGGCTTTTTTTCAGTTGTTGTTTACTATTTCTGATGGCAGGTTGTGACCAAGGAAAGCCGAAAGAAATTGACGTGAAATTACATAATGCTTCAGGTGATGAAGTGGGGACTGCGAAAGTAACTCAGCAAACAAGCGGAGTGAAAATTACGATTAAAGGGGAAGGTTTCGCGCCAGGCCCGCACGGACTACATGTACACGAAATTGGAGAGTGTAAAGCACCTCGTTTTGAATCAGCTGGAAATCATTTTAATCCAGATGATAAAAAGCATGGACTACTCAATCCGAAGGGTGCAGAAAACGGTGATTTACCGAACGTAATTGCAGACGGTTCTGGGAAAATTAAAGCAGAAATTGATGCACCGCATATAACGCTTGAAGAAGGAAAAACGACGATTCATAGAAAAGATGGAGCGTCTATTATTATTACGGAAAACGCTGATGATGGTATGACACAACCGACAGGTAAATCAGGTGATCGAATTGCTTGTGGTGTCATTGTAAAAAAAGCGTCGGATATGAAGAAAAAGTAAAAGCTACCGTGCATGGTAGCTTTTTTGTGTAGTGTAAGTGAAAAGATATCAGCGATTATTGAGATATATCGACCGTAACTCAAAATATATGAGCGATTTTTAAAATATATCGACTTACCGACAAAATTTGACAAAGGAAGTTGTCCCAAATAGCCTCCTTTTTATTATGAAAACGTATGGCGCAGTCTATTTAAAATTTCTTCTAAAACAGATCTTGGACAGCCGATGTTAATTCGAATATGTTCTTCGCCGCCTAATCCGTATTTCTCACCAGGTTCAACGATAATTTTCCCTTTTTCCTCAAGCAATTTAGTGCGCTCGTCTTGAGAAAGGTTTAGGGCAGAACAATCAATCCATAATAAAAAGCTACCTTCTGGCTTCGTTACGGAAAGAGTAGGTATGTGATCTTTAATATATTCACAAGCGAACTTAGCGTTATCTTCTATATAGAATCGAATTTCATTTAGCCAATCGTTACATTCTGTATAGGCACTTTGCATCGCTGTATAGGCGAATATATTTAATCCGTGGAAGCCTTGTCTATATTGGATGGATGTAAAGGCTTGACGGAGTTTTTCATTCGGAATGATAATAATCGATGCTTGTAATCCCGCGATATTAAATGTTTTACTCGGAGCCATACAAGTAATCGTGCGCGCGGCTAATTCTTCAGATAAAGAAGCGAACGGTGTATGTGTATGATCTGCGTAAATAATATCGGAATGAATTTCATCTGCGACAACGATTACATTATATTTGGTACATAAAGATCCAAGCTTTGTTAGTTCCTCTTTCTTCCAAACACGCCCTATCGGATTGTGAGGACTGCAAAGAAGCATGAGTTTGACGCCTTGTTGAAATTGCTTTTCTAAATGCTCGAAGTCTATCGCATATGTATCATTTTGTTTCTGTAATGGACTTACGCATAATTGTCTGTTATTTGTTGTGACCATTTCGAAAAATGGGGGATAAATAGGTGGTTGTACGAGAACGGATTCGTTTTCCTTTGTGAAGGCCTGTATGCTCGTACTAAGGGCTGGAACGATTCCGGCGCTAAAGACAATCCATTCTTTTTGAATATCCCAGTTGTACTGTTTTTTTGTCCAGTTACAAATAATATCGCCAATATTTTCGGGAGGAAGTGTATAGCCGAAAATAGGATGCTCGATACGTTTCTTTAAAGCAGTTTGAATTGGTTGTGGTACTTCAAAATCCATATCCGCAATCCAAGCATGGATAAGTTCTTCGTTTTTATATGTATCCCATTTTATACTATGAGTTCCACGTCGATTGACTGTTTTATGAAATAGTTGCATAAGTTTGCCCCCTTCTTCTGTAAAACCGTTAAGTTATAAAAGTTCTCTCTCTTCTTATAGAATAGCTGATGTGATAGGATAAAGAAAAGTATTAAAAAGTGAAAAGGCGGGAAGCGAATGGGTACATATGAAAAGATGATAGAGGTTGTGAAGAATTGGGATCCGTTTCAAATGGGACCGGAGTTTTATGAAACAGAAGCGAGCGATGTTGTGAACGTCGCAAGTGTGTTTGATGATCCGAAATACATCGCAAAGAAGATTCAACATATATACTTTATGTCTTTTGAAGAAGTACCTGCGCTTGAAAAATGTGAGAAGTTAGCTGTGGAATTACTCGTAATAAAAGAAGGCGGAAGTTGTTCATTGTAGGCTGTCGGAATTTCCGACAGCCTTTTACATTACTGCGCAGAAAACGCGATAATTTCTTCATAAACATGTTCCGGTTTTTCTTCAGGTAGTAAATGTCCTGTGTTTTCGTAAGAAATAAATTTCGAATTCGGTAAATCTTTGTGCAGACGATGGCCTACATGTACAGGAACGACGCGATCTTTTTCACCCCAAATGAGTAGCGTAGGTGTTTCGATTTTTTGTAATTCAGTTGAAGATAAGTCACCTTCACGATCTCGTATCATACGAGTTAAAGCGGGGAATATACGGTTGTCATAAAAAGGAGCAGAGTAACCTTCCTTCATTTCATCGTCAATTAATGAATGATCATGAACGACATTCATTAAGTTATGAACGATGCCGCGCCGTATAATCCAGTTCTTTACGTATAAATGAAAGAACGGTAAATAAGAAGAATACATTAAAGGTAAGTTTGCCCGTGCTAAATAACTCGAGCTACATAGTAAAATTGTCTTTGAAATTAATTCAGGACGTATACGGTTTACATAAAGAGAAATTTGTCCACCCATAGAATGTCCAACTAACACAATATTTGAGAGAGATAAGTGTTCAATTAAATCGATTATAATCGTTGCTAAATTGTGATAAGAATACTTAAATAGATGAGACTTATCACTTTTTCCGAACGGTGGTAAATCAAGAGCAATGACGGTTCCTTCTTTCGATAGTAAAGGAATGAGACGGCGGTAACTGAATGAGGAAGATAAAAAGCCGTGAACGAGCACAAAAGTAGGGCGTTCCGTTTTATTATCATGTTCATACAATTCGTAATGAATCGTAGTGCCGCGAGTGGAAAAAGTGAAATAAGGACAAGTATATTCGTGATTCATTTTTTGTCACTCCATTGATTTTTGTTCATATCATCTCCAAGAGAAAAGAAAATATGTTAACAAAAAAAGGCAAGATGACGATGTCATCTTGCCTTTCGTTTATTCCATATTACCCGCGAACAATATTCGGTGGTGTTTTTCCTTGTAACCCTGCAACTAAATTTTCAGCGGCGGTCATAGCCATTTGCTGCCTAGTTTTTAATGTTGCAGATCCGATGTGTGGTAAAGTCACAACGTTTTGTAATGATAAGAGCGGATTGTCTTTTTGAATCGGCTCTTGTGTAAACGTATCGATGCCTGCTGCAAAGATTTTCTTTTCAGTTAACGCATCGATTAACGCTTCTTCATCGACTGTTTTCCCGCGGGAAGCATTAATGAAGATAGCTGTTTCTTTCATGAATGAAAATTCCTTTTCTCCGATAAGGTGATACGTTTCATCTGTTAATGGAGTAAGAAGAACGATAAAGTCAGACTGTTTGAGTAGTGTCTGTAAATCACAATATGTAGCGTCGAATTTTTGTTCAGCTTCTTCTTTTCGGCGACGGTTATAATAAAGAACATCCATATCAAATCCGAATTTCGCTCGTTTTGCAACAGCTTCTCCAATTCGGCCCATACCGATAATGCCGATTGTACTATGATGTACATCTAGACCAAAGTGTTCTTTTCCAATTTCGGCATTCCATTCACCATTTTTTACGTAGGAGTCGAGTTCACAAACACGACGACCAGCAGATAACATAAGAGCGAAAACGAGGTCAGCTACTGTATCATCTAGTACGTACGGTGTATTTGTTCCGATGACATTGTGCTTTGCCATCGCTTGTAAATCAAAGTTATCGTAACCGACAGAAATGTTGCTTACTACTTTTAAGTTAGGAGCCGCCTCCAATAATTCTTCATTAATAGCAGATCCAAAATTTAATAAACCATCTTTATCTTGTATTTTCTCTAGTAGAACATCACGAGGTACCTTCTCATTTTGCTCCCATTTTTCATAATCACAGTGTTCTGATAAATAGTTTTCTACAAATGTTGGAACTGGTTCAGCAATATAAACTTTTGGTTTCACGGTTCCATCCCCTTTCGCTTTATCACGCATTTTTCCACTGATTAAGTTTCACCTTATTTTGACATAATTCACTAAAAAAATCTTCTTTTCAAACTGGAAAGTGTATTTGTATAATTTAGACACAAACGAAAAGGAAGGATGATTTATGTGGTGACAGAAAAGGAGTTAGAATTATTAGCTTGTCTTGAAAAAAGTAGTCGATTATCTGTAGATACATTAGCGAAGCTGTTAAATATAGAAGTAGAAGAAGTAAAGAAAATGGTTGAAAAATTAGAAGCGGAAAAGATTATCGTGGATTATGTCACACATATCGATTGGACGAAGGTGAAAGAACATACAGGTTTAACGGCAATGATCGATGTGAAAGTTACACCAAAGCACGGCGTTGGGTTCGATGCAGTTGCCGAACAAATTTATCGTTATTCAGAAGTAAAGTCTGTGTATTTAATGTCAGGGACATATGATCTTTCTATTACATTAGAAGGAAAGACAATGGGAGAAGTAGCGATGTTTGTTTCTGAGAAATTAGCAACAATTGAATCTGTCGTTTCTACGACAACGCATTTCATTTTGAAGAAGTATAAACATGAGGGAATTATTTATGAAAAAAACGATGATGATAAGCGAATTGTGGTGACACCATGAAGCAATTTGAACTATCTAGAGCAGCAGAATCTCTACAACCATCTGGTATTCGAAAGTTTTTCGATTTAGCAGCAAATATGAAAGGTGTTATTTCTCTTGGGGTAGGAGAGCCTGATTTTGTTACACCTTGGAATGTGAGGCAAGCATGTATTCGTTCTATAGAACAAGGATATACGTCATATACAGCAAATGCAGGATTATTGGAGCTCCGTCAAGAAATAGCAAAGTATCTAAAAAAACAATTTGCAGTATCTTATGATCCAAACGATGAAATCATTGTTACAGTTGGAGCGAGTCAGGCGTTAGATGTAGCGATGCGCGCCATTATAAATCCTGATGATGAAGTACTTATTATTGAACCAAGCTTTGTTTCTTATGCACCGCTCGTAACTTTAGCTGGAGGGGTTCCAGTTCCTGTGGCGACTACTTTAGAAAATGAGTTTAAAGTACAACCAGAACAAATTGAAGCAGCTATTACAGCGAAAACGAAGGCAATTTTACTTTGTTCACCAAATAACCCAACAGGTGCAATGTTGAATAAGTCCGAGCTTGAAGAAATAGCAGTGATTGTTGAGAAGTACAATTTAATCGTATTATCTGATGAAATTTACGCAGAGCTTGTATACGACGAAGCATATACAAGTTTCGCGAGTATTAAAAATATGCGTGAGCATACGATTTTAATTTCAGGATTTTCAAAAGGATTTGCGATGACAGGGTGGCGCCTTGGTATGATTGCAGCTCCCGTTTATTTTTCGGAATTAATGCTCAAAATTCACCAATATTCCATGATGTGTGCACCGACGATGTCTCAGTTTGCAGCACTTGAAGCGTTACGCGCGGGGAATGATGAAGTAATTCGGATGAGAGATAGTTATAAGAAACGCCGTAATTTTATGACGACATCTTTCAATGAAATGGGATTAACATGTCATGTGCCGGGCGGAGCATTTTATGTCTTTCCTTCTATTTCTTCAACTGGACTATCTTCGGCGGAATTTGCAGAACAGTTATTATTAGAAGAAAAAGTGGCTGTTGTACCTGGAAGTGTATTTGGCGAAAGTGGTGAAGGATTTATTCGTTGTTCGTATGCAACATCGCTTGAACAACTTATGGAAGCAATGAAGAGAATGGAACGGTTCGTAGAGAATAAAAAAAGGACAAAACACAATACGTTTTGTCCATAAAAGGGGGGGAATACTAGAAAGCCATGTGTTAGTATTCTACCCTAATATTGGAGAATTATACTTACTTAAGGAAATTTTTTCATGAATTTTGAATGCGTTCTGTCATAGTGGTATAATTTACTAATATAAGGTATGCGTATTCTGAGTAGTTTTACTTAGGGTACGTACTAACTAATCGGATATTTAACAATAAATCATCTGCTTTGCTATCTACAATTGTAGAGAAAATGGTAAACGTATGGGAGTGTTTCATATGTCAGAACAATATACAACAGGAGTGGTTGTAACAGGGAAAGTGACTGGGATTCAAGATTACGGTGCATTTGTAGCGTTAGATGCAGAAACACAAGGACTTGTGCATATATCTGAAATTACAAATGGATATGTAAAGGATATTCATGACTTTTTAAAAGTCGGCGATACAGTAGAAGTAAAAGTACTTTCAATTGATGAAGAACACAGAAAAATGAGTTTATCGTTAAAAGCGGCGAAAAGAAAACAAGGACGGATTCTTATACCGAATCCATCTGAGAACGGATTTAATACGCTGCGAGAAAAGCTAACAGAATGGATTGAAGAGTCCGAGTTAACAAAGTAAAAGAGGAACGCATATGAGCGTTCCTCTTTTACTTTTTCTTATGATATATATTTGCAAATATGATTGCATGCAATCATATTCGTATGTCGGAGGTGAAGTAAAGACATACCGACTAGCGAATCTCGTTCGTTTCTGGGTGAGTGCCAAGATTTTCTGATGGTTTAAAGAGTAAACCAAGATTGATAAGCCCAGAAATACCAACGATGCCGTAAATAATACGTGAAAGAGCTGAGTTTTGTCCACCGAAAATGGCTGCCACTAAGTCAAACTGGAAGAACCCAATTAATCCCCAGTTCACAGCGCCAATTACAGTAAAGACTAATGCGATACGTTGCAAAGTACTCATGAAAAAGCCCCCCTTAATTGTGAAGCATGAGCAAGCGATGAGTTAATTAACTCTTTTATAGAATGGGGCAGTTATGTTGTTTTTATACATAAAAAATGTTTGAAATAGGATGTATATACATCTATACCGAAAAATGCGAATTTTTATGCAAAAAATGAACTTTTTCTAAAAAATATATATTGGTTACGTTTACAATGGTTGAATCGCTTGATTTACAACTTCAGTTTCGCTAAAGTGAATACAGAAATACATATCCATAATTGGAGGGAAAAAGATGAGTACACATGTAACGTTCGACTATTCTAAAGCGTTATCCTTCATCGGTGAACATGAAATCACTTATTTACGTGATGCAGTGAAAGTAACACATCACGCAATCCACGAAAAAACTGGAGCTGGGAACGATTTCCTTGGGTGGGTAGACCTTCCGCTTCAATATGACAAAGAAGAATTCGCTCGCATTCAAAAATGCGCAGAAAAAATTAAAAATGACTCTGACATTTTACTTGTTGTAGGTATCGGTGGTTCTTACCTAGGAGCACGTGCAGCAATTGAAATGTTAAACCATTCTTTCTACAACACGCTATCTAAAGAACAACGTAAAACTCCACAAGTGCTATTTGTTGGACAAAACATTAGCTCCACTTACATGAAAGATTTAATGGATGTATTAGAAGGTAAAGACTTCTCTATTAACGTTATTTCCAAATCAGGTACAACGACAGAGCCTGCACTAGCATTCCGTATTTTCCGTAAGTTATTAGAAGAAAAGTACGGAAAAGAAGAAGCTCGCAAACGTATTTATGCAACGACAGATAAAGCACGTGGTGCATTAAAAACATTAGCTGATAATGAAGGTTACGAAACATTCGTTATTCCAGATGATGTTGGAGGACGTTTCTCTGTATTGACGCCAGTTGGTTTATTACCAATCGCAGTAAGTGGCTTAAATATTGAAGAGATGATGAAAGGTGCAGCTGCTGGTCGTGATGACTTCGGAACATCAGAACTAGAAGAAAACCCAGCTTACCAATATGCAGTAGTTCGTAACGCTTTATACAATAAAGGAAAAACAATTGAAATGCTTGTTAACTATGAGCCAGCACTTCAATACTTCGCTGAGTGGTGGAAACAGTTATTTGGTGAAAGTGAAGGAAAAGATCAAAAAGGTATTTTCCCATCTTCAGCAAACTTCTCAACTGACTTACACTCATTAGGTCAATACGTTCAAGAAGGTCGTCGTGATTTATTTGAAACAGTTCTGAAAGTAGGTAAATCTACACATGAACTAACAATCGAATCAGAAGAAAACGATTTAGATGGATTAAACTACCTTGCTGGTGAAACTGTAGACTTCGTAAACACGAAAGCATACGAAGGTACATTACTTGCACATAGCGATGGCGGAGTACCAAACTTAATCGTAAATATTCCTGAATTAAATGAGTACACATTCGGTTATCTTGTATACTTCTTCGAAAAAGCATGTGCGATGAGCGGCTACTTATTAGGTGTAAATCCATTTGACCAACCAGGAGTAGAAGCATACAAGAAAAACATGTTTGCTTTACTTGGTAAACCAGGATTTGAAGAATTAAAAGCAGAATTAGAAGAGCGTTTAAAATAATAAAAAGCGGCCGGAATCCGGCCGCTTTTTATTATTTCGTCGAAAAGTCCATTAGTATATTCAAACTAGAGTGGGTATGCTAAAGAAAAAGTCTAGGAGGGATGGGCTTGATTCCGATTCAATCAAATTTAGAGGGACGTACATATGCGTTATATAAGTTAGAAGAAATAATAAAGCCACTTGGGTATAGCATTGGCGGCAATTGGGATTATGAGAAAGGATGCTTTGATTATAAAATTGATGAAGAAGATGGCTATCAATTTTTACGAGTGCCATTTACAGCGGTTGATGGAGAACTAGATGTACCTGGTGTAGTAGTTCGTCTTGGAACGCCGTATATTCTTTCGCACGTATATCAAGACGAACTAGATGATCATGTTAATACTTTAACAGCCGGAACGAGTGGAATGGATCAATTTGCTGAGCCGAAAGATCCAGATGGAGATGTAAAAAGAAAATATGTCAATATTGGGAAAGTACTCATACAAGAACTAGAAAAACATTTTACTAATGGTGAATAACAATGAGTATGTCGCTTTGAATGAGAACAAAGGAATGAACTGGATTAATCATATATTGTTCGTCGCGCTTTATACCTAGTAAGAGAATGTTTTGCTTTAAAAGAGTATAGCTACAATTTGCAAAAGTTTGTCCGGTGCAGGACGATGGAAGCTCCATCAGTTGTAATTTATTATCAGAGATTTCATTGTAAAGTGAAAATAGTACACCTGAAATGGAAGGGAATAAAAGAGAAGCGGTAAATACATAGCTCGTTAATTTATTTCCTTCTATAATTTCTGATGCGCCAGCTCTCGTTGCATTTTGTATTTGTTCAGAAGTAAGAAGTTCAGCGATGCAGTGAATGTTTGGGTTGAGCCCTTTTGCGGTTAAAATATTTAAAATGGACTGTGTATCAGCTAAGCTTTCGTTTTTTTCTTTATCAGCAGTTATTAATATAGTGTGAGCCGTTGTAATATTAGCTTTTAATAATGTTTGATCGTGATGGGGGCATCCTTTTATAAATTCTAAATGATGAAATGGTTTTGGCAGTAAAGAAAGTGTTTCATCAATTAAAACGATATCCAGGTTCGGTTGTAAGATGTGCATTTGTTTTACAACATGTTTTGCCCGTTCGTTCCAGCCGACAATAATCATATGACCGTTAGAAGTCGCAGCTTCTTCTCCTTTAACTTTCATATATTGTTTATTAATCATATCAGTGGCGAATAGAACCATATAATAAGAACAAAAACCAGTTCCAAATAAAATAATACCCATACCGATAAGTTTGCCGATTAGTGTATGAGGGGCAAAGTCACCATAGCCAACAGTGAAAATCGTAACTATTGACCACCAAATTCCATCAAACCATGTGGTAAAGTGCGACGGTTCTAATATATGTATAAGAAAGCCGGAAAAAGCAGTAAGTACAACAATAAAACAAATTAAACGAAAAATAATCGAATCACGAAATGCATCTACTAATTTTGGACGGGATTTCAATTGTCAATTCCTCCTTACTTTGCAGGGCTACATTCATTGTTGCCATTATAGAAAAAAGAAAAACTCTCTAATTTTAAAAGAGAGTTTGTTTTGCGTTACATACTTTCCACCTCAGTTTGTTGAACACTTTCAAGATGCTGGAGAGAATAGTAAACATCGGCAGTATGTCTTTTTTGATCGATACATAATTTAAGATGTAAATAATGAGAACCATTTTCTAATGTTTTAAGCTTCATATTCTTCACTTTTATATCCATTTCTTTTATTTCCTCAATTACAACCGGGATATTGTCCATATTTCGCACAACAAGTTTGACTACGATATCACGTTGACGAAATGATCTAGGTCCTACGAATTTCATTGTTAACGGTATAAGTTCAACGCTAATCATAAGGAAACACATCCCGAAAATTGCTTCGATATAGAATCCGGCTCCAACAGCAATACCAATACCAGATGCGCCCCAAATCATAGCGGCAGTCGTTAGTCCTGCAATACTATCGTTTCCTCTTCTTAAAATAACACCAGCACCTAAAAAACCAATTCCTGATACAATTTGGGCGGCAAGTCGAAGGGGATCCATATTCATATGATCGGTATGTGGTAAGTTATAAGCTGCTTTAATAGAAACAATCGTCAGGAGGCAACTAATAATAGAAATAACTAAACACGTTTTTAAACCAAGTGGTTTACGTTTTAATTCGCGCTCTAAACCGATGGCGAATCCTAAAATAGCCGAAAGACCTAGTTTGATTAATAAATCGGTATAGTCCATATATATTCCTCCTTGTATGATATCGTATATAAATAAAACGTTTATTATAGAAAGAAACGTTTTTGGGTAGAGTGACTTTATATAGAATATATGTAGCAATCTTTTAGAAATGAAAGAGATATTTCGTTTAAGTATATGATAATAAAAAAGAAATGTAGTTAATTTAAAAAAAGTTTATAAAAGGTGTTGCATTTCATTTTACTGCATGATATATTAATAACCGTCGCTGATGCGGAAACGCAGAAAACGACAAAAAAGAAATTGAAAAACTTAGTTGACATCGAAAAACGAAGATGTTAACATAAGGGAGTCGCAAATGAGCGGCCAAGTAGTTCTTTGAAAACTGAACGAAACAAACAACGTGAAACGTCAATTTTTATTTTAGATGCTAGACAAACTAACTTTATTGGAGAGTTTGATCCTGGCTCAGGATGAACGCTGGCGGCGTGCCTAATACATGCAAGTCGAGCGAATGGATTAAGAGCTTGCTCTTATGAAGTTAGCGGCGGAC
>NZ_JBVVNL010000002.1:0-537591 GCF_055825275.1 Bacillus sp. GS3m_15504 | reverse complement strand
TTGATATTTTTTGGCAGTCACTTTAAAAGAATCATTTGTATTTAAATAATGTTCAACGGCATTTCTTTTTAATTCGAATTTATATTTTCTAGACATAATAAAACCGCACCTCCAATTGTTAGTTATTGTCTAACAAATTGGGTGCGGTTCAATTTGGGGCGGTTCTTTTATTTCGTTTACTGCTAATCTTCTTCGCCAGCTCATTCGCATAAGCTGTTGCAAATACTGTAAGGAATACCTTAGCAGCGTCATACAATAAATTAAATAAAGAATCCATTCGGTCACCTCCTTTCTCTCTAAGATCAGAGAAAGGATAGCAACCTCCCGCCCTCACAATATACAGTTACATACAGTCTATCACACAATTTTATTAGAGGAAATATCATTGGAATAATCTCAAATTACATCGAGCTAAAAATAAAATATAGATTTGAATTATAAATCGGAGGAAGGCACCTTTGGGTGTCTTTTTTTATGCACAAAAAGCCTCATCTTCCTATAGAAAAGATAAGGCCTTTACAACAAACAATAATTGCAACTATACTAATTTTACATTACATTAAGGTTAGAGAATATAATACTAATAAAGTGCTAAATAGTAGGTGGAGAAAATGGAATTTAACGATTTGGGTATTACCATTAAAGAACTTCGAATGAAAAAAAATATATCACAATCTGAATTATGTCATGGAATATGTTCACAAAGTCAAATTAGCAAGATAGAAAAAGGTATAATTTATCCATCTAGCATATTGTTATATCAATTATCAGAAAGACTTGGTGTTGATCCAAATAATATATTTGCACTAACTCAAAACAAAAAAATTAAATATATAGAAAATGTAAAATACGTAATAAAAGATTGCCTAAAACAAAAACAATATAAAGAACTTTATGAAATAGTAAAAAAAGAGAAATACTTAAATAATTTTCAAACAAAAGAAGAGAAACAATTTCTACTATGGAATGAAGCAATTGCTATATTTATGGTAAAAAAATCAACAAAAACTGCTTTAACTCTTTTAAATCATGCATTAAAACTAACTTTAACCAATTCTGATTTTTTATCAGAAAGAGAAATAGATATTATGCAGACTATGGCTATATTTTATGCAGAAAACAAAGAATATGAAAAAAGCATTAATATATTAAAAAAATGTTTGGCTAATTTTAATAAGTTAGATTTTCCTAGAGATAAAGAAATTAAATTAAAAATCATTTTAAATTTAGCAAAATGTTTAGACTTCACATATCAACATGAAGAGGCAATAAAATACGTTGATATGGGCATCAAATTAGCAATTAATCTAAATACTTTATACCTATTAGGTGAACTATTCTACTTAAAAGGTCAGTATTTATTAAAAATTAAACAACACACTGTAAAAGAGGTTGTTTGTAACTGGAAAAAAGCATTATTTATATTTGAACTAACAGAAAAAGAATATTACTTAAAAATACTACCAGATAAAATTATTGAAATACAAAATAAAAAACACTCATAATTTCGTAAAAACTACTTAAAAAGCCCACAGGAAAAGTTCCCGTAGGTTTTACATTTATAAACATATTATTATTTTTTATAAACCTAATTTTTAAACATTATTGCTTAATGTGAATTTTTGAATAAAAGTTTACTTAACGTATTTTTTATTTTGAAATCTGCATCCCTATTAGTACTTTATACTTCTTTTCACTTGAACCATATTAAAATTAAGATGGTTCAAGTGAAAGGATAGCAACTTAGGGTGTCTTTTCTTTATGGATAAAAAAGTCTCACCATTCGTATACTATACGTCTCAAACATATAGTATACAATTTATTACACTTACTTTTCTTCACCGCTTGCTTGCATAGAATTAAACGTCCAATTTAATTTCAATGCATCTCCCTGAAATACATTTTGGTCTTCACCGCTATCTACGAATGTAAACATTACATAAAATGTATCATCATCACCAGGAGCAAGTCCATTTCCTTCTCGGTCTACCACACCTTTTTGTACAAGATCCGGAATACTTCCATTTTGCGTAGCAACCTTTAATTCAGATAATGTAGTAGACCAAATTGGAACCTCATTTTCATCCAAATTCCACAAGAAATCAACACGGATATGATCACCAAAATCTGCATTTCCATTATCCCCTTTTGCATCGATTACACTGTAATCTGTCAGGAGTTTCACATCTCCTATTGCTAAGGTTCCTTTGTTAACTAATTGAAAACCACGCTCCATTTCATCACCTGGTTTCAGATTGTCGACATTAATAACAACTTCAGGATTTACACTCAAATCCAAAGTACCCGCTGCAAACGTATTTTGTGATACTTCCTTATCACTAAAATACGCATATGTTCCCCCACCAATTAAAGATAAGCCCATCGCTGCAGTTATGACACCCATACCAAGTTTTTTCTTCATACTCATTTCACAAGTCCCCCTATTTTTAAAGTTCAAACTATAAACCTTATTTCCATCCCACAAACAATAATCATTAAACAACTACCTTGTCCCATATCAAAAGCGAACTAACTTTAAACTAGTTGCTTCATGTACCCCAACAACTATTACTTTTAAAATAACCGGTAATGCTCCTGTAAATCATTACCGGTCATTTGTTAGCCAATCTCATTTCATTTACTATTCATTGTCTCATTGCTATATTTACTCTTGAAGTTTTCCCACTTATTTTTTTGGTTCTAAACCAATAGATCGTAAGATTTTATCTAACGTCACTGGCCCTACATTTTCTTTCGGTTTCTGATTTTCTTTAGCATCTGGACCCTTTTTCAAGAAGTTTTTCTCAATAAAACGAATATCTGTTTCATCTACAACACCATCTTGATTTATATCTCCATCTTTTACAGACACTTTTCCTTTTCCATACGATAAAGCTGTTATTCTAGCATCTTGAATATCCACCATTTTATCGCCGTTTACATCACCTGCAAGGTTATCATCCATGTCAGCTCTAAAGTTTTGTCCCACTAATTCTCCATCCTGTATTTTCCCTATTTTTGTTGTTAATTTACTATTTAAATGACCTGGCATTTCTACGAAAATATCATATTCTTTATCGCTTACTGGAACACTACGAATTTCAAATTGCCCGTTATCACCAATCGTTCCTGTATATTTCTTTCCATCCTTGCCAACTGCATACACTTTTGCTCCTAGTTTTGTATAGTCTTTCTTACCTAAATACCCCTCTTCATTCAAGAAAGCTTCCGGACCAATATATCCTGTAACCGTTGAATGTTTCGAAACAATAGCAAAAGATTTATCTTTAAACACAGGAATCTCATTGCCTTCTGTTGCACCAACTTTTGTATAAGAGAACTTCTCTACTCCAAATGCAGTTAAATCATTAAAGTATTCATCGCTCGTCATCTCGAATGTAACATCTAAAAATGGTGTATCTCCATCTAATCCTTTAAATTCTTTTCCTTCCAATGACGCGCCAACTTTCACCTTGTTTTCCCAAGCCCCTTCTTCACTTACCTTCGGATCTTCTAATTTAAGGTTCAGTCCATGTTGTTTTACATATTCCGTAAGTGCTGGATTTGGTTTCACATCTGTAAATTTAAAGAGCTGCTTATCAAAAGGAATTTCAAATGTACCTGACAAAAGCTGTTTTACATTATTGAGATTCAAAGTTAACGTAATTTTTTCACCTAATTTTATTTTATCTTTGTCATAACTTGGAACAGCGTATTCTGTCCCTTCTTTTACAAAGACATAATTCTTATATCCGGTTGCCATATTCCCTGCAGTAGCGAGGTCATATCCAAATAATTTTAAATTTAACGGCTCATTTATTTCCTCTGGAAGTACGCCAAATTTAAAATCACCATTTGCTTGAATTGTATTCAACCAACCTGATGGGAAAGCTGAGTTTTGATAATATACAATTTGATTCGCTTTTTGATCATACTGCAAGCCTTTTGCTTTTAATGCATCTACTGTAGAATCATAAATATTACCATGCACCCATAATGCACGTTGGCCGTCTTCTTCTTTAAACATAGAATCATTGACTTCGTGTATACCAGGTTGTACATCCTTAAATTTCATTTCCGGTATAACATTATCAATGATAATGCTATCGCTTTTTGTATACGATTTTCCTTCTTTATCATATCCAACGAAGTTCAATTCATAATCTCCATCAGGCAACATAACAGGTTTATCCCCAATTGGATGAGCTGGATCTCCTGTAAATGGAAGTACATACCCTCCCATACCAGAAAACATCATATATTCAACATTCGGTGTTAGACTACTTGCATCAAGTGTACCAACGACTCCTAATGCCTTCCCTGTCTTTCGGTCCTTCACAACTGCATCAATAGTTTCAAGAGGACTATTTACTTTAAATGTCAAAGGCGAACTTGGTCTCTCCATAAATGGATGGAATTTAGATGCATCTGTTGCCATTGCATCTCTCAGTAAATCTACAGACGCAATGCCTTTTTCTGTGAATTTAACTGCAAATGGTACTTGATATACTTCTTTTTCATTGTTTTTATTTGAAATATGAATATATCCCTCATATCTACCAAATTCAGCGTTTTCTGGAATGATAATTTCAGGGCTAATTTCCTCTGATGTACCAGGAGCTACTTTAATAGAATCTGATACGTTTAGCTTCACACCATTCCTCGCTGCATCTTGCACCCCTACACTTGTAGGTGAAAATTCTACCTCTAATTTAAATTCTTTCCCATCTGTTTTACTGCTGTTCTTAATTAAGACTTTTCGACTATCTTTAATAGGCCCATTTTCAATTTGATTTTTATACCCAAACGCAATAGAACCTGTTTTTTCTTCAATTTCTACTTCTTCATCATCTACAACGTTTGATGTTTTATCGATAACCTCGATAGATGTATCTGCATGAACTGCACGATATGCATCAATTCGTCCAGAGCCCACCTCAAATACAGAACGCTCTTCTTTTAGGTCAACTGCGGTATTCATAAGTGCTTCTTTTACTTCAAATGGACTATAGTTTGGATGTTCTTGTAAAATAAGTGCCGCTACCCCTGCAGTATGAGGAGTTGCCATAGATGTACCTGACATACGACCATACGCTACCGGATAATTTTCTCCATCTTTTGGATCATTAATATATTCAGGAACAGTTGAGAAAATAGACACACCTGGTGCTACAATATCTGGCTTAATATCATCTGTTTTAGTTGCAGGACCACGGGAGCTGAAATCAGCTAAATGATCTCCCTCTGTTTTTATATTACTAAGTTCTCCAAACGCTAACGACACATCTCCTTGTACAGCTTTTGCTTGTAATTTCTCACCATCTACTTTTGTTAAGCGGAACGCTGGAATGGATGAAGTACTTTCCCCAAGATAACTTGTAATTTCCCCATTTATATTGTTATATACAATTACTGCCTTTGCGCCTGCTTCCTTAGCATTTTTAATTTTTTCATCAAATGTAATCTCACCGCGTTGGATAAGAGCTAACTTCCCTTTCACATCTTTCCCTGTAAAATCACCTGATTTCCCAAGCCCTGCATATACAACAGATAAGGATTGACCTTTCAAATCTTCAATCTTATCAGTAAAGCTTTTTCCAAGTAGCATCATCTTATCTACATGTACATCACCTGCATCGGCGGAAAACGTTGGAATATTCATTGCAGCGTCACTGGCTCCAACCGTAATGGGAAGTGCCGCTGCACTAGGTGATCCTATAGTACCTTCTTCCGGACCACTATTACCAGCTGCTACTACTGTAACAACACCTGCTAACATCGCATTGTTCACTGCGACAGAAGTAGGATATAAAGGATCATTAATAGACGCTCCTAGTGATAAGTTGATAACATCCATATCGTCTTTCACTGCTTTATCAATCGCAGCAAGAATACCACTTGTTTGGCCACTTCCATATGGACCTAATACGCGATATGAATATAAATCTACATCAGGGGCAACGCCCTTCACTGCATAATCCACACTATTCTGTTTGTCTGCAGCAATTGTCCCAGCTACATGCGTACCATGGGATGTATAATATGCACTTCCATCATAAATTTCAGGATATCCTCCAGAATTTTGCCAATCCTTATACGTTGTCTCCATTGGATCAGCATCATTATTCACAAAGTCCCATCCTTTTATTGAGTTCGGATCTATTTTGCTTGGATCTTCACCTTGCTTTGCACGATATCCTTTATATGCATCTTTCAAATCCGGGTGGTTGTAATCAATACCTGTGTCCAGCACACCTACCTTAATTCCTTTACCTGTTATTTTTTCATCATGCAGCTTGTCCACACCAATTTGCGGTACACTATCTGCCATTTTCGGTTCAACAGCAGTCTTAGCTGTTTCTTTCGGCAAATCAATTTTAACCTCATGATCTTCCCATACGCTCTTAACGATACCGGTACGAACTAAGTCCTCAATCATATTCGCTGGTAAAGAAATCGCTACACCATTAAAAGCATTCTTATACTCTCTTGTTATTTTTGCAGACTTTACATTTGTCCCTTTCTCTTTATTCTTTTGAAGCTTTTCAAGCTCTGCTTTAAACCCTTTATGTGATGCCTCTACCTTTTGTTCCGCATTTGAAAGAGTTAATTTTTTTCCTTTAGCCGCTTGTTTTAATACCTCAATCTTGCTAGGTGCTTGCTTAAACTCTATAATCACATTCACATTGTTAGGACTTGCTGTATTGATACCTGGCGAAATAACAAAACCTGGTTTTGTATCTAACGTTTTTAAGGCATTACGTTGTTCCTTTGTAAGACCTTTCAAAATAGCATTTGCATCATCGATTCCAGTTAAAGTAGATGTATTTACCTCTTCTGCTAATACGTTATATGGAATTCCTTGAGACAATAACATTCCAACTGTTAACGTTCCAATAAGAATCTTTCCAAATTTCCCTCGTTTCATATTGCATCTCCCCATTATTCATATTATTTTTTGAAACCAATTGATTCTTCCATTCCTACTTAGCATTGGAAACTCTATCAATCTTAATTTGTTGTATCATGAAAGATTTCCAACACTACTACCATCCCCATACCTCATATAGCTAATTACTCACTTTACTCTTTCTATAGGAGCCCCCCATCATTTATTTTCAACAAAAGATTTTCACAAAATGAATTATTAATAGGAGTAAAATGTAATTCTATTATTATTATTTCACGTTTTGATTATTCTGAAAATTAATCAAAAGGAGTATCTTTTCTCTAAGGATTCTACGCCTACATAGTACAAAAGAACTATCTTGTCCTTTATTCTTTGTGATACAGAATAAAGCGACACGATAGTTCTTTGATAGATTTCTTATTTAATCTAGCGGAACCAATTGATTTCGAACTGCATAAATCACTGCTTGCGATCGACTTTTCACATTTAGTTTTTTAAAAATTTTATTGATGTGAATTTTAACTGTTTTATCACTAATATATAGAACTTCGGCAATTTCTTTATTACTTAGTCCTTTTACTAGTTCAAAGAGAATTTCCTTTTCGCGTTCCGTTAGTTCATTTTCATTTGACTCTACTTTCATTTTTTGCTGATGATATGTAATTAATTTTTTAGTCATACGCGGATGAATAACTGAATCGCCTCGATATAACATTCGAATTGCTGCTACTACCTGCTCTGATGAGGAATCCTTCAATAAATAACCATCAGCACCGGCCTGGAGTGCATCCATTAAATACTCATCATGTTCATACATTGTAAACACAAGTACTCGGCAACTCGGATAATTTTTTTTCACTAATTCTGTAGCTTCAATTCCATTTTTCCCTGGAAGATTAATATCCATCAAAATACAATCTGGTCGGCATTCTTCTACTTTTCCCAATACTCCATCCCCAGAGCTAGCTTCTCCAACCACGTTCATATCAGATTCATCCTCTAGTATGCTCCGAATTGCATCTCGTAAAAAAGCATGATCATCTACTACTAATATTTTAATCATTTTACGCACCCCTTGTTTGTGAATCTGGAATTAACAGTGTAATTTCTGTCCCTTTCCCTACAGAACTATCAATCTGTAAAGTAGCCCCTAATTGGTCGGCTTGTTCATTCATATGTAATATACCATAATGTGGCTCATTCTTTGTTTTAACCATAGACTCAAATAGTGAAAAGCCAACTCCATTATCCTTAACCCTTAAAAGCACGTGCTCCCTTTGATAACTGAGTAAAACATCAGCCTTTTTTGCTTGTGCATGTTTTACAATGTTTTGCAAACTCTCTTGTAATGTATCAAATATAACTCTTTCTTTTGAAAAACTAAGCGCACGTGCATGACCTCTTTCATGATAGGTAATGTCTAGTTCATATTCTTGTTTTAAAGATTTTATTTTACTTGCTATCGCCTGCTTAAGGCCAAATTGTTGTGTTGGATATGGTTTTAAAGCATAAATAGAATAGCGAACTTCTCCTAGACTTCCTCTTAAATCTTTTATGCTTTTCTCAACTACTTGCTGCATATCTTTTGGTTTATCACGGTATTTTTTCTGCGCGGATTCTAGTTGGAATATCACCCCGGCTAATGTTTGCGCAATACCATCGTGAATTTCACGGGCAATTCTATTTCTTTCTTCTAAGATCATTCTTTTTTCCTGTTCAGAAATCAATATCCTTGTTTTAACAACGTTAGCCAATTGGTTAGAAAATGTAGCTAACGATTGTACATCTTCCGGAAAGAAACCCGCATTTCTACTTTTCCCTGCAACAAACATTCCGACTAATTCATCATTTACTATAAGAGGAAAATATACAAGTGAGCGTATAACACTATCAAATATTTCATCTCCAGGAGCCGTACCAATTTTCCAATCATTAAATACAAGATTTTTAGAAAGTTCCTCAAACGCCTTAAACTTTTCTGAATCATCAGATATATTAGAGCGGACTTTCCCATCTTTTAATAGAATATTCCAGTTCTCATCATCTTTTGTCCATATTACATATGCTTGTATGCCAAAAAAACCTTTAAGTGCTTGTTTAATATGTTTCAAGTTTCCTCCCGTTAATCCTCGACTAATTTCGGTTGTAATAAGAAATAACTCATATAATCGTTCCTTCTCCATCCTTATCCGTACAGAAAAAGAACTAATAACGGAAGTTGCTACAAGTGGAAAAAAGAAAAATAGTACTGTAATCTCGTTTACTTCCACACTATATGTACTAATTAATACGTGCATCAGTGCCGCATAAGAGAAACCAAAAGTTTCGCAAAGAAATACCGTTACAGTTTTTTTATACCACTGATGGATTGAATATGGCTGCGGAAGGAGTATCATTAACAAATCGTAAAAACGATTATTGAAAAAACAAAAAAACACGCAAAATAATAACAAAGATATTAAATTTTCATATAGAACTGACATATCAATCTTATTAATTAATAAAGACATACATTTGTCTGAAAACCATTCGGCCAAAATCAAACTAAGTGCATGCTGAGTACTATTAAATAACATTCTTTGTATCGGTGAACGACGATGCAGGTGAATAATTAGCGTTACGAGTACAATAGCAATAATAGTTATATGAATTCCAAACTGCCAACTCATAGCGTAAATAATCGGAAAGGTAAGCGAGCTAGTTCCTCTCCAAAATCTTACAGGAAAATACTCTGCAATCCCCATAAATAGTAACAACAATATTAGTATTGTTGGATGAGAAGGGATTTTAATTTCAAGTAAAGATATAGTTATAGTAACCAAACCAAGAAAAGAAATAAAATAAAGATAAGTACTAGCAATCTTTTCTCTCATAAAGATAGAATTTACATCTTTCAAAACAACCCCTTCTTTCTTTATAAAAACTTCATTTTCTCTATTATCCAACAAAAAACCGGCACTGGCAAAATGGAAGAACATCCACTAGCCAATCACCGGCTGTGTACTGCACCTAAAAAGGCAAGACACAATACTAGTATATATCAGTTCGTAACATTTACCCACTAGCCAAATGTTGTAATTGTACATACTTTTAGACTTAGGCCTACTAGTACAAAAGATGTATACAAAGTTTTAATTTTGATTCACTAAAATAATTCTAAAAAATAGGAATTCACCCCTAAATACCTACGTATTTATTTTATTCAAATCTAATTAACATATCGTTTGATTATCGGTAGCAAGATCAAAAATGTCCCCTACTGTCAGAAAAAAGCCTCCTTTTTCTTTTAGTTATTTGCGTGTCCCGAATATAACAGCAAGGAACTTATATATCCGCATTTTGGTGTACTTTCATTTGAAATGCAAATACCAATACATTGCAACTTCATCGCTTTCTTCATGTATCCCTATAAAATGAAGCTTATTAAAACGCACAATTTTTAAAAGGAACTAGAAATACATATATCGGAAAATCAATGAACAGACTGCAAATCCAGATTTGTCTTGATAAATCAACTGGTAGAATTATATCAGCATTTCAAATCTACTAATAGAAGGATAAACACCTACGAAATATACCTCTAAATTTTGTAAAGAATCTTTTGATATATTACTGATTAGCTTACCTAAAGAAATTTCTTTAGTTAGTGATTTACCAATCTTTCTTGTTTACTATCAATCAATTTTAAAAAAATTCTTCGTATAGGGGCTACTTTAAAATCTTAAGTTGATGGGCATGTGGCGGACCCCTACTAATATTCTTGCTTTTAAATTAATTTCAGTATATTATATTCATATGATAATATAGGAATTATGGTATACAGAAAGGGATTAAATCTATTTGTAAGATTTAAATCCTTTTGAAAGATAAAAAATGTATCTAATAAAAATACATTTTTTATCAATACAATTGTGTTTTCAATATAAATGAAAAATTTTTAATAGAAGTTTATTTACTTTCAATAATAAGAGGTAGTGTTGGTAGTGTTCTAAAACATAGAGAAATAAGGCACCATACATAGTATCTGACAAACTTGAGAGGTTTTGTATGTGGTTTGCTCATCACAGATAAAAACAAAAGAGCCTTACCTATCTAGGCAAGACTCTACTAGTTTAGTTATATAATATTTACATAACAACTAAGAAACTAAAAACATATAACACCAAGTAGCAGAAACCTAATATTCCTCCTACAGCTAATACCTGTTTAGCCCAACTTTTAATTTTCAGATTACTGTAGATCACTTGTACTCTTTCCATATTTCCTCCTATTAGGGAAAACCCTTAAAGACTCACACCTCGCTATGATACCATTAAAGAATGACTAATAGAGGTATAATTATTGTCTAAATGTATAAATATGCAATATTGCATACAAAAATGTATTGTCATTAATGTAAGCGCTTACTATAATAAGGTTATAAAGATTCACACATCTTAATACAAAAACAGAGGAGAGAATAATATGGAAATCGCAATGGCAGTTTTAAAATTTATTGGTGGAGCAATCCCATTAATTCAAGAACTTCTAAAAGCATTTATGTAATTTCATTATCTAGCAATTCTTTATAAATATTATCATACAAATGATCTGTATATCAAAGATGAATTGATTTACAGATCATTTGCGTGAGCAAGGTCCCTTTAACATTATTGAGGGACTTTTTTAATTTTTTAAATACTTAAGGTTACGTCACATCAAAATCAAGTTAGCAAAACAAAATGATAAATGCACCACCCATTCCTATGATTCTACAAAAAGAATAGTGTATTTTTCATTTTGAAGCATTATAAAACTTTAACTGGATAGTGATTGAGTAACAGTTGTGCTTTAAAGATAAGATTATACAAAGATTACCTACCGATATGTGGAAGATGAAAAATAAACTTGCGAAATTGAAACGATTGAATTAAAGAACTTGATATCAGTATGGTTAACAGAATGTGAAAATTACTTAAAAAATCGTGATTTTAGCTAAACAAGACCAAGCCCCCTCCTCGCCAAGACGGTCTTGGTCTTGTTTACGTTCACATACAAATTATTATTTGTATTGTTTCATGGGTTCCCTTTTAAATTATATACGTCTACTTTACCATCGATAACCAGTAACTAATATCTCCTATTCAATCATACAGATTACCTATGCCATATTCTAAAGGACCCCTCCTGGCTAAAATGATAAAAATAAAGAGAGATACTTGTCCCTCTCTCAATAAGTACTTTTATTTTTAAATTTTACATCAGCCCTTTTAATATTAAACCCAAAACCGACATAGTGATCGCGCTAATAATAATTCGTAGAATCCAAGTTGTATTCATGCTAATCTTTTCTAATTGCTTATTAATTGTAGCGATGTCTTTCTCATTAATTGTTGTGCGAGTTTCTAAATTACGAATATCTCGCATAATTTCTTTTTGTTCTGCTTTTAAACTGTCAATTTTTCCATAAACATCTTCCAATACGTTCACATCCTTTAATAATCTTAATAAAGCAATCTTTACATAATATGAAACAACCTTATTCATGGTGAATTCATTGCAAGAAATTCCATACAAAATCCGTATTTTGTTAAAAAGAAAAAAGAGACAGTTTCGCCTCTTTTAATATATAAAACTTGATTTTATCCAGCTTTATTATTAATACCATTGATTAGTTGCTTTAATTTTAATCCACTTAACTTGCGTCCTATTTGAATTGAAGGTTTCTCAATTGAATAATACGTAATGCTAGACACTACGATTGATATTAAGACTGTTTTTTATGAACATTTCGTATAAGTATGATATAACTGATTAAAGCTATTTTCAAAGTCGACATATCAGCGATAATTTATATCTATTCTAAATAGGTTTTAGCAAGTTTGGTTACTAAGTTGTTAGCATAGATATATCTTCTATTTGTCTTAGTTTTTTATATTCACTAAATTCCAGTCCCTCTTCTTTTAAATCAATTAAATAAAAATGAGCACAATCTGGATTAGCTAATGATAAAGAAGTAAACATATTTTTAAGAAAAACTGTTTCCCCGATACGAATTAACCCACCTACAGGCATATGCGGTGTTTCATATCATTTAATTACTCGTCTAATGTTGATTCAAATAAAAAAATTTATACATATAGAATTCCATTTTGTTGTTAACTTCACAAATTATTCCTAAAAGAATAACGTAAATTTAAATATATCTATTTACTTTTAAAGATAGATATACTAATATAATTTTTGTCGCAAACATATAAGGGAAGGAATGGAAAAGATGTTAAAAAAAATTAAAAAATTTATAGTTGTTGCTGCAGCGACTATAACGCTATCTGCTGGTTTCGCAACAATTTCGCCTCAAGCAGCATCAGCACATTGGGCGGATACACAAATGAATTGGGCATTTAATAAAGGTATCATAAATACGGATTTACGTGATAGCCCAGCAACTCGACAAGATGCATGGCTAATTATGGAAAGATTGTATACTGGTGCTAATGGTTATAACTATAATGATGCTCGTAGCTTTGCAAGACAACTACGAATTGCTGAAGATGGACGCCCAACTAACTGGGTAACTCGTGAAGAAATGGGTTCATTCCTTTATAGCTTTAGATATATAGCTTACACTAATAAATCATGGCCTGGTTTTGGTACAACAACTAATTGGGCAGCTGGAAATGGAATTTTTGATGGTTCTCGTCCACAAGACGTTGCTACAAGAGCTGAAGTTGTAACTATGATTTATAGAACATACAAAAAAGGCTTATTTGATCCTGTAAACTATTAAAAAAGGTGCTCTAAATAGAGCACCTTTTTTCTCACTTCACATACACAGGGGCTCTATTTGCTGTTAATAATATTTAATAATTTTTATATAAATATTATTAAAGTTTCCTTCCCTATCAGCCCTCACTATACATGCCATTAACTACTCAAATTCCAAAAACGTTATCTTTTCTGTAGAACTATTAGGAAGAAACTCGTTCATTTTCCCTTCAAATAACCTTTTTACAAAGAAAAAAGGCATTGTAAATTAAAAATTCTTTTTTCTTCTATTTAAATTTATAACGTTCATATTAGTATTAGCTAAATCCCCCCACCAGGCTCTGTATTAGCTGGTGCTCCTGTATTTCCATGTGCGTAACTCGGAGACCATGTATCTCCCTTATTGTAAGAAGGCGCCCCTCCTGTATGCCCATCCGATTCTAACTTCGGTGCAGGGAAATGTCCATGAGTATAGGACGGTGCTCCCCCATGATTTCCATGTGCATATGCAGGCGCTCCTCCTCCATCACCTACTGAAGCCGCTTGAGCAACCCCTCCACCATTTCCATGAGTAAAACCAAAAATTCCATATCCTAAAACAGATAAACCTACGACTGCTGTACCAATTCTCCTTTTCATAATCGCTCTCCTCTATGTGTATTTCATGTTAATTGAAATGAACATATTATGGATATCAGTCATGATGAAAATTCGACTCATTTCATTACTATATATTTATACTTCTATGTATTTTTTTGTAAAACTTTCTTGAAATCTGAAAAAAATGGTTATTTTTGTAAAAAATAAATTGCAGTAACAAATTATTCACTTCACAATTTAGGCTTCTTTGCGTAGCCATATTCACCACCTCGCGGTAATCCCTAATTTAATATTGAAATTCTCTAAATCTCGATGTATTATATTTTTGTATTTTCTCAGTTCCCAAGCCGAGAATACATCATCACTTCTGAAAGGACCCGAACTCCATCGGGTTCTTTTTCATTCCTCTTATTGTAAATCTATTTATTTAAATGTAAAATTATAAATGAGCTCTAATATTTTGAATCGAGGTGAAAATCATGAGAAGTTTTAGCTCATTAATAATCTCTACTATCTGTTCAGTACTTCTTATAATTTGGAATTTCAATTCCTTCTATCACGGATTGACAACAGGACGTACATACTACTGGATTAATGGCATCGCAGCTGTTATCTTCCTTTTATTCTTTATCCTCAACATGCGCGATTTTAAAAAGAAAAACTACAGAACCCCATAACAATAGGAGTTGATACATATGTGGGAAAGATTTAAAAACTATAAATATTCCTCAAAAGAATTAAAGTTCATGCTTTGGTTATTTGGTATTACTTGTTTTGTACACTCGGTCGCTTTCTTTGGCGGACTATTTTCTTCCGAGTTCCTTTGGTTTAAAGGCCTTTGTGCAATTGCTGCATCACTAGCTTTTATGGATGTTAAGCGAAAAATCAATAAGTATAAGATAGCAATGTAAAAAGGAGCCACTACAGGTTCTTTTTTTCTGTTCAAAATGAAAAAGCAGCTTTTAGGCTACTTAATGTTTTTCTTATCACCAAATAAAATGATATATATATTCTCCTGTTATGCTTTCATTAACTCCAGCAACCCTAGCAAATCTCATCACGTCAGCACCCTGAAGGAAATACATTGTTAACATAACTGGCACCCGTGACCACATAAACCGATAAAGCTCATCCATCCTTTGCTTAGTCGTAACAATTAAATCGTTCGCAGGTCCATTAATCCATGCAGTTGTCCTAACTGAAGTAAACGGAATATCTTTCCCATTAACCACTATTCTCGCCATAATATGTGTTATATCCACATCGATTCCCTCATTCCAATAATCAAATCAGTTTCCCATATTTACATAAGTATTCTTAGCTATAAGAAATGTTTAAAGTGAATTTTTTTATAAAATAACAAAGCAGCTGATTCCCTACTTTAAAGTAAATGATTTAACCTTGAATCCCCTGTATTTCCCTTGCCAGTTAAAGAGTACATTATTAGCAGAATTATTATTATTAATCGTACAAGCTTACCAGGGTAATAGTCTCAGGTATTTTTTTGTTCGTTGTATTCGTTTGTTTTGTTAAACGTTAAATCCGATTGAAACTGCGGCTTTCAAATTATTAAGTATGAAAAAACACAATAAAAAAGAGTGCTATAAAGATATGCACTCTTTTAAAAGACTTTACCAATCTCGACGATCATCATGATCATGATTACGGTCATGATTACGTCTGCGACGACACTCATCACAATCACAGTCACGTCTACAATGACAGTCGTTAAAATCGTTTCTTCTGCGTCTACGACCGCAACCACAAAATACCAAATCGTCCCAAAATCTATTACAATCTCGAGAATGTCCAAAATTATTATTCCATCCCATAGATATGATTTCCTCCTTTAAAAATAGAATTCATCATAGTCTATGAATAAAAGGTGAAAACAGCTTGTTTACTAGTCTACATTTTGTGTTTTAAATTAATAATATTTCAATTTACAAGTCTATCTCACCGCGTATCTTGCCTTAACAACAAACAAGACGCTACCCAGATCACGGCAGCGCCTACAATAATTGATATTGGTTTAATCATTAACAAGTATATTTGGCCCTTTCTTCAATATATACGTGAAACTCGAAATGAATACGATACTAAATATGATAATAGAAGACCACATATTAAAATGATATTCTTTACCTACAACTAAATTATATATGTTATGGACCAAGAAATTAGCACCTAAGATAATCCCACCTAAAAATACACTAATTAATATGCTCATTAAATAAAATTTAAGCTTCTGAAACATTTTTTCTCTACCCCTTTTCTAAAATAAGCTTTATTTGAGTTTATTTAGAAAATTATACCATTTAGTTTTCAAGTATTATTAAAACCATAGTTAAATTAAGGTTATTTTAAGGATAGTTTTCTATTCAAATGTCCATTTTGTTCAAATCTATGTTTACTGTTTAATTTCTATACTGTAGACACATGGGTATCTTTCTCCGATTTTCTTATAAGAGCAGTTAGTTTTTGCTAGCTGCTCTTGTTATGTTTCACACGAATAAAATTCTAAATTTCACCGATACTATATAGGACTTTAAAAAGTCAGCTTTAAATTCTTCCCACTCTAGCTCTCTTGGTCGAGGGTTGAGCAGTTAGCTTTTGCTAGCTGCTCTTTTATTTAATTACTGCTCCTATTACTTAAAGAAATTCTCCAAATATATTTTCCAAATAAATACACACTATTTATTCCTCCTCGAATAAAATCAATAACTCGGCATATAATATCTATGCATCTAGATTATTACCTCTGTACCGAGCAGTTAGACTGGGCTAACTGCTCTTTTATTGAATAAATTTCTAAAACATGTTGACAATATAGGTACACCAAGGTTGAATACGAATAACCATTGTGTTCTTCTTATTCACCAGAGCAGTTAGCTTTTACTAACTGCTCTTTTTTTTAAAACGAACACAATTAACTGCAGGCACATATAATAATCAGTGTCCCTTTCTTTATAAAATAGTCTTTACAAAATGAAATTTTTACCACATATCTAATTGTTAAATATTTTACGCTTATACATTATAATGAAATAGTTATTGTATATTGGCATTAAGAGGAGCGTCCTGATTAAGCGCTTCTCTTTTTTATAAAATAGCAACATTTTTTATACTTATAATAGGAGTCTCCACTATAGTTTCAAGATTAATTCCTGCAGATATAAACCTAATTGGACATTCTATTCTAGTTTGGATAGGTATGCTTACTGTATTTCCAGAATTATTTATTTTTGCTAAGAATCTTAAAAAAGTTAGTAAATGGACATATTTCTGTTTACTAAGCTTAATAGTAATAACAATCCTTATCTCACTTGTTTTTCTTTTCCCCTTACCTGCAGGTCTACTACAAAGACTTTTTTACTTGGTTCTTTTTGTTTGGGGAGCTGTATCAACCTACAAATTAATAAAATAAAGTTTTTATGGTGCTTTTTATCATTTTAGCCAAGAAGACTCCTTCCTCAAGGAACGCGAAGTGAGTAGATGGGAGATGAATTGGCTTCGAACAAGAGATGGCAGGAAGCCATCTTACTTGTTCGACATACATAAAATGTTACTTCACTATTCACCGAATATATGTTTGGTATATAATAGTCATATACCGAAATGGAGGTGAATCAAATGATAATTAATAAAGCCTATAAGTTTCGTATCTATCCAAATCAAGCACAAGCAATTCTAATTAACAAAACGATAGGTTGTTCTCGCTTTGTATTCAATCATTTCCTATCCCTATGGGATCACGCATACAAAGAAACTGGAAAAGGTTTAACATATGGTACATGCTCTGCCAAACTTCCTGCCATGAAGAAAGAGTTTGTTTGGCTCAAAGAAGTGGATAGTATTGCGATTCAGTCGTCTGTTCGCAATCTTGCGGATGCGTATACACGATTTTTCAAAAAACAAAATAGTGCCCCGCGTTTCAAATCCAAGAAGAATAACGTACAATCTTATATCACAAAACAAACAAATGAAAACATTGCTGTTGTAGGAAACAGGATAAAGTTGCCGAAACTAGATCTTGTTCGATTTGCCAAAAGTCATGAAATAACGGGACGTATTGTAAATGCTACAGTTAGACGGAACCCTTCTGGTAGATATTTTGTGTCACTATTAGTTGAAACAGAAGTACAAGAACTTCCGAAAACACATTCTTACATTGGGATAGATGTAGGACTCAAAGATTTCGCCATTTTGTCAGATGGAACCCCCTATGAAAATCCGAAGTTTTTCCGATCATTAGAAGATAAGTTGGCGAAAGCATAGCGTGTTCTTTCTAGAAGAATGAAAGGATCTTCTCGCTGGAATAAACAACAGGTAAAAGTAGCTAGAATTCATGAATACATATCAAATGCTAGAAAAGATTACTTAGACAAAATCTCAACTGAAATCATCAAAAGCCACGATGTTATCGGTATAGAGGATTTGCAAGTATCGAATATGTTAAAAAATCGTAAGTTAGCAAAAGCAATTAGTGAAGTATCTTGGTCACAGTTTCGAACCATGTTGGAATATAAAGTAAAATGGTATGACAAACAAGTCATTGTCGTATCGAAAACATTTGCTTCCAGGCAATTATGTTCTTGTTGTGGATATCAAAACAAAGACGTTAAAAATCTAAACCTACGTAAATGGGACTGTCCTTCTTGTCGTACACACCATGATAGGGATATTAACGCAAGTATCAATATACAGAATGAAGCAATAAGGCTTCTAACCGCAAGAACTGCGGGGTTAGCCTAATCAATTAAAGTTCGATAGAACTCTTTACTTAGGAATACCCCACTTCTAAACGAAGTGAAAGTGGGGGTAGTTCAATTGCAACTAAATAAGGATTTTATTTAAATTTCATAAAACTTCTCTTTACACAAATAAGTTCAAAATTATTTATTTAGCATATATAATACTTTTAAGCAATTTAAATTCTTTACATAGGTAATGGAGGCATTAAAATGGGGAGTATCCCAAATTCATCACAACAATCAATCTCAAAAATACAAATTAATCCTAACAAGAATCCACAAACGAATAAAAAGCTAAGACGTCGTCTTTTATTAGCACTTACTTTTATGCTACCTATGGTTATTTCCATTCAAATCTCCATTTATAAGCAAGAACAAATGATTCAAGAAAAACAAATTACACTAAATAAAGAAAAGAAAAGATTGTCTGAATTAGAAATAATAGGACGTTATTATGAAAACGATATTAAAACTTTAACAGAGAGCGAAGAAGGTATTTTAAAGTTTGCAAGGAAATTGTATGGATTCTCTAGACCTGATGAAACTATATTTCAAATAACTGAATAGCTTTTTATCATTTTAGCCAAGAAGACTTCTTTTTCAAGGAGCGTGAAGGGTCACAACCCAGTGAGTATGTGGGAGATGAATTGGCTAAAATGATAAACTAATTTTTCTTCCGTTTTCATTCTCCAATTCTTCGTAGTTATGCCTTTCTTTTTCCATTTTCTTCAACCTGTGTATTCTAAGTTCATTGGCAGTAAAACCTTCTTTCTGTAACTCTGTTACTACTTCAAAGTTCTCATCGAAATACCAATTATTTTTTGACCAAAGAAGTGCATTTCCTCAACATCATTTAAAGTGAAACACTCATTTTTCCGTTAATCTAAACACATATCGTATGCTTTCCCTTTGATAAATCAATGATCTGGAGCTCCATCTGCTCTTCGTCTGCTAATAATGACATCTTCTTTACACTTAACTAGTAAAATTTTCATTTCTGACTTCCTTTTCCAAATCTTCTAACTTGTACACTTTCATTTCTCTACTAAGCTTTGTTAGTTCTTCATCGGATAACTTTTCACATTCCAAAGTTACTTGAAGAGAACCGTAACTATACGTTTGGTATCCAGTTGCGAAAGCGCCTTGAGTACTATTTATATTCCTGTGTGAATCCACCTGTACGCCCTCTTCCTTTGTTTCTAACTTTCATTTGTTCTCCTCACTTTCTAACAAAATAGCGTTTTTGTTCAAAATGATGACCATAACTACTTGGACAAATTTACCAGTGATTTTACCAAAAAATTCATGATATAGTTAATTAGTCGAGTACGTCATTGCTTGACATTTACCCTTAGAAGCCCCGTAGATAAACGGGGTTTCGTTTATTCAAATAACAATTTTGTTAAGTTATATTTCTATTTCTTGGAACATCTCAGATATATTTGCATTCCACATGCTAACGTAATCTGCATGGGCTTTACTTTGATTCTGGATTATAGTTTCAATTGTATTTTAGGCATTTTCTGTTTTCACATTTTGATTGTTCATCCACTAGAATTTTAAGCTACATAAAAAATAAAGAAGACTTTCCAGATAGCATGGCATATGAAGCATAATTAAACAAACATAAAAAGAGCCCTTCACTAAAGGAAACGGCTCTTTTTCACTTTACATACACATAGGCTTCATTTACTGTTACATAGTATGTTTTTCCTTTGCTATTGTGTACTTAATATTGTGACAATCCATTGACAGTTACTTTCAAATCAATCGTAAATCCTACATCTACAAAATCAGCAACAACTATGGATAAAATATGTTTCTATTTCATTTCCTACTGTCATCCTTTTTCATAATTTTCGTATGGTCAAACAATCCACTTGCTGACAATCCGATAATCATTCCTTGAAATATATTCATTTTGATATCTTGTGACAAAAATAAAACACCTAGCATAATGCCAAGCGTCAAATTAAATATCGGGATATATTTCGTTTGCAACCCATTTGTTTTTGCAATTTGTGATAACCCTATAACAACCCCAATCATTGCCGTAATTTCAATCATTACATACCGCCACCTTTCAAGAGAAAGGTTAAAGCTGCTCCAATTAGACCACCAATAATAAGGCGTAAGATCCATGTTGTATTAGCGCTAATCTTATCTAATTGCTTATTGATATTAATAATGTCTTTTTCATTACCTGTTGTCCGCATTTCTAAACTTCTAATCTCTAATCGTATGTCCTTAATATCTTGCCTTATTTCCTGAACATCGCCTTTCACCTCTTGTATACCATCCATATTGCACCTCTTTTCCACTTCTTATTTAATTTAAAATAAAAAAGCCTACATTACATACGCTTGGCTTTTCGTTTCATTATTTAGTTCCTTCTTTTTTATCTGTCTCTTCTATATGTCCCTCAATAGCCCCAACATCAACTTTTGCAGCAACTTCTACTGCTGGATTATCTGCTTTAACAATGGAAACCGTAATTGGACTACCTCTAAATAGCTCCACGTTAACATTAAAATTGCTAGCGGTAATAATCCCAGCATTCACTAAATTATCTACAACATCATCAATTTCCATAAACTTATTATCATTACCTGGCATCATATCCTTATTCGGAGCTGGATTTTGAATGAATTGCATAACTAACTTTTCTAAGATTGGAATGATTTGATTGATAATTTAGCTCTGTAATTGATTGTCCTCTAGATGTTTATTTTAGATAGGATTTGTCATCTTGTTCTCTCCCCCCCAAAAACAAAAATAGAGCAGCTTATAGCTGCTCCGTTTTAGTTTTCTTTTCGGTTGTTATTTTTGTTAATTCTTCAGTTTTTAATTGTACTTTAAAGATTTTCTATCTATACCTTTAACAGTATCTTCTAATGTGTATAATTTATTTGTGATTTCATTATGTTTTTTATTGATTTTCCACTTAAACCATACACCTTTGGCAAAGTCAGATATAAATTACTACTGCAAAATCTCCAATGATTTTCTCTATGTTAACTTAAATACGTGGTTTCTAATATCTTTATAAAGAATAGTCTCAGCATTTATGCGGTCTTTAAACAAACTGATATCTGATCTAATCATTTCATTCTTGAATCGAAGCATGAAAACAACGTAGTTCAAGACAATAGTACCATTTTTTATTCCTGGTCATAGCCAGATTCCAAAACAAATAGCCACTCATATGAGTGGACCTTAACCTTTTATCGAATATCTACAATGTCAAAGTGTTTCTCTGGCGTCCAACGACTCCCACCAATATCAATCCAGCCTTCTTTACGGAAGAATACTGTAAGCGGTTTTTTTGAGTTAATACTGCCTTTGTATGCACCGTCAATTCCATCACAATAGCTTACTTCATATCCTTCTGGAAATTTTGATATTGCTTTGAAGGGTCTCCAATAATAATGCTCTGCTTTTACCCAACGGCCTCTACCTAAATCTAACCAAACATCATTATCTTCTCCCCAGTACGCATCCCAGTATAATACTTCTGCTGCTGTCGTAAAGTCCCCAAGATAGTTACCGTGTGGTCCATCGTAATAGTTAATACCATATCCTTCCCAATATATTGATTTTGCGAACCCAATCCCCTCTGGTTGCGGTGTACCAACAACGCCACCCTTACCTGTAAACCATTCAAGAGATTTTTCACTGTTTAAATAATTTAAATCTACATTACCAGTTACACCTGCAAGACTACCTGTTTCTGTATACTGCCATAAATCACAACTATACGCTGGTTTATTTCCATAACGTGGAATCCAAAGGAAATCCGCATTCACAGTATTAAGTCCATAGCTTGTATACATGTGGTGTGATACATATAGACCTACTTTCCAACCTGCTGCACGGCACGTATCAATAAATGCCTGCGAAGCTTTTGCTAAGTTAGCCGCTCCACAACTTGCTAAGGTATCATCTTCTACATCTAATACTAAAAATTTCGCTTCTTTATCAGCGCGCGCCATAAAATCATTTGCTTCTACAATAGCATCCTGAACACTTACATAACATCCATAAGCATAGTGCCCAAATGGAACACTATAGTCTTTACAGCCTTGCACATACTCTTTATAACGTGTATCAATTGTCCTTGATCCATATTGTACACGTATAATAGCAAGTTCAAGCTCTTTACTAGCTGCCGCCCAATTTATTGAACCATTGTGATGAGATAAATCTGCAATTTTCTTCATTTCCATTCGCCTTCTTTCTCCTATAAAAATTTTAGACTAAAAAAACAACTCTTAACAGAGTTGTTTTCATCGAATATCTACAATGTCAAAGTGTTTCTCTGGTGTCCAACGATTTCCACCAATATCAATCCAGCCTTCTTTACGGAAGAATACTGTAAGAGGTTCTTTTGAGTTAATACTGCCTTTGTATGCGCCGTCAATTCCATCACAATAGCTTACTTCATATCCTTCTGGGAATTTTGATATTGCTTTGAAGGGTCTCCAATAATAATGTTCTGCCTTTACCCAACGACTTCTACCTAAATCTAACCAAACATCATTATCTTCTCCCCAGTACGCATCCCAATATAATACTTCTGCTGCTGTCGTAAAGTCCCCAAGATAGTTACCGTGTGGTCCATCGTAATAGTTAATGCCATATCCTTCCCAATATATTGATTTTGCGAACCCAATCCCCTCTGGTTGCGGCGTACCACCGATGCCACCTTTTCCCAAGTAGTCTAACGGATTCACAGCATTACTCTTATTAATATTCCAGCTGCCTTTATGCATTTCAAAATGTAAATGCTGACCATAGGCTTGTCCTGTTTCTCCCATAACCCCGATTGTTTGTCCTTGTGTAACATAATCACCTTGTTTAACTGTACGAGAACCACTTCGCATATGAGCATATACGGTTTCCCATGTAACTCCATTAATATTATGGACAATCATAATACACTCACCGTAACTAGTTGAAAAATACGAACGACTAACTTGCCCGCCTGCTGCTGCATAAATTGGATGATAGCCTGCTTCGGCAAGGTCTATCCCATGATGATCTGGTCTGTCACCCCTAAAACCACTTGTTACTCTCGTTGTATCTGTTGGATAAATAAATGTTGCCATATAAATCTTCCTTTCTATTTCTATATTGTCTATATTTATTATTTTTAAATATATTGTAGGTTTTCCAACCTTAAAATGAACAAGACAGAACATTTCCCTATTGTTATCTACTATTACAATATCCATCTTGTAGCCATAAGTTAAATGTCACTGAAATTAGCAAAAAATATTGAAAGCTATTATTCTATATAACTAACTCTTCTTGCCCAAAGCACCGTTTAAAGATAAAAAACACCTCTTAACAGAGCTGTTTTTTATCGAATATCTACAATGTCAAAGTGTTTCTCTGGTGCCCAACTATTCCCACCAATATCAATCCAGCCTTCTTTACGGAAGAATACTGTAAGCGGTTTTTTTGAGTTAATACTGCCTTTGTATGCGCCGTTAATTCCATCACAATAGCTTACTTCATATCCTTCTGGAAATTTTGATATTGCTTTGAAGGGTCTCCAATAATAATGCTCTGCTTTTACCCAACGGCTTCTACCTAAATCTAACCAAACATCATTATCCTCTCCCCAATACGCATCCCAGTATAATACTTCTGCTGCTGTCGTAAAGTCCCCCAGATAGTTACCGTGTGGTCCATCGTAATAGTTAATACCATATCCTTCCCAGTATATTGATTTTGCGAACCCAATTCCTTCTGGTTGCGGAACACCGCCTGCAGTAAAATCTACATATTGTTTTACAATTTCAGCGTAGAAAAAATTCCCGCCATTTTTATATCGATAACCGCCATTGTACGCCACTGCGATAGGATGACTATATCGAACCATTGTACCATTTGTATTACCAAGAGATGGTGCAACAACGGTTTTAGAATACAAGTCTGCCACAGATAATGAATGCTGTTTATTATTATTAGCTAACCACCGAATGTACGCACGTCCAAAATTATACGATTGAACAATAGCACTTAAATCAGTAATACCGTAATTCTTTGCATCTGCAAACGCTCCTTTTAGATGCATTACTCCGTAGTGAATGGATTCCTTCGGATTATTAATTGAATTCGCAGGTCTTCCTTGGGATTCACTTGACTGCATAATATCGGGAGTCGTTTCAGAATCCCCACCACTTTCCACCATAATAATTCCAAGAACATAAGGCACTAACTCTGATACACCTTGTGCATTACATTCCTCTTCTACCATTGTCTTCCATCTCAAAACCTTTTGCGGCAGATTCACTGTTGTAGCTAAAGCAACTAATTGATCCATTACTAAACATCTCCTTATTTTTCTATTATTTTCATCTAAAAAAATACTACTTTACGAAATATGACTATCAGCCAAATACCAATTAATCTATAAAATTACTTCATGTTACTCACCTTCTTTCACAACAAAAAGAGCAACCATAAAAATAGTTGCCCTTTCGTCAAAATCTTATATTACTACTATAAATCATGTTTACAATACTTTCTGTACACCGCATGTATCCTACAAAAAGGTAACATTAAAATTTATCTAAAAACTTGACAATCTTTCTTATTTCAGCATGTTTGCGTCGGATATAGCCTGTACTATAATGCAAATCAAAAGCTATTTGTTCTAAAGTCATTCCATCAACATACTTCATTTTGAGTATTTGATGATCTAATCCTGCAAACTTATTAATTAAAACCTTTAAATTGAACATTTCATTCATTTTATATCCTAATTCATATTCAATAGCTTCAATCCGATTTTCTACTTTAGCCCCTTCCGATTCAGCAGTTAATCGTACATTTTGCAAGTCCCCGCTAGTCCAGCGCTTTAACTCTGCTTTTGATTTGTCTAAGTTATATTCTAAATATGCAATTTCTTCTTCTAGTTTCTGATAATCCTTCAGCCAGTCAAACATATAATAATCCCCCTACTTTTCTTTATTTACATTCTGTGTTTATTGTAATCTTCAAAGATAAGATAACCTTTATTATCAAATTATAAAAATTTACACATATCCCTTATGATTTATATTTTTTTAATAAAGCCTTTAATCTCTCACGCTCTTCATCTATAGTTGATTGAGTATTTTTTTGGGGATGTTCCCTAGGATCTTCATCTTCTTTTTGATGCAACCATTCCGGTACCATTTCATTTCGTTTGATATGTCCTGAACTAATTTGTTTTTTATTCTTTCTAAGTTCAAACTGTGCATCTAATTTAGCAATTTCATTTAGTGTTTTTACCCTTTTAATTTCCCAATTTTTAAGAATTCCACGTACATACCTCCACTTCGGTACGTTTTCATCAATAGATCTATTTACTGCTTCAAGAACCAATTCAATTCCCAATGCTCCACAAAATTCACCAAGCTCTGCGATAGCTGTTTTACTTAACGAAATACCGTTTTTCAACAGATAGCTATAAGCTATTTTAAAATCTTCATCCATCAATCTTTGTGATAGTGATTTATCTTGATTATTATGATGATAGTTTGTATTTGGTATATCATTATTTAGTTCTTTAGTATTTTGTATATCAGTATTTAGTAGCTTTGGGGTTTCCACCGGTAGGTTCCCAGCAGCAGGATTATCAACAGGTGGGTTTTCCACTGGTGGAAAATCATCCAATGGGATTTCGTAAATAATAGTCTCCCATCTAACAATTTTGTTTTTTGCATCTTTAATAGGAAATCTCTTAATATATCCGTACTCTTTTAATTCTTTCATTCCAGCTCTTAAGCTATTAATACCATCTTTTGCGTGCTGGGATAATTCTTCCCTATAAAACACCCAATCATCTGGAAGTGTAAGTATGTATGCTAATATCCCCTTCGCCTTCCAAGAAAGCCTTTTATCTTTTAAACCCGTATTATTAATAACGGAATAATTATTATCCTTTTTAACTCTAAATATCCCCATAATATTTACCTCTCCATTGTCGTTAAGATCAAATACCTACAATCGATATTCTGTACTAACTATTACTAACTTCCCTATGATGAAACCTACTTTTGATTCCTTTCAAACCAACACGATGTTAAAAAGAACTTTAAGTTCGATTTATTACTAAAAAAAATATCATCTACACCCATCTCAAAAAACTGTGCAATCTTTCTAGCAATTCTCATTGAAGGGATTCTTTCTTTTTGATCAATCATTCGAATATATCGCTCCGTAACCCCACAATAGCTAGCTAGTTCTTTATATAAATTCTTTTTCGAATCATACATTTTGTTGCCCATTAATCCACCTCCATAAGAACAATTAGTTCTAAATACAGATTAAAGAACTAATTGTTCTTTGTCAATGCAAAAAGGAACTTTTTGTGCTAGAATAAACCTAAAGAGAACAATTAGTTCAATTAGAGAGGTGAACAATGTGATAGGAGTTAGAATAAAATCCTTACGAAAAAAAGAAAATTTAACACAAAAACAACTGGCTGAAAAAATTGGAGTATCCCAAAGAATGATAGGTTACTACGAATCAGAAGAACGATTCCCTCCACATGATGTTCTAACCAAATTAGCGGATTGCTTTTCAGTTTCAGCCGACTATTTACTAGGACGAGCTGTTACAGACGAAACTAAGAAACAATTAACGCCAAAAGATGAGAAAGACATAGCAAAAAGAATGGAAGAAATAAAGAAAGACCTACAAGGCGAAGATGGCTTAATGTTCTCTGGGGAACCTATGAGTCAGGAAGCCGTAGAATCATTGTTAGATGCAATGGAGTACATTGTAAAACAAACGAAAGTAATCAATAAAAAATACGTGCCTAAGAAATATCGTAATCCAGACGATAAATGATGCGAGCTTAGGAGGGAATACATTGAAATTCGTCATTAGAGATCTAGTCCAACAACTTAGTACCAAATACAACACGACAAACCCCTATGAGCTTGCAGATTACTTAAAAATACATGTACTAACATGGGATTTACATGAAGAAATAAATGGCTTTTATAAATATGAAAAAAGAAATCGTTTCATTGTCATTAATACTCATTTGTCTCCATCTATGCAGAGAACTGTTTGTGCTCATGAATTAGGACATGCAGTTCTACATACTCATGCAAATACACCTTTTCTGCGTAAGAATACATTCTTTTCCGTTGATAAATTAGAGATAGAAGCAAACACGTTTGCTGCGCTTTTGTTAATTGACAAAAAGACCATTCAGCCTGGTGATACAAAAGCATGTATAGCATACAAAAATAATATACCAGTTGAACTGTTGGAATTTTACAAGCCTTGCTAAAGAAATTAAGACATTTTAATTATTGGTTCAAACTCTGAAGAGAAAAAGAGAATGCTCCATCGTTAAAGCAAAAGAAATGAAATAGTATCTATTGTTAAAAAAATCTATACTGTTAAATAAAATTTAAAAATGCACCTCCAATTGTTAATTATGTGTCTAACAATTGGGGTGCACTTCAATAACAGTCGGTCTTTTTCGAAAAATCTTTAACCTCTAATATTGTCCATACTTCCCTGTACGAAAATCGATATATTACTTAAATATTATTTTGCTTGTACAGAAACGTTTAATATAGAGTAATCTGGATTTAGAGTAACTACAGACTCTCCAGAGCTTATTGAATGTAGAGGGCTTATAGCTATTTCTACGCTATGATTATCTTTTTCAAAACGATTGATATAATCCTTATTATTTTTTACAAAACTATCAATTTCTTTTTTTAATTCTGGATTTGAATTTACTAATTTATCAATCTCTTTATCAATTGTGAAATTCGGATTTATCATATGCATCCAGTTTTTCGCTAGCTCAACAGTTGATTTGTCAACGACAAACACGAAATAGAAATTATCTTCATCCTTCCCAACAAACGAAAATGAACCATGAGAATCAATCATTCTTGGCAAATTAGGAGTATATAAATCAATTTCTGATGCTACGTATCTATATTTAAAATTCGTATTATATTTCTTATTTACTTCATTGACACTCCCACGGCTAAAGCCGCAAGTCCTACACCTTACGGTTTAACGGATGGGATTCTTGAATGACTAAGCATTCGCATTCCATTTCTGTTTTGAACAGCCTTCAAGATGAGGGTGTGCCATCACCCCTCCTAAGACAGACCATATAGGTTCTTAGGCTGATTGACTATTACCGCCAACCACAGTTGCGTAGCGAATATTCATCGCCCCAACGATATCACGATGTTTCTCAAATCCACATTGGCACTTGTATTTTCTGTCTTGCGCCTTGTTCTTTTCAGAACATTTCGGACATGTTTGACTTGTATAAGAAGGGTTCACATATTCGACCTTTATGCCAACTAATGTCGCTTTGTACTCGATGAATTGTGCTAAACGATGGAATGACCAAGTGTGTAGATTTTTTTCGTTTTTACGGCTTGTTCGTGCCGTCTGTCTAATGTTCGTTAGTTGCTCTAATCGAATGACAGAAATATTATTATCCGTTGCAAAATCAACGATTACACGACTTACTTTGTGGTCTTGGTCTTGCATCCATCTTTGTTCTTTATCATCAAGTTGACGAAGGGCATTCAGTTTCTTAGCTTCTCCTAACTTCTTGCGAACACTGCGAAACTTACGTTTCATAAATTTGTTTTGCCTACCGTTCCCGAAGAAACGAACTTTATCATCATCTGTGATGGCTACCGCAGGAACTTTCAGACCTAAGTCTACTGCTAAAATCTTTGTTCCCGTTTTTTCGTTTGTAGGAATCGTGACAGATATTTGAGCAATCCATTTAGCAGATTTCTTCGTGATACGAAGTGTACCTAACTTGTGCTTCAACAATTCGAAATTGCGATTATATTTGTCGATTAATAAAGCGCGAACCTTTAAACGAGTTGACTTTCCGTTTACCATAAACGGAATTGAAATGTGCGTGAAGTCAAATGAATAGTTTTGGTTATTCCACACGCAAACAGGTCTTTTTAGAATCGGAACGATTTTGTATTTACTCTTTTTCACCTTTGTAGAAAACACACTTTTCGCATCTTTAATTGCTTGATTTTTCACCGCACTTGGGATATTGGCCTCAATGTCCTTTGTACTTTTCTTCGTGCTTTTCTTTGCTTCAACCATTTCAGATACAAGGGCATTAATGACTTTTATATACTCGTGGCTACTTTGTTCCAATAGCATGATTTGTTGTTTTGTTGGAAGCAATTTAACTTTAACTGTGATGGTTTGTGGCACAAGTTTCACCCCCTCGTTTTTTGATTTTCAACATAATGTTTTATTGTCTCACTTGATACATTTCTAGCAGTAGAAACAAAATAAGAACGCGTCCATAGGCTCGGCAAGTGTTGAAGATGAGGAAACTCTTCTCTCAAACGTTTTGATGTCACTCCTTTAATTTTTGCCATTGTATCAGCAGGACTAAGTGTTGGTGGTGTATTTAAGAACAAGTGAACGTGGTCTTTGTCGCATTCCATTGCAACAATAGAAATATCCAATTCTCCGCATATTTCTTGAACCAACTCTTTGAAACGTTCTTCTACTTTTGTATTAAGAAAAATCTTTCTTCTGTATCGTGGGCAAAACACAAAATGATAGTTAATTAATGACACGGTTGTTTTGGTTCTTCTATAATCATTCATCATGTTTGCATTGTATCAGTTAGATTATAAAACTGCAACACGAAAGATAAAAAAATAAAAGATACCAACATTTTGGATACTTAGAGTGCCACAAACCTTGCGGTTTTTAGTAGCACTCCTTATCCAACCTCACTTTCATCCCATGCCTAAAGGCGAGGGGCTTTCTCGTTCGGGAAGGGCTGTAATCCATTCATTTGATGATTTTCCCTCTCCATCAAACACCTTTAAAATTAGTAATTCAGCTAATGGGGCTACCCCAATAACTCCCGCATTGTTCTCAGAAGCCGCAATTATTCCAGCTACATGTGTACCATGCCCGTGGTTGTCTAAAAAATTATTGGGATCACTTTCATAATCCGTAGTAAAGTTGTATCCCCCTAATAATACGATCTTTTAAATCAATATGTTCAGTATTGCAACCCGTATCTAAAACCGCAATAACTATGTCCTTTCCTTTCTCACTTTTATCCCATGCTGACGGAGCATGTATCAGTTTTACTCCACTAGGTATTTCAGCTACACTTGTGGCCATTTCTAATACTTTAAAAGAAATTAAAGATATTGCATTTTGTCCATTCATAGTTGAATTTCTATGACTCATTAACTTCACCTCATTAGATTTTAATAAAGACCATCGGATGCTATTGTTTGATTTGAATGTAATTAATATAAAATGCAGCATAAAACTTTATATTTTACTTATCGTAAATATAACTTCATTTTCTCCTTATATAAATCATGAAGAATATTAATTTTTTTCTTTAAAACCCATGAACAGCAATCTATAGCCACTTATTTTATTCAAAGTAATTTTTAAAAATCTCGTTCTTTACATTACAAAAATCTAATATTCATTTTTTAGTCTAATACATTTTTAAAATAAGATATTTATATTTCTCTAACCCTGAAACTTTTGAGGATTATCTAAGATTTAAACCATAATTCCAAATGGTAGTTCCATCCAAAAATGTCGTGTAACTTCATATATATATATATCAAAAAATAATTAACTATGATAAATATAGATTTTCCAGTTAATACTTGTATAAACGAATGAATTCGTTCACAAGTTATATTTGAAATACTGCTTTCTAAGCAAAAATATAATTAAGGTGGTGAAACTATAAGAATGAGAGAACCTATTTTCCCTGGTGGTACTAATGATACTGAAAACGAATTACTTATTTCCGGCAGTTTTCATAATCAGTCTACATCTGTAAATTCTATACAATCACTAGTTTATCAAGTAAGCAAAAATCAGTTCCAATCATATTTAACCCATTTAGTTTCATATCCAACAAGGTTTTCTACTAGCTCTTTTTATGAAGAAGCCGCAACGTGGACTCGTGAGATATTAAATCAAATGGGATATAGAACTAGTAGCGAAACAATACGCGTAAATAATGAAGATAGCCAAAATATTATCGCAAATAAAATGGGCACAAATCGTGATGAAGAGAAACACTTAATTATTATTACTGCACATCTTGATTCTGTTAATCATAGTGGAGGGACTTCATCTAATGCTCCTGGAGCCGATGATAATGGCAGTGGTAGTGCAGGAGTTTTGGAAATTGCTCGTGTATTCAAAGACATTCCCGTACAACATGATCTGCGCTTTATCCTTTTTGGAGGAGAAGAACAAGGATTATTAGGTAGTAAACAATATGTTGAGAACCTAACTACTCCAGATAAAAATCGCATTCGAGCAGTTATTAATATGGACATGATAGGAAGATTAAACACTTCGACACCAGCAGTATTAATTGAAGGTTCACCTTTATCTGAAGAGCTCATTAATGGATTAAAAAATGCAGCATCTTTATATACAGAACTCGATGTTAAGGTATCTCTTAATCCATTTGATAGTGATCATGTATCTTTTCTTAATAAGGGAATACCTGCTGTTTTAACAATAGAGGGCGAAGACTCTTTGAATCCTAATGACCATACCGCTAACGATACTCTTGAGCATATCCATTATCCACTTTCTCTTGATATCTTACGAATGAATATAGCTTTTATTGCTTCTCAAGTTACAAATTTAGAATGAAAGAGGGAATTTTCATGACCAACTTTACCCATGAAGAAAGTTTCCATAATTCAACAGACAATTCTAAAGAAAATCCCCCTACCAGACGTAATTGTGGAACTATGAGTATGCATGAAAAATTATTAAAGGAATCCGAAGAATACAGAAAAGAACGAGAAAAAATTGAAAAAATGACTGAAGAATTTATTAAGAATAAAAAATAATAAACATTTTTACATTAGTTTTCGAATCATAAATTATCTGAAATATTAAACGAAACTTACAGAATTTCTGTTAAAAGGAGAAATTAAAATGCCAAATCAAACTAACTCATCAGAAACAACAAATACACCTACTGTGCGTAGATGCGCAACTATTGAGCTTCACCATAAATTACTAAATGAGTCTGAACAATATAAAAATGCTCGTATTGAAATTGAAAGTGTAACGAATGAATTTCTGAATAGTGCGCGTCTAGAATCAGAAAGACCAGTTGTTAAAATCCCTGTAGTAGTCCATATTGTATGGAATACTGATGAACAAAACATCTCAGATGAACAAGTCCATAGTCAAATTGATGTTTTAAATCGTGATTTTCGAGCAACGAACCCTGACATAGCAAACGTACCTTCTGCATTTAAAGATTCTGTAAGTGATGCTAGAGTTGAATTCTTTCTTGCTACAAAAGATCCTGATGGAAATCAAACAAATGGTATCACTCGTGCCCATACAACTAAGCAATCTTTCTCAGTAGATGATTCAGTCAAATCAGAAAGTGCTGGTGGAGTAAATGCCTGGCCAGCTGATAAATACTTAAATTTATGGGTTTGCAAGTTAGAAGGTGGGCTTTTAGGATATGCACAATTCCCTGGTGGACCAGCTGATAAAGATGGAGTTGTTATCACATACACTGCATTTGGTACTACAGGTACTGCAAAAAAACCTTTCCATTTAGGTCGAACAGCTACTCATGAAATCGGACATTGGCTTAACTTATTTCATATTGGCGGCGATGATGGCAATGCATGCAGTGGCACTGATCGAGTTGAGGATACTCCAAATCAAGCAGATCAAAATACTGGAAGTTCACATAAAGCTAGACCTAATCATCCCAAAATTACATTCCCACATATTTCTTGTAACAATGGACCCGATGGCGATATGTTTATGAATTATATGGATTATGTCGATGATGATACTATGGTTATGTTTACCAAAGGTCAAGTGGATCGTATAGATGCATGTCTTGCTGGACCACGTTCATCCTTTCTTACAAACTAATACGGTAACATATTTTTAAAAAGATGTTGGTTAGGATTAAGTAATAAGTATATACATGCAATAAGTAATCTACAAATCATAATAAATTAAATCTCGTTAAAACAAAAAGAGATGTCCTAGTACCATATCTAGGGCATCCCTTCATTTTTACTGAGCTTAAAATTAACTTGTCTAAATTTCAAGATTCTATTCATCTCTAACAATTATTAGAGATATCTTCTACCTAAAACATCGTATTATTATTAGCTGCCTCATTTGGAATCTCTTGAATTACATCCCAGTGTTCGACAATCTTTCCATCTTTTATACGAAAAATATCCACTATAGCAACTCCCTTATCTTGAGAATTAGTACGAGAATGTACATGAAGAGCAACTGTATCTCCTTCAGCTACTACACGTTTAATCTCTGCAGAGGAATTTGGATTTTTTACAAAGTCCTCCTTAAAGAAATCCATGAAGGCTTTTCGTCCATCAGCAACAAAAGGATTATGTTGCTTATAATCTTCACTTACATATTTAGGGATAATATCGATATTATGTTTGTTAAAAACTTCATTATAGAAATCAACTACCATCTTTTTATTTTTTTCTTTTTCTTTTTCTGTCACATTATCTTTCGATACTGTTGAAACATTCTTGCTCTTTGTTGAATGACCTTTGGTATTACCAGTTGAAGCTTGAAATATCAAAGTCGACACAATTCCTAAAATAAACACAGAAATAATTATTACTATTAAATTTTTCTCTACTTTCATATATATCTACCTCTTCTAATTTTATGATTCATATTCGATAACACACTCGATAAAGGATAAACCTTACCCAGAATGTGATGTAAGAGATATTGTTAGGAAAATCCAACTTTTCTAACAATACTCCCTATACGAGGAATGTTAGAAACGAGTAACTCTAACTTAATACCTCATTAACAGTTGCACTATCCACAATTTGAATAAACTTTTTAACCTTATCGTTCTCATCAAACTCATAAAGATGACAAAAATCTGCTATGAATGATTTCCCTGTTACTTTATATGTTCCACTATATTTTCCATACACAATAACAGTATTGTTATTAAAAGCATAAATTTCATCTTTAGCGCTATAATTATCCCATTCAGTTCCAAGGCGTTCATGTACGTTTTTCACTACTTCATCTGGACCTATATAAGTACCCGCATATGGAAATCCAGCAGCCTCTGTCCAAGATACTTTTTCACTTAAATACGTTTTGAAAACATCCAATTTTCCTTCACCAGTTAACACATATGTTTCATGTAATAGTTTTTGATATTTATTCATATCATTAACCCCAAGGCATTTCTTTTGTTACAACTTTTGCACTTAATTCTAATACACCTTTATTAGCATAGCCTGGATATGCTGTTTCAAGTTTTGCTACAAAATCTTTTGAAGTTTTACTTTCCTCAGAAGCTTGAATTGCCGTTCTTAAATAAGCCATAGTTGCAGTAATCGCATGATTATCTAAGGATTTTTCAATTAATCCATGGCTCGGTACAATTACGTCAGCATTTAAAGCCTGCAACACTTTCAAGTTCTCAATCCATGCCTCCATTGCTGCTTTTGAACTAGTATCTGCTAAGAATAGATGGATTTCGTTAAATACATCTATACCACCAATTAATAATTTCAGTTCTCTGTTAAATAAGCTAGTTCTGTAATCGTCTAAGCCTACTAGTTCAAATGTTAGTCCTTGAAAATCAATAGATTTTTCCTTAAAGACTTGAGGTAATACCACATTACTTGGTGCATTTTCTCCAAGTGCATCTTTCCAAACTTTCAATTTCCCTAATACAGAATGAAGAATATGTTCAACCGTAGACTGTGTAGCATACGCTATGGCACCTGGGTAAGCAGCTTTAATACTTTCTAACCCAAAATAGTAATCAGGATCCCCATGGATAATAAAGATTTTATCTAGAGATAAGTTATTGTTTTTCAAATAACCCACAATTTCTTTCGAATCAGATTGAGTAAATTTTGAGTTTATTAAAAATGCATGTCCTGCTTTCTCAACCAAAGTTGCAGTGACCATAAAACTTTTTTCGTCTGAACTAAACACCGTCAATTTTACATCTTTTTGATTTATATCGATTGTTTTAAACATAGAATATTATTCTCCTTTTGTTAAAGTTATTAACTAGTTAACATAATTTTTATCTTGTTCCGACAGAAGCTCCCTCTTCAATTCACCTAAAAGTGTAATAGCACCAGCAAATATTCGGGAGATGTATTTCGGTTGGCATCAACTAACATGTTTGCTACTATAGCCTACTTTTTCTTAATATAAATTTTGAAATCGTGCTTCAATTTTATCTGGCGTCATTACTCCACCACCAATAGGAATAATTTGATTATCCTTTTGTAAAAGTAAAGAAGGATAACTATTAACACCAAGCTGTCGAACCTTATTGAAATCATTTTGGACATCTACAATGGTTTCTTGTGCATTTAAACGCTCTAATACTTGTTCAGGGTCCAAACCATGTTCAATTGCAATCTTACGATATGTCTCAGGATCACTTAGGCTTTGTCCATCATAATAAAACGCTTTTTGCATAGCCGACGTGAATTCTAACAAACGGTCTGGCGCTAATGAACGTAAAGCTGAAAAGCCAATTGCAGCATCTTTCGAATTCATTTTAAAAGTCCCTTCTTCCACCAATTTTTGATAAGAAGGACCAAATTCTGCACCTGTAAGTTGATTAATTCTTTTATTTCCCTCTTCTATATATGAGAAATTTTTTATTGGTAGATCATCTAAAAATAACCCCCCACATAAAACTGTTAACGGCATTTCAGTGTGTTCTTTGTAAAATCCTTTGATACTTTCTGAAAAACCATAGCACCATCCACAATATGCGTCCCATACGTATATAAGGTTATCTTGTTTTTTCTCCATTTAAATCTCCTACCTTTATTTTTATTAGCTAGTTCAGCTATCACTTAAAATTTCTTAGCTAGCTTTTTGGTTTGTAAAAGTGCATCTTTTTTAGAAACCTTATTATTTTCCCCAAAAACTAATCCTTCCAAAAAAAGATCACTAAAATTATTTATAAAAGATAACACTGCACATTATAGCTCTGAAGCAGAAAACACTACTGTTCAGAATATGCATAGTTGTTAATATAGTAGTAATTTTCTGCACTGGAAGACAATGTATAGTCCGCTATCCTTAAGCTATCCTTAATTAAATATATAAATCTTTTTTCTTAAAATAGGAAGTTGTTGTAACCAAATGAGTTACACCTTATGTAACTATATTAGTTACAACAAAATTAAAAGTCAATTCTTTTTTACAAAAAACATTAAATTTCTACTTTAACGTTTCCACAATTATGGAATTAAAATAAATTCCCTCTACCCTAAATGTCTATTGTTTAAGGTAATGAATTCTAATAACATCTTCTTATTTCTTTAAATGGAACAAACTTGCTATTTAGATTGTCTATTAATTATACATATAAAACAGGTGTTTATGATAAGAGTGATGCAAAAAGAGTGTTACCCTATACATTCTTTAATTGGATTGATATTTAGAACACCTAGAAAAAAACATATATTTTTGAAAGAGGTTGAAAATTTATGATAGTCTTGAACAAGTTTTTTAACATGTTACCTTACAAAAAGATTGTACCTGTATTATTTCTTTCATGCGCAACGCTTATAGGCTGTTCCAATAGTAATACTCAATCTGAACCACCTAAACAAGCCAAACAAGAAAATACAGTTAATCATTCTTTTGCTAAGCTTGAAAAAGAATTTGATGCTAAACTCGGTATCTATGCCTTGGACACTGATACGAATCAAACCGTTACTTATCAATCAGATGAGCGGTTTGCATACGCTTCTACCCACAAAGCTTTAGCCGTAGGAGTACTTTTACAAAAGAAATCAATAGAAGATCTAAATCAAAGAATTTTGTATACTCGTGAAGATCTTGTTAATTACAATCCAATTACAGAAAAGTATGTTGATACAGGTAGGACCCTGAAAGAGCTTGCAGATGCTTCCCTTCGATATAGTGATAATACTGCACAAAATCTTATTCTTAAACAATTAGGTGGGCCAAGTGAATTCAAAAAATCACTGATAGAAATAGGAGATACTGTTACAAACCCTGAACGTTTTGAACCAGAATTAAACGAAGTGCATCCAGGAGAGACTCATGATACTAGTACCCCAAAGGCATTAGCTACTAGTCTGCAGGCTTTCGCGCTAGGAGATGTACTTTCAACTGAGAAACAGAATTTATTAATAGATTGGATGAAAAGAAATACTACGGGAGACAACTTAATTCGTGCTGGAGTTCCAGGAGGATGGGAAGTAGCTGATAAGACTGGCTCGGGATCTTATGGAACCAGAAATGATATCGCAATTATTTGGCCACCAAATAAAAAGCCAATTGTTCTTGCAATACTTTCTAATCATGATAAAGAGGATGCTAAATACGATGATAAGCTTATTGCAGAAGCAACCAAAATAGTGTTAGATGCTTTAAAAACTCCAAATAAACAATGATAGTATTAAGCCATCAGAATTTTTTTATTTTCCGTCACAATACTGTGACGGTCTTTTTGTGTATTTTACAAGAAATCTACCATTATCACTACAAAATCACCTCCATTTCGAACATAACTTTTAATTTTTCCTTTTATTAGTATCCACAAGGATTCCATACTTAGAAATCTCCCACATAACGACCCTACAGTCTATAAGAAATAAAAGTAGTTTAATTCTTAAACATGGATTGTGGAACAACTTTTTTTCCTACTACTTTAAATTCAATTTCACCTTTTTCTCCATACATTAGTTCTATAATTGGAATAGTTACCATTAATTTTTCCTTCTTTTTTCTTTCTGTCTCTAAATCAATTATTTTCATGTCACAATCCCCTTTATTTATTATAAACAAGGAGAAAGCACTCATTTGAGTGCTTTCTCCTTGTTTATAAGTGGACCTTGTAGGACTCGAACCTACGACCGAACGGTTATGAGCCGTTTGCTCTAACCAGCTGAGCTAAAGGTCCAAAGCATAAAATTTATTTCATAAAGCGCATTCATATATATCATTTTACCATATAATGTATCAATTCACTTTACTTTTTATTTAATATGCATATTTACATCGTGGTAAAAGTGTTTATATTCTGTACTCCTAATATTTTGTAATTTGTATTATCTTTTAATACCTTTACAGAGTTCTGTTTAACAGTAAAAAATGTATATATCAATCATATTAAAAATGATATAGTTACAATATTTACTTGTTTATATTACCAAATACTCTTATGCTATATTGTTTAATATCAGAAATAGTAACTAAATTATATGCCTGTTTCATTGTGTTAAAGCAATTATCTATCTCCTCTTTTTCTAAGATAGATTTACACATATCATTATCTTCTGATTCTAGATCAGCTACTACCCATGGTAAGTCAAATAGAATCATTTTCTCTAAACTATTCCCACTATAACACCCTAAAGTATTAACTACACACTCTAATAGTTCCTTTTCTATTTGAGTTAACTGATTTGTACTATCATAATTAACTTCAAGATTGTCGTACTGATATCCTTTGTATTTATCAAAAATAACTCGATATACCGGGCCGTGACTTCCTACTTCACAATCATCTTCAAATAAATATGTTCCAGTAAACACCTTACAAAATCCTTGCGCATAGTATAAAAGTCTTTGAAGAGCTAAAGGAGTAACATCATCATTCTTATATAGCAAATAGTTAGCAACTTCCTCGATTTTCGTAGTCTGCGTAGAAATAATATCATCATTTTCCTGTAGCTTTGCGATTGCTTCTTTAGAGACTCTATATGCTTTTTGAGTAATTAAATCTTTATTTCTTTCCAAAATATCTAGCATAAAAGATTGATCTCTATCTAATCTTTTCAATATATCCGAGTACTGTTTTGTCGGAATATCTCCATTTACATACCTTGTTAGGGTAACCTCTCCCCAACCTAAAAGTAAAGACAATGGACGTTTTCCAATTTTATATTTTTCTAAAACTTCTCTTATTTCAGAAATAGTAACTAACTGTTCCTGTTGTCTATAAGCATGATCTAATTGTTCTAAATTATAATCATGAATGTTAGGAACAAATATTTCAGATTTACACTCCTCGCAATTTGCTTCTTTACCTACGTAATGATATTGCTTCCCTCTAATGACTGTCACTTTTGGAACATCTTTAGTAGAATACTTTACCATATCTCGACAAAACTCACATAAAACCAACATAAAAATCCTCCCTCATTTTAAAACCATTAGTCACTTATCTTTACCTAAAAAGATAAGTGACTAATTTATTCCTTTTATGAAAAGAAACAACTATCATGTATTTGTTCCTGTCCTTATTTTCAATTAGATTCATCTTAATATATATGTCTACTGACTTCTTTTGTCCCCAATTATCTAACTCATATTGTGGACAAAAGATATATAATTTTTCATGAGCAAAATTTGGATTTTTATTATCAACTGCATAACAAAAATCACGTACTCCTATATTAAGAAGAATCTCTTTCACCTTACTAGCGTTAATCTTATTTGCCTCTAAAAATTCACTATTCTCTTTCCTTTTTTCATTTCGAGAAACCGTAAATCGGTTATTTTTAATTAACTTTTTAAACTCTAATATGTACTGCTCAATCTCCCCGATTGTAAAATTAGTGTGCTTTTTTGTCTCCCTATTTTGAAAGCTAATATTCATTAAAATTCTTTCCCCTTTCAAATCGTACCTCATATTTACTAGAAAAACAACAAAAAAACGTATCAATTGATACGTTTTTTGTTAATTAACAGTAAACTTCCATTCTCTCCTCTTATAATCAGAACGTTTATGTCGTCTACGAAACTTCTATATGATTGTTTTGCTGTAATTTAATTCGTAAATCAATTACGTATCTACTTTAGAATCACAGCTTCATTAAACTTCTGATGAATAAAATCTTTATTTAACATAAAGCATGTTTCTCTTGTATCATCAAAAAATCTCTCATAGCCCCCTGTACCACTTCCTTTTGTTGAAACAACCAATTTAAGCTCCTTTCCTACATCATGTGAAGCTTTTGGAAGTTTACGAATGTCGCCTGTTTCAATTGTCTCCTTTATCATGTTATAAGTTTTTTCAAACTCATCCACTTCTTCAGGAGTAAATGTAACCGTGAACTACCCGCCACTTAACGTCCTAATGGACTGTTTGAAGTGGGGGCTTCTCGGTTAGTCGTTACTTTTGATAGCTAACGAATTCGTCCTAAGACAACCGAGCTAACTCCCTCGTTCCAAGGGTTATTTTATTGCTATCTATGTTAACGCTAATAGGCGTATTGCTTCATTTTTGATATTGATAGCTGCGTTATAATCTCTATCGAGATTTACACCACATATACAAGAATATACTCGCTCAGACAATGACATATTTTTTACATTTCCACAACTGCAACATGTTTTTGTGGAAGGAAACCATTTGTCTATTTTCACAAGTTGTTTGCCTTGTTCATGTAATTTATAAGCTAAAAAAGAAGTGAACATACCCCAACCATTGTCAGCGACACTTTTTCCAAAATGAAGTACTTGCGACATTCCTTTCATATTTAGATCTTCAATAGCTACAACATCAAAATGAGTAGCTAACTCTTTAGACTTATGATGAAGGAAGTTCTTACGTTGGTTCGCTACTTTTTCATGTAACTTAGCTACACGGATACGTTGTTTATTCCAACGAATAGAACCTTTTGTTCTTCTTGATAATACTCGTTGTGCCTTTGCTAATCGGTCTAACATTTCACGATAGAACTTAGGATAATTGGCTCTCTCATCCTCAGAACTGACGTATAATCGATCCATCGCAAAGTCTAATCCAACAACTGTTTCTACTTCTCTTTGTACAATCTCTTTTTCGTATTCAGTCAAGATAGACACATAGTATTTACCAGTAGGTGTCATAGAAATCGTACATGACTTGATTAGATGGTCTTGTGGTATTTCTCTATGCTGTTTAATACGTACCATTTTCAGTTTCGGCAATTTGATATGACCGTTAAGCAACATAATATTTCCGTTCACTACATTCGTTGTATAAGACTTTCTGTCTTTTTTGCTTTTGAATGTTGGGAAGTCATTTTGACCACGAAAGAAATTCTTATAGGCAGTCTGCAAGTTTAGTTGAGCATTTGCCAATGCTAATGAATCAACTTCTTTTAACCACTCAAATTCTGCTTTGTATTTCGCAGGAGTGGGAAGCTTTTGTTTCTTTAGTTGTTCCTTATCATCTTTGTGTTTTTCATACGCTTCTTTCCGTTCGGCTAACATTCTGTTATACACGAAACGTACACAACCGAAGGTTTTACGCATAAGATGTGCTTGGTCTCCTGTTGGATACAAACGGAATTTATATGCTTTATTATGCTTTGTCATATCATTTCACCTCACTTTCCCTCTTGATTTTCAATATATTTTTTTACTACGTCTATTGATGAACCACCAGTAGTTAGTAAGCAAAAACTTCTTGACCAAAACATCTCTTTCCATAGTTTCTTTCTCACTTGTGGAAAGTCTCTCTTGATAAGTCGAGAGCTTGCACTTTTATAAGCATTGATGAATTTTGTCATTTCTGTATTAGGGTGTGCCTTGAACAAAATATGAACATGATCTATATCATGATTCCATTCAACTAATGTGATGTTATAGCTTTCAGATAGTCGAACAAACATATCTTTTGCATAGTCTGACATATCATCATCAAATACATTTCTTCTGTATTTCACGACCAATACAAGGTTATAATACAACGAGAATACCAAATATTTTCCAGGAAGACTCTTCCCAAGAAATTCCAAAATCTGCAAGTTGCAAAGTTCTGAACGTTGCTTTTTCTATAGGACTGTTATCTTCTCGAATTGATATATTTTTAATTTAAAAATTAGATTTACTGAATACCTCATGCTTCTCTGGTAATTCCTTATCTGCACCTACTATCCTATTAGATACTATTTTACTAATACTGTTAGGTATTTTTTTGCTGGATTACGCTTCTCAAAAAGATTTAATATATCTAATTGATTCATCCCCTTATACGGTTTTAGTTGATTCCAAATGTATCCTTCAGGTGTGACAAATATATTAGATTTTTCACCTCTGTCCATTCTTTCTACATGGCTTCTCAAAACACCACGAAAGAAAGAATTTTTTAAGGAAAATGCTCTTGTAGGTGCAGAGATTTCCGAATTAGGCTGTTCTGCTTTTTGTCCTTTCTGTCCTTTTGTGGCCGCCCCTAGAATAACGGTATCGCCCTCAGACAATTTATGAGCAAGCCCTTCTAGCACTTTTTGCTTTATTGTGTAAAAATCATTTCGAATTATTGCTTCATCTTGCGACATGTCATAGAGTTGAAAATCTCGAATAATAAAATCTCCATACGGAACACCTTTCATATATTCGTACCAAATAATGAGCAATTTTTTGTTCTTAGAAACAACTTTGCTAAACTCATATTCTTCATGAATAATATTCTTATAATTAATCATGCTTAAAGAAATTCTTTCCTTTGCCGACCATGATCCATTTCGAAGTTTATTAAAACCAGAAACTTTCAACTCAATTCCTAATTCTCCAAAGTCTGCCTCAGGACAATTATTTAATTCATAATCGTAAAATCCTGTCTCAACAACCTTACCTAGTATTCCTTTATCATTACTATTTCCTTGTAAGAGTCCTTTTGTATCAATTTCTTTAAAACTCTTCCCAATAATTCCTTCCGTAAATGCTAATAATTGTTCCTCTGTTTTAAATTTCATACTCATCCCCACCTATCTTTCATTATTATTTAATTAATAAAACTGTACAATGAACTATTCATACATTAAAAAAAACATATCCCCCTCCTAATTCCCTTATATACAAATAAATTATTTGTAATGGTTCTCCCCTTATATAAATTTCCTTTTTTAATCTGTTATTGTATACAGAAATACATTTTCATACTTGTTTCACCCAAAACAAAAAGGGCCTCCTCAAGTCGATTAATTGTGCACAGCAAAATAAGCTATTTACACTAATCGGCTCAAAGAAGCCCTTTCAAAATTAAAGTAAGAACAAAACTTACTTCTACAACTCAACCACAACACATCAGGTGTGGGAATAAACGGAATCAGTTAAACTAATAATATACCTATATATTATAAAAGATGTATGTTTATATCAAGAAATATTTTAAAAATATAAAACTTTAATCATTCCTTCTACAGTTCATTATATTTTTTACTCGTTCCAAATGCTTTATCTACAGGATATTTCTCTGCATTCTTTATTAACTTAGAGCGTACAGCCTCTTCTAAGTCTATATTTAATTGGTCACTTAACAGCAGCAAGTAAATCATTACATCAGCTATTTCTTCTTTCATTTCCTGCATTTTAGTCTCCGTTGCTTCTTGACTGGACTTCCATTGAAAAGTCTCAAGCAATTCCGCAGCTTCTAAATTCAATGAAATGGCTAAATCCTTTGCATTATGAAATTGTCCCCAATTTCTCTCATCTCGAAATCTTATTACTGCCTTTTGTAAATCTTCCATCACTATTAGTCCCCTCTCTATTTCTTACTATCTTTTCAAACTAGAACACACTATAAGTAGTTTGCCTACTAATTAACCTTAACCCAGATATAATCATCTTCATATTTGACATTTAATTTTGAACGGAGCCCTTTCATATATGTTTTTAACTGTTTTGTAAAATTCTCATCACCGACTTGATCATATCTGTCTACATCTAAATACAACTTGAATATATTTCCTTTCGTTAACTCAAATTCCCATTTTAGAAAGTTATGTAGCATACTTTCCTTACTCAAGTATTCATTAACTTTCATATATCCTAATAGCTCATATAGATTATAGTACAATAAGCTACTCGGCCTAGGCATTTCACATTTCGGGCAATATTCTCTATATCTATCTTGCAGTTGCGTAATTATTTCAGTCCCACATTGATTACAATTATACATGTAGCAATCTCCTTTAATGGATAACTCAATTGGTCTCTCCTACATTTTTTACTCTCCTAAAATTATATATTATACTATCAGGTTTTTACATATTATTCCCATCCTACTTAAATTAAGCACTAAAAAACCTTCCATTAAGGAAGGTTTTTTAGTCTATATATCTATTTGATAGTAACCTAATAATTAATATTGTTTTAAGAAAGTTTCTCATAGCTTATTAATCAAAATGAAAGGTATCATCCTATTATTAATCTATAGATTCAAATTCAGAGAATAAGCAATTAAATAAAGTGACCTTATTACAAGAAATATATTCTGTTTCTATACCTTCTAATGTAGTATTTAATAACTCTTTAGAGATATAACTAAACCCTTTTTTATCCATAAAAATTTTAGCCTCTTCTAGAAGTTTAACGTATTGTCCACTATCACTTATATTATTGAAATTCCATTCGTCTGTTTCTTTAATATAGCTAGTTTCCTCTAACATACAGTAATAATAATTTCCTAGTAAACTAATAAAGATCCTTAAATCTACTCTTTTTCCGCCTAATAATTTAATTAACTCAATATCATCATCTAAAACTTTCTGATTACTGTGAGCTAAAACCTTATACTCTAAACACTGGCTATTAGGTAAATCCGTCCAATTAACAACTGCATTATTAGAGTATAATTTTTGAAACTTGGTATACCAAATTTTATCTATATTATCTTCTTGACTATTTTGCTTTAAAGAAAGTAATCTCCCATTTGGCTTTAAAATTTTTACTGATGATTTATCCTTAGGTCTTTCATATGAAAAAAATGAATCTACTGTATTTAAAATATCACTTTTAGTAATTATACTCATTTTCTATTATCACCCTTGTTAAATCTCTTATCTGTTAGTAATTTTTTTGCCTTTTTCGCATCTTTATTTCCTTTTTTAGCTAAATCTTCAATCTCCTTCACCGTTTTATTTTTCATTGAGCCTGGAAATTCCTTATTAATAGCACCTTTTTTATATTTACCAATGACATCTTGTGCTTTCATTCCAGAAATACCAACAGCAGATCCAATTGTAACTAATTTACCTGCTTTCCATACCTTATGAACTACTTGTGCGCCTCTAGCTCCCCAAATAATCACAGGAATGGCTAATGGGAATGCAAATCGTTCTACTTGATTAAATTCTGCCACTTCAATTTTACTATCTTCTACTGTTTCTACATTAATAACCGGTACATTATCTAATTCATGAGTCGCTGCTTGCGTACTCATAGAAAATGATGTAGTTAATAGAGAAAATGCCGAAATACCTAATAATGATTTTGCTAATAACCTTTTCATAACAACCTCCAAATATTCCTATTTTTACCTTACATGTAAATTTTACGATTTATTAGGAAGTGACTTCAAGTCTGTTTATTACTAAAATAATTTGTTATAATTCTTATAAGAAAACTCAGTTAATACAGTAGGTTTATTATTTATAAAGAAAATAATAAACCTACTTCACATCTTCCTATGAATTAGCTAAATTCCATCAATATAGACAACCCAAAAAACATTTAATAACATAAACATAATTATAAGCTCTATTGAAAACAAATTAGTAGATCTTATTTCATTACACTTCTTTGAAAGGTACAGAAATTCTATGAACAATATTTTCTTATTTAAACAGGAATCCTCATAAAATAGAATTATTATATATAAAGTTCCCTACTTAATAACAGGAAATTTTTTTACTTTTTATTAACCTACAAACCTAAAATTCCAACAATCTCACGAGCTTTAGCATTATCTATATAATAATGCATCTCTAATCCCTTTCTTTCTGCACGAAGTACAGTTCCCCTTAATTTTGATAGATGCTGTGAAACAGTAGATTGTGGGAGTTTTAATATTTCCGTTAACTGCGTAACATTACACATTTTATGTTTCATTAATTCATTTACAATTTGTAATCGAACCGGATGTGCCATTACCTTTAAAACATCTACGTCTTCTTCGCGGATTTCAGCTAGATTTCTATCAGTTACTACTGTTTTCATTTCGCATTCTCCTTTATTATTAATTTCTATTTTTCTTATTATCCTTATAATTAGTACTTATAGATGATTGCGATTTGTCCTGTTGAGAAAATATTTTCTCTTCTTAAAACAAAAAGGACACCTATCCTGAAAACAGTTTTTTTACATAACTTTGATCTATGATTAACACGCTTTACTAAGCTAAAATACTTCTCCTATCCTTTGTTTAAAGCAAGTAAAAAATTCTGCTTTTGCCTTCCCATCCTGCAAAATTGATAAGCAGTATCCCCCATCTCACACTCTACAAAAATAATCATTTTATTTCTCAATATGGATACCTGGAATTTAAATGCCAAAAATGGTAATATGAAGTCACCTTCAGTTGTCAATTGTGTCCCTTTTTGGAAAGGCCCTGTCTATAATGACAAGGCCTTTTAAATTTTCCTAACCTAAAATATCCTTTATATTTCATTTTTTAGTTAACCCTAATAATATGTATGCCTCTTTTAATGTAATTAAATCTATTTTACACTCCTCCATTTAGAGATGCTAAATTAACAAATGTCTATTAAAAATTTATCGTTTTCCGACAGAAGACTCCTTCCTCAAAAATGTGAAGGTGTAAAACACCAATTTTAGGTGGGAGATGAATGTCGGTTGGCATAAGCCAACATGTTTGCTACCATATACTTGTACAGATTGCTCTTTGAAAACTGAAGATATGAGGTTGGTTGCAGAAAAACGTTGCAACCGTAAAATCTTCAACGTTCTTTCTCCCCACGTTTGCTGAAGTTGCGAAAACCAAGCTAAAGTAGGAAGCGTGGTGAGTCAACGTACAAGATACTTATGTTTTCACCGTAGGGACTACGGGCAGAGCCTGCTAAGATAACTTTTGGATACATCGGTGTTCGCAGGAATCTCCCACTTCAAACAGTCCGTAAGGACGTTAAGTGGTGAGTAGTTCAACACTTTTACTTCTCCCAATTAGTTTTTATCACCTAATTTTAAATGTATAATCACAAAATAATTATTAGAAACACCTTTTATAAGAAGAACTATTTTTCTATGAAATTTGGTTTACGAATGCTAATTTATCCCCGTTTAAATCTCTTTTATAGTAAAAATTAATCTTATGCACAAACTAATTAATAAACTGTGGTATAACGGATATAGAAATTAAGTTTAATTTTAAATAAAAAGAAGAGTTAATTTTTGATTAACTCTTCTTTTTGCAATTTCCTGCTCGTTATTAGCAATTAATTCACGAAAATGCTCTTCTCTATTTTCTTTTATAAACTTCATCGTTTCTATTTTTCCTAATCAAATTAGCTCCTAAACGTTACATTTTTCATACAATACTGATTCCCAACAGTACTATATGGAATAACTAAACATTATCTTATATACTCTATTAAAAATCTACACTACATAGAGTGAATGTTTGTTTCTATCCAATTACTTGCTTCTTTAATCACAATAATAACTTCTTCTATCAGTTTAAACCCTTGTAAAAGGTTAATTATTCACCAATATAAATGTACCAGCCCTTATAATTAGCTGTTTGTCCCATTTTTATTTTATGTCGGCCTTTATCAAATGCATATTCCACATTTACATTTTTGACCAATCGATCAATCTCTTTGTCTAGATTTAAATCAGGGTATATCATAGTAACCCATCTTTTCGTCAACTCAATAGATGGGTTATAATTTTCGAAGCTAATAGTAAAATTATTACCGCCCTTTTCATCTATACTCAATGGTCCATACCAATCTTTATTTTCTTTTAACATTTTAGATGAAGCTAAATATAGTACAGCACTTGTCTCCCAATACTTTATATCTAGATTATATTTCTCATTTATCTCTTTAATGAGATTCTGTGCCTCTTTAGATACAGATTTACTATACACAGGAACAATATCAACCAACGATTTATCAAAAGTGAAATCCTCTGTCACCATGGATCTCGGTATCCCCAACGGCATTACTTCAGGTTGTCCCGGCTTCTCTAACTTACGCATTGCACTATATAGAAACTGTGCATACTGCTCACGAGTTACTACTTTTTTAGGCTCAAATAAATTGTTACCTGTGCCCATAACAATTTTGTTCTCTTGCAGGGCACTAATCGCCTCAGTAGCCCAATAATTTTTTTCCACATCATTAAAAGTAGTAATAGATTGTTGCTTTAAATTAAATGTTTTTTGTAAAATTACCGCTAATTGTTCACGAGTTAAAATATCATTTGGTCCAAATTCATTATCCCCATATCCATTCATAAGACCAGAACTGACAACAGCATAAATTTCTTTTTCAAACATAGTACCTTTTACATCTTTAAATTGATCTTCAAACCTATCACCTACAAGTAATGGCTGTAGATACACATATAGCAGACGAGCTACTTGTCCTCGCGTAATATTATCGCCTAATCCAAACATTCCATTTCCATAGCCAGCTATCACTTTTTTATCTTTTAGATGCATAATTGCATCATAAGACCAATGATTTGCAGGAACATCTTTAAATGCTGTATCTGCCTGTACATTTGCTAACGATGTTAATGTCGTCGTAGCAAGTGTAGCTCCTATTAAAAGCATTTTTGTTAGTTTCATACTATAATCCCCTTATTCCTATAATTTATTATTACAGATTATTTCATTCGCCTTATATAATTCCTTTCCTATCATATTAATATTAACATAAAATACAATAATTGTTATATACAGATATACATTGATATTTTCATTCATATATTAATAACCTCTGTTCTATTTTCGGAATGCCTCTGAAAATAAATTTCGTTGAGTATGTATGCAAAAGAATTGTTGATAGTAAATAAAACAGAATTTACTATCAACATGATGAAATATTTAATAGCATTAAGGCATTACATGAATTATCAGATGCTTAAACTTTTTAAATAACTAAAATTATATAGACCAAAAAGAACCCCGTAATAAGAAAAACTATACAAACTGAGCATCTGCAACATTTGTATAAAACATTTTTATTTAATTCCTTTATTTCTCGATAATGGATAGATCAAATTTATTGTCTCTTGTTAGTAGATTCCAATATTATGTATAATGAAATCATTATTTTACCAATAAAAGGTAGATGAGAGATGATACAAGTAAATAAACAAAACGTATCATCGAGATATTAAAGGATCTATTTAATGTACATTAAGATACATATATAGGATTTAAAACCATGAAATTTTATGTACAGATTGAATTACTACAAGATGGAGGATTGGTAACAAATGTACTCAAGAAAAAAGAGCATTCAATTTGCTTAATGTTATAAAACTACTTGATGTGACATTTGTTGAATGAATTAAAAACATACTCAGGGGGAATTTCAAATGAAAACATTTAGTAAAGTAGTATTAGCGGGAACATTGGCTCTTGGCAGTTTAGCAGTAATGAATGTGGAAACACCGAAAGCTCATGCTGATGGGGCGAGCGAATATTGTCGTTACATATGCGGTCCTAAAGAAACATTAAATAATTTCACAATTCAACTTTCAGATACGAAATACAGACTGGGACAAAATATCATTCTACGAGCAACAAATGATAATGCATATGATGTACATTACACAGCATCTTTTGAAAAACAATACGATACTGGTTGGGATTATTATGACGCTGATTTTCGCTATGGTTCATTATTACCAGCTGGAACAAATGTATATGAAGATCTTTATGCTGAGACTGGCAATGGTGGAGCAATTTCTGAACCAGGAACATATCGCATGAAAGTTGAAGTAATACATGCAGGTGGACACGTTGATACAATGTACACAGCGCCAATTACATTGGCAAATTAAATAATAAGATTGCTTCATATCTTATTGTTTTTATTATCTATCAAATATTTATTCAAAGTACCTAATCTTTTTATTCTTATTAGGTACTTTGAATAATAGTTTTCTTATTTAGTTTCGTCCCCTATTAATAGATATTGAAAATGCAGAAATTGATATCCAAACAATTTTAAGAGTTAAAAAATAGGAATACCTTCTCTTATAATTGTGCCATTATTTAAAAACTAAAGGGGTTCACTATTGCCATCATTAGTTTACTTCTTTCCATAATGACAATGCAAAAATCCAATTTGGATCCCCATTCCCTTGATAACTCTGAACTGCCTCATACACCTTATCCTCATGAACTACTCTATCTCCTACTTTATACGCTTTACGCGCATCCCATTGTTCATAAGAGTTTTCTTGTCCTTTTGTAGTAACTGTGATGGCATCACTTTTCATTGATTCATTACCAGATGTATCGACAGCAGATACTACATACTTATATGCTGTATTCGCTTGCAAATCTTTGTCCATAAATGAAGTTGTATTAGCAGTACCTATTTCTTTCATGACTCCTCCAACTTCTCTGTATACAATATAATGGCTCACATCTATATTATCTTCCGATGGACTCCACATTAAATCAATACTACTTGTAGTGGTTCCCATACTGTGTAATCCTTTAGGCTGGGTCGGTGCTTCTGTATCTGGTTTTTCCTCTGTTGTTTTAATAACTAGTGCTTCACTTTCCTCAGATATATTTCCTGCAGCATCTACTGCTCTTACTGTATACGTATATTCTGTATTTGGGTTTAATTTTTTATCAATTACACTTGTACCGACTACAGTATTAATTAATTCCCCATTACGTAGCACTTGATATTCTTTCACCCCTTCATTGTCTGTTGCAGGTTGCCAATTAAGTTCTACACTATTTGAAGTAGCTTTTATTACTTGTAGTTCAGATGGCTGAGTTGGTGCCTCTTTATCTGGTTTTTCATCATTTATTAGATTCACATCAATCACATTATAGAAAGCGTTTACAGTGTCAGCTACATCCCAAACAGCTAAAATAACATGGTACCCACTACGATCAGTTGGTACATTGATTTTATGTGATAAATTATTAGATGCTTTAGAACCATCGTGTTTTATAGTATCAATTAACTCGAAGTCTGCTCTTGTTAAAGGTTTATTTGGATCCCATCCCTTTTTCGTGATGTAATAGTGCCATTGACTTGTTGAATGGGGAGCTGTGTATTTCCAAGTGAAGGTATTTTCTCCGCCCTTAATCGTATTCTTAAACCATCGATCAGCTGTTTGTTGATCGAGAATCCCACCAAACAGACCTCCTGCTGAAGCAATTTTCCCGTCTGCTGGTCCACCCTGTGGGAATCCTTTAGGAGCTTCTAAACTTTGCGGTTCATACATTATATTTCCACAATTTAAATTCAGCGCTCCATAATTTTGACTGCATAAAGCTGCACGGCTACCTGGCTTTTCAACAAACCCATGTGCATAGGCATTTTGAGGAATAAGAGTTGTACTCATAATTCCCACTGCTACTGCAGCAGCACTTAACCCTTTTTTATTTGTAGCCATTTTTCTAAACTGCCCTAAAATTTTTTTATTCATACTACTAGTCCCCTCCTATTGAATTTCTTACTATATTTAAGAGTATGGATGTAAGTGAAGGCTAAACACGTATAACTAAAATTAACAATTGAATACAAGATTTTATAATTTCATACTCAACTATTCATTTATCTTCATTACATCCAAATAACTCTATAGTTAAATTATTGCATGATAATTTATTAAACTTGCACAGAAATTATGACAGTTCTTGGACTTTTTCCTGTAACCCTCTTTTTGTCTTAAAAGTTCTTCTTACTGTAATTTTAGAACAAAAAAAACATATTCCCTCTTACCATTACCTATACGAATTTTAGAAATAAATAATTCAAAAGGAAAAATAAAAATATTACACCAATAAATTTCCATTTATTTCTTTTCGTTGGTTTCCCAGCATGTTGTATATAAAAAAACAAGGAAATACCTGCCATGGTAAATAAAAAAGGTTGATAATAATCCATCATCTGTAATCCCCCTCCATCCAAAAAAAGAAGTCTCTTTTTGAGAGACTTCTTTTTTTAATACAAACGACATACATAGGCTTAATATACACAATAAGATTAGGATGATGAACCTTATTGCAGCTTTATTATAGCATACAATCTCTCGTTTTTGTTTAATAATTCCAAATTATACAACTTTATCAACATTCGAATGCTTATTTACATATAATGCACAAAAAGAAAGCCTACTAAATATTTACTTCTGAGACCAACGCATGCAAAAAACAGTTACCATCCCATTCATAGTTTTTAAAATTTTCCCTCTCCTTCTTTAAGAATACTTTAAACTTTAGATAGATTCCCTTATATCGACGTCTTATGTATGCAGAATTACATATTTAACCCTATTGAAAATAATTCTCATTGTAACTATAATGGTTTCAAGAAGTGATATTTTCACTTCCTTTTCAAAACTCACAATATATTAAAGGAGGAACTAACATTATGAAAAAAGTAATTTTAGCAGGGGCATTAGGAATTGCAGTACTATCAGGTATGAATTTACCGGGAACAGAGGCACCTAAAGCGAGTGCGGCAACTACAAATTTAGAAATGCAAGAAGTTACAAAATATTACTCTATGAGTTCCTATGAAGTTTCTCAAAAAGAATCATTTAATCTTAATATGGGGGACGAACTTACGGTCTTTGTACAAAATTCCGGGTTCCCAATTTCTTATACAGTCTTTGATGCAGATAATCAAGTAATTGGCACATACAATGCTAATTCACCATACGGTCGCGTATTCACAGCACAAAAAGACGGTAATATTTCCGTTCAATTTCAAGCAGGAGTAAATTCTTCTTACATGAAGAAAATGAATTTCACAGCGAAATTTGCAGTGTCTAAACTGAACCAACAATAAAAAATTGAACAGCCCTCTTTAAAAGCAAATAAAAAAGGTATATCCCTTCAATGGGATATACCTTTAACCTTAGTGAATTTTATATTGACCAGATAACTGCTCTTGCGCCATACGAACTAAACGTTTTGTAATTTCTCCACCTACTGAACCATTTGCTCTTGCTGTTGAATCCGGTCCAAGTGTAACACCAAATTCCTGAGCAATTTCATATTTCATTTGTTCAATTGCACTTGCTGCAGCTGCTATTAAGATTTCGTTTGAATTATTATTTTCGCGAATTTGCATTTTTTAAACACCTCCGTTGAATTTGGTAATATCATGCTCTATTTCCAACAAAATATGCAAAAAAATTATTTGTTTAGCCATTTTACATGTATACCTAAGCTTTCATCCCTTATGTGGGAATAAAATGCTAGAACCTCGCCAGTTACTTCTATCCAATTGTCCAAATACTAAAACTCCATTTTAAACATAATTATTAAAACTTTAGAAAAAAGTAATAATTTGAAAGGCATATAAGACATGCATTTCTTTTTTATGTATAATTTATAACTTAACTTCAACAGATAGTTCTTTATGCTTATATTTATCCCACAATATTTTCGAATTCTTCCATGGTATTACTAATTTCAGTTTGATTATTAATCACTTCTCTTTGTAATTTTTCAGTCACATTCCTAACAATAGTTACACCATTGGTGATACTCTCTACATTTAAATTTATTTTTTTTATTGCACCATCAACATTACTGGCCAATCTTCTTACCTCTTCTGCCACTACTGCAAATCCACGTCCATGTTCCCCTACTCTTGCCGCTTCAATTGCTGCATTTAAAGATAAAATATTAGTTTGGGAAGAAATGTCCTTAATCATTTGAGCGATTTCACTTACTAAATTAATCTGTTCTTTTAAAGATTGTAACGCTTTCATATTTTCCTTAGAATTAACGTCTACCTTACTTCCTAAATCTATAGATAAATTCTTTAAATGTGAAACAACTTCTCTTGTTTGATTTTCACGATTTGTAATATCCGTTGCGATTTTTAGTACAGCATCTACTACCCCTTGTTCATTTTTAATTGGAATATAGGTAGCTTCAAACCAAGTTAAATTGCCTTTTTTACCAACTCTCTGAATTTTCTTTTGAAACTTAATTCCCTTCTTTAAATTCTCCCATAGCTGATTATATTCACTACTATTTACAAAATTATGGGGACAAAATTGTTTATGTACCATGTTCTTCATTTCACTGATTGTATAACCCAAAGCTTGCGCAAAGTGATCATTTACCCAAATTACCTCTGTATCTAAGTTAAATTCTATCATTGCTAGATTGGATTCCAGTCCTACCAAAATCATTGTTTGATCTAATACCTGAGTGCTTCCACTTGATGAAATATTCATAATAAGACTCCCCTTTTTATCCGTTATACTAATTATAATGATTTACAAATATAAATAAAACTATAAAAGGACCTACTTGTATATGACAAGAAATAGGTCCTTTTATGATTTAAATTTCAACAGCATAAAAATATTATAAATGGATTTTAAGTTACCTTACGCCCACTTGATTCCAAGCATCTTCTACTGCTTTATATACTACACTACCATAGCCATCATAATCAGCTGCAGATTGTAATAAAGCTGTACGAGCTTGTTTAAAATCACTTGTTGGTGTTAAATAAGTTGTTAATGCACGATAATAGATTTTTTCTGCTTTCTCTTTACCAATAGCATTGATTGTCAGATATGCGGCCTTATTCGGAATACCACTATTAATATGTACTCCACCGTTATCGCCTTCTTCAGTTGCTGGAAGGTATTGATAATCTCTCATATGAGAAGGTTGTCCATATTTTTCGGGATTTGATAAACTACGAAGTGCATCTCCAGAAATACCAGGCGTATACACAGTTTCTCCTAAATCCCAGTTTGCAGGATCAACAAAATATCCAAATACATCAGAGAACGATTCATTTAATGCACCTGATTGATTTACGTAACGAAGATCTGCTGAATACTGTGTGACAGCATGAGTTAATTCATGTGCGACAACATCAAGAGAACCAGAAAGCGGAATAAATTCACGTCCGTCACCATCTCCATAAATCATTTGCTGTCCATTCCAAAATGCATTGTTTACATCTACTCCATAATTCACACCAGAACGAATTGTTTTCCCTTTCCCATCAATACTGTTTCGATTGTGAATATTTTTATAGTAGTCATAGACTTTTCCAGCATTATAATGAGCATCGACCGCAGGTCCTTGATTTTTATTTATCCAAGCATTATCATCATCCAGGAGACGATAGTTAACTGGATAATCTGCATCACTATGATTTACTGTAAATGTTTCAATATAGCCTCCATTCATAGGCTTTGTTGTGTCTTTTAAATAGTATTTCCCCTTTACACTATCAAAGGTTGTATTCAGTTCTTTCCAATCGCCTAATACTCCATATCCATAACCTTTTTGAGGGCTATCTGCGTCTGTAACTGCATTATATGAATCTATGATTGATCCATCTTCTGCATTCACATAGATTTGCCAGTTTGCTCCGTAAGGTTTAATAAATTGCAGTTGCACCTTAAACGTTAGATAATACTTTCCGTCTTTTTCATATACAACTAAATCTACTTTTTCATTTGTAGATTCTAAGTTTTCTTTTACTTGGTCTAATGTATTTCCATCTACTTTTATTAAAGTATCATTTTTTGTAAGTTTAATATGTTTCCAAGCATTTGAAAGAGCTGTTTCTTTTGTAATCTTTGCTTCTGTATCACCTTTTAAACTTTCTGCAGCAGCTGGATGAACATCTCCATTTACTGTTGTTACCTTACCCTCTTTATCTGTATGAACAATAAATTGTGCACCATCAACTGGCACCTTATTTACAGACCTTGTATAAATTTAATGTTTCATACCTAAATCATCAGATTTCACTTCTTTTAGTGTTAAATCCGTCTGTGGATTTACCTTAAATAGTTCTTTATTTTCTTCTAGAAACTCTTTCACTGCTTTTTGAGTTTCTACCTTCTTATCAGATAATTCACCTGAAAGAAATGATGGACTTCCTTGTTCCTCATTCCAATTCTTTTGTTGCACTTCCATTTTATCCATTACTTCTTTTTGAGATGCTTGTTCTTCTGCAAACGCAGTTGAAAAAGGCGCACCTAACATTGTTCCTGCAGCAAATAATGTAATAACAGTTTTTTTCATACATCTTCCCCCTTCAATATAAGTAAAATAAAAAATATAATTACAAACTTAAATATACAATTACTTTTAAAATATTTTTATAAATATGAATAATTGCATATTCATATTTATAGAGTAGTGTCTATTTCTAAAACAAATTCAGAATATTGAAGCTAATAAGTTGAAGGTATGTTTTTGAAGATTTCATCTATAAAAAACGCCTGCAGACTTCTCTAGGGGTATTTTTATAATTTATTATTGATTGATTCCTTTTCTATCTACTATTTTCTTATACCAGCCATGTTTGACTACCTGTCTCACATTTTATGCCCCTATTTGCTAGCTAGGGAGCATTCCAGAACCAAATTTTAATTGTGTCATATTTATTACATATTAGAATTTCAAGAGGGATTATGCGGATATTAGAATGAATTAAAATAGTATAGAAATAAAATGAAAGGGGCGTTACATCATGGGTTATAAAAAAGTAGTGTGTACTTGAAATTTTAAAAAGTTAAGTAACTTAATTTTTCGTTTTAATAGTGTTTTAAACATACCATATGAGGATATGAGAAGATGAAACTTGCACAAAGAATTTTAATTATAGTTGCATTCATTTTATCTGTATGGAACTTTTCTAATGTCAATGATGTGTTTGCCGAGGAAGTTGAGTTTTCAGATTTAACTGCCCCTATCGGGGTAAATGTGCGTGATAATAAAAATTCAAACGGAAATATAATAGATGTTCTTCAAGGAAATCAAACCGTTTATTTCAATGGTTGGGAATATGGGGAAAGTTTAAAAGATTATTGGACTGGAAGTATAGATAATCGCTGGTTTTATTTTTTTAAAAACGGTAAAAAAGTATATGTTGCTTCGGCATTTATAAATGGAAATCCACCTAATTCCACAACAACTATTAAATTAAATGTTCCTAACATTAAACAACAGCAGTCTAATTGGTGTTGGGCAGGTACTTCAGTATCTGTTTTAAACTATTTTGGGCAACCAACTACACAACAGCAATTTGTAGGATATGTAAAGGGAGGCTTATACAATTATCCAGCTACTTCTAGAGAAATACAAAATGGCCTTATTTATTTTGGTTTAACTTCAACAATTAATAGAGGAACTCTTTCTTATGATGAGTTTAGAAGCCAAATTAATAGCAATAAACCAATGATTACACTAATTAATTGGAAAAACGGAGGGAATATTGGTCATTTTCTTGTGTTAGATGGTTATTTTAAAGGTATGAATAATATGAACTATATTACCTATATGGATCCTTGGTATGGAGATCATTATCAACATAACTTTGAATCATTTAAAAATAACGATAGATTTTGGTGGAATGAAACAGTTCAAGGCATTAGTAGAGAATATTAAATGAAAATAAGGAGGGAAATAATTTTATGAAAAAGATACTGAGAACTATAATTTTAGGCTTATTTTTAAGTATTGCATTAATAAGTATGAATAAAATTGCTGAAGCAACAGATAATTCTAAAGAGTCACCTGAAAAGATAGCACTAAAAGATTATCAAAATAGTAAAAGCGCTCTATTAAAAGACGGCAAGCAACTTTATCAAAATCATAATTTTACGTCTAATTCAACTTTAGAAATATCCACATTTTTTTTCCATGTTTATGAAATACAACAACAAAACATTATAAATAATGACTCCAAAAAGCTATCTGAATATTTATTGCCCACAGATGAAAAATTATGGTTTATTTTAAATAGAAACAATCCAGAGGGATTAATTTTTACAAATGAACAAGAGCCTATACGTATGGGGGGAGAAAAACGTAGTAAAGATTTATATGAAATCTATAGGTCTATACAAACAAATGTAAAGCAAATTAAAAAAATTATATATATTGAATTTGAAGGACAAGGGCTATTTATTGTTTCTCACGAAAATGGAGAAGAAGTATATGCGAGTGAGGGAGCTTCTTCTATTTTAGGAGTTCCATCAGCCCAAAAAATTAATTCTGATGAAATCATTTTAAAAATGAAGGAAAGAATTCTCTTATCTCAACAATAAGATTAATGAAGGGAAAAGAGGATCTCATTTAGGGAGAAATTTCTTTTTAAAATACTGTTAGTAAAGTAGTTAAAACAGTAGCTGACATTTTAAAAAACGAAACCCTTAAAGAAGACTGCAAAAAACTAATTTTACAAAGTATTATACAGGTTTTCATCAAGTTAAATTTCCCCCTTTATTTCTTTTATGAACATGCTAAAATATTTTTGAAGGCATATCATTATTTATATCCTTCACCAATACGATAACTCATCATACTTCCCCCTTTCTATTGCTTTGTAGCAATGGAAAGGGCTTTTTTGTAAGCGGCTTTTACTTTCTTACATGACATATTTAAGTGATTTTAACTTTTTTCCTTTGTAAAGAACTATTCATACAGATATACCAATTTTATTTTATTGCTTCTCTTGTCTTATAATTTTTCTCCACTCTGAGATGAAAAATTTAATAAATTATTGAAGATTGATAGTTTAAAGCAAATAATTATCAAAAAGAACTGAAGTCAAAATGAACTTCAGTTCTTTTTATTAAATCTTATATTTTTATTTAACTCGACCGTATCCTGCAATATATTTACTCCAATAAGAACTATTTAAACTAGCTTCACCAACTCCAGAATTACTAGCATTATAAAACTTGTTGTTGCCAATATACATACCAACGTGAGTGATACCTGACTTGCCTGGAACTGTTCCTTTAAAGAAAACTAAATCTCCTGGTTGGAGAGCACTTCTAGCGATACGTGTAGTTTTATTATATTGATCTTGTGCTGTACGTGGCAATTTAATCCCTTGTGTCCCATATCCCCATTGCATTAACCCCGAACAATCAAATCCAGTTTTAGGACTATTCCCACCATATTTATACGGTGTACCTTCATATTTTTTCATGGCTGCATAAACTTTATTAAATTGATTCGTAGTTATTGATTTTGTGGTTGAAGCAGCTATCGATTGAACTGTATTTTCATTTTTAGAAATACTATCAAGTTCATCTGCAGCAGCAAAACTACTACCAGATCCTAGTATAACTCCGATTGTTATTGCACCAACTAAAATTTTCTTCATAAATTTCTCCTCCTATAATCTATAGTAAGATTTTATTCTTCTCACTTAATAGAATAATTGTTATATAAAGAGGAAGAAATGTAATAAATTAGACAGTATTCTACATATTTTTTATGTTTTGTATTTTTATTAATATTTAATTTTAATGTCTTTGTTTTTTCAATACATTATGAGATTAGATTAATGCTTTATACAATAAAAGTATAAAAAATACATAATGCGAATATTCTAATATCAATTGAGAAATAAAGAGAATTATTTTATATAAAACTTACCTTACCTATAAACTTATTTTGTAAAGCTGATAATCTTATTCTTTTCATTTGATAGCGATAAACCAGTAATACCATAAAAAACACATGCTATCACAAGTTCGTCTGAGTTTAACATTTTGTGCACTTTGTAAAATTCGTTTTCGATTTGCAAGCATTAAGCATAGTTGAAAAAAGAATCTATGATAGTGCTTTTTCTAAATGAATATGTTACTATCTAACAGCTGTTATTCATCATCTTAAGGAATCCAGTAACTTCATCTAAAAAAATGCTCCTAGATTAATCTAGGAGCATTTTTTTATGAAACATTATTTTTTATTTGTCTATGATCCACTTTGTTATAGTAACCATGTTTTACTACTTGCCTAACATCATCCACTTCAATTCCCATTATCTCGGTAATATCTACAACAATTGTATTCTGTAGAACACTCACTACATATCCGGTTAATTGTAAATTAGGATTTTTACGATATAAAAATTGAACGTAATCCCCAATTGTTACCTTTGTTTTATGTTCCATTTGGTACCCCCTGAATCATCATTAATTATTCGTTAGGTTTCCCTTTTTTTTCTTCTTCATACTGTTTAGTAAATTTATAAAATGAAGAACGCTTATTATCATATTTCTTCATAGTTTCTACTTTAAATACAATAAGAAAAGTAAAAAGAACTTGTAGAAATCACTACAAGTTCTTTTTGAGGTTACAGCCAATATACAGGACACATAAAAATATCTGGTTATTCATATCGGGGAAACCATCTTGAATATGGTTTGATTCCATTATATAACAATTATCAATTATTCAAGTTTTAATTTTCGAAAATTATGTGAATTAATAAAATGAGGTGTTGCAACGGGTCGTTAATCCCTAAAGATATCAATTATACATTTTGTAGAAAATGTTTTAAATTAATATCTATACCATAATAAATTATTAAAAATATAAATATAGGTAAATAGTGAAGAATGTGGGATTCTTAAAGAAAGATATACATCTAAATTTAAAAATAATATAGATGTTTGAAATATACATATAGTTATATGCAACTATTAATCATAAGTATATAATCGCGTCACCATTTTCTTTTTAAAATGGCTCAAATATGAATTAATGTGTAATTTCTATATAACAAAGAAAAAAGTACCTACTTTCATAGGTACTTTATCGTACTATTTTTTACAACTATTCTTACTTGTATAGGATTTTGTACCCCAATAATGAATTTGAGAACCGTTAAATGAAATTTTCTTGACTTGTCCCTGATAACGTTGTTCAAAATGAAGGTGAGCACCTGTTGATCCTCCTGTATTGCCCACAGTTCCAATTTTCTGTCCTATCGTAACTTTTTGTCCTTTTTTAACGCTTTGTGTACTTAAATGTGCATAGCGAGTAGTCCAACCATCTCCATGATTGATTTCAATCCATTTTCCATAACTTCTATTTCCCTCGTTTTCTACTCTTGATACTGTTCCAGAAGCAGATGCTACAACAGTATCTCCTTCATCGTTTGCTCGGTTAAAATCAACAGAATTTGCAGGACTATGATTAGAACGAGTTTGTCCTTCCCACTTCTGTCCACAAGGAAAAGGCATTTGAAACTTTGGAGTTCCAGCGGCCTTGGCAGTATTAAAACCGCCTATACAAAATGTAAGCAATAAAGTTGATGCAGTAATTGATAACAACTTCTTTTTCTTCATAAAAGCTCCCCCATTGTTCTGAAAATATTTATGTAGATGTATTCTTTTTATTTTCACTCGTTCCCTTCCAAATCATTTTTTTTCAAAAATAGACAGAATCTTTTAAAAAACAACATTTTTTCCACAGGGCATGATAGTTACCTTCAAATTAAAACATTTTTTCAGCATTGCTACTCCTTTTACTGATTTTTATGTATTCACATGAGAACATAAAGACCTAAAATAAGAAAAATTGGCATCTCCAGGTGAAAATGTACAATTTTATTATTTTTGGAGTGTTATAAAATTCTTAAGTTGATGGATATGGCCCGACCATATAAAAAAGAAAATGATGCGTTTAGACACACTTTGGACACATCAAAGGTATTTTGTGTACGCTAAGACTATAATCCAGATAAATAAGGACTATTTAGCACCGGAAAATCAATGCTTTCTAAAATGGCAACTGGAATATTACTTTCACTAATAGGAAAAGCCATTCGTTGTTTAAAAAGGTATACCTTTACAAACGATGGGTCCATATTCATGAAACATTGAAATATCAAATTTATAAAGGTGATATAAATAATTTTATAAACGTTTATTTTTGTTGAGCACCTTTATAAAGTAACCCTTTTATTTGTTTTTCTACCTGTATGTTTAAAATTCAATGAGAGCAAATTTATAAAATGTTTCTGCAACATTCTCCTCAAGATGATAAGAAATATATTTCTTCAATACCTTCATTGACATGGGCTTTTCATCTTTGAAAGCAATCGTCTAATCCATTAAGAAACTTCAATTCCAGGATGAAATTGCAATCAAACAGCTATATTTCATCCCATGTTTACCAAATAAACCGTTGGTGATTCACGTAATTTACATAAGAAAACAAAAAAGACTATTCCCCTCAAATAAATACAATAATTGCAAAGATACTACAATCAATTTATTACAATATCCATTATCCTTATAGTAGGATTTTGTTTTATAACCATATTTTATAGGTGTTAAATTAAAAGTTCTTTAAGGTTTAAGACCTCTCTTTATTTATAGAAAAGGAATCAGTAAATACCTTGAAGTAATTATTAAAATTCGCTCTTACTTTACAATACCAACGCTTTTTCATCCTCTACTTGATAAAGGGCAAGCACAATTTCACTTATAAAAATGTTAACATTCTATAATATATTTTTATAAAGTTATTAATCATTATATATAGTTTTATATTTTTTATTTAAACAGCAATAGAAATACACGTTAGGGAGAAAAATTTAAATGTCTATTTACAAAGAAAACGCTAACCTTTTAAAGGCAATATCACATTCAATAAGAATCAAAATAATAATAGAACTTACTAAAAGAGGTCCATGCAATGTAAATCAAATAGCAGACTTTTTAGAAAGGCCACAGTCTACCACATCTCAACATCTAGCCGTAATGAAATCACAAAAAATACTAGCTAGCAATAGAAAGGGATACGAAACTTATTATAGTGTGCAAGATAAAAGAATAAATACCCTTATAGAGGTGCTATTAGGACAAAAAATCAAATGATTATAATAATCAACAAAATAGTAAGTATCATATTTAAGTGCGGAGGAGAAATTTGTGGGAAATACAATAAGAGTAGGTACAATTATTCAAATCTTCTCTAATGAAAAATTAACTGGAAGAAGCTATCACTAACATTGCCGAACAAACCAATCTTCTCGCATTAAACGCTGCTATTGAAGCTGCGCGTGCTGGAGAAAATGGAAAAGGGTTTGCAGTAGTTGCAGCCGAAGTAAGGAATTTAGCAGAGAAGTCGAAAGAATCCGCAAATGAAATTAATCATTTAATACAATTGATTCAAACAGATACAAAAGATACGGTGAATGTCATGCAAAAAGGTCAACAAAAGGCTACAGAAGGAAAAGAAGGAAAAGAAGCTGCTTATCAAGCAGATCAAGCATTCTCATCTATTATGGTGGCTATTAATAAAATCACTAGCCAAATTCAAGAGGTATCTGCAGCAACAGAAGAAATGTCTGCTGGTACAGAAGAAGTTAATGCTTCTATATCAAGTGTTTCTGAAACTGCAACACAAATAGCTAAAGAAACCACTCAAACTGTACAGTCAATCCAATCACAAGCGGCATCAATTGAGGAAGTATCAAATCAATCTAACAACATAAAAGAAAAAGTAGAAGCATTATCAGAATTAGTTTCAAAATTTATTATTGAAACGCAAAAAAATGGAAAATAAAATAGGATAAACATAAAAAAACTACAGGTTCTTAATCAATTACAGACCTGTAGTTTTTTATTATGATTTATCTATTTTCAACCTTGGTCCTTCTTTTTTGTAAAACGAAGTGAAAGTAGGAGTAGTTCATATCTTTTCAAACATTAACTATACTTCCTGGTGGCGGTCACTAAAAAATAATACCTACAGTATTTGTAGTTGTTACTTTTAATTATTTAGGCTTGTAAAATATTTCGTATTTCTTCTATACGTAAATTTGTAAACTTTGCAATATCTTCTATTGGCATTCCGTTTTTATGCATACCACGAATAAGTTGCATTTTCCCTTTTTCAATCCCTTTTTGTTCTGCATAAGCAAACTTTGCGGCTTCATCCATCAACGCTTTCTCCCTTGCTTCATACGCTTGTCGGAAAGAAGAATCTTGACTCATACGTTCCCATTTATTCATCGCTTTTTGTAAAATAGGGTCTTGGTTCATCGCATTTAAAAAAGCAATGAGAATATCTTCATTTCCACTTGTGCCAAATAATTGTTTAAAAGCAAAATCAATGCGTAAATTCACTAATTGTTTGTTGGACATGGGTTTTCCTCTCCCCATCTCATATGATGTTTTTCTTTCATTGTACATAAAAGAGTGATACATATGCAAATAAGCTCTTATATCTGTGGACATAAGAGCTTATTTGCTACCATACATAATTAACAGATTAGTTGGCTTTCATAGAAATTGAAAGATTGCCTACTGTAAGGAAAACTCACGTTTAGTATACAAAATACGAACAAAAATGCCAATACATAAATGTATTCAAGACAGTCTATGACATTTGAAAAGTTGCTTCTAGATTTCTTTAAGAGCATTTTTCATGAAACTTTACTTTTTACTTGTTTACGGGCTATCTTATGATAACGCCCATGCTTTACTACCTGTCTAGCATCAATTAACTCCTCTTCCATCATATCTGAAACTTCTACAACAATGGTATTTGTTAAAACTCTTACCACATATCCAGTTAATTGCAAGGAAGGATTCTTACGATAAGAAAATTGAACACAATCACCAATTTTTACTTTTGCTGTATGTTTCATATAATAACCTCCTAAATTATAATTAATCATTCAGTAGATTTTTATGTTTTGTTTCTTCATACTGCTTAGCAAGTTTGTAAAACGAAGAACGTTTGATACCATATTTCTTCATGACTCCTACTGCTGTAATGCCACCAGACTTCCATTCTTTATAGGCTTCAATAAATTCGGCTGTAATTTCTACCGGAGGACGCCCTAACCGTTTACCTTGCCTTTTAGCTAGAGCAATACCCTCCGCTTGTCGCTGTTTAATATCATGCCGTTCTTTTTCTGCAAAAGCAGATAAAATGGTAAGCGTTGCTTTCTGAATAGCACTTTGAATAACATCATTTGTACTCTTACCTGTGTAATTTACATTAATAAATGGTTCTTTTATAAATTGTAAATTAATCTCATGCCTTTCATAGTATCTGAATTCCTGGAGGACATCATTCATGCTTCTTCCTAGTCTAGTTAAAGAATCAAATACAATGGTATCACCTGTACGAGCAAGACGTTTTAACATTTGATAATTTTCGTGTTGCATATTTCTACCAGATTGTTTATCGATAAAAATATCTCGATCTTCTATTCCTAAATCTTTCATATTTCGAATTTGTCGTTCCTCATTTTGATCTTTACTGGAAACTCGTACATATCCAAATGTTTTGTGTTTCATTTCATACACCTCATAAATAATTATAACAAAAATATCTGTAAATGTTTATGTAATATACAGACATCCGTAAAATTCAAAACCAAACTTTATAGACACACAAAATACTTTCCATATCTTCGAATACATAATAATAAAAACCCGTTGATCTCATGTAGACATACTGAGATCAATGGGTTTTATCAGTTAAACTTTTTCTAATATTCTAAACAACCATTTGTAATTCCGTGCATACTTTATTGATAACAATACCGTTACAGGTATGTTAAAATCCATTTGACACATTGCTTTTGGGAATACAATTGCTATTATAATCGCAATTTATTTTCGACAATAAATAGGTTAATGTGTTTTCTTTTTCCTATCTACTATGAGGGTAGAATAACATACTAAAAATAGCTTCTTTTTTGTAAAAGTTCTAAGATTCTAGTGCAGTAATTAATTGCTGACGTTCTTTATCTCTAAAAATTTTAATTTCATGTTTAAATTCATAATTTCCTTCTTCAAATCTAACCCATTCCTTACTTGTCCAATATATAACGTCTACATTTGCATCTAAAATTACCGAACATATGTCTACTAATTCTTCTTCGTAAAATGGCGCTTCTTTTGCTAGTTCAAAAGCTAGTACTTTTGGATCCTTACTTTTAATTTGAAGTTCCCTTGAAGTTTGCCCTAAATACTGCCATGGAGAGTGTAGGGATTGCACATGAACATTTTGAATTTCTTTAAACTGTGATGGAGAATGTATTGTAGCAGCAAATGTAGGTTTGCTCACTCCTATTGTTGTGCCTAAAGCAATAGAACCAATAATAAGTTTTTTAATCATTTTTCCAGCCCCTTTAATTATTTTGGATATGCTTCATTTTTATACTACGTTCATGTTCGTGTAAATGAAGATGATTTGACATGATTCATCATTTTTTTCAAAAACTGCATATTAATTTACCGCTATAAATTTACCGAAAACAAAAAAGTTTCCACAAGGAAACTTTTTTGTTTTTAATATACATTATATGTATAAAAATTAGTTTTGAAAATATTTACTTATTTGTTGATAAAATTGTATATGGATATTGTTCCTACTATTAACTACACACATCTCATGCAAAGCCTCGCTACAACATAAACAAATTCATCTTATGACCGCGTTTCTTCTTACCAAATTAAGTAATTGTTTCAATAACTGGTTTGGGAATCATAGAATTACTTTCTTTCTCAGTCCTATTATTCTGTTCTTTTTCCTAAAATTCCAATATCCCCATTACTTCTTTCGTAAATAGTTTAAAATCAGTTAAATGTTTTTCAATAATTTGACGAACAATATCTAAATTTACACTTTGATAATCATGAACAGCAATATTACGAAATCCAACCATTGCTTTTAACTTATTTGCTAGATCAGCGCTAAGTAATCCTGCTGTAACCAATAAATCAAAGGCCTCTCGACTAGATTGGGGTAGTCCTAATTTTTTCCCTGCAACAATATGCATTGCTAAATCAATACTCGCTTCACAAGCTCTTTGTATGTTCAATATTATTGAATCTTGTTTTGTAAAGTCCTCTAAATTTTCAGGGTCATTTCCATATACATCTTGGATTCTTTTTATACAGCGCTCTATTGTAGAAATTTTATTTAAAATAACCTCATTCTTCATATATAGAACCTCTTTTCTTTATATCATCAAATACTATCTGTCTTTCTTCGTTCAATTTTGAATACATTTTTAAGGTTTTCATTTCAAAAATGACCTTACGTTTTTCATCCGAACAAAATATTGTCTTTCCTGTATGTATAATCTGAGCTTGAAAAACTGTAGAAGCTTCGGATAAATCAACTAAATCAACATCTCTATGAACAATGTTAGCTAACTCCTGTGCTAATAAAAAACGTTCATAGTTCCCTAAGGTTGTGTCACTTAAATAAGCTATATCAATATCACTTTCTTCTCGTTCTCTGTTCTCAGCCGTTGATCCAAACACAATTATCCAATAGGGATTCACCGTCTCTTGTAATTTTTCTATAATAGCTGTTATCATACTTTGAAAAATCATCTCATTAATCCCCCTTAGTATACTTGAATTTTATTATATCATAACCAATCATCAATCCTTTAAACTACTACAAATACTTAGACAAAACCAGAAGCTTATTTCTGACCTAAAATTATTATAGTTCAGAGGTAGGTATGTTGTAGCCTTGAATCTTAAATAATTGTTTATAATCCAACACTTCACCTGTTAAATGTCTTTTATATTTTCTTCTTGCAAAAGCAAAAGGCTGACAATAACTGTCAGCCTCTTACTTTTATAACTCTGAAGAACTTTAACCTATTTTAATATACATTCTAATAATTTGAGGATATATCGCTCTAACAAAGACTTATATATTAATCCACCTTTAATTTTTCTTTTACTTTTGTAGGGAGTTCGTCTTTCTTAACCTCTTCCCAAGATTTCACACCTTTTTTCTCAGAATAATATATACGTAAAAATGCTTCTTTACGAAGGTTTTTTAACGCTGTAAACTCCATTTCTTTCTCTTTACCATCCTTATCAAATCCAGGTAATTTATATTGGTAAGTCGTATCCCCATTTACATTTTTCTCTTTTAATTTTTCACCATCTTTGGAAATTTGCACATAATATGTATCTGTACCAAGACGATTTAAATTACACCCCGATAACAACACAGTAAACATCACAAAAACACTACACATAAGCACTATTCGTTTCATATTACTCACCTCATATCTTTTCTCACAAAAATTATATCCTAATCTATTTGCTGCCAAAATTCATTTCCATTACGCTAACATTACGTTTTTGTAAGGTAGTAAAAACAGCATAAAATTAAAAGGATATGAATTCGTATTTCTATTGAATCCATATCCTTTGTTCTTATTGAGTAACCTATTTTACCTCATTCTAAATAAGAGGTATTTTTATTATTCTGGGAAAATGAAATTAGAGTTCCCTTCACTATTATCGGAATCCTCTTTCGGGAACGTAATAGTAGAACCTTGATTTCCTTTATTTATTTCTTGCTCTTCAGGAAATACAATGGAAGAATCATTACCTAAGTTTGGTGAAAAACCAAGTTTAGATAAAATGGCTTTTAAATCAGGTAAAACACCAATTTTATCAGAGCTTGGATCGTTAGATTTCGTTCCAGTACTAGGGTCACTTAAAATATCCCTAAGCTGGCTTGGTGTATATACTTTTCCTTGATTATTTTTTGCAATTCCTTGAATTGATGCAGCAGCACCAGCAATAATAGGCGATGCGCTAGATGTTCCAGCAAAACTAGATGTATATAGATTTGTTGTAAAATTACTTGGTTTAGCGTCTGTAGTATCAACTGCATTCCCCCATCCATACACATCCACTCTACTACCGTAATTAGAGAAATATGAACGTTTATGAGGAACCCTTGCAGAAGCTGCTCCAACCATAATTGCCCCTGAATCTTTAAAATCCGGACTATTACGATTTAAAACTTGTTTACCATTACGATCTCTGAATTGATCTAAATCGTTTCCGCCGTTTGCACCTGCTTCAATAATAATAATTCCTTTATTTGCTCCCATACGAATTGCATCAAATATATCCGGTTTTACTTCTACAGGAAGATAGTTCTTATCTCCATATCCATCGTAAGTTGCTTGTGCCTCTAGTAAAAGAATATCTCCAGCTTGCATATTGTTAACTGCACTTAAAATAGCATCAGCTGTATTATAATTTCCGTTATCCCTAATTTGAGATACAACCTTTACCTTAGCTTTGGGTGCAATTCCAATTCCACCTATGTTATTATCCTCTGCCGAAACAATTCCTAAGACTGAAGTACCATGATCATGGTGCTCGCTTTTATTCTGTCCAGATATCAATTCAATCTTTTGATTCACTAAATCCTCATGACTAAATAACCACCCATACTCCATATCTACGAATGTAGTCCCTTTTCCATCCCCACCTTTTATGCTCCAGGCATAAGGTGCATTAATTCCTAATGGTGCTGGTTCAAGATAACCTTGTCTTGTAAGTCTAGGCTCATCATATGGGTTAACAGATAAATTTGGTAAACGCTCTTCTGGTGACGCCTCTTCTTCCTGTAAATACGCCGTTTCAACAAGAGATGATTTCTCAATTTTTGTAAGTAACGCTTGTACATCAATACCATTTTGAGTTTCTACAATATAGTAGTTTAGCAAATTAGAAGAAATATGATCAGAATCTTTTATTTCTTTACCTAGATTTTTAATTTCTTTAGGATTTAAAGAATTAAAGAGTCGATTTATAGTTACATTTGGATATTCAGCTAAAATTCCAATGAATTCAGGATCTTGTTTTTCTTCTTTAATGAATTTTTCTATTCCATCCTGATATGGTAAATTCGCTTCATTTTTAAATTTTAAAATTAATTGTTTAGTAGCTTTCTTATGTACAGTAGAATTCAATTGCTTATTTGAATAATTGTAAGTAGCTGCGTAGGCAACTTCTGATTTTTCACTTGGAAGTATACCACCTACTCCATTAAATGCTGTTAATGCAATTGAAGAAACTAGAATTCCCTTAAAAATGTTCAAAACGCGCACCTCTTTTTATTAATATATGATTATTAAAAAATATGTATTACCTAATTTCTTTCTAAAAAAATATTTTATATGTAGGTCTATATTTTCAACTCCATTCATTCGTAAATATTTGTTTATACATCATTAATACAACTAATTAATGTCAATCCAATCTATTAATTCAGTCACAAACCTGTAACTATTATAGTTACAGGTTTAGTGGATAGTCAACCTTTTATGCAATTTTGCATTGAAAATCATACATACTTCTATAACTTTACCCCTAATTATTTTCAGAGAGATTGAGCTTCTATCATTTTAAGTAACTGCATATATGTAATATAAAACATATATGGAGGGGTTAAAACGTGGTAATTTCAAGACAAGATTCTTGGACTAATGATAACGATTTCCTTCTCGCATCAACAGTACTTCAGTATATTCGTAACGGTGGAACACAGTTAGCTGCATTCAAAGAAGTAGCAAGGCTACTAGCTAGAACACCCGCAGCTTGTGGATTTCGTTGGAACTCATCTGTGAGAAAACAATACCAAAAAGAAATACAACAAGCAAAACAAGACCGAAAAGTGGGAAACAACAATCCTCTCTCTCAACCAGAAAAAGAAACAAACTCTTTGTCTATTACATTAGATGACATTATTCTCTTTCTACAAAATTATAAAGATGTAAATGAATTGACAATTTTACAAAATCAAATTGAAGATTTAGAAGCTGAGAATGAAACCCTTCTACAACGTTTAACTATGTATGAAGAAGAGTATCGTATGTTACTGAACCATATCGATAAAACAAGAAGTTTAATTGTAGTGGATTAAACAGCATAACTATTTTGATTTTCCAGTAGGACCTTCGCCCTCCAAAATTACTTTTAATAAAAGAAATTTGGCCTCTTACAATTGATAATAAGTAAAATACACATACATAATGTATGTGTATTTTTCATTGGACTATTGTTAAAAGAAATGTTTAGTCTATGTTACATCTTTTCTAATATTTCTTGTCTTTCGCACCATTTCGTTAGCTTTTCTAATGCTTTTTTAGATAAACGTTTTGTTTTATAATTACAAAATCTAGATAATGTAGACGGAGAAATACTCATTTCATCTGCTATTTCACGAATACTTACCCTTTTTTCATTGTGTACTTTCAGTATTTGGTCACGGATTTTTTTCTCTATTTGTTCGACTGATTCCACAGTCTTCTTTATTTCTTTAACAACTGTTACTTCAGGTAATTGTTCTTGAGGTTCTTCTATACTCTTCTTTCCAATTACCCTATCCATTGATTGCAGCATTTCTTCAGGTGGTAAAATCGTTATTCCTAAGTTAGTGTAATAATTTTTAAACCAATTACGTTTCCCAATTTGTTGTTCATCAAGTGGATCACTATACTCCCAATGAGAGATTACTTTTTCATTTTCTAAATCCATTAGAACATTTTCTAACTGTTCTCTAATACGATTCGGCTTCCAATCTTTTGGGATATCCATTACCGCTAGCAGCCCTTTGTCCCCACCTATAGAATATGGCTTTTTCAATGATGAATACATTTGTCTAATTCTCCATTGCCATGTTAAGTATCGAATTAACCTTTTATGATATTTGTGTCTATAACTATTGTATTCAAGTGCTTTTTTAGACAATAATGCTGTTGTATTATTTGATCCGTATAAATAATTAGTTAAAAAGCTGCCTGGCTTAATACGACAAGATTCAATACCCATATATTCATTTGTCACACTATGTCTCCACAATACAACCGAATCTAATACGAATAATCTCTTAACAACCTCACGCTTTAATTCTAGTCGTTCTCCTTCATCATCGCGGTCATTTAATACTACAACCTCATTTTCATCATTTAAATAGATAAAAATACTCGCTAAAGCAGCAATTCTTTTTGCTATTTTAATTTTATCTTCAGCTCGATAATATTCTTTATTTTTAACGACTGTCTTTGGAATGTTGCACATTTCTAAAACCTGCTCATATGAAAAATCAATAAACTCATCTGGAGATTTTGCTTCGTTAATCCACTGTATTGTAATTGCATCTAAACAATCTGCCGTTAAATCATCCATATTACTCATTACATCATCAACAAGGGTATTCCATCGGGCAGCTTCTTCAATATTTGTAAGTCTTAAATCCTCGTCTTTATGTGAAGAAAGTTGAGCCATCCCATTAGAAGACTTCGTTTCAATAGGATATTGTAAAACTTTGGTATTGTCATCCTCTTCAAATTGATTCTTTGCAATTCCATCTCTTAATTTATAATAAACAGCAGAGTTATTTACCTCATAATAATCCTCGTGGTTTACTATGTTGGTCTCTTCTATATTTTGATTATTTTCTACTATTATGGAACTTGAAGATGCTACATTTTGAAATTCTTTGTCTATAAATCCTTCAATTTCTTTATATATTTCTTCCTTATAGGAATCAATTTTGGCATAAATTTGTACTAATGTAGTGCCGGATTCTTGCTTTTTTTCTAACCAAGACACTAACGCAGTAAATGATGGGGAAGCATGAGGTGAGGTTAATACTTTATTATTATTGTTTTCAACATCTTTAAAGTATGCATTCCACTTATTCCATACTAGCTCATTCGTTTTATAAATTGGCTCAGAGATTAGCAAGGCATCTCGAAACATTTGTAATAAGTTATCCACTTTATATTCCTCCCTAAACCATGGATCACAACAAAGTAGTTTTTATCATAAATTCTTTACTACTATTTTATTTAATACATTGTAACAGATATTTATAAGATTTTGCGTCTTTCTTGCCATAACTCCTCATTTTGCAACAGGTTTATTCGTTCTTTTTCCTATCTCTCCTTACTTGCATTCCTTTTGCGCTTTGCTTTCCTTAACTCTTCAACTTGCAACAGGTTGCTCTTTCTCTTACCTATCTCTCCTTACTTACATTCCTTTGCGCTTTGTTTACCTTAACTCTTCAACTTGCAACATCGTTGCTCTTTCTCTTACCTATCTCTCCTTACTTACATTCCTTTGCGCTTTGTTTACCTTAACTCTTCAACTTGCAACATCGTTGCTCTTTTTCTTCCCTATTCCACTTTACTTGCATTCCTTTTGCGCTTTGTTTACCTTATACTTCTCAACTTGCAACATCGTTGCTCTTTTTCTTCCCTATTCCACTTTACTTGCATTCCTTTTGCGCTTTGCTTTCCTTAACTCTTCAACTTGTAACAGGTTGCTCTTTCTCTTACCTATCTCTCCTTACTTACATTCCTTTTGCGCTTTGTTTACCTTATACTTCTCAACTTGCAACATCGTTGCTCTTTTTCTTCCCTATTCCACTTTACTTGCATTCCTTTTGCGCTTTGCTTTCCTTAACTCTTCAACTTGCAACACGGTTGCTCTTTCTCTTACCTATCTCTCCTTACTTACATTCCTTTGCGCTTTGCTTTCCTTAACTCTTCAACTTGCAACACGGTTGCTCTTTCTCTTACCTATCTCTCCTTACTTACATTCCTTTTGCGCTTTACTTTCCTTAACTCTTCAACTTGCAACAGGTTGCTCTTTCTCTTACCTATCTCTCCTTACTTACATTCCTTTTGCGCTTTGTTTACCTTATACTTCTCAACTTGCAACACGTTTGCGGTATCCTTGCCCTATTTCTTTCAACTTGCAACAGTATAATTTATTTCTCAACCAAGTAATTTTTAAAAAATCATGTCATTTTAAAGTTTTTAAGCTATTTTTCTCATATTTTAAATAAGTTACATACATAAAATGCAACATGTTTGCGGTATCCTTTCCCTAACTTCCCTACCATTTTTACTCTAATCCTTTATATACCAAGGGTTTAGGTACTTTTTCACTTACTTTTATACATATCACACAACTTGCAACACGTTTGCGGTATGCATACCCTTATTTTTCTCACAAGATGCAACACTGTTTGCGGTATCCTTTCCCTAATTTTAATCTATAAATGCCAACAAATCCTTTTATATCAAGGTTAATCATTGTAATTCATTTTTAATGATTGCGTTCATCAACTTGCAACACGTTTGCGGTATCCTCTCCCTAACTTCCCTACAGATTTTAATCTAATTCTTTATATACCAAGGGTTTAGGTACCTATCCACTTACTTTTATACGTATCACACAACTTGCAACACGTTTGCGGTATCCTTAACACAAAAAAAAATTATGAAATTCTCTTATCCCTTGATACAACTAGCTTCATAAGCTGTTGCAAGTTGCTATTTTTCTTCTTAAAGGAGCACCTTTTGCCAAATTTCGATTTGCTATAATCAAAATTGGTATATTTTATAGTATTCTGGCATACATTTCGAATTTTGCAGAACGGAGGTGAAAAAGATGGGGAAATCATTTGTGATACGTAATCAACGTAGCTTAAATGGGGAAAAAACAAACGCAGTTTTAGTCACACTAAAATCTTGGCAAAAGCTTGTGGAAACATTTGAGGAAAAATACTACAGCTATAAAGATACATATTTAGAAGATATTCTGCAGCACATGACATACGAAGAACGTATTGCTGACGTAGAAGGCTTTGTCGAAAAAGCCAAGCCATCTTTTTCACGTCGCGCAATGTCTGCAATTGCAGAAAAAACCGGAAGAAAACATAAATTATACGGTATTACGAATGCAGATCTTGAAGTATTCTTGTACCTACATAAAAAATGCTATACAAATGGTGTCATTCCAAATGTAACAATACATATGATGTGGGAAGATTACAAGCAATATAAAGAAGAATTTGCTTATATCCAACACTCTCAATTCTATATCGCATTAAAGAAATTAAACTTACATAACATTATCTCCATTGAAAATGGCGTAGATGGTCGATATACAATTAAACTGACTCATTTTATGAATGAGGAAACAGAAAAAGCAAATCCGTACGTATATATTAGTCCAGTTGTATTTACAAAGGATTTCTTTAAGCTATCTGTAGCGGCTAAGAAGCTATTCTTAGATATCGCAATGCAACAACATACAGAAACAACTTTAAAACGTTCTTTGGACAAGCAAGATGAAAGAGGCAACAAAACTCACTTTGGTGGGATGTATCGTTTCTTACATAAAAAATATCCGCACCAAATTCATGCGGTTATCGAAGAATTAACAACTGCAATACCATGTACGGGTAATCCCCTATTCAAAATTTGTAAAATGCAAAAAGGTGTAAAGCATACAAAACGATATACAACATTATACCTTTCAATCCATTCAGACTTCTTATGTACGAAAGAAGCTGGTGAAGAACAACACAGGGATCCATTTACACCAAAAGCTACTTATGCTCGTAAAGCGAAGTTCATCGAGTCAGTCCTACAAGAAATGAACATCGGTGAACTGTCTGCAGATATGAATAAATTCATTCATGTTTTAAAGCATACTTGTCATCGTCAAATTCGTAGTGTCATTCGTGGTCTTCGTGACATGGTTGATCGAAAAGAAGGATATCCAACGAAAATTGTATATACATTGAAAAAACTATTGCATCAAACATCTCAATATCAAATTCTTGATACAGCGGCGAAAGAAGGCATCTACCCTCTTATTGCGCAACATATACCAAAAGAGAGAAATAGTGACCGTGAGCAAGCTGTCTTTAATTTTGGTCTACATTATTCTATGTACTCTCTCCATAACATTAAGAAGATGTTTAAAAATGTGCATGCACTACTGAAGCAGAAGTTTGCGGTACCAGTAACGGAAGAGTCTTATCACCGTAATTATATAAAATACCAAGAAGAAACGTTATTTAGAAAATATGCATATAATCAGGGAGTTAATCTCCATGCATATATTGCTTTAGAAATTGAAATGCGTGAAAAACTAAAAGTTCGTGGTCATAAAGAACGTACGATTCCAAGTGATGTACGTGAATGGTTTATCGAAGCCATTGATAAGCTACCACAAGAAAAACTTCGTGTTATTGAGCTACCAAAGCAGTTTAATTTACTAGAGTTTATGCGTACCTTCGAACGTTTAGTACGTTCTGGTGTAACAATAACAGATCCGGATCAGGTGCTAACCGCAATGGAAATAAAATAAAAAGCTACAAGCTCTCTATTTTTGAAAAAATCAAAAGTGGAGGGCTATTCGTGTTTGTTTCATTAATACCCCTTTTCCACTTCTCTATTTATACATACTAAATCAAAAAGACTTCATGTAAAATGGAGTCTTTTTTTATGCATTTCTATACAAGTTCTCTTCTTTCTGTCCATAACTCTCCACATAATACTAATGCGTATTCTTCTTCCGTAATAAAACCTATCCTATTATACCTACAAAAAATCAGAAGGATATTTATAAAAACAGTGGATATGAGGACAATTATGATTAAATGTGAATAATATTTTCTCAATATCCTTAATAATACTAGTGTCGTTTATTTCATCTAATAAAAATCATCAATAATAATGTGATTTATGTGTAAATACTGAGTTATGTTAACAAATATCCACATGTTCTGAACAAAATGTGGATATTTGAACGTTAGATACTGCCTTATTTACCAAACCAAAGAAAATAAAGCCTATTTCCATAGTTGGATAAATATAAAGTGATTTGTATTAATTTCTTTCTGATTTCATGTAGAAATATATGATTTTTTTTCTGCTTTTTTGTAGAATTGAAAGTCTGATAATCATTGAATCTACGGATACATTTTTTACTATTTATGATTTTTTAGGTTCTAATATCAAATTTTCCCTTGTGGGAGTAGATCTTTCCCCTATTTTTGATGACCTATAATAGTTTTATCTTTATTTCTTTTTAATATATAAGATATATATTTATAATAGATTTTATTATTACTAGTATGATTGTTAATAAGATGTCAGACCTAATTGAAAATATTTGTTAATTTAGTTATAATAATGGTAATTAAAGATAGCATTACCCTCATACAAAAGGACAAACCTACGTATCCCTAACAGGGCGAGGTTTGTCCTTTTTTCATTTTAGTAAACAATTATTATTAGGAGGATAAAATATGGCTGTACTAAAAAATACAAGTTACATAGATATAAATATGCATAATGGGATTAGATTTTTCAAAGGGATATTTTGGGGACTAGTCTTTGTAGTTCCTTTTTGGAGTATTATGATAGCCTTATTCATTTGGCTGTGTAAATAATAATCAACATATTAAAAAGCAACTATGCGTAGCAAAAGACGATAACAGATCTTCACCCTACTTCCTGTTATAATACACCCAAAGAAATTAGGTGATTATAATGAAGGTGACAATTAGTTTAGAAAAAATCTTAGAAGCCTTTTTTGCTTTTTTAAATGAAGACAAGAGATTAACTGAAAGACAGGCTAAATATCGACCTCTAATTATGTATAGAAACGCTTGTATAATCAATTTAATAGTAAAATATGGTTTATCCTTGAAAGAGCTTGTATCGCTTAATATGAGCCGTATACAGTTTGCTAGAAATACTTAATAGAAAAAACTCACCTATTGTGAAAAAAGTTGATTAAATTTAAGATTACTTGTCAAATGTGAGCAACTGTATGTTTGTTTAATAAAAGAACCATACTATCGTTGATAAAATTGGTTCTTCTTTTTTAAACATTTGTTCATTCTTCATAGATTGAATGAACAGTTGAATAAGTATCTCTTTCTGCTATTTGTCCCTCTTTCCCCAAGACTTGTAAATCATCTTTTCTAATAACCTAGTTGTTTTTTTGTTGGTTTAAATATTCAGAAGAAAAAATAATTTCAAACTATTAATTGACAAAAGCAATCTTTTATGGAAAAATATACATTGTAATAATTTTCTAATTTTAGAAAGGAGTTGAGACAAATGAAAATTTTTAAACCTTGTGAAAATGAGTATACAAATCGCGTTGATTTAGAACACGGTGAGACTTCTCCATCAAAATAATTGAAAATGCTTAAATGACTGTCCTACTAGGGGCAGTCATTTATCTTTAAAAAAAGAGATACATATTTTTAAGTTAGGAGACATTGATATGCAGTTAAAAATATCCGAAAATATGATTTATTTTTGGAAAAATGGTCATCTTATGATAGATGATTTTATTAGACACGAACAATATAGCTTAGAGCTTTCGGTTTTCCCTATTTTAGGATTATTTAAAGAATGGAATGATCCTGATAGTGCGTATCTACAGCTACAGAAAAATCAAACGTCATCTTTAACAAGAAACGAAATGATGGAAATAATTAAAAGCCTTCGAGAAGTTCATATATTAATAGAAAAAGAAAATCTAGAAGATATGAAGCTTGAAAATTGGAGAGAATGGGGAACTCCAGCTAAATATTTTCATTTTAATACAAGGTTACTCCATAAAGATAATTATTTAGATGTAAACCAAGACTATGAAAGATTGGTTAATAAGAAACAAAATATAAAAGCACCATCTATATATAAAATATATGACAATGTAGAAGAAATACCATTACCTACTCCTGATTTTAAAAAAGAAGGAAAATTCCTAGAGACTCTCTTAGAAAGACAAACTATACGTTCTTTCGCAGAAAAACCTATTACCCTAATTGAATTATCTACAATTCTTTATTTTGTTTGGGGGGCACAGTCTTGTAAAAGAGATTTTGGAGTTGGTGCCAATCTTTTTAAAACAAGTCCTTCTGGGGGTGCTAGACATCCTATTGAGGTATACCCTTATATAACTAATGTAACAGGGATAAAAGAAGGGTTATATCACTACAATGTTCAAAATCATTCATTGAATGTGATTAACAAAGAAAAAATTACAGATATTATAGATATGGCCGCAGGTCAAGAATATGTAAAAAATGCATCGGTCCTCTTTTTTTATACAGCATGTTTAGAACGACCTATGTGGAAATACAAGAGTCCAAGGGTATATCGTATTATTATGATGGATGTAGGTCACCTAAGTCAGACTTTCTATTTAGTTGCTTCATGGTTAAAGTTAGGTGCCTTTTTCACTGGTCATCTTAAAGACGAATTAGTAGAAGAAAGACTATTTATAGATAAGGAAAAAGAAATTGTTTGCGGACTATCTGGAATAGGACATATTAGTGATGGAGCTAAAAATTATGGGAGAGATTTTAGGTTTAGAGGTGAGGACTTGAAATGAAATCCTTTAAAGCCATCATTCATAACAAAAATTTATGTATTGTATTAGGAAGTCAACTAGTCTTTCAATTAGGTATATGGTTTGGCACAATTGGGAATTTGCAATTTTTACAAATACATATAAAATCTCATGTTCTTCAAGCTTTTTTTCTTGTTATTGGTGGTGTCCTTGGGGTTATAATAGGCCCTTATGCAGGGCGTTATATAGATTCTACTTCTAAATTAAAGGTATTACAATTAGTTGGATTGATGAGAATTGCATCTGTTTTATCAATGTTAGTTGCTATATATACGGGGTCAATTTATTGGATGGTTATCTATAGTATAGGAATAGGCTGTTCTGCTTCATTTTTTAACCCTACGATACAAACAATATTGCCAACTTTAGTTAAAAAGGATGACTTAATTACGGTTAATGCTATTAATATAAATATTATCACTTTGTCAAGAATTTTTGGGGCTGTATTAGCTGGCCTTTTATTAACAGTCGCTCCTTTATATACATTATTTATCATTGCTCTCATCGCTTATGTAATTTTATACTTTATTAATTTTTTATTAGTTATTCCAAACGATATACAATTGCATCCTAAAAAACTCAAGACTAATTTTAAGGATATTTTCCCCATTATTATAAATAATCATCCTATAAAAGTAGTTCTTACGTTATCCATTATCCCTCTAATCTTTATTTCTGGCTTTAATTTATTTGTTATTGAGATTGGAAAGGGACAACCTAGTTCAATCATGGGGATACTCTATTTTATGGAAGGGACAAGTATATTAATTGCAGGACTACTCATCAAAAGAGTAATAAAACGATATCAAAAACAAGTGCGTATTCTTTTATTTGCTTGCTGTTTGATGGGGATAGCTCAAATTTTATTATCATTGACAAACCTTTATCTAACTATTTTCTCTTTTAGTTTATTTGGTTTGGCATACGGCATGTTTAATCCCCTTTTATATACATATGCGCAACAAAAAGTCCCTTCAAGTATTCATGGAAGATTTTTTTCATTTAAAACAATGTTAGATCGAACAATTATGCAACTATGTTTAGTGTTAATTGGTTTTTTGCTAGATCAAATAGGGTATAGTAGTTTAATGGTTTTGTTAGGTATATGTACCCTTACTCTAGTTTCCGCTATTATCATTGACTTTAGGGTAAACTCTAAAAGCTATACAACCGAAAATAAAAGTAATTATTCTGATGTTTAAATAATTACTTTTTTAGGGGAAAACTATGAAATTACAATATTCTCGTCGTATAGAGAAATAACAAATTTGCTTAATTTTGATGTGGAAAAATAAATCCTTGCTGCCTATGAAGTGTAGCAAGGATTTTAAATTTGGTTAATGAGGTTAAAAGTTGTTAAATTTTCGATGTAAAATATTTCACTAAACTTAAAAATATAACAATAAGATCATTTAATTCTATGAGTTATTCCATAATGCCCTCCGTCAGTACAACAAGGACACTCACCTTAAATTTCCTTATTCATGACAATTCGATTCTCAATAAACCCAAATTCCTCATAAATTTGAATTGCTTTATTCCCTTTATATACAACAAGACGAACATTTTTTAGACCTTGTGTTTTTAGGTCAGTAATACATTTTTCAAGTAATCTTTTAGCGAAGCCCTGTTTCCTATAATTCTTCAAAATATAAATCTCATAAATAAATCCAATTTCTTCATCAGTGATACCATCTTTTTGAGAGCCAAATAGCACCCATCCCGCCAGTTGTTCCGACTCTTTTACTACTAAGAGCTTACCGTTATTTGCTAATACTTTTTCCATCAGTCTGGTTGCTTTTACATTATCAACAGTATAACTGTTTACAGACCCTTCATTTAAAGCTTGACCGGTAAGTTGTGATACTTCTTCTAAATCCAATTTAGATGCATTTACTATTTCCATACGTCCTCCTTATTAGTTACTAAGCGTATAAATCTCCGAACATATTATTACATCTATTGTACCACTTCTTCTTAACAATATGCCTTGCAGTGGAACTATATTATATTAATTTTCTGGTAATTTTAATTAATTAAAAACTTTATGGTGATGCAACGCCTAATAACGATTTTCTAGCGGCAGCTGAGCAATCATATTCCAAAGCAATGTCAATATGGCATAACTATTCTTTCCGCCACTGTATCCTACAAAACAACACTCACGTGATAAATAAACTTTTTTTATTTCCTCTTTAATTTATTTTTAAATGTCCGTCTTTATATTAAGCTCCATAGCAAAGTATTATTTTGTTATGGGGCATTCCTTCGCTTTGGGAGATAGAAAAAGAGAGTCCCTATCTATAGGTACTCCCTCTTATGTATTTCCTCTATTTTTAATCGATTACGATTTCATATATATTTAGCTTATTAGAAACCTCTTTTTGAACTACCCCCACTTTCATTTCGTTTAGAAGTGAGGGATTCCTAAGTAAAGAGTTCTATCGAACTCTAATTGATTAGGCTAACCCCGCAGTCCCTGCGGTTAGAAGCCTTATGGCTTCATTCTTTATATTGATACTTGCGTTAATATCCCTGTCATGGTGTGTACGACAAGAAGGACAGTCCCATTTACGTAGGTTTAGATTTTTAACGTCTTTGTTTTGATATCCACAACAAGAACATAATTGGCTCGAAGCAAATGTTTTCGATACGACAATGACTTGTTTGCCATACCATTTTGCTTTATATTCCAACATGGTTCGAAACTGTGACCAAGATACCTCACTAATTGCTTTTGCTAACTTACGATTTGTTAACATATTTGATACTTGCAAATCCTCTATACCGATAACATCGTGGTTTTTGATGATTTCAGTTGAGATTTTGTCTAAGTAATTTTTTCTAGCATTTGATATGTATTCATGAATTCTAGCTATTTTTACTCGTTGTTTATTCCAACGAGAAGATCCTTTCATTCTTCTAGAAAGAACACGCTGTGCTTTCGCCAACTTATCTTCTAATGATTGGAAAAACTTCGAATTTTCATAGGGGGTTCCATCTAACAAAATGGCGAAATCTTTGAGTCCTACATCTATCCCAATGTAAGAATGTGTTTTCGGAAGTTCTTGTACTTCTGTTTCAACTAATAGTGACACAAAATATCTACCAGAAGGGTTTCGTCTAACTGTAGCATTTACAATACGTCCCGTTATTTCATGACTTTTGGCAAATCGAACAAGACCTAGTTTTGGCAATTTTATTTTGTTTCCTACAACGGCAATGTTTTCATTTGTTTGTTTTGTGGTATAAGATTGTACGTTATTTTTCTTGGATTTGAAACGCGGGACACTATTTTGTTTTTTGAAAAATCGTGTATACGCATCCGCAAGGTTGCGAACAGACGACTGAATCGCAATACTATCCACTTCTTTGAGCCAAACAAACTCTTTCTTCATGGCAGGAAGTTTGGCAGAGCATGTACCATATGTTAAACCTTTTCCAGTTTCTTTATATGTGTAATCCCATAGGGATTGGAAATGATTGAATACAAAGCGAGAACAACCTATTGTTTTATTAATTAGAATTGCTTGTGCTTGATTTGGATAGATACGAAACTTAAAGGATTTATTAATTATCATTTGATTCACCTCCATTTCGGTATATGACTATTATACACCAAACATACATTCGGTATATGGTGAAGTAACACTTTCTATATGTCGAACAAGTAAGATGGCTTCCTGCCATCCCTTGTTCGAAGCCAATTCATCTCCCAACTACTCACTTCACGTTCCTTGAGGAAGGAGTCTTCTTGGCTAAAATGATAAAAAAGACATTGAACCAATTAGTTCAATGTCTTTTCGCTTCTTACATATTTGTATATTCAAAGTACAATTTTTCCGGTTTTCCATACATGTTAATTTCATCTTGATATACAACAGCAAATTGTTGAGACACCTCAATGTTTTCCATATAAGATAATGAAGCAGCTGCTTCTATTTTTTCTTTAATTTCATTAGGAATAACTGTGTAAGATAAACTTCTCATCTTACTTCCTAACTTTGTATTGGTAGCAGTTTCATAATAAATTTCGGTAATTAAGACCTCATTATCATCTGGATCATACATATATCCTCGGTTAACTGTAATCATATTATAGTGCTCCTCTCATTTTTCGTTTTCTAATTCTTTGTGCTTTTAGCATTGCAACGAGTACCTTATTTTTATAAAAATTCTCTAGTTTCTAATTTTTATATGCCATTCTTTCTCCAGTCTACTATAAATTGGTATTTAATATCTTTTTTTAGTTTTGAATTCAAAAAGTCTTAACAATACTAATGATTTAGGCTACGAATTCATTCTTCACATTCTTTATTTTACTATTCTTAGAAGAGTGTAAGGACTGCCAGTAGTTTTAAGCTTATTACAGATATCCTGTAATAAGCTTAATGTTTCCTATCCATTATGGATGACTTTAGTTTGTTCGATTGTATTTAATTTTGATAGTTCAATTATTCCAAACAATCGCAAGCAGGTACGTTTTCTTTAAATAAAAACCTACTGTTTCATAAGAAATATGAGCACAAATCACTCTCACGTTTTCATATTATCTCTCCTCTAAATTAAACAAAAAAGCACAATATATGTGCTTTTTTGTTTAGCATATTATTAGCCCAAAAGGTCTATTTATAAGTGATTCCTAACTTAAAGACAACATAAAAAGGGCTTCTTTAAGTCGATTGAAAATGTGCATAGCAAAATAAACTATATACATTAATCGGCTCAAAGAAGCCCTTTCACAATTGAAACAAGAACACAACTTGCTTCTACAACTCAACCACAACTCATAAGGCGTGGGAATAAACGGAATCAATTAAACAATAAATATACGTTTATATTAAACTATTTTTATATTGTATTCAATTGTTTTAATTAAACGAATATAAGCAGCGGTTTTATATGCAGTTGTTATATATATTAAATAATAATGCCCCTGTTTCTCCTGCTATAGATCCCCTTTTATTTTCGGTTCTTGGTATTACAGATTTTCCGAACGGGAAATCCTACTATGGTGCGATATTACCCCTTTTAAGGGTGGGATGAGAGTGAGGTCAAATGCGATGTACAGATAAAATACCGAAGGTACGTTCTGTACATCAAGCATTTGAAATGGTATGATTTTCATAATAGGCAAGTAAAAGTCTCTAAAACAATCTTGTTCTCTAAAAACAGAATACATATGAGGTTGGAGTAACAAATTCTTCTACTCCGTAAAATGTATTGAATGGTCAAGCACAAGACGCTAAAACACATTTGAGAACTCACAATCTGACTCGTTTGGTAATAGAACGAGTGCCGTATCTGCTATATGCACTGGATACGGAGTGGTGATGGCACACCGCAATCTTGCACATCAGCGATACTAGAAATAGACTTCGCCTTTGGTAGCAAGAATCCCACTGACGTTAGTCAGCATATGGCTTTAGCCGTGGGAGTGTCAATTCATGTACTGCATTTCAAAATATAGTTTTTCTGGTTTTTGATTTTGGTCTAAATAAAAAAGTATTTCTCTAATAGTTCCTTTTTCAACTTCAATATTTTCCATATAGGACTTACTTTCATTTTTTTTAACCTTTTGAAAAATAGAAGTAGGTAGCTTTACTGCACAAAATACCCCCATCTTACTTCCTAGCTTTTTATCTGAAGCCGCATCGTAGAAAATTTCATTTACAATTACTTCATTATCATCCGGATCGTACATGTACCCTCTTTGTATGCGTAGCAATGTATTACTCCTTTCTTGTATATTTTATTTCAATAATAACAACATTTATATATGTCGTTTTTATTAAAATCGGCATCAAATAGTATTATTTCGTAAAACCCGTACTTTGTATAGAGGTAGACACAGGATAATTAGTTTTCTTAAATTGTTTTTGAATATTTTGTGCTTTTTATATAACAAACAAGCCACCCTTTAAAAGAAAGCAATAGCTTGTAAGAGTGGCTTAGTTTATTGTGAATAGCTTTGTGTTTAATTGCTTAATCTCTCCCTCTGCAAGAGGCTGATAAAAAGCATGTTGTAATCCTTCTAAATGTAATGTTTCTCCTATACATAACAATACTTTACCAGGAATTAAATCGAGTAGTAGATCATTATTAATTTGTTTTGCTTGTTTTTCAGTAGAAACATAAATAACTAGGATTGTGGGGTTATTCCCTAAACCTTTCATGATAACATCCTTACCTGATTCTACGAAATCTTTCCATCTAGCGATAATTTGTCTTAAATGATCCTTTTTATCTGTTAATAAGGTGGAGTATATAACAAAATTAAATTCTTGATTTACTCCGCCCTGCGCAGCAAAACCTAAAGGAGGGGTAAAAACCCCTTTACTAATGGATGGATGCATAATATGCCCTATAAAGGAAGGAGCATAACGCAGATGGCAAAGTAGGTCTATATCATGCCAATAGCGCAGATGAACATATTTACCATGATTATCAAGACGCTCTGGAGCAAAGAAGAACATATTGCCTTTCCAGTATTTTAAGAGCTTATAACCATTATCGGATAACGTATATGTTTCTTCAAAGATCTCCATATCAAAACTCTCAACTTGCCATTTTTCAATTAGACGATAGTAAAGTAATCCTTGAAGTGCATCATTTATTTTCTTACGTGAATATTTGTTCTTGAATAAATATAATAAATGATTGAATCGAACAGATGTATGAACACCAATAAAAGTGAGTATGGCATACTGTTCTTGTGTCAAACGCTGCTTAAACTTAACTAATTCCTCATAAGAATGGAATACAAAGGATTTATCCAGGTCATGTATTCGATATATTTGAAGTCCCTGTACATCCTCATTTGATAAATGAGGAATAGATGGTACATACGTAGACAATTGTTTTTCTATTGTACGCATAGTCATCCATTAAAATTGGTAAATTGACGAATTAGATTTTTTACTTTGTCCTTGCGGGTAATTTAGAATACGCACAGTTCCTCTTCTATTTTTGGCATCAATATTAAGCAGCTCGCATGTAACAATGGTTTGGTTTATTGCATCTTCCGCAGTTGGGTTGGTAAGATTACGACTCTTTAGTCCTTTAAATTGAATACCTGGCGCAACTTCTACGAAAATACCAGCAATTGCATCTATCCCTACTATTTTACCTACAAAGCGGTCATGACGTTTTTTTAGTTCTAATAGTTTGTCCATTGGATCTGTTTCTAATTTCTTTTTATTTCCTCTAAATTCATAACGACCATTCTTTTCTACTACTTTATCAATGATAAGTTCTATAACATCGCCAATCACAATATCCTCCGGACGTACAAATGAGTGTGACCATTGGGAATACCTTACTCCTACTATTATACCTTGAACTTCAACTAGAACAGTTTGTGCAGATGGTATATGTCCAGAAACGGTTCCTGTGTACACCTTATTTCCTTCTTGCGCTGTTACTTCTTCATATAATCTTTTTTGAAGTGCTAATTCCCCTGCTGTGATAGATACAACAGCAAAGTTGCCTTCCTCCGTTTTCTGGAAGTGTTCAATGATTAAAGGCTTTGTTCTACCAACTAACCATTGAGGATTTTTAGGAACATTTATACCTGCCTCTGTAATGGGGCAATATGCTGTTGTATGAGTACCAATTTGCATTGTTAGTACTTGTATACGCTCAGACTTTCCGTTTTTAGTCGGGAATAGCTTTTCGGATACGACTGTAATCAAGCCTTTTCCTACAGTACGCTCACGTTTCATACGGGCTAATTCCTCTAGTTCATGATCACGTACTCGCTCAAATTGATTAAAGTTTGTTTCTAACATCGTGTCACCTTGTGGGTTCTCTGTTTCAAAAGTCATTCCAAGTTCTTCTACAGTTTGAGTGGTTGTCTTATCTTCTGCCATTATATTTTCCTCCTAGAACGTAAAAAAGGACACACCTGTACCGTTGGGATGGTACGTAAGGTGTGTCCTTCACGTAAATTATGTTTTATTTATATAGTTATTAATACAAATATAATGGTATTTCTACTCAAATGCAAGAATAATTTTAAAATCATAAGTTTGCTATAGGTTAAATCAATATCTAGAATGCAGCCTTACTAGGGGTACCGCTAGTATTTCGGAAAAAACACGCTAAGAGTATACAAAGTTTTATGAAAAAAAATAGGGAGACATAGGGAACTATAGGTAAGCCAAAAATCGCTCTAAAATTGGAATGTATAAAAAGGTGCATAGAGTCATAGAAAAAAAGGCGAATCGCTTCTGAGAGTAAGGGGACACCTTTTTCTTCGCTACCGTTATTGGTAGCAAGTTTTTCATAGAATCCTTGTTTTTACTAGATTTATTGTCTGATGTCTATCTATCTCTTATACGAGATTTTATACATCATTGATATAGCGGGGATTCTAGGGATCTTCGCTATTCTTTTTTGCATAAAATCTTGTATAAAAAAGTAGTTAGACTAGTGTGTTTTACTCAGGTTCATTCCAAAATATAATTGGAAATTCATTTTAAAATTAAAAAAGAAGGTATTATCTTTATATATTAATACCTTCGAAATATTGTATAACAGATAATTTTTATACATTATTGATTAGCATTGCTTATTGTGCTAACGAATCAGGATAGTGTGGCGATCGATCAACTAAATAGTTGCTTATCCTCAATTATTAGAAGGGAAGTTCTATCATTTCGCGAATTTATTAGACATAGACGAATGCTATAATTTTCTATATCTACATAAAGAGGTGACTACGCATGAATCAAAGACCGTCAGAAGAAGAATACGCCGGGGGCTCCGGCGTATATATCCGTTTGGTGCCGGACGGTAACATCATCGCCATTCTGCTCGCCCAGGAAAAGCAAATGAACGAGTTTCTGGCATCGTTGACCGAAAGCCAGGCCGTATATCGGTATGCGGAAGGAAAATGGACGCTGAAAGAAGTCGTGGGCCACATTGCAGACGCGGAACGCGTCATGACCTACCGCCTGCTCCGGTTCGCAAGAGGGGACCAGACGCCTCTGACCGGTTTCAATCAGGAATTGTTCATGCCTCCTTTCGGAAGCTGGACAACCGCGCAATTGGCCGAAGACTACCGGGCCGTAAGGCAATCAACAATCACATTGCTACGCGGGCTACCGGCGGAGGCGTGGACCCGCAAGGGCACAGCCAACAACCTAAGCATTACGGCGCGCGCCCTAGCGTACGGCATCGCAGGACACGAACTTCATCACATGGGGGTCATCAGAAACCGGTACTTGAGTTAATAATCGTCGGCTGCGGCCTTTGGAATGGAACTAACACATCTCATACAACCTTAGATACCGTTCTTATTGGGTTCCTGCCCCACAACCATCAACTTAAGGATTTAGACTATTTTTGAAATTAAAAGCATGTTACTATTCTCTTATGTTAATGAGAAAGGATAACGTGCTTTTTATGAATATGCACCAAAACAAGAGTTATATCGATTTTTCTCATTTAGGGGTATTTGTTTTCTTAGCTTGATGGTGATGTGGCGATACCCCTTTATGTTAAAAATACAATAATAAATACATCTTCCGACAAAGTAGAAATGTATACTTTTCTACTTTTGCTTAGTTTATTCAAAATCCTTCACAAGAACTTCCACCACGGCTGCTTCTCTTTCGCTACTGCAAATTTGATTTCCTATAGTTTCTTCTTGAGGAAAAACTGCTTTATGTCTTCTGGGTAATCTTCAATAACCCCAAAAACTTCATAACCCATATTCTTATAAAAATGAGGAGATTGATAACTAAAGGTTGAAGTATGTGCAAAAGTACATCCTGCCTTTTTTCCAATACGCTCCGCTTCATTAATTAACAACTTACCATAGCCTTTGTTTCTATATTTTTCTGATACCCAAAACATATCAATATATAAACAATAAGAGTATGTTTCGCAACAGATTCCGCCTACAACCTTTCCTGATTTATCTTTTAAAAACAAATGAATATCTGACTCTGGCTTTGTAAGTAATCCTTTCGTTGCATCTACGTTATATGCATATAAATTTTCACCTACAGTATCATAATCCTCATCAGTATAATCATCAGTTATACTTATATTCTTATCTACAAACAATTTCCCCATAAATTGTTCCCCTCTTTTTCTTCGTTTACATGTATTAATAAAATTCTACTTCTCCGTAGTTTGTGTAAGTATACTCACAAGAACTTCCACCACGGCTGCTTCTCTTTCGCAGCAGCAACCTCATACCGAAACTCCTGCATCTCACGTAGTGTCTTCATAAGGGTTTCATCCCTTGCTTCCAATCGTTTTTCCACTCGTTCATTATGCGCTTCTACACTTGCTTTGATTTCCTCGTTATTCTGCTTTGTCTGCTCAATCAATCGCTTCTCCATCGCTAACATACTCTGATTCATTTCTTGCGCCATAACGCTGTACTGTTCCTGTAATTGCTGCTTAATGTGGAATGGCACTAAATCCGTTTCCTCAGACTCTTCTTGAATCAGATCCGGATTAACCTTCTCTATTTGCTGTGCAATCATCTTTGCTGCCTTTTCTAGCGTCATACCGTCATGCTTACTCAGTTCAATTAACTTCTCAATCACCATAATGTCACTGTCTGTGTATTGGCGTCTGTCACGATTATCCTTCTTCACTGCGAATCCCTCGCGCGACAGTACTTCCATATACTTTCTAAGGGTGCTATCACTTATTCCTAGTCGTTTGTATACTTCACTAGCAGAATAAACAATTGCGTCCGTCATAGCGTCACAACACCTCCTAGTGACAGTATTCCATGATGGTTAGGAAATTCCTGCAAAGAAAAAAAGCCCTGATTAGGGCTTTTTTTTAAGATTACTATCATGAAATTTTTAATTGAAGAAAGACATGATTAGATTGATGCATCTTTTTTTGATGTCTCTTTTGTGAAATCATACAAAGCGACTGCACCTAAAAGAACAAGTATACTTTGAGGAGCATCTATCAAAATAGTTTTCCAAATTTCTGGCATTACCCATTTAATACCTGCTGCCGATTCAAGATATCCTTGAAAATAACCGATTGTAAAATTAATTATACTTAAAAACACAAATAACGTTAGGCCAGTTTGAATTAATTTCTTATTTGTAAACATATAACACCTCTCAAAATTCATTGGATATTTCTGATATTGGCTCATTATATATTAAAATCTTTATATTTAATTTTAACATATAATAACCTAAATAAATACAATTTTTATATTTTTATATTTATATATTGTATTTCATAATTGTTAGGAAATTGTTGTAAATGAGGAAGCAATACAAAGAGGACTAAATAGCTTTAGCAATCTCAACAAGCAGTCTCATAAATAACGGAAGCATTTGGACGACAATATAGCCAATCCCTGCACGACTTATTAGCGAGAATCCCCGTTCCTGACTACCCACCATCATGAATAGCCCGCCGCATAACGCCATAACGAATATGATAGAACCAGCAGTTAAAAAACTGCAAAGAAAAAAACCGACTCATAAGAGTCAGTCTTTTAATTATTTTTACTTAGCGTTATCTCGTAATTCTTTGATAGACACTGGAATAGCTCTATATAGGAATACCGCTAATTGTTCACGCGTTACTGTACCGTCTGGATTAAAGTTATTGTTACCTACACCACCAGTAATACCGTTACTATACAAAGTTTCTATGGCTTCATTGGCCCAGTGTCCTTGTGTATCGTTAAATTGATAATCAAACTTCTTGTTTAACCCAAAAGCGTTTTTGAAAGTTTGAGCAAGTTCTGCTCGGGTTACAGTTCTATTTGGGTTAAAACGACCGTCAGACGCGGGAAAGAAAATACCACTTTTTAATCCTGCTGCAATTTCCTTTTTAAACATTGAATCATTTATATCATTGAAAGGAAGCGGTTGTGACATATCACGATCGGGAATTTTCACCGTTCTATATAAGAATGCCGCTAATTCTTCACGCGTTATTTCTTCTAAAGCTCCAAAATAACCATTGTGGTATCCCAACATTATATTGTGGTCAACCATGTAGTTAATTTCATTATATGCCCAACTCCAATCGGGCACATCTATAAATTTACTAGTTTGAGTACTCGCTGCTTGTATTTCCTGGTTTGTGATACTACCTGATGTCTCAGCCATAGAGTTATTCGCAAAAAAAGTTGTACCGAATACTGCTACACATACACCAGAAATTATTATTTTTTTCATTTCTATTCTCTCCCCTTAATTTTAAACGTCAATAATATTATTCCGAGAATCATTATATAACTATTTTTAAATTAGAAAAAGAAGGAATTTATATTTTTTTACAATTATTAACTGATATAACCATATAACTTTAGCAATTTCAAAAAGTAAGCGCATATTGAAGCACTATATAACCAATCCCTGCACGATTTATTAATGAGAATCCCCTTCCCAGCTACCAACCATAATGAACAAACCACCGCATAACGCTACAACGGATGAAATTGGATAGGGCACTGATTTGATTAGAAAAATAACTGACTCAAAACCGACCATATTGATTCGATTTTATTTTTTTGAAAAAACCTCTTCATAAAAGAACATACATTCGTATATAATAAGAACTAACGTTCTGTTATTTAGGGGGAATAACGGTGTATGACTATTCAATATTGCCAAATCGAATTGTTTTATGTGTAGATCTTCGTTCGTTCTATGCCAGCGTATCGTGCATCAAAATGGGATTAGACCCTTTTCATACTAAATTAGCTGTAGTTGGTGATGTGAATAGGAGTGGTTCAATTGTTTTGGCTGCAACTCCACCATTAAAAGCATTAGGCGTTAAGAAAATGGCGAGATTGTATGAAATACCACATCGTAAAGATATCCTTGTGGTAAATCCAATTATGAGCACTTACATAAAATGCTCTAATTTCATCACTAAGTTGGCTCTACAATACGTGCCAGTTGAGGATTTCCACCAATATTCAATCGATGAGTTCTTTATGGATATTACGGATAGTATTCATTTGTTTGCAAACGATCCATATGAATTCGCATTGAAATTCAAGCGTGAAATATACGCGAAGACTCGAATCGAATGCACGATAGGAATTGGTCCAAACCCTTTAATGAGCAAGGTTGCCTTAGATGTGGAAGCGAAGAAAACGAAAGATTGCATAGCATACTGGAAGTACGAAGATGTACCCATAAAATTATGGCCAATACGACCGCTTAGCAAGTTTTGGGGAATTTCGGGTAAAACAGAAGCGAAGTTAAACCGAAAAGGAATTCATTCAATCGGAGACTTGGCACAATATCCACTCAAATATTTAAAACAAAGCTTTGGGGTCATTGGCGAAGAACTACACTTACATAGCAACGGCATTGATTTTAGCCGTATATCAGAAAAATATGTTCCAGCAACTACTTCTATTGGTAAAAGCCAAATACTTATGCGTGATTACACTATAGAGGAATTCTCAATTATTCTACTGGAGCATATCGAGGAAGTTTGTTACCGGATGCGAAGGCAAAACAAACTAGCTCAAACTATCCATTTTTCTATTGGTTACAGCAAAAATTACGCTGGTGGTTTCAGAAAAACTCACACTATGAACCGACCAACCAATTTAACAATGGATATTTATAAGATTTGTACATATTTTTTACACGAGTTCTATACTGGGGAACCCATTAGAACCATCAATGTTTCTTTAACTAACTTAATCAATGAAGGTGAAGAACAAATCTCACTATTCGATAATGTAATACAACGCGAAAAAGAAATGAAACTAACTAAAGTAATGGACGAAATACGCACTAAATTTGGAAAGAACAGCATATTACGAGGAATTTCGTATACAAATAGTGCAACAGCCAGATACAGAAACACATTGTTAGGGGGCCATAAAGCATGAACAACGCTAATATGCCAAAGGGAAGAGGAATGGTTAAATGGACTCCATTCGCAGCGATGCCGGAGCAATTCGCGGGTATCCGTGAGATTATTAAAGATAAGGCAAAAGTAGAACGCCCTACATTAACCCAGGATGAACAAGAACGTATTGAGAATATGCTATTATGTTCATTATTTTCTGAAGAAGAAATATTGATTACATATTACGAAGGCGGTTTTTTACTCACTAACTATATGACTGTCGTTGATATTGATCCGCTGAATAAATCAATACTTTGTACTGATGCATTTTACAATAATATGACGTTGAAATTTATTGATATTATTGATGCAAAATAAAAGGCCGTCCAAATGAACTGAACCCAAAAAGTTAGACAAATATCTTAAGCAGCTAATGAGGATTGAACTCTGTATTGCACAGGAGGCAATCCTTTTAGTTTTGTTTTAATTCTTTTGTTATTGTAGTAATGAATATAATTTTCTAATTCTATTTTAAAGTGTTCCATACTATCAAATTCTTTAAGATAAAGTAATTCAGACTTTAATAAGCCAAAGAAATTTTCCATGACTGCATTATCTAAGCAATTTCCCTTACGGGACATACTTTGGAGAACGTTATGTTTTTTAAACGACTGATGATATTGTCGCATTTGATAATGCCAACCTTGATCCGAGTGTAAAATAGGAGTTTCCTTATCATTCAAACGTTGAAATGCCTTATTTAACATTTTAGAGACATGGGAATAGGCAGGTCTATGTTCTATATTGTAAGCTATAATTTCTCCATTATATAAGTCTAAAATGGGTGATAGGTATAGTTTTTTACCATGTAAGTGGAACTCTGTCACATCTGTTACCCATTTTTCATTTGGTTTTGATGCGTGAAAATTACGCTTTAAAATATTAGGAGCCAATTTCCTGACAGCCCCTTTATACAAACGATATTTTTTTAATCGAACAAGACATTTTAATCCCAGGACATTCATTAAACGTCGCACAGTTTTATGATTTAAAACATAACCTCGATTACGTAATTCTAATGTGATACGACGATAATCATATCTCCCAAAATTCTCACTAAAGATCTCTTTCATTAATTCTTTGACTTTCTTATATTTATCTGGACGTTTCGCTTGTTTCATCCAGTAATAGTACGTACTACGAGCGATATTAGCGAATTTCACAAGGTCAACGACCTTGTATTTATGCCTTAATTCATAAATTACTTCCGCACTGTCTTAATCTGTGATTTGTTCTTTTTCTGAACTAAGGCATTTAACTTTTTTAAATAATCATTTTCCATACGTAAACGTTCATTTTCTGCTTGTAGTGCCTCTATAGACCTTTCAATTAGCAATGGATATTTTTTCGGTTGTACCCTAACCTTCTTATTTTTCATAGCTGGACGCCCCTTCCTCCCTGGACGTAGGGCATCCACACGATTTGAATCATAAGCTATTTTCCATCTACGAAGTACTTCGTGAGAGGAAATATTAAAAATTGCCGCTGTTTCTCTAATAGATTTCCCTTGTGTATCCATATAATTAAGCACACCTAGTTTATATTGAAGTGAATAAGTTGTATAGTATTTTTCAAAAGCTTTTTCCAAAAATGCTTCATATTGTTTAACCCACTGATAAATCACACTAGAATGAATTCCTAGGGATTTTGCAATCCTTTTCCCACCATCTACTCCATTAAAATATTGTTTTACTATCTGTAGCTTTTCTTTAGGAGAAAACTTTCCCATAAAAAATGCACCCCAATTGTGTCTAACAATTGGGGTGCATTTTTTATGGGCGGCTTAGTGTATTTTTTGCTTAGCGTGGTTTTTTCCGAAATGCTGGCGATACCAATACTAGATTTAATTTAAGGTTTACAAACCATTAATCAAAGAAATTGTTCAATTCCTTACTCATTACGTTCGATGTTTTTTGCTTTGGTTTCTCAATTTTATTAAGCAGCGACTGTGAAGTGTTATTCTTATTTTTTTGCTGAGATTTTAACGGCTCTTGGCGTTCTTTGTAACTCATAGGTTTATATTCTGGTTGCTTCTCATCATTTTTCGAATGATTTTCTCTATTTTTTTCTAAGTTTTCTTGAACCGTAATACTAATAGATTCGTAAACTTTTGCTACATCTTCATCTAGCTTGTTTTCTTCGGTATGATTAAGCATTTCTTCAACTGGAACCGTGTTGATTTCTACATGTGTTTCTTCTGCTATAACAGGCAGTTCACCATTTCGTTGTAGGGCATCTATTAATCTTGATGCACGTGTATAACTAATTTTAAACGTGTCTTGTAGTACAGAGATAGAGATACTTCCCGATCCCTTCACAAAACTTAAAACATCGTCGTATAGAATATCCTTAAAGGAGCTTGTTTCCTTTTGTTCGATTCCCTCGCCTTCAATTGGAAGTGCTACTTCCGGTGAAATAGAATTGTCAGATGAATGAGTAGTATTAACACTTGTTTCTTCTGGTGTACTACTATTATTTGAAATTAATACTTTACGAGGACCATCCCCTGTGTAAGAACTTACAACTAGATTTTCTTCTAACTTCTCAATATATTGCATAGATTTCATATAGCTAATCTTGAATTTTCTTTGCAGAAGAGATGGCGAGACTTGTTGTGATTCGATAATAAATTCCTTAATATCTTCATACAACTTATTTTCAATTTCATCATTGACATTTCCCTGCTGGCCTATTGCTGCGGAATCATTAGGTAAGGTTTCATTTTGAGACTTTTGTCCCTTATAATCCTCCAATGATACAATGTGTTGATGCTCCTCGTTTGTTTCTATGGAGGTATTCTGTTCAATCTCACCTTCTCGTATAGGTGGTAATGGTTGTATTTTCTTCATGTTTCCTGCATTTACATGCTTCATAGGGTTTGCTTTTTCGATAGATTCATTAATAAGGCGAAGACGCTCATTTTCCCAATATTCACCCGTTTTTGTATCTACTTGAATGATTGCTTGGGCGAATTCTTCTTTTGATACAAAGTTACTTGTGATTTGTTGTACAGGTTGCACATGATTATCTTGTACGATACGAACAGCACAGATGAATGCACCTTGTGCCATGATATCTCCTGGTGACATAACAACTTCTTTCGTTTTTTGATAGGTTGATCCTAGTCGACTAACTGGATTCTCTTGCATAGGAGAAATGCCCTGTTCGGATTCCGCCTCTTTAAATTCCTCTTTCTCACCAAACATGTCAGAGAAAATTTTTGCATCATATGGTGTTACATCTCCAAATATCATTTTGTTACGGAATGAACCTAATAAAGTAAACATGTATTGTTCTGTAAAGTCAAGAGCTAATTGCGATAGCGTTTGGCTAGCGATTGTTAAAATTACTTTATATTTACGAGATTGTGCAGGGAATTCTTTAAACGGCCGCACAACATAATCCGGGAACTCATCGACAATTATGTGATGGTAAGGTGAGACGTTTGGTTCTCTACGGAATACCGCATTCTGCATACTCAGCAATACAAATTTTCCTAATACGTTAGAAAGGTCTGCTAATTCCCCTTTTGCAGTATTAACAAGTAGAATGCCACCCTGCTCTAAATGGACATCGAAATCAAAATCAGATTTTCCAAATAAAACACGTCGTATTAAAACGTTTGAAGCTAGATCTTTTAATATGTTGCGTAAACCTTTTACATATTCTTCTTCTCTGTCATAATGCATTGGTTGTCCGCGGTATTTTCCTGATTTATAAACCGCTGGTTCACCTTGAAAATCCATCTTTTCACGAATGGTATTATCAAACCATTCATCAATACCTTTTATAATTTTATATTCATTTTTTTGGTCACGTGAAGCAGCGCCACTTTGAACAAAATCATATAACTTTTCGACCTGTACTTTTAATAGTTTATGCATACGGTGAACACGTTCTACATCGTCATACATCTCAATCAAATCGTCGAAGGTGACATCTTTTTGCGGGTTGTGAAGCTTTAATAAATAGATATGTTGTTTAAAGTGGTTACGTTGAGCTTGTTCAAAGAATGCATTGTTAGATTCAGACAAACCTTGAATAACCATTGCGAAAACCTCTGCTACTTTATCAACTGGTCCCCGCAGGATGTTTATATTTTTTGTATCAGGATTAGTTGGATCAATGTAATAAACCGAGCTTGCTGGGATCTTATGTGCTTGTACCAATTTAAATACTTTTTGACATAAATCATTACTGGGTTCAATAACAGTGACACCATTTAAAAATGTTCCTTTTACGACTTCTGTATCATAATCATTCCTTTTATAAGCAGTTTCAAACTTATTTATGAAACGCACCATCCAGTGTAAATCTTGATTTATCATAGGAATAATTAAACTTGATGTTTTACCAGAACCAATTGGCCCAATAATGATACCATTCAACGTTCTATCTTTCCCTTTAATTCGGACCATTTCTTTATGTTCAATATGCGGTCCAATTTCTACATCAGGATATATTTGTTCTTCTTGGCTATTAAACCATTTTTGTAATTTGTAATTTTTATATTCGTATTTTTGTACCCACTGTAATATCTCTTCTCGGTAACGAACAATATGCCCACTATACCAAAGTGTAAACAAAATCATAAATACTGTTGGTAAAAATACAAAAATCATAGTGAGTGTGTGAAAATTGCCTGTTAAGACATGACCTAAGGCTTCATACTCACCAAAATTAAGATGTTTTGATTTATCCGCTAGATAAGGAATAACCTTTGCATGGATCGGAGCAGTTGCAAACCATAAAAATTGGATATCAACTGCAATGTGAGAGGCAATTAAAATTAATAAATTTCCATTTTTAACATGTAAAGTAGGAATACGGCTGTAAAACCTAAAGCTAAATTCTCCTAATAGCAAAGAGAAGAACATTAAAATAAGCGGTATATATGTAATTTCTATAGGATAAGACGGTGGTTCAAATGCATAGTAGAGTAACTTTATGTAGTTTACCAGACCGAATCCAAATGAAAGAAGAAATCCGCTAATTAAGGTGAGCGTAGTAAATAACGGTAATCGTTGTTTGAGTGTCCCCATAGAAACTCACCTACATCTTACAGATATATTTGAATTTTATGATGGAATGTGAAGCGATTATTGAATTCTTGTTTAAATTGTTCTTTTGATTTTTCTAAAAAGAACTTTGCCGCATCTTCGGTTTGTTTTAAATATAAATCAATACTACTTCTTTCACATAGTTGATCGTATTCTTCTTGAGAAAGTACTGCAATATTCACCTCTATTTTTTTATTCGTTGCTGTTTCAATTATGACATCGTACCAAAAGTAATTTGGTTTTCCTGGAATTTTGATATCTTGTAGAGAAACATTAAACGTTGCACCCTCTTCTGTAATATGTTTAAGTACAAGTTCTGGATTCTTAAACGCTTCTCTTGCAGAGAGCACTCCCTCATTCGTTGTTGTTGCAAATTGTAAATTCATTTTCATTTTCCACCTTTCTCCATATAAAAAAAGACAAGCGACACCCACTGTAAAAACAGCGTGTGTCGCTTGCCTTAATTTCATATGTTCTGATTTGATTGTTATGTTCATTATATGTTCAAATGTTATTCTAACACCTTAAATAATAAAAATCAATAAAATCATATAGTGATATATAAAAATAATGAATTAATATAATTCTACAAGCCTACGTCTTTTCGGATGAATGTTATTTGCAGTACGTACCATGATCTGTTCATCCGCGTCTATAGTAACACTTTCATTTTGTAAGGATAGTAGTAGTACGTTGTCATAAGTGTTCATTAAAAGAATATCTCTAGGTTTTTCACGTTTAGGATAAATAACAACAAGTGGAACGCCTTCGTCCCCTTCTTTTCTTGAAAATACGACATCGTCTAGTCTAGCAATCATCCGGTAATCATTTTCATTTCCGAAAATAAAGAAGAAATCTTGGATAACATCTTTATCTCTCCTATAAGTTCGTCGAAGTCCTCCATCTATTGCTTCTTTGAACGTCTGAACCTTTTCAACAAATACGTAACGCCAATCGGCATCTCCTACTGTACGTTGGGATAAAGATAAAAGAATATCTTGTTCGAAGTTTTGATTATCATCTTTTCCAAGGATGATATCTGAAATTACATCTCCAGCATTTTTAAGGGAGCAGACGTGTACATGTAGATTGGGTAGATTAATTAAAATTTCATGATATTTCCGTATAGAAAATAATAGATTTTTCATACGCACGTATGGTGGTTCAGTATCTTCAGCAAGGAACATAGATTTATCGTACATAACAAAAACAACGGTTATATTCTCATTCGTTTTTTGTGCGAATTCAATGTACTTACCTACTTTTTCAACTAAGGTAGTATTCGTTTCTTTACACATATCCATCTCGATATAGATATTTTTACCTTGATATGAAATATGTTCGTCAGGAATTAAAGGCAACTGGCCATCCTCAATTTTCATATTTTGTTTCTGGTAAAAAGAACGAATATCCATTTTATATAATACTTCATTGGTTTGTATTTTCTTTGTAGTCGCTAGAAGAGTACGGATAATGACTTCACGTGAACATACTGTGTGAAAAGAAGTTGCTCGTGAGTACCTTCTTTTGGAACTTTTTTGGGGAATTCTCCCTATCTCAATTAAGAATTCAATTGTTTTTTCTTTTAAGGAAAATAAGGCGCGTTTTGTAATGCTGTCATCCCTTTTATCTATTTTTTTAGTTAGCATAGCCCCGTATTGTGAATATCGGTCAAGCTTTGTAAATATGCTAGCTTCAGAACATTCCCTTCCCTCAAATGCACTATATAACATTGTGATTTGTCGTGTTGTAAGGGCTCTTTTGTAATATAAAACTGTTAACATAAAAACGTCTGCTTCTTTTAAGTGAAAATGTTTTTTAGTACCTGGTCGTTTATATTTATACACTTCTCTGGACAAAGTATACACCTCTTATATTGAATTAGACTTAAATTAGATAATTATCATTTTTAATATACTATTACATTGATATGGTGATTGTAAAATAAGAAAACATGAATAAGAGGTTTTGTTTTTCAGAGATACCCAATTTTGTACACCAGAGTTGGGATGGTAACTATTCTTATAAATCAGTTGAAAATTATGGGGGTATATGCATCTATTAAACCTCTCATGTTGTTAGGCCGATATACTACTAGCCATCTAACAATAGTTATAATGAAATTTCGTTAATAAAATAATGTTATGACGTCCTAACATTTATTAGATAGGTATAATAACATTCTGATTGATTACAATTACTTAAGAATTATAAAGAGGCTTTTGATAACAAAAAGTAGCTTTTCCTATATTTTTTAGAAAGTAAACTTTTTGTTGAAGTGCCCTCTCTTACGTTTGTTACAGATTCAGTGTGAAAATTTAACTTATTCTTTTACGTGTTCTAGCTTATAAAATTATAAATTTATTTAGACAAAAAATTAATGAGTATGTCTACATGTGCTTAACAAAAAGGTTCCATTCACATGAAATTAATTAGTTGTTAATTTTATGTGAAGTTCTAATTGCTATCATCATTCCTACTAAATTAATAAGACTTTTAGTGTAATGTAAGTATCACTTTGATGTTAATAAGATAAGAACTTACTGTTAATAATTCCATATACATAAATGTTCCTTTTTCATAGCAGTGATGCAATTTTTTAATATAATACTATTAGAATATCTTAGTTTAAAAAATTATTTACAGGAATCTCAAGAACTATTGCATCAATCAGCTTAACCTTGGACTTTCTTTGTAACATGTTAATTATAATTTCATAAGATTTCTGGTGTTCATATGAAATTAACAGCCTCTCCAAATGGCTTTCTAAGAATGACTGAAATTGACAAGGAATTGTATTTAAATGAGGCTCAGAGCATATTTGTTTCTGTTAACATATCCATTCATGTGAACTAACAAGTACTAGGTAAAGAACAGCGCATTAACATAACATTAACAATTATCGTCCTTATAAGAGATAGATCCCTTCAAACCAATTAAGTAATAAAAAAACTTAGTGTGAATTGTTATAAGATCTTCATGAAATCTCTTTAGTAAAATATAGACACGCGTATGATAGTAGGTGCTTGGATATTGAATATTTTAGATGCGATTTATATAAGCTGTATAAGTAAGGATTATATATAAAACTTATTTATACAGCTTATATAAAATAATATTATATAATTGTTGTAAATAAAATTTAAATTATTGTTGTTATAACAGCGTTTATGTATACGACTTATATATAAGATTTATATATAAGTCGTATACATATTTTTGTGAGTTTCATGTTAATAAAAAGGATTGATTTTTCATGTGTTTTTATCAATTTTTTCTATAGTGTTTTATTACCATTAATTAAAATGTAAATCATATGAAATTTAAGATTGATATAACATGTATACGCGTTATATATACGCTGTATATAAAAAGCCTCATAAAACATAGATTATTTACGATTTAATATATATAAGTCTTATATATAAGACCTATATATAAGTTTTATTTATAATGACTTGATATACAACGTGTAATGATGTACTATGTTTCTAGGAATAATTAACCAATGCTTTAAGGGGGGGACAACTTGAACGAGGTTTTAAGTGAAAAATATCAAACAATCAAGTTTGCAGATGAGGTAGTAAACATGTTTGCTGATATACTTGAACAAGATGAAATACTCTACAGTGTATTTCTATACATAGGAAACGTAGTAAATAAACAATTTCAAGAGACAAAGTACATGAGGGGCATATCGATTAATGAAATAGTGGAAAATGTAGTTATTGATAGGAGAGTAAAGAAGAAAAAAGGTAAATCCTATTCATTAGAAGTTGAACGTACAAATATATCTAGACGTTCAGCCGAAATAAGTGTGAGTACACTATCATCAATGTCTTTAATCTTTGAAAAGACTATGCATCCATATAAATTTTTAATCTCAACTTATAGAGGGCAACAAGTACTTATTGAGTTAGGGAAAAGAAAAAAGGTAAATAAGGAGAGATAAAATAATGGCAAAAAACTTCTTGAAAAATGAAGTAGCAGTTAAAATGACAATGGTTGGATTTGGTCAAGCTGGTACTAGAATGGTAGATAAATTTGCAGAATATACACATACAGATGGCACAGCAGTATATAATTGCTTAGCACTAAATAGTAATGATGGAGATCTAGCTGAATTAAAAAATGTACCAAAAAGTAATCAAGTTTCACTTAAATTAGGTGGTTTAGGTAAGAACCCGGAGCGTGCGGTAAAGGTTCTTGATTCAAATGAGGAAGCAAAAGAAAAATTAAAAGAATTTATTACTGAACGTGTAAGACCTTCTGATGAACTTGTTCTATTCTTTGCGGGTTTAGGTGGAGGAACAGGAACTTCTACAATCATTAAAGCTATTGAAGAATTTTCGGCTTTTCATAACAAACCAGTTATCAGACAAGAATTACAAAAAGTTGCGCAGCAATATCCAATGTCTGAAATCAAAGCAAATCAAGCAAAGTTTGCGAGAATTGCCTTTGAAAATGCTATTGAGCGCAAAGATTTTATTAAAATGGGGATTGTCGTAACACTTCCCGTTCGAGCAGATGGGCCAGATGTATTACGACAAGTAAATAAATTTTCACAGGAGATTTGGAAATTAGCAAATGATAAATCCAAAGGTGTAGCCTTTGTAGTATTTGCTGATAATCAGCACTTCTACGATGAATTTAAGGAATTAAATGAAAATGAGAAAAAAGGTATCGCCAATTCACGGGATTATGCAAATCAACGCATTAGTGAAATTATTCATGAGCTAAATACCGCTGCCAATGGATCGGGTACATCTGTAATACTCGATTCTCAAGACTTTAAGCGTATTTTACTTGAGAAAACGGGCTGTTTAGTAATTAATAAGGTTTCACGTAATATGAACCAGATAGAAAATAGCCATGCAATTATAGAGATGTTCCAAGAATCATTAAGAGGTAGCTCTTTCCATCCCCCAATTGATTTGATGAAGAAGAATAACGACGGTTCTGTAGAAGCGTCAAAAGTACATCATTTTGGTATGCTTGCTATCTTAGATGAGCAAAAAAATATTAATGATTCCTTTATGGATGATGCTAAGGTAGAAGTTTCAAATAATCTACCTATAAACGGTACAGTTTTTAACGGATATTTGGTGAGTAAAAATGATTTCTTAGGAAGTGTATATACGTTCTATAAAACTGATGCATTACCATCGAGACTATCTAAAGGATTAGTTGAAGAATTTAATGAGTTTAAAGAAAGACAAAGCCAGATTCAGTTTACAAAGTCTCAAATTAGTACTATCGAGAGTATTGATGAGGAAGAGGATTTAGGTTTTGCATTTGGAGATTTTATCGATATGGGTAGTGACGAAGAAAATAATGCTGGAGCGAATGAAGATGAAGATTTATCAGATTTTCTAGATCCAGATAAGATGTTTGGTACTACAAAATAATAAAAAAGTCTGGACTAAGTTCCAGACTTTTTTTGTTATTCCACAGAATTCATAAGAGATTTTATATAATCAATTATATTATCCTGTACATACTGTTCAATGAAAAGTTGTTTTTTACCCAAATCTTCCTCTTTTTTAAACCATCCTACCTTTCTGGTACGTTCCTCTTCAGCTTTACTATTCCACAGGCCTTCTGCCTGTTTTCTTAGTTCCTGACGTGCCCTATGCTCAATAATGAAATTATCAAGTCTATCTTGGCGCTGACGTAATTTTATGGTTTCTGCATCTTCTGGTTGTGGTAGCTGTTTAAGTATACTGTCTACCCTCTCTTCGTAACGAGACTCAATGTGTTTTATTTTTTCTTCTACCTGTTTGGTTACCATTTTTTCAATGATTTCTGCAGTAGCCTGAAGGTTTATTTCAGTAGATACTTCATTTGATTGATTTTCTGGTGATACAGGTCTCAAATCGAATTGATGTGGTAATAGGTCAATAATTGCATCTAAAGACCATTTCTCATCCCTTTTTTGTTTAATAAATAGAGCAATTTCAAGATCTAATGCATTATAGAGTTTTTCATTTGTATTTTGGGTTCTTAACGTTTCGTGGAGCCCTTTTTCCTCTAAAATATTGAACCAATTATAAACGGTATTGTGATGACGTCCAACTAGTTTAGAGAATTCAGTTATTCGCCATGCTTTTTCAAAAATATTATCATCTAATATGTCATCATCGTTAATTTGATGGTCTTGTGATTCGTTTTTTTGTTCAATCATTGTAACAACCTCCTTAAAAATCAACTCATGAACACTCAATTTGGAATTAACATGTGAACTGAGATTAACATGTTAGTTATTATTTCGCTAATATGTATGCAAATCCCTATGAATTCAGTAATTCACATGAAATCTAAAATTAACATGTAATTGAATGTTTGTTAACAGAACATTAACTATTGATAATGATTACGCTTGATTTGTTGATGCTATTGTCACCTCAAATTATATAAATGGCAATGTTCTATCAATGGATATCTCTATCCTTTATGTCAGTAAGACTAATGATAGTTGCCATGAGATTAACAAAACACGTTACTTAATACTAATGATAAGGAAATATAGGTATTTTGTAAATAAGTTATGAGGAGATAATCAATGATAGTGTGGAAAAATAAGCTGACGTAAGCTAGAGAATTTAAATTGTAATGTATAATAGCTAGAAAAAAGGTAATAATATTACCAAATTAGTAGTTTCTTATGAGGGCAAATATAGCTAGGGATATAGGATTAATGTGAATCGACTTTGAGGTCTAATTTTCAATCAATATCATGATCAATAGGATATTTAGGAGTATTTTAACAGTGTATGTAATATATGAGATAGATTTATGTCAATGCATTAACACTTGAAATTTTCAAGCTATCTTAAGAGGTCATTTGTTTAATTTTCAACAGGATAGCGTTTGCTAAAGGTAAAAATTATTCGAATTGGTTGGAATTCTACCCCCTACTGACATTAACATGAGATATGAGATTGACATAGAAAGAGTTTCAGGTAAGTAAATATCAATGTCTTGTTAACTGAACTAGCATTAGTTATCGCTGCATGGATGGTGTTCTTATTAAAGCGTCTTATTTATACGGGATCAAATATATGAAATACCCATTCAAAGTAACTTAATAGGTATTTTAATACCTCTGTAGTATTGCTTAATTTAATGGATAAATTAACATACGGTTAATTACTGACTGATTCCGTTACAAATATCTGTACTCCTGGTATTAACGTGAGATTGATATTTAAACGCATTACAATCATTTATTGTCAATCTCATGTTAACTGAAAAAATATTATACGGTAGTTTTATATAGGTTATTGATAAATTGAACTTTGTACAGGATTAGATGCATTATATCTTGGTAGTAAGTAATTATTTATAAGTTCATGCTGCAGAATTAATAGCTATTAAAAAATCTCTATTTTAAACTATTTTATATAAGATTTTTAATAGCTATTTATACCTACTTCTTCGGTATTATTGATATGACATTAACATTTACCCCAAGTTTTGTGATTACATGTTAATGTCATTTGATATGTCAATTTGAGTGGATGTTGTGAAGGATTTTTCTTGTTTATATGACATTAATATCAGAGATAATGTAGTTCGGAGAGTTTAATTGTATATACAGATTATAGTTTTTTCTAAAAGCTCTAGGTCTTTTAAAGTAACCATTTAAATATAGTAGTAAGCTAAAAAAATGATCAACATGTAAAAGGCAGTTTACATGAAAGTGACGAGAATATGAATGTATAATTGCTTAATTTAGTGTGTACAACTATCATTAACATAAGATTGATATTTAAATACCTTATTATGTACTAGTGTCAACTTCGTGTTAACTAAAAGAATAAAATGTTAATATGATAGTTACATATAGGTTATTGATAAATTGAACTTTGTACAGGATCAGAAGTTTTATATCTTGCAGTATATAAGTGATTTATCATATGTTTACGTCACATGATTAATAGCAATTAACAATATTTCTATTTAAAAAGTGTTTTTCTATAGGGGTGTTATGAGTAGCTATACTTAATAGGTCGAGAGTGTTGATATGAAATTGATATTTATCTTAGGTTTAATGATTACATGTCAATTTCAGTTGATATGTCAATGTGAGTATACATTAAGAAGAGGGTTTTTCTTGTCCACATGACATTAATAACGGGGATAATGTAGTTTAAATATTTCAATTGCATATAAAGATTATGGTATTTGGTATAAAAGTTCGAGGTCGTTTGATGTAATCATTTAAATACAGTAGTAAACTAAAAGATTTGAATGAAATGTAAAAGGTAGTTTAAATGAGAGTGACAAAATATAAATGTATAATTAATATGTAAACAATTAATAGTCTAATCTGTTGCGAATAACTACACCGTTATCATTATCGTAAGATTAAATTTAAATTTTTCACTATATCCTGTTGTCAATTTCATTTTAATCAAATAGATAAAATGTTAATACGGTAGTTTATTAATAAGGTGAAATTTGTATTTGATTAGAAATTTTATATTTTGTTAGTAAGTAGTTTATTTATTATATGTTTATATTACAGAATCAATAGCAATTAATAATATTTCTATTAAAACTTTTTTTAGATTGTTAATGAGTATATATATTTATTGTGTAAAAACTGTTGATATAAAATTAACAGTTATCTTCGGTTTTTGATTGACATATCAATGTCAGTTGATATGTCAATGTGAGCATGTGATACACAGTGCGTTTTCCTTGTTCATATGACATCAATAATAGAAATAATGTAGTTTCAAAAGTTCAATTGTATATAAAGATTATAGTTATTTGTACGAAAATTTCAGATCTGTGGGAGTAATTTCTTCAATATAGTAGTGGGTTAAAAGAATTTATTGAAATTAATAGTTTTTCTAAATGAAAGTGACAAAAATCTTAATGTATATTGTAATTATTGAATACTTATTTAGAATTTTTTCTATTTAGAAGTGTATCTTATAAAATGTTAATGATATCTAATATATACTTATTCTATAAAACTGTTGATATAAAATTAACAATTTCCCTTGAATTTTTCTTTACATATTAATATCAATCTATATGTGAATTTGAGTGTATTATATAAAATGGGCTATTTTTGTTTACATAATATTAATATGTGGGCGAGTATATATTAAGTAATTTTAAAAATTTTATTGTAAATAAAGATTACAAGTTTTAGGTATAATAATTGCAAATTTTTCGCATGTAATCTTCTTTGTGTTGTATTATTTTGAAAATAATTTGATTGAGAAAGAAGTTTGTTTAATTAACTAGATTTTTGAGAGAAAATGCATGGGAAATGGGGGAATGGGAATAAATACAAATGCAAAAGGATGCAATAAAGCTATTGACTTTTAAAAAATATAGCTTTATTCTTATGTGTGAATGGTGATTATTCAAGATTAATATACAAATTAATAGATTTAATTTCTAGCTAAACGGACACACCGAAGGCACATAACCTGCCATTGGTGTGTCTTTTTTTGTATATATAACATTTGAGAGGGAGAATCAAGGACTATGAATGAAATTGTAAACTTGAGTAAAAAGAGATTTACAAAGTATTGTGCAGATAAAACAACATTTGAGGAAAGTATTAATCGTATGATTAATCATTATTTTTTACAGTTAGGTAATAGAACGAATATCTTACAAGAAAGAGAATTTAATAACGAAGTTGAAGAACAAAAATTTAAAAACAATGTAAAACGTTTTGAAACTTTATTCCCAGCAGCAGCTAAGAATGCGTTTTTAAAAGGGTATCAACTTTGCCTAGAGTTTATACATCATCCTGAAACACAAATTCCAGACAATTTATATACGGATCCGAACTTTATAAAAGATATTCCTTTTGCCTTGGCAAATGCATCTGAATTTGAATTATACGAAATCATTCGAACAGATGAAACACAGGAGTTTTGTGTGTTTGCCATACGAACATATGAGGGAATTCGTCCATTACTAGAACAAGTATTTTGTGAAATTGCATTTGCTGGTGCTGAATGTGCTTTTGAACATGAGCGATTGGAAAAAGGTTTTGAATTAGAGAAAGGTGATATTACCTTGTTAACCAAAGCTCCTGTAGATCGTCTTTTTGCTATTACGCCTTCAATAAATGGAGTTGTTGTGCACGCAGAAGAACATTGTGAGATCTGGAATCTAAATTGGAATAGTAAAGTTACAATTGATGATTCTTTTATTGAGGTTGCAGAGGTTACATTTATTCATCAAACAAAGGATATGATTCAAAAAAATATTGATGATGGTGTTTTATACTACAGTATTCTTTATCTTGATACACCTTTACATGAGATACAAGATCGATTAGAAATACGAGTAAAATTAAATTCTGATTTTGGTGCTCCACGTCCAATGGAACAAGTTGAAATGGAGTATATTCTGAATGAGATTATTGGGAAGATTCATCTTGAGGCACAAATTCCAATTGAAAACATGATTTTAATCCAACGTTAGAGTTTGTAGGAGGTTAACTATGGTGAAAAAAATCGTTTTAGCTATTAGCGATACTGTATATACGGCATATTTACGTGAGGATTTTATTGGTGCGGGATTTGAAGTAGCTGATAGTGATGTGATGCATATCAAGTATCTAGATGAAATTCTAGATACAGAACAGCCCAATATTCTATGTATTAATGACAAACGATTAAATATTGATGCGGGACATGAAGAGAATCGTGAATTGATTATCTTACAGAAATTAAGAGATATTCGCTTTAATCGAGATATTCGTATTGTGGTATTTACAGAGCGTGAAAATGATGATGAGTTTTTGGCGAAACTGATTTATCTAGGTATCTATGACATTTTTAACTCTCGTAAAATTGATATTGATAATAAAGTTATCCCGCAACTGCTGCAGGAATCGGATATTAAAAATGTAGCAGAAATTGTAGGAGCAAGTCAGGCACCGCAACAAACAAAGTTACCCGAGGTTCCTGTTGATGATGAAGAAGAAGAGGAAGCATCAAGTGAATTAGAGGAAGGCGGCAACAGTGAACCTGCCTCTAATTCCAGCCAACTATTAAAAAACAAACAAAAACGTAAGTCTGTTTCAGAGAAGATACCAAAAGCACCTATTATAAAAAAACAGTATAAATTTGCTTTTGAGTCGGTATATGAAAAACAAATCGGTATTGCTATTCCAAGAAGAATAATTGTTGTGGCCAGCATGAACAGGAGAAGTGGTGCTACTTTTGTTTCACATCTTTTAGCTGCTTACTTAAATGAAATACAGATTGATGTGAATTATATAGAAAATCTATATGATGATGGTTATACGTATCCGTTATTAAAGGGATATACAGAAGCACCAGAAAACTATCGTAGTGAATTTATGTTGCAGCGGTATAAAGAGATGTTACAGAAGGAATCTGATATATTATCAATTCCAAAATGGAAGCAAGGAAGGATAAATTATATCGTAAAGAATCCTATTGTAGATCAAGAGTTAAAAAATGAAACGGAACAGGACTTTGACCATTTTATTAAGGTTTTATTGGGTAACCAAGAAGCACCTATATCTATTATTGATGCGGGGTATAATTGGGATAAAGATTTATACCATGAAATATGTGAGATGGCAGATTATATCTTCTTTGTAGCGGAACCAGATTTGCATCAATTGCTAAAGATAGCACACCCTCTTACACAAAAAGAGAGAAAGCTCGTTTCTTACTTAGCTTTAGAGAAAACAAGAATCATTGGAAATAAGTTTTCTCCTGCACTTTTAAAGCATGAAGTAGTAGAAGAATGTTTTGGAGATAAGTTACTAACCGCTCTGCCACCATATTCAATTGAAGATGTGTTTGAATCTCAATTGAATAGCAGTACGTTACTATCTAGTCGGAACTATTATAAAGAGTTAGAAGGCATATTGAAGGAAATAGCTGAGTTACTGTTACCAAATGAATTATTGAAACAAAAGAAAAGCTCAATATTAAGTGGATTTCGATTCCGGAAGACTGAAAGTTAAGAGGAGATGAAATAAGGTGCAAAAATTGATTTTAGGTGCCGCCTCATTATTATTATTTGTTGGCTGTTTATTCTTAATGACAGATATAAGCATTGGAGATATAACACACTCAGATAATAAGTCTGCATTAGCACGAGCGGGAAGTACAGCAATGGACAAAGCCGTAAAAGTTGGTGTTTTACGGTCCCAAGAAGAAATTGTTATTGATCCAGAAATTGCAAAGAATGAATTTGAGAAATCTTATAAACAAAATTCAACGTTTAAGGACTCGGCATCAAAACGGAATTTTTCTGTATATTCTGTACAAGAGCAACCTGCAATGATTGCAATTGAAGGTGAAGCAGAAGCTGCTAGTTATACTAAACAATTTGATGAAAAAAAAGGCAATATTAAGAGTAACGCAAGACACATATATATTTACGAAGCAGATTCTGATAACAAAAAAGCTGGAGGAAACGTGAAATAAATAAGAATAAGTAGGTGTGTAAGCAATGCAAAATACAGTAACAACAGCGCTTTTTCTAACGCTTTCTTTGTTGTTGATAACTCTCATACCAGAAGGTGTACTGTATGGTATGCAGTTAGTAAAGGCACATGATTTTGCTTCTAATACAGTAGAAATAGCTGAACAAACAGGTGGTTTTCAATACACATATGAGGGGAAAAACGTAAATCTAATTCCTGATATAGAGAAAAAAATGAAAGAGCAGAATATGGATGGATGGAAATATGAATTTACTAAAGGGCGCGTAGACCATAATCAGCCATTAAATTTTAAGATAAAAGCTGAACATCACTTCTTTATTTTTAAAATGATAGGGATTGATAGTGTGAAAGCACCAATATGGGCTAACAAAGATGGAATGGGACAAATCTATTTCCGTTAAAAATATCAATATGTAGAAAAAGAGGTAAAAACTATACTGAAAAGTGTAGTTTTTTACTAGAAATAAATATTTTTAAGTAAATATATAAAAATCCTTTACAAGCCTATTTCTGTATGGTGATATTTTCCATGTAGGAAAGCGGTTATAAAAAACATTAATTTATAAATTTATATGTTAAATTATCTGGATTTTATATTTAAATTCGGTACAATAAAGGAATCTATAAAAAACTAATATACTTGGAGGGACAAACAATGGCTAACAAATTTTTAAAAACAGCAACAGCATTAACAATTATGGGTACATCATTACTAGGAGCAGGAGCATTTACTGCAAAGGCTGATAACACAGACTCCTTAAAATTCAATGATGTTCCAGCAAATCACTGGTCTACAAAAGCAATTTATGATTTAACAAATCGTAAAATAGTACAAGGGTACGGAAATAATATCTTTGGTTTTGGTGACAATGTAACTCGTGGGCAAGTTGCTCGTATGATTTATATGTACGTAAAACCAGCAGATGCAGATACTAGTTTCAAAAATCCATTTACTGATATTAAAGGACATATGTTTGAAAAAGAAATCTTAGCACTTGCTAAAGTAGGGCTTGTAAATGGTTACGGTGAAGGGAAATTTGGTCCAGATGATGTCTTAACTCGTGAACAAATGGCGCAAGTACTTACAAATGCTTTCAAGTTCAAAGCCACTAATACAACATCCTTTACTGACGTTGATAAAAACTCATGGGCATTAAAAGCAATTAGTGCATTAGAAGAAAGTGGCGTTACTATTGGTACAGGAGGTAAAATGTATTCACCATATGCACATGTAACACGTGAACAATATAGTCAGTTCTTATATAACTCTATTAATGCAGTTGAAAAAGAAACAAAACCAGAAGTAAAGCCAGACCCAAAACCTGAAACAAAGCCAGAGGAAAAACCAGAAGTAAAGCCAGATCCAAAACCTGAAACAAAACCAGAGGAAAAACCAGAAGTAAAGCCAGATCCAAAACCTGAAACGAAACCTGAATTACCAAAGGGATTAGATGCAAGTCTTGTGGCAGAGGATTTCTCTTATTATCCTGAATCGTTAAATACACCGGTAGTACAGAAACAATTATCTCAAGAAGCACAGGGCATTTTGAAGGGAATTAATAGTAAATATAATACAAAGCTTCAGTATAAAGATCCTGTACATATTGTAGATAAAAACATGTATCTTCCAGAAGGATCAATCGGAGCTCAATTTTCTGTAGCAGGGAGCCCAGATGATTTTAAAATTTTATTTTTAGATAACAATAAAGCAACAGTTGAATTGGCTAAAAAGTGGACTACTTTACTAAATGGTTTGAATTTAGATAAAGAGATTCAAGAAACGGTTGATGCAAAAACAATAAATAATTACCAAAAAGGAAACTATAAAATTCGTATAGGACAATCTATGACTGAACATACAATGTATATAGACGTTCAACCAAAATAACGATATAATAATTTATAAATATAATATGATTTCATAATGAAATACGTGAAGGACAAACCTTACGTACCTAACCAATGGTACAGGTTTGTCCTTTTTTATGTTTTAGGAGGGGAAATAGTGAAACTAAAAAGTAAAATATTGTTTGTTTGCACTTCAGTTTTGATAGCATTGCCTACAGTAGCTGAGGCGAAAAATGCTGATGTACCATTTTATAATGGGGATGATAATACTTTTGTAACATCGGATGACTTACAAATGACTGGTAAGTTCATTCGGCCAGGGAGTGGTTTTTCACCACCTGGTAGTGATTTATTATACAAAGGAGATCTTCACTATCCAGCTGTTTATAATGGCTCTTTCAATTTTAGTAATCCATATGAAAATTTGGTTAAGGACGAAGACTTATCTGAACCTTATATTCGAATTGCAAATGAAGGGTATTGGAATAGCGCTGTTACTGTTGGAGATCGTATGGTTACAGAAGTAGAAAGAATGAATAATACTGTTATTGCCGATAAATATTGGGGAAATCCAGAGTTTGTACTAGAAAATATTAATCAACATTTAATAGATAATTTTAAAACGAAAGCACCATACGGTAAATTTTATTGGATTCGTGATGTTGCTTATCTATCAGGAGGATATGCTGGAGCAGGCAGTGTTAATGGAGTAAATAAATATAACCTATGGTATGTAAGGACTAGTAAACCTGAAATAAAAGAATTTAAAGCGTCTAGTAGTAAAAAAGATGTGCCTGTTAAATTAACATTTAACGGTTTTGAGTATGTAAGTAAAAATAAGGGGTACAATGATCGAGATCCCAATGGAACAACAGTAAACCCTTATCAAAAAGCTGCTGGAGAACGGAACCGAGTTAAATGGATGTTAGATATTACAAAAGATGGCGAAACCGTGTATCATCAAGAAAATTATCTGCGTTCAGCTCCGCAAAAAGATAATCAAAAACCAAATGAAGGTGATGCAGGGCAATTTAAGTCAGAAGAACTAAAGTGGCAACCACAAATGTGTGGCCGATATACTGCGAGAATTAAAGTCCTTGATGCTGTTCAGAGGGAATCAAATGAGAAAACTGTTGATTTTACCATAGATGGTAACTGTGGTACTGAAGTAACACCTAACCCAGATCCAGGTGATGAAGATGATTTTAAATATAAAATTGATTTCTCTGCTGATCGAATTGAAGGGGAAACAGCAAGAGAAGGAAAGAATATAAAAACAAGAATAGATGTATCACGTGATAATTTTAAACCGGAACGTGACCAATATAGAGCAAAGGTAAACAATAATATTAATAAGTCCCAGCAAGAAGTAAATAGTTCCGAATCCGATAGAGATAGTGCGCAGTCTAGTCTAAGTTATTGCCGTCGTAATCCAATTCATGAGGTAGATGCAGAAGGGAACCATTACTATTACGATAGAGACTGCTCTTGGGAAGAAAATAGACTGGATAGTGCAGCAAGTAGGCTAGATACAGCAAGGCAGAAACTAGAAAAAGAGAAAAATAAAATTAAAAAGTTAGATTCATTAGAAGCAAAATATGCAAATCCTGAAACAGTAGTCGTGCTCAAGCATAACGGACAACAAGTAGCGTCACAACAGGTAAGGTTAACTGAGGGAGAAAAGAAAACCTTGAACCTTGGCTGGCAACATAAGGGGAAAGGAACAATTCAGGCAGAAATTAACCCTACTGGTAATCGTCTAGATATAGAAGAAACCACATACAAAAATAATCCTATTAAAACAGCTATCTATGCACCATCTCATGAAAAAGGGATGTGCGGAGTAACGAGTGTAAAAGGTGTGGTAGAAACAGTAAGTGAACGTGTGTCAAAAGAGGATACAGTGGGAGAAATGTTCTATGAAACATTAAGTGGAAGTATTGATAGTTTAGTACCATCTAAGCTCCATGCTGGGTATGGTTTTTCTTATGAAGTAAACGGAAAATACAAAAATGATTGGAATGCTAATTATCCAGGTGTATTTACAAAAGCAACGGCACAATATCCTTTTGCTGATGAAGAATTAAAACCTACACAAGAATTAGACATTGTTTCTAATAATGGTTTAACATCAAAATTCTTACCTAAAAATATGTATTTGTCTGAAATAACGGGACATGTCTTTGATAGTAAAAGACCAACTAAGTCTTTATATTGGGATGGACAAGAGAAAATTATTGATGGTGGACAAAAATGGTATGCACCATTAAAGACGAAAGATGGAAAGTATTCTTTCAATGTTGAGACAAATCCTGCCGGTGTGAATGAAATGAGCTTGTGCTTGACTAATGACGTAGAAATTAAAGGTGTCGCGTATGATGATTTTAAGAAGAGAAGGGTGCTTGCAGACCTCCCATTCCCTGTACAAACGCCTGGATGGAACTGGGTTGGAAAAGAACACATAATTACAGACTTATCAAACTGGTACTACATGAAGAATAAAAATTAGTTAAATAGTATTATATAATTAGTTGAATCGATAAAAGTATATAATCCTTCTTAAACTAGTAGCTGAATGGATAAACCAAAGGCACATCCCTTAATGGGGTGTGCCTTTTTTACGTAGAAAGGGGAATTTTCGAATGGATAAAAAGAAAAAACAGCGTATGAAACGAACGATTTTTATTGGAGTTATCGCAATGATTATCTCGCTATATATTGGAAGTGAATTTCAGGATCGGAACGGGAAAAGCTATGCCCCTGCAAAGTATTTTGAAACAGGAACGAAATTGATTTCGTATTAAAAATACTTTGTGTTATTTCACAGAACTAAGCTTCAGGAAGCCCACTTCTTTAGAGGTGGGAGGAATGAAGTGTTTTTTTCTTTATAGAACATACGTTTATATTTTATAATATAAATAATAAAAAAGGAAGGAGTGACGGGCAATGACAAAACCAAAGAAAGATTGTTTTATTATAGAACTGAAATTAATTGTGGATACATGGCAAAAGGATATTTTACTCAAACGTTTTGAAATTGCTCGTAAACTCTATAACACTACGTTATCTTACGCAACGAAGCAATATACACTTATGAAAGAAGCTAAATCCTATAGAAAACAATTACGTTGCTATCAGAAGGCAAAAAAAGCAAATCATCCAAAAGAATCGAAAGAAATCGCAAAAGAATTAGATAGCATTCGTCAATCCTTTGGATTAAGTGAATATCAACTTCATGCTTATATCAAAAAACACCAACACAATTACAAAAAACATATAGATAGCAATACCTCCCAAAAAATTGCTTCTACGGTTTGGAAATCTATGCAAGACGTAATATTTAAAGGAACGAAAGCACATTTTAAACCATACGGAATGCTTCGTTCTGTAGAAGGAAAATCCAATAAAACGGGTATTCGATTCAAAGAAAACAGGGTCTATTGGAATGGATTACTCCTTCCTGTTCGTTTTCGTAAGAATGATTTATTTATAGAAGAATCACTCGCTCTTCATACGATAAAATATTGTCGTCTTGTCAAAAAAATGATTCGTGGCATTCCTCCTGCAAAGAGAATCAATAAAACAGGAGCCTTTCGACATTCCTACCAAAAGAAAAAGCGAGTAGGCATAGATATCGGTCCTTCTACGATTGCCATCGTTTCAGAAGAAACCGTTTCTATCCAACAACTTGCTCCTGATGTTCCTTTATTTGAGAGGGAAAAAAGACGTATATTACGCAAGTTGGATAGAAGTCGTAGAAGTACAAATCAAAACAACTTCAACAAAGATGGTACTGTAAAACGTGGCATCAAGCTTCATTGGACATGTAGTCAAAACTATCAAAAAACAAAAAGTCTATTAAATGAGTTGTATCGAAAAAAAGCTTCTTATATCAAAGAAAAACATGGTGCATTGGCAAATAGCATCTTATCCTTAGGTGATGAAGTGTATATTGAAACGATGCACTTTAATGGATTAGCAAAACGTACAAAAGAGACAAAAACAAATCAACAAGGCAAGTTCCAATCCAAAAAGCGTTTTGGTAAAAGCATTGGGAATCATGCGCCTGCCATGTTAGTGGAAATTATCAATCAAAAATTAAAGTATGGGAAACAAGAGATACAAAAAGTAAATACCATAACTTTTAGAGCCAGTCAATATAATCATGTTACAAATAGTTATGAAAAGAAAAAACTCCATCAACGATGGAGTCAAATCGGAAATCATCTCGTACAACGAGATTTATATAGTGCCTTTTTATTAATGAATAGTGATGTAAATTTAAAACAAACCAATCAAAACCGTTGTATACAAACGTTTGATATCTTTTTAAAGCTACACCATCAACATATAGAATCCTTGCAACAAACAAAGAAAAAATACCCACTCAGCATGGGTATTCTATAAAATAAGGAATCATTCCTTCGTAGGTAGAGCTACCTACCTTCGTTAAAACTTATTGTGAACACAACATCAGTTGTGTAGATAAGAAAGTCTTATGGAACAGAAGATAAATCAAAGATGTTGTACACAGAACATAGCAATACCATCTGTGGAGAGCTTTGTAACGCTTCTTTCAAGTACATAAGAACCCCACCGCTTTAGCTGTGGGAGTAGTCAGCTCCTTTCTCCATAAAATGAAAGAGAAAGAATAGCAACCAACCACCCTGAAATATTCAGTTACGTTATATTAATTATACCATATTTGAAGGTGGGTTAATAGCTTAAAAACCTTGATATGACAATGTTTTTAAGGGTTTTTGAGTCTTGAAATCAGAGGTTTGAAATGGTAAAAATAATATTTTTTTTAGAAATGATTGACATAAAACTCCATATATCATAATATTAAAATTGTAATATTAAAGAAACTGAATCCAACATTTTCATATAGACTTTAGATTAGCTAAAAGGACACACCTAAGGCGCATTATGCCATAGGTGTGTCCTTTTTTGCGTTTAAAGGCTACATAAGGAGGAATAAAAACATTGAAGTCATCTAAGTTTCAAAAGAAGCAGATTGCTGCAGTAGGTTTAGCTGCTGCAACAGTAGCGGGTATCTATGGATACAATCATTTCGCAGTAGAAAATGCAGTAAAACCAACAAAGATTGTTGTAGCCGCAAAGGATATACCTGCGCATACAGAGATTAAAGAAGACATGCTAGTGGAAAGAACATTACCTGGTGATGCAATTCCTCCCAATGCATTACGTGTAAGCAAAAGAGATGTTGTAGGAAAATGGACAAATGATGGACAACCCATTACCGAAAATAGTTATCTCTTCAAAAATAAAGTAGTAAAAAAAGAAGAGTTACCGGACTCTGCTATTTTAAATTTGAAAGATGGAGAGGTTGCCTTCCCGTTACTTGTTGATTTGGAAACTAGTTCAGGGAATAGTATTATCCCGAACACGTATGTGGACTTGTATTTCAAACAGGTTGTGAAAGAAGGGGACAATGAGAAGGTTGTATTCGGTGGTCTTTTCCAACGTGTACGTGTGACTGCTGCAAAAGATAGCAATACAGAAGATGCATTTGTACTAGAAAAGAAAGAATCAAAAGAGGAACAAGAAGGAAAACAGAAGCCCAAAGTAACGCGATTATATACACTGGCTGTTTCACCTGAACAACTTCAATACTTAAATCGTGCAAAAACACTTGGAGATGTAATCCCTGTTGCAGTCGGACAAAAGATGGAACAAACAGGGAAAGAATTAGAACCAGCAGAAGGATTCTCGCAAATATCTGATCAGAAAAACATTTTAGACTATGTAGAGAAGCATTCGACGAATCCAATTTCTAAAAACGTAAAAGAGTATGTAGCGCAGTATCTAAACGAATCCAAGTAAGAGAGGGGGTATTAAGATGGATCGGCAAGTAAGAGTAATTGCCTTTTATGCGACAAACGAAAACGTTGGAAAAAGTACGTTAAGTATTGCGATGGCAAATGAGTTAGCTCATTTGGGGAAAAAGGTGCTTTATGTAGAAGCAGACCAAGTAAGACCAAGCTTTGCAGTTGGAACTGGTCTTAGCCACGATAGTAAAAACATATTAGAGCTTGTAAGAAAAGAAAATGAATACAATCTTTCGCAGTATATTTGTACCAAGCAAGATTTGCTAGAGAAAAAAGTGAATCCAAGGCTGATGCAAAAATTGCACGCTAAGATGGATTTTCTGGTATTTCCATCAGGTTATAGCTTAGCTCAATTCCCAGAGATTCAAAACAAAGAATTGTTTGTGACGACATTTATAGAATCACTTGTAGATACAGAATACGATTATATCATTCTATCGGTACCAACTGAATTATCCGAGGTGCTGAGTTACCCAATCCTATACCAAGCAGACCTTGTTGTTCATGTGCTAAATGGTAACCCCCGTGGTGCAATAGCAATTAAAAGAGAATTACAACTAATAGAAGAAGCAAAACTAACATTGCCTCGTATGATTCATGTTTTGAATATGGGGGATGAGGATTATGTAGCAGATATTGAAAAGCTTTCTTCTCAAAAAATTGCGGTGACAATTCCGTATGACCGAGATCGTACGAGTTACGAATGGGGGATGCAATTTGGTTCCCCGCAAATTAATACAAAGGTCCATCAAATTATGGAAGCAGCTGGTCTTGATATTCCATCCCAGCATACATCCTCTATGAAAAAGGGTCTCTTTGGTTTACGAAATTAAAAGGGAGGCAAGTAGTATGTGGGGCTATTTACAGGAAAAACAAGTCGCCTTGAAGCGAAATCGAGTTGATTTATATCACTTTGGTTATATGATTCGTTCCAAATCGGCTCGAAAGTTAGGAACAACTACAGCTCAACAAATTAAAGATATAACTGATGAAATTCGTGCATTTTTAGTAAAAGACCATCGTGATATTTTAAGTGAATCCTTTATGAATAAAGAGAAGAGAGCAGCTGTAGAACAAATTATTAAAAGCTTTCTATTAAGCAATCAAGTCGTCATTTCAGATGTACCTTCTGAACAGTTACTGAATATGGTGTGTGACGATATTGTGGGATTTGGGATTATAGAACCTTTAAAAGAAGATAAGGATGTAACCGATATTTATATCAATGGGACAAAAGAAATTATTTACGAAAAAATTGGAGAGGGAGAATGTACCTTCCCTTACCGATTTGAGACAGAAGAAGAAGTGAAAGCTTTAGCCTATAAGATGGTAAACAGTACATCAGAGTCATTAAATACGGCAAAGCCATATGTGGACTGCGTGTTTCCGTATATACGTATCAATATTGCGCTAGATGAACTTGGGGGACTCGGAACAACAATAACGATTCGTAAGAATGCGGATCACCTCCGTGCTTCTGAAGAGCGTATGCTATCTACTAATCAAGCGTCAAAAGTGATGTTGGACTTTTTGGCTGCAGCCGTGAAATCTAAAATGAATATTCTAGTTGCTGGAGCTACGGGTACAGGGAAATCAGAGTTTATGAAATATCTTGCCTCTCATATTCCGAAAGGAAAGAAAAAAGAACGTACTCTGGTAGTAGAAGATAACCCTGAATTATATTTGCATCGCATTTTTCCAGAACATCATTTTGTTCCGATGCAATGTAGGGCATCGGAAGTAGAAGAGAATGCAATCGATTTTGATAGGCTGTTAACAAATGCACTACGTCAAGGACCAAAACGATTAATCGTAGGGGAATCGAGGGGGAAAGAAGCATTAAAAATGATTAACTTCTTCCAAACAGGACATCCTGGCTTTACCTCTGTCCATGCAAGAAGTGCAAAAGAAGCAGTTAGACGCTTAATGCTCATGTGTCTGCAAAGTGGTGCGAATATTGATGCCCAGTATTTATATGAATTAATTTCACAGACATTTGATGTGATTGTCTTTTTAGAAAAGAAAGATGATGGGAATCGTTATATTACAGAGATGATTGAATTATTAGATTATCGAGATGATATACAGTTTAATGAACTTTCTCAGTTTATCCCGACATATGAGGAGCAGGATGAGATAAATCAAAGCATAGGGAAAATTCATGGACAGCACATTATTACAGGGAAAATGTCAGCCGAAATGGAGAAGAAATTCCGTTCTTCTACTGTAAATCCAGCTCTTTATGCGCCATTCCTTTCACAACAGGAGGTGCAGTATGCATAGTTTATTCGCTTATGGATGTATATTATTAATCTTTATTAGTATAGTATTGCTTGTTTTACTTTTTGCGAAATCTAAAGGTTCTGCTCTCTCGCAATTTGTACAAGAAAATGAGAAAGAAGAAAGGCGCTTGGAATTAAGAAATATTAAAGGCATACGAATGTATCTGCCACAATCTGTTATCCAAGAAGCCCAAAAGTACGAGTGGAAATTGACGAAAAGCATGTACTGGGTATATACCATTCTTTCCGGAATGAGTATAGCAGCAGTATTCTATTTTTCTTTTGGAAGAGATCCCTTTACACTGATTTCCGTTTTATGTGGATTTTTAGTTCCGAGATTTCTTCTCTATCGAAGAAAAAAACGTTACTACTTGGTTGTCATTGATCGTCTTTCTATCTATATGAAGGCTGTAGCGAATGCACTTCAAATTAGTAATAACGCAAAACGGGTGTTAGTTCAGGTGAAACCAATGATGCATGAAAGCATTCAAGAAGAAATAGAAAAAGTTTCTCTCTTATTAGAAGGTGGAACCACAATGCACCGTGCATTTAGAGGATTCAATGAAACTTTTAACTTTAGAGAATTGGTATTTTTCCATGAAATGTTGGAAGTGTGTAGCCGAGAAGGCGGAGCAAATTCAGTGCAAGTCTTACTAGATATTGCAGAAGATTTTGAAAAACAAAAACTATATCTTGCAAGATTACGTTCTAGTTTATCGCAAGCACAACGTGCCTTTGTACAGAACTGCTTAATAGTCATTGCTATGCCGATTGTGATTATGTTGATGTCAAAAGAAGCATATGGATTTTTAGCAGGTTCTATGATGGGGAAAATCGCATTAGCGGTAAATATGTTCATTGTTTTTTTCTTAGCAACCCGTGTAGAAAAGATTGCAAATTATAATCCAACAGAAAGAGGGGAATAAAGTGGCTGCGATTTTAGCTGTAGTGGTATTCGTTGTCATGTATTGGGTATTCTCTACCTTTCTACAAAGTAAAAAAGATAGTGGTAGCCTACTTACAAACTATGTAGAAAATGCAAAGCGAATTGAAAAAAAGAATTTAAATCAAATGATGCTCGCGCCCTTCCAGTCGTTATCACATAAGTACCTGACAGAAGAAAAGAAAGAGCAGATTCAGAAAAAATTAGAAGAAGCTGGTTTGGATACGAAACCAGAAGAATATTTGAAAATGAAAGTTGCGTATCCCGTCATTTTCACGTCCGTTTTCTTGATATGTACGGTGTTTCATGATTACTACTTATTTAAAGTAGGCGTTTTGATTTCACCACTGCTTTATTTCTATCCTGATTATCTATTAAAGAAAAGAATCAAGCAGGCGATAGAAGCAAGGAAGTTCGAATTACCAGAGTATCTAATTCCGATGCTGCAGTTGTTAAAAACACATACAACATTAGAAGCAGTAAAAAAGGCGCAGATATATGCGGGGAGACATCTTCGACCGTATGTATCTACACTTACAGCGGAATTAGAAATGTATGCGGGTTCGGATCAACCGTTTCGAAACTTTGCAGCAGCTTTAAATAGTCCAGAAGTCAATACCTTTACGATTGCATTGCAACAAGCACAAAAAACGGACAAGGTACAGAGTCTTCGTATTATGGATGCACAGATTAAAATGATGCGTGAGTTAAAACATGAGAACTATAACCGTCTCATTCAAAATAAGCCAATGGAAATGAATAAATTTAACGTAGCTGTTATTGGATGTATTGTGATTTATCCAATGGTTATTGTTATTCAATCCTTAATGCAAGGATTTGCAAGTATATAAGAAGCTAGTATCCCAAATTGAATAAGAAGAGGAGCAATACACATGTTAACAAAAATGAAGAATTGGTTAAAAAATGAAGACTCACAATTATCATCAGAAAACGGTATGTTAATTGCCTTGGCAGTAATTATTGTATTAGTGATTGGCCCGTTTGTATGGAAAGCAATTCAAGGCGGGTATGACACAATTCTAGCTCGATTTACAAAAGCATCAAGCAATGCAGATGTGAATACTTGGAACAAATAATAGAAGTTTTAAAATAATGATGTTTATTACGTATAGCTCAAATAAATGGATAAGGGAGATTCAATCATGTTAGCAAAAATGAAAAATTGGTTAAAAAATGAGGATTCACAACTATCATCAGAAAACGGTATGTTAATTGCCTTGGCGGTCATTATCGTATTAGTCATTGGCCCGTTTGTATGGAAAGCAATCCAAGGTGGTTATGATACGATCCTGGCAAGATTCACAAAAGCATCAAGCAATGCAGACGTGAATTCTTGGAATAAGTAATTTAAGGTTTAAATAGATAAGTTCTAATTTTAGTAGATTCTTAAAATTGATATATAAAGGAGATAAAATAAAATGTTAGCAAAAATGAAGAATTGGTTAAAAAATGAGGATTCACAGTTGTCATCAGAAAACGGAATGTTAATCGCTTTAGCGGTAATTATTGTGCTAGTAATTGGGCCATTTGTATGGAAAGCAATCCAAGGTGGATATGATACAATTCTAGCTCGATTCACAAAAGCATCAAGTAATGCGGATGTAGATTCTTGGAACAAAAAATAAATTTTGATTGAAAATAAGAGGGGGCGTGTTTTATATAGCTCCCTTCTTTTAAAACATAAGGAGGTACTATGATGAGATTTAGTAAAGTGATGATTCCCGCATTAGCAACATTAGCCCTCGGCATGTCACTAATGAGTACACCTGCAAGTGCAGCAACAACAGCTGAGACAAAACTAAATCAAAGTATAACAGGTGGCGAACATAATATTGCCGTTACACCAATTAGTAACTTTAATGCCGTTAAACTAAGTGGAGAGACACAAGTTACGAATGCAAATCCTGGTGTGCTAACAGTGACAGATGCAACTGGTTCAGGGAATGGCTGGAGAATCAATGTAAAAGCAGATCAATTTAAAGTAAGTGGAGATACAAAGTCAAATCGGACACTTCCAAAGGGTTCCTTAGTTTTGAATAGTGGTGGTGCTACTATTACAAAAGTAGGAGGGACAAGTTCACCAAATCCGGAGTTTAAAACGACTAACTTTATAATTGATACAGATAATCAAGTTACGATTTTAAGTGCCAAAAAAGATGAGGGTATGGGGAAATATAATGTTAGTTTCAATGATAAGTCTCTAGCTTTAACGTTAAATCCGCATAGTACGTATGTCGAGAATAAGGCTGGTGCTACGTCGTATGAGTCGAAACTTACGTATTCCATTGTAACAGGACCTTAAAAGAAACTTATTATATAGAAGGGAATCACGTATGTATGATTCTCTTCTGTACATAGAAAGAAGGGGCAGGGGCAGAATGAAAAGCTATGTATATAAAATTTTAATTAGTATTTTGGTTGTGATTATATTCATTTTAAGTATAAGCTTAAAACCTTTTAAAGTAGTTTATGCAGAAGAAAAACAAGAAAGTTTACCATTTGATGTAAGCATTCATGTCCCGGATAATCAACTAGGTGATATAAAAAATTATTTTAATTTACAGGTGAAAAAGAAACAGAATCAAACAGTAAAAATGGATGTGCACAATAAAGCTAATACTCCAATCAAAGTCAATGTAAAAGTTGCCAATGCTCTCACCTCTACAAACGGTGGTATTATGTATGTACCAACTCGTGAAGTCTCACAAAGTTTATTAATAGATACAGATTTTTATATGGATCAGTATGTACAAGCTCCTGAAGCTGTTACCTTAGAGGAGAATCAAACGAAAACGATAGAGGTACATTTAACGACACCAAATCAAAATGGAATATTTTTGGGCGGATTATTATTTGAGTTAGCGCACGATACAAAAGCGCAGAATCTTGAAAAAGACGGATTGAGCTTCTCTGTACATAATCGCATTGAATATGCGGTAGCAATACAATTGAATAACGAAGAGACTGAAAATTCAATCAACAGAACGCCTCTTAAACTAAATGGCACAGCTGTTGAATCTTATCCAACACAGCCACAAGTCCATGCACTTATTCAAAATACAAATGCAAATATTGTAAGGGATGTAGCAGTTTACTATGAAGTTTTATCCCAGGATAACGTTCTATTTCATGGTAATATTCCAGCATTCAATGTAGCGCCAAAATCCAAGGTAGGTTTAGCGATTCCATGGAAAGCGAAAGAATACAAAGATGGAGAGTATACACTGAAAGTCACTATAAAAGAGAATGGTATACCAAAAACATTTACAGAACAGATACGCATAACTGCTTCTAATGTGACAGAGTATGCGGAACAAACAGGTGCAATAAAAGTGTTGCCTGGATATTCTAATCAAATATATATAATAGCCGCTGTTGTTTTTATATTAATTATTTCAATGTTTGTATTTGTATGGTGGAGAAAAAAACATGCAAGTCAGAAGGAGCAAAATAAGGCAGCTTAGATAGCATAAAAATGGAATGGGGGAGGAAACAGTGAAATGGGGGAAGGTTCTTACTTCAATCATACTTTTAGGTGTATCGTGCTTAATTATTGAATCAAAAGATAACTCTGTATTAGCTGATCAAATAGGAAAACAGCAAAATGGTATTCCAACACTCACTGCGAATGGAAAAGAAAATGAAGTGAAGCTAGAATGGGCGATTGATATCTTAGAGCAGGACGTCTTATGGAAAATTGATTTTAATAATCCAAAAGATGTTAATTTAATGAGTGGTTGGGGAGAGTTTTACGGAAACGGGAATCAAAGTTTACAATCTGAAGTCTTTTATCCAAATGGTACAGATTCTAGCGGATACAAAGTATTTGATACAAAATCAGGAGGGAATCGGGTTTTATATCCTTATACAGTAAGAGAGAGTTCCATTGCTGTTTTTAAGCGATTAAATGTACCTAATAATGCTTATATTTCAGCAACATTTAAAGCGAAGTCACAAGGATTAGGGAGAATTAGTTTCTATGGTGATGGAAGCTGGGAAACAGGGAGAGAATTTGATTATTATAACGCTACTGTTTTAAAGGATGTTCCAGGCGGTTCAAAAGAATTAGAAATTAGTAATATCTCCTTGTTTCCAGAGAGGGAACCCGGTACCAACATACCAAGGGATAGAAGACATATAACTTCGGATATAAACAAAGATGTGTATCAAGATTCCCCAATGATTGAAAAGGTAATACCGGATCAGGATGGTTCTGGAAAGGGAAAGATAATATTAAATAGTCCTATTGTGACTCCTATGAAACAAGGTGATCGCCTAAAAACAAGAAAATGGGCAGCACCTATCCAATTACCAAATAATCGTACGGTCACAAAGAATGATTCTAATAAAGATATAAATGGATGGTCTACGTTTAGTATGAATACTCAAGTTGCAAATAATCCGTTTTATATTACCGAGCAACGAGGCGTAACTTTTTATATGCTTGCGTATTCAGAAGGAATTACCTATGTGGATGAGTTAAAAGTGGGATATGCATCGGAAGCGGAAGTATACAGAGGGAATCAGCAAATATATAAGGGCAGGCTCTCTGACTATGTAGATAAAGAAGCAAAAGATCAGGCAGTGCCAACAACACCTGAAAGCTTCCAAGTTGAAAATAGAGAACTGAAAGAAACTAAAGTAATGTTTGCCCCTGCTAAAGATGAAGGGAGTACCTATCATTATAAAATTCGTGGAGTTGGCAGGAATGGCGTTTCGGATTTTTCTAAGGAAGTTCCTGCAACTGTAACAAGTGGCGTAAAGGGATATGAATATGTAGTGAATGATAAATCCGAAACATCACTTGATAAAGTAAGCGGTGTTCAGTTTACAAATCAGACTAGCATTCAGTTTCCGACTGATTATGTGAAACCACAATATGTACATATCCGAACGGTAGATAAAGCAGGGAATAAAAGTACGACAAAGCATATTTCTACCACACAAAAAGGACAGGTAGACATGCTCACTGTACCCAAAAGTGTGAAGTTCAGCCCGATTCAATTGAATGGAGAAAAACAAAATTCATTTGGCACATTAGGGAAACTCATGATACATGATAGTCGAAATCAAACGGATGGCTGGAGATTGAATGTGACTATTTCACCATTTACAGATACAAATATAGCAAAACAATTGCCAAAGGGTTCTCTATCCTTAAAAAACCAAGTGAGTGTAACAAAAGTAAAGGGCCCAGAGACAGGGAAACCTATTGTACAGATTCCAAATACACCTATTGATAATGGGGCAGCACACACTATTATCCGAGCTTCAAAAGATGTAGCAATTGGAGAATATCAACTCGATTTTGGTCAAAATGGATTGCAACTGCAGTTAGATCCAGGGACAACTTATGTAGGGAAGAATCGGCAAGCTACTTATACTTCTACGGTTACTTGGTCTCTAGTGAGTGGACCGTAATAATTCATTACAACAGGAAAAAATAAGGAGAAAAAATTATGAGTGTATATGTAATAGGAATACTACTAGGATATATGATCCTGAATGTATTTACTGATTTGAAATATAGAAAAACGAAAAATATATGGCATTTGCTATTCTTAATTGTAGGTATAGGAATCACGTATTTTGCTGGAATAAGAACAGGGAAAGAGATTGTGATTGTAATAGCCATGGCCTTAGCATGTGGTTTGTTGTTAGAGACATTTAAATTTTCTTCACCCGGTGATACAAAAATGCTTATTGTTGTAGCTTTATATATTAGTAATGTAGTAGAAGAAACAGCTATCCTTACCGCAATTACACTAACAGCGTTCCATTTACTATTCTTTTGGGTTGCTAGTGTGTATCGATTAATCAAAATTTTAGGGTTTGTAGGAGCGATTAAAGACCAATTGGAGCATGCTGCGTCTATATTTGGGGCAAAACTACCAAAGAAAGAAATACAGCTGATACAGAGCTTCCCAGGGGCTTGTTCTATTTTATTAGGAGCAATTGTGTATATTGCTTTCACTATTTATCAAAACGGAGGTATATTAGCTTGAATAGTAGAATCATTCATCAAAGAGAAACATATATTTACTTTACAATTTTTGCGCTTATAGGAGTTCTTATTCTAAATCTGTTTATTAATATGGTGTTTGTATTAGCATATCCTATACTTATCGGATTAATTGTACAGGTTGTTCTGCTGCAGAAGATAAAAAAGCCATTTTATCGGAACGGAAAAGAATTAACGGAACAGTTAAAACTAAAAAATATATTTCTAGTAGAGTCAAATATTTTGGGAGATGAAGAAGGAACAGTCTATGAGGTGCATCAAATGCCTTTTGAATTTTCAAATGGGCTAATTAATAAGGAGAAGAGTTATAAGGTAGTAAAACAAGAGTATGAAAGAAAAGTAAAAGAAGATTTAACAAAAATTGCAAAATGGCAAGTTACAACAAAAGCTAGACTTGTTACGACAACTCATTTTCGTTTATACACAATTTGGCAGAAAAATAGCACAGGCTATCAGTTAAAAAAAATAGAGGATTGTATTGATCCATATGCCAAGATGAATCTTATACAATGGATGATTGCTTCATTCTGTACGACTGGTCGTATCAAGTATGATAAAAAACCAAAAGAGTGGGCAAGTTATGAATGGGTTACTTTAAGGTAATAAAAAGGCAGAATAAAAAACTTCTGTCTTTTTTTATTTACCTATTAAAGTTTTTTTAGGAAGATGTGTATATTGTATGGGTAATTTCTACAATATTTGAAGGAGGAGATTTGATTGACAAATTTACCAATAATTTTAGGAATGCTATTTTGTTTAGGATGGGCTTTATTCTGCTGTTTAGCTCTTTTTGTAGCAAACGATGAAAATAAGTATTTAAAAAGTTTCTTTTTTAGTATGTTTATGACTATGTTATTAATTAAGGTGGGAGGATATTAATAGAGGGAGATTAAGTTCATTTTCTATTATGTTAAATTAGTAGTTTCATTTCGTTAAAAAGGATCTCCATATAAAAATGGAGATCCTTTTAAAATGACGATGAGATATGACTCAATATCTCATGTAGGACAATTTTATTATACATTATTTTCTGAAAAAATAAATAAGTATATTCTAGTTTAGTAACATAACATTATTGAAATTTTGATGGAAATTGATTAATATAAATGTATATTTATTGTTTAATTGATTCCGTTTATTCCCACACCTTATTGTGTTGTGGTTGAGTTGTAGAAGCAAGTTGCGTCTTGTTTCAATTGTGAAAGGGCTTCTTTGAGCCGATTAGTGTATATATAGCTTATTTTGCTATGCACATTATTAATCGACTTGAAGGGGCCTTTTTGTGTTGTCTTCAAGTTAGGAATCACTTGTAAAAAGGTATTTAGATTTAGGTATACAAATAAAAAACACTGTGAGAAAAACACAAGATTTGTGTTTTTTTGCTTTGGGAGGGGATCATTATAATGAAATACGAACATGCAATTACACTAGATAAACCATTACTATCATTAGACGAGATAATAAAAATCTTTCAGAGGAATGAAGTTACTCAACCAATTCGAAAGCGTGATTCTAGCATTAGCTATGATACAGAAGATTATATTGCAGATAAAATGACAGCCTTACACATCAACTCTGATGAGTATTACAATACGATTTTTTTACCAATTTTAAACCATGATTGTAAAGAAGATTGTTATTTTCCATTTGAAAGGAATTACTGTTTAGAGGTGTATGGCTATCCATGTACGTTAGAAGATGCGTTTAAGGAATGGGGCTTTTATATTATTAATAAAATGGATTGTACATTAGAAACAGTAATGTCTGAGTATGTAGAGGTTACAAATCCTTTATTTGATCCGACTGTAGAAGAATTGGCCAGAATTATTAAATATAACAAAGAGCGTACTAAGGAGTGTAGTAGATTATTTAATATTTCTCTTGAATCATTGAAGAAATTATTAAAGGAGTCCACCCATACCGTTATTGAGATCATTCAAAACATTGAAATGGAGGACTTATCAAAACTTCCTACACACTTAGGTGTTCAATTTGCTTATAGAAGGGAAACGAAAGAACTTTACATGTATTATGGAGAAAAACATTTACCGTGGCTTTATCGAGTATTACTTTTTCTTCATATTTTTGAGTTATCTATTCCAAGTGTAATTAATTGTTGTGAAGTAGAAAAATAATAAATATATAACCAGGGGGAAATTCAAATGAAAATGAGTTATGAAGTATCTATATTTTGTTCTGCACATCCAGATGATTTTATGCCAAATTTGCGTGCATTACGAATGAGGGTTACAAAGGAAGGAGCATTTTGGGAACGAGATTGTTATCAGTTTTCCATTAAACCATCAAACTTGTCACAGCGAGCAGCCAAACAAGCAGGGGAAATCTATTTGTATCATGTCTATTTCAATGGATGTATACGAGATTTCCTTTTTTTATTGGAGCGATGCTTTAGAGGGACAAGTTATCGCTTTACTGCAATCCGTGGTTTCCTAGAAATAGAAGGGTATTCCCTAAAGAAATGGAAGCCAATTTTACGTAGTCATCATATAAACTCTACTGATGTAGATTGTATTTTCAAGAAAAATGATCTTACAATGATTGTACATCACCATGGAGCTTTAGAGGTAGCTAAGCGTGCGGAGAAAGGCGAGCAATTAAAAAAAGTAAACTTTCTAAATGTAGATAGCTGGTTACAGGCACTTAATCCGTCAAAAGAAGATCTATTCTCTTTAACGGGTGTGAGTGTATCATAATGAGTGATTTACATAATTATATGGAAGTCTACAGACAGAGGGAATGACAGAAATCCGTAGTGAAAAATGACTATGAATTTCTGTCTTTTTATTTTATTGATGAACAAAAAGAATATCTAAATAGAAGTATAAAAAGTTTAATGGAAGTATCTGTTCCATATATAATAAACAGTATACAAGGAGTGGGGAATAATGAATTATAACATTCAAAAAGGTCAATTTCGTTTAACGAGTGCTTATCCAAGAGGTAGCTGGTGGGAATTTTACCGTGTTACGTGTCCGATTTGTCATGATACAGGTAATTGCATGCTGCATGTTTCGCAAGAGAAAGTAGCGTGTACGCGTGTAGAAAGTAAATGGATTTATGGAAAAAACACGGGCAATCCAAGCTACATTCACTACATAAATGGAAAAGATAAGTATCAATTGCCTGAGGTGGATGAAGTTCAGATTCATGATAAGAAAAGCAATGAAGAATTAGATGTTTTTAATCGGAAGTTAATGGATTTCATACCATTACAGGAGCATCATCATGCACATTTATTACGAGATAGAAAAATGACTGAAGAACAAATACAAGTACGTCAATATCGTTCCTTCTTAAAACAACAAATTGTATTAGAAGAGGATAATACGTATACGACTGTTTGGGAGCAGCTATTTAAACAGATTGGAAATAAAGATTGCTGGCAGGGCGTTCCGGGATTTTATGAGATGAAGAAAGGCCAACTTTCTCTTCGTTTGATGTCAGGATCTCCTGGTATATTGATTCCTTTTCGAAATCAATACAATCAAATTGTTGGATGGCAGGTTCGTGTGGATGAAGTGAAAAACTCCGTTCATGTGAAATCGGCACCCACTGGGGTTCAAGCGGAATTAATCGAACAACCTAATGTTGTAAAGATAACTAAAAATGGTGATTGTATCTTTGAAGGACAACTAGAAGTGAGCAAAAAGGTAGAAATTCCATTTCAAGAGGGACAAATTGTTGTAAAGATTCATAAAGGACAAAAATATCTGTGGATCTCATCAGCAAACAAAAATCAAGGGACTGGGGCAGGCGGTAGTGAAAATCCACTTCCTGTACATGTAGCAGTACCGAGTTCTCATTTGAAACATTGGAATTCTGGTACACTTCATCAAACGAAATCAGTAATGATCACAGAAGGCCCCATGAAAGCGGATTTAATTGCTGATTTGCTTCCAGAGCGATTTAATCAAGAGGAGATTTCTGAAATAGGAACAACGGTTCTTGCGATTCCAGGTGTAAATGCTTGGCGTATTGCTATGCCTGTATTAAAGGATATGGGTGTAGAAAAAGTCTATTTGGCGTTTGATGCGGATTTAGTAGAGAATCAAAAAGTAAGGAAAGCTCTTATAGACTTTGCGACAGAGTTAAAGCGAGTGGGCTATAACGTAATCATAGCTGCATGGAACCCAACGCAAGGTAAGGGGCTGGATGATACAATGCAAGCGGGATTTAAACCTGTATTTCAGAGATTGTGAAAGTCATAAAGTAAGTTGATATTTTAATAAATAGATAGGTTTAAAAAGATAGAGTTTGTAATTCTATCTTTTTCTTATATCCAATTACTACAGAGGATTTAAATTCACTAAAAGAGAGGTAGAAGAGAATATGAATACATCTATGAAAAAAAATCTAGTAAATTTACGAGTTGATTTTGCTTTCAAGCGCTTGTTTGGAGTAGAAGGAAACGAGGAGATACTCATTGGTTTTCTTAATGCGGTATTACAATCCTCTTTAGATGAGGAAATCATTTCTTTGCATTTAGATGATCCGCATCTTCCAAGGGAACAAAAGGATGATAAATTGTCTATTTTAGATTTGCGAGCTACTCTGAATAATGGTATAAAATTAAATATAGAGATACAGATTCGCGACAAAAAAGACATGATTGAGCGATCTTTGTTCTACTGGGCTGGCATGTATTATTCCCAAATGACTCAGGGGATGAAGTATACAGAATTAAGACCAACTATATGCATTAATATAGTGGATTTCATTCTGTTTCCAGAAGAAGAAGACTTTCATAATGTCGGTGTAGTCATGAACAAAAAATCGGAGCACATAATTTCAGAGAATATGCAATTGCACTTTCTTGAGATTCCAAAAGTAATTCGAGAATGGCAAGAAGATCGAATGGATCCATGGGAGGATATATTAGCACGCTGGCTATTATTATTTCCTGCATATGAAGATGAGAAATTAACTACAATCCTGGAGGGAATCGCGATGGAAAAAGATCCAGTTTTGAAAAAGGCAATAGAGGATTGGGAGCGTTTAAGTAGCGATAAGGACTTTTTACGCTTATATGAAGCGAGAGAGAAGGCAATCAAAGATAGAATATCAGAAATAGAGACGGCAGAAGAAAAGGCCGCGGAAAAAGCAGCAAAAGAAGCAGCAAAAGAAGCAGCAAAAGAAGCTAGAATAGCAACTAAGATAGAGATGATTCACAATTTAATTAAAGTAGGTGTACCTATAGAGAAGATAGCGGAAGCCACTGAATTAAGTGTGGAAGAGGTTAATGAAATTTTAAAAAATAAAGAGTAGATATAAACGATATAAAACAGGTAATTTTGATTACAGACGATTACCTGTTTTTTTGATTTAATGAAAGTGACAAGAGGGAAAGCTATATGAAGTGTGTAATTTTTACATACTTATTTATTCTGTTATTAAAAAATATAAAGAATGTAGGGGAGGGTGATTTGTATTATGCAAAAGAAAAAAGAAGCCTATTATGTGCATGTGTATACGCTTAGAGACAAAAGTACAAAATCGATAAAAATAGAACCATGGCGATCATTGAAAGAAGAAATGAATGTTTTAGGTCTGAAGGACAGTGATATTTTTCAAATTCAAATGGTATGATCCAAACAAAGAGGAAAAAAAGAAATAAAGGTGTAAATAAGGGGTTGTATTTTTAAAATCGTATTGCTATAATATAAACGTAATAAGATTTTACAATAAAATAAAAAATGAATCAGTTCGCATATAAGAGAAGACCTCAATATGCGCCATGTCCTTAGGGGACGTGTGCGTATATTGGGGTCTTTTTGCGTTTTGCGAGCAAAATCACCCGGAGGTGCAGGAATTATGTTGAATTGGTTGTCTGCAAAACTTATGACAACATCAGTAGGAGATTTCTTACTGGCAAAAGATAGTTTTACGGGAGGGCTTGGTAAGAACACTAGTGGTTCGAATGCTGCAACTGTCCAAGATAGCATGAATACCCTTGTAAAAACATTAATTGGTTTTGGAGGTATTTGGGTAGTTGCTTGTGTTGTATTCGCAAGTATCAAACTCTCAGGTGCGCAAGGGAAGAACCCTGAAAACCGTACACAAGCTATGATTGGTTTAGCTTGCGCAGCAATTGGAGGCTTTGTCATGATCAAAGCGTACGACATCGCTTCATGGGTTACAACAATCTAACATAAGAGTTCGTACAAGCTCTCCTCCATTTGGGGAGAGCTTCTCTTATATAAGGGAGGAAACAATATGAGAAAAGTAACTGTTCCTGTTGACATGACTTCGGAACAAAAAACGCTGTTAGGTGTATTAAGTAAACGCCAATTGATTTATCTATTAGGTGGCGGGGCAGCTCTTTATTTATATGTACCATTTTTATGGCGGCTATTTGCACCCTTTGATGCGGTAGTAGCGTTTTTTATTTGCTTAATTTTAGCACTACCAACGGTAGTAGGTGTAATAGCGTTTGCTTTTATTTATAAAGAAAAACAACACATGTACCTAGATAGATTTTTACTTATCAAAATGCGTAGCCGTTCCGAAAAAGGGAAGTGGAGAAAAGGGTACGAGCCAACTACATGGATAAAGGAGAATTTATAGATGTTGGAAATGATATATTTTGCGGCGATAGCCATTGTAGGATTTTTCTTTTATCGGAAAATGAATGGAAAACCGCTGTTTGGGTCTAAGAAAAAGGGGAAAAATCAAGGCAGAGTAGAGAAACACACTGCTGAAAAAAGTGGAAAGAAAAATAAAAAGAATATGTCTGCTGAATCAGAAGTTGATGAGGATAATGTTGATTTCTTTAGTGCTTTTGTAGAAGACATTAAGGAAATTGATAATCATATGATTCGTTATCATGATGACACATTTGTCTTGATTGCGGAAGCGCATCCAGTTAATTATTACTTACTTTCCAATATGGAACAAGAAGCCATTGATATCAAAATTGAATCATGGTTAACCACATTAGAGTTCAATACAAAAGTATATATTCAAAGTAAGTTTGTAGATTTAACAGATCCTGTACGAAAAATGACAGAAACGATGAAAGGTGCGAAGGACCTTACACCAGAGACAGTACTATATGGGCAAGAAGTTATCGATAACTTAGAATACTGGCAACGTTCGCAACCTCGATATGAACAAAAACGATATTTAATTTATCCATACAAGGTGGATATTAGTACGATTACTGCCGATACAGAGGACGAGTTAGAGGAAAAGATTGTAGATAAGGCATTTAACGAATTATATCGTCGCTATAATGCTTCTAGAAATCTATTATCGAAAGCAAAAATTAATGTAGAAATGTTAACGAAAGATAAATTAATAGAACTCTTATACGTAGCGTTTAACCGTCGTAAAGCTGTAAAAGCGCGTTTCCAGGACTTAATTGAAAATGAGAATTTCTCTCTATATTCAACTGGTGAAACGAATGAAAGAAAACTAGAGTTACTAAAGAAAGTGCTAGCGGAAGAAAAGGCAGAAAAATCAAACAACGGGGTGGCGTAAACATGAAGTTATTCGGAAAAAAGAAAAAAATAGAAGCAGAAGTAAAGGATGAGTTAGAACTAGAGGAGGAAGAGGAAGAACTACCGACCCAATTAGATAATCAAACAACCGTATTTGATGTCATCGCTCCAGAAGGAATGAAAATTGACGCAGAAGATTATGGAGTCATTAAACAATCTTTAGGAAGTAATACGTTCTTCCGTCCGTTTTATATTCCACGTGATGGGTATCCACGTATGATGCAAACGAATTGGCTAAATATGCTAACTTCATCTGGGGAAGTAGATGTCATGATTGATATTCATAAAGAACCAAAAGCAAAAGCAATGCGCTCATTAGATATGCAGCTTACGATGCTACGTTCGAATCTTTCCTTCCAGCGTACACGAGGCAACATTGACCAAGAAAAAGACTTAGATGCAAAAATTCAAGATACAAACAATTTAATGGATGAAATCCAGTTCAATGAAAACGACTCCTATATGGTAAGTACAATGGGTGTAGCGTATGCCGAATCAAAGAAAGAATTGGACGTCTTATGTGAGTATATTGAAGATGAAATGCAAGCATCTCACTTTAAGATAGCGAGTACTTGGAATCGTGTGAAGAGTGGGTTGAAAGCTGTTATGCCGCTAGGGGCACCGAATACTTTGCAAGATACCTATCGAAATATCGATAGACGTGCGTTATGTACATTTGCACCTTTTGTGTCAGGTTCCGGAAGGTTTAATGGTGGGATACCGATAGGAAAGAACAAGATTACTGGACAGGTAGAATTTTTAAATTCATTCGGGAATGCAGATTATCGTCCCCCAAACTACAACATTGGTGTAACAGGGATTTCAGGTTCCGGGAAAAGTTTACTTTTAAAAATGAAGCTAGCTCGTGAAACGTCACTTGCAGATACGCATGCAATGATTATCGATCCAGAAGGTGAATTCGTAAAAATTACAAAACGTTTAGGTGGTATTAATTTAAACATTTCACCTGAAAGCAATATCATTATCAACCCTTGTGCAATTGCTGTAACGGAGCTGCAGATTACGGATAAAGATGAAGAGCTAGAAGCACTTGAACAATACGATAAGAAGGAACTCGTAGAGCGTGATGGCGTGAAGTATGTAAGGTTTGTGCCGATTTTAGAGAAAATCAATGAAATACTAGGATTCTTTGACATTATTATTCGTGGGCAAGACTTTGATCAACCAGGATTAAATGTATTCCAGCGTACGATGCTAGAAGACGCGATTCGTGAAGTGTTTGATAAACATGGTATTACCTCACATCCATCCTCTTTATATACAGATGAAGTGAAAAAGGTGGATGGACAATTAATTCAGTCTCAAGTGAGAAAGCCAGAGCCAGAGTTAAAAGAAATCTATGATGTCATAGTAGAACGTCATGGAGACGATGTGAAAGCAGAAGAGTTAATTGCCGCGATTCGTCCGTTTTTACGTGATGGTTCCAAGCCATTATTTGATGGACAAAGTCATTTTGGACGTGGTGTAGAAACACAGTTAAATGAATCACGTGTTGTTAACTTTAATATTAGTCATTTAGAAGAGGGATTCTTAAAACCAATCGCCTTCCACGTTATCCTGAACTATATTTGGGAGCATTGGATTAAGAGTCCAGAGCACGCTATTAAACGAAAAGTACTGTATGTGGATGAGATGTGGCAGTTTATTGATTATGAACAAACGGTTAACTTCTTAGAAAAAGTAGCACGTCGTTCACGTAAAAGAAATGCAGGTATGTGTTGGGCCAGTCAGGACTTTGTTCGTATTTTAGAAAATGTAAAAGCACGTGGTATCTTGCAATCTACCTTCTCTTATTTCTTCTTAGAGCAAAATAAGATTGATAAGAAAAAAATCCAAGAGAACTTTAATTTAACTGCTGGGGAGTTAGATATTATCCTAAACAACCCAGGAAAAGGAGAAGGAATCTTCCGTGTAGGGGATAGCTCAGTTTGGATTCAAACAGATCCATCAGATAAAGAAATGATGTTCATTGAATCGAATGAAGCGGTACTACAAGAGCTTTTAAATAACATGAAGAAAGTACAAGGGTACGCAGGGTAATAGCGTACCTTTGAAAAGGAAGGTGAAAATATGCTTGAGAAAATAATAGATTGGGTCGGTGGCCTTATTATCCATATGGTAAAGACTCTCCTAGCGCCTATTTATGGATTTATGGATACTATTCCAGTTCTAGTCTTTGGTGGAGATAATGCTAATCTAGATTTTTTATATTCAAAGAATGCGGTAACGAATGTATTAGATACCGGTATGCCTGTCATGTTTAAATTTGTTGCTTTTTGTGTCCTCGTCAGTGTAGTTGTTACAGCAGCAAAATATTCAGCAACGGCTATAAATCCAAATAATCGGACGGCATTAATTGAATATGCAAAAGACTTAATGATTATCTCGATTTGTCTCTGGCATTTGGATTTCTTTTATAATTTTGTATTTAATCTAAACAATTGGATTACATTGGAATTTAAAGAGGCGATAAATGGAGTAAATAACGGGAATTTCAACCCGGATCAACAAATACCTTTGTTAAAGTCGGGGCTGTCTGACTATAAGACAATTACAGAGCTCTCAATGAAAGGTCATGAAAACGATTATATGTTTATCATATTCGGACTATTCATTGAAGCTGGATTAATGATATGGGCAAACTTTTATTATTTAATGCGTGCGGTGACACTGTACGTATTAATGTTACTAGGCCCTGTAATGGTAGGAATGTGGTTGTTCCCACAAAAGAAACAACAGACATTATATTGGATTCGTGAGTTTATGGGGGCAGTATTAATCCAAGCGATTCACGCAATTACCTTATGGTTAGTCATTACACTTATTGGGGATGCAAAAAATCCTATTATAAAATTAGTATTGCTTGCCATGTTTATTCCAGTTGGTGAGATTGTGAAAAGCTTTATCGGCCTTAGCACCAATGCATCAGGTGGTATTCATAGAGCGGGTACGATGATGGGGATGGGTGCTTTAGCAAGTGTGGCTGGTTTAGTTAAAGGTGTTCGTGATGATTATCGTAATTCAAAAGCAAAACCTGATGATAAAGGGGATAAAGAAAAGACAAAAGAAGATGCAGATAACCCAAAAGATACATTAGGAGCGAATTTAGGGACAGATGTTGGTACAACATCTCGTGCAGCTCGTATGTTAAAGGCAGGTCAAGTTGGAAGCTCACTTGGTAAAGTAACGACAGGACTTGCAGGTATGGCAGCAGGTGCAGGTCTTGGACCGGGAGCGATGATAGCAGGATCGCAGGTTGGAAATGCATTAGGTGCTGCTCCTGGAGCAGCGGCTGGTAGGAATGTTGCTGCAGTGGGTGAAGGAGCTGTAGCCTTAGGAAAACATATTGGTTCGAGTATAAAGAAGGGTGCGGACACGTATTCAAATCTAAATGGTGAATCGTATCCGGAACTAACCGATGAAGATATCGCACAGGATTTAGCTACAAAAGATTTTGAAAATTGGAAAGCGGATAATCCTGATTCTGCGGTGGCAAGCCGCTTAAAACAAGCATTCCCTAATGCTTCCGATGCAGAGATTGCTAAAAAAGTAGCGAAAACAAATAGTGATCAAATGTCTCGTTTCACAAATCAGCGGAAACAAGATTTACAAAATATGAAGAAAACTGCTACACCATATGGAAATGCTAGAGATTTAGTTAACGCTGCAACGAATGCATTCCAAAAGGGATATGAGGGAGACCATAAAGATACGTTTATGAGTCAATTACCAAAAAATATGTCAGCGGAAGAGAAAGAGAAACAATGGAATGACCATCTAAACGCAAAAGTACAAGGATTTAGAAACCACGCAGAACAGGCAGCGACAAAAGCGGGAGCCATGCCAGTTGATGCGAAGGATAAGCAAGGAAATAACCTGTTTGATAAGTCCTATGTCAATAAAGATGCGTTTGCTTCTCAACTTGCGTTAGGAAAAGTCGGAAAAGCAGTTGAGGGAGTAAAAGGAGAAACGTTAGAAAGTGGCCATCAAAATATGGGGCAAGTCGGTGCTCTTGTCGGTGCTTCTACCGCTGCATTTAAGAAAGCTTATAGTGCAGACCATAAGGCTGGATTCATGAAACAATTCCCTGCAGATATGTCGCAACAAGAAAAAGAAGCAGCATGGAATAAACATTTAGATCAAAAAGTACAAGGATTTAAAAATTATGCACAACAAGCGGCAGAACAAGCAGGGATTGTGCAACAAAAAGATGGTACAAACTATGCGAATAAAGAAGCTTTCGCTTCTCATTTATCACAACAGTTACAAAAAAATCCTGACTTAAATGCAATGGGGATATCCAGTGCGGCAGGCATTCAGAAGGCAGTCAATGGTGTGAAAACACACGGTTTGACAAGTGGAACTGGAAGCCAGCAAGCAAAACAAGTAAGTAATGTTGGGAACCTAGTACAAGCCTCTACAGAATCCTTTAAACAGGGCTATGCAGCAGAGCAACAGGCAAGCTTTATGAAAAACTTGTCTCCAACTATGTCTCAACCACAAAAAGAGCAAGCTTGGCAGTCGCACCTGAATGAAAAAGGAAATGAATTTAAAGCAGTTGCACAACAAGCGGCAGTACAAGCGGGAGCGATGCCCGTACAGGAAAAAGATACGAGTGGGAAGAGTCTACATAATCAATCGTATATTAATAAAGATGCCTTTGCTTCGCAATTAACGAAAAGTTTACAAAGCCATGCAAGTCTTGGAACGGTGAGTCAACAAGTAGGTTCTGGAATTACTAGTGCGATTCAAGGTGTCCGTTCACATGGCGTTGCGACAGGTGGCGCAATTAATAAAGCTGTATACGCAGCGACACAAACGCAAGCGAGTATCGCACGTGCAGGAGATCTTTCCGTTGCGGAAATTGAACGCTCTTATGCCGATGCATCAACAAGTGTAGCGAATATTGCACAAAGTGCGGGTAAAATGTCTATCCCAACTTCTGCAGTGGGACGTATGACACAGCAAAGTACAAAACTTGGCATGAGTGTAATGGAAGGTGCGAAACACCTTATGCTTGCGGATCGCATTGATACGGTATCAAATGCATACTTTAGTGCCGCGAGTGCTGTTCAACAATCCAGAGGGAATGCAGTACAAAGAGTGATAAGTGGGACCACTGCGGCTGTCAATACTTCATTAGGAGGGAATGCGGCAGAGCGTCACTATAATGTAACAAAAGGACTGAGTTACGCCGCAGGCGTTATTGGTGGTGCGGGTGCTTATCAAGCAACTGCACGTATGGTAAGTAAACATAATCCGTATAACAGTGCAGTTCGTAAAGAAGCAAAAGAGATTCAGGAAATTCAACAGATGGTACCGACAACAACAGATCATACAGGCGCGCAATCGGTTGTAAAAGGTGCAGTACGTCTTGTGATGACAAATAATAAATCGTGGATTGAAGCAAAAGACGCTAGTGGTATGACGCAGGTTGTATCTCGTTATGGTAGTGGAGATAGTAGTATTCGTTCTGGACAAGTGGTATATCAGGATTTAAATATTTCAGACGGACAATTAACGCAGTATCGTAATGGTACGAAAGCTTCTCCAGCCTATATACAAGATTCAAGTGGTGGCAAAATCAATATTAATCGCTCGATCAATGTAAATCCAAATCAATTAGTAGGAAATCAAAATCAAAGACCGTTACAACAGAAACCGGTATTTAATGAACCACCACTTACGGTAAATCACAAGGTAGACAATGGTCACTTCTATATGTCTGATTTAGACCAAGGTGGCTATAAGAATGTACAAATGGTGGTAGAAAGAGATCGTAGTTACATGGTTGCGACAACAACAGATGGTACAGTGACGCGTATTTCGCCATTCGGAAAAGGAGATACGCGTTTACAAGCAAACCAAAGGATTGAAAGAGCTTGTGAAGTGAAAGACAGTAGTATTAAGCCACGAGAAGAAATTTTAGTCACACACACACAGGACGAAGTTGTTCGTACAGAGACGCATCTGAATTTATCAGAACATGACCCGCAAAATCTGATTCCATTTGCGCCAAACCCTCGCTTAGCACAGCGAAGAGGAAGAAATTCTCAAAATGGAAAATATGGTGTGATAAGTCTATGAGTCAAAATCCTAATGATCCAAATGAACAGAAAAAAAGTAATCCTTTAAAAGATGTAGCTTCCCACTATATTAAGAAAAAAGGGATGCAAGCGCGCGGGAAGATAGCGAAATTAGCAGGGAAAGCAGGAAAGGCGGCAGCGAAAGCTGCTGCCAAAATGCTAAAAGCAGGTATACTAAAAATTGTGGGTGCTGTTATAGCAGCGGTTGGAGTACCTGCCGCTTTGGTAATGGGGGTCATTATTGCTGTATGTGTAATCTTAGTCTCTTTGGTACCTTTTACCGATGATGATACGAAAACAGAGGAACAAGTTAAAAAATATATGGAAGTCTCAATGGCTCTGAATGTGGATTGGAAAGAGGTTGTCGCTTTTGATATGGCGCGATATGATAATGATTTGACTGGTAAAGATCCGCATGATGCTATATCATATTTCTTGGATATCCAATATGAAGAATATACGGAAAAAGAGGTATGCGAGGCAGGACCGAATGGTCCTTGTGAAAAAAAGAAAAAGGAGATGCAAAAAACCAAATCTGAAAGTTACTCCGGACCAGATGTAAAAAAGATATTAGGAGATACAGATTTTAAGAAAAAAATAGATGAGATTAATGCGAGTGGAAGTAAAAAAGTGACAACATCTTCTCATGGGCTAGAGAAAGCGATGGAACTCGTAAAGTTTAGTAAGAGTCAAAAAGAGCGTGCTCGTGAGATATTAGAAGCTGGGTTGTTAGAGGCAACGTATGGACATCTGGCCCCTTCTAGTAATTTTGTTGGTGGTATGTGTGTAGGTAATGTGAGTCCTGGCGGGGAGCCTGTTAACCTTAATGCAAAAGTTACAGGATATCTTCCTAAAATTAAAGAAATGGCAGAAAAACATGGTGTTGCTGAATATGTTGGTATTTTGGCTGCTCAAATGATGCAGGAATCACAAGGAGAGGGAAATGACCCAATGCAAGCAGCAGAAGGGAGTCATGGAAACTTAAGTTCATATTGTGTAGGTCTAAGAGGAAGTGCTCGTATAGGGTGTATTAAAGATCCAAATATTTCTATTGAAGCAGGCGTACAAGAATTTAAAGATGTGCTAGGAAAGGCAAATGGAGATATAGCACTTGCCTTACAGAGTTATAATTACGGTCCTGGATTCATTAGTTATGCATTAGCAAGAGGTGGATATTCAGAAGAAACAGCTATTGCGTTTTCTAGGGAGCATGCTGGGGAAAATCGAGCTGGCTGTTCTGATCCAAATAACTTTCGAACCAAAGTCGGAGCGTGTTATGGGGATTTTACATATGTTTCCAAAGTTTTGAAATATTACAAAGACTTGGGTTGTGTGGCAGCTGGTGATGGAGAATGGATTTCTGATAAAGGTTGGAAATGGCCAACGAAATCAGGTCGTATTACAGATACATTTGATGCAGTTCGTAATGGAAAGCAACATAATGCTGTAGATATTGGAGCTATGACCGCTGGAAAACCAGGGGACCCTGTATGGTCGATGGAAGCAGGAGTAGTTACAGCTCAAACAGGATATGTAAACTACGGTGGTCTAGGTGTCTATATTGACCATGGAAATGGCATTGTATCTCGTTATTTACACTTGAGTAAGATTTCAGTTACACCAGGAACTATGGTAACAAAAGGACAAATTATCGGAGAAATGGGTGGTTCTAACTATGTTGGCGGCGTTCTGAATATGCTTGGATACGCTGTCCATTTAGATTTCCAAATTCGTATAAATGATCAACCGACGGATCCAATGAAGTTCTTTAAGAAAAATGATGATCCAGGGTTATCATCTGGTGGTTCTCCTACCATGACAAATGCTAAACGACAAAAGGTATTGGAAGAAGCGAAAAAATGGCTAGGGCAAGGAAAGGTCAGATATGTATTAGGAGACCGTAATCCACCAGGCGGTACGTCAGATTGCTCAGGATTTACGCAGTATGTCTTTAGAACAAGTATAGGTGTCCAACTTGGAGATTGGACAGGTGCTCAAGTTGGGCAAGGTAAACAAGTACCTGACATTAATCATGCACAACCAGGAGATCTTATCTTCTATGAAAATCCAGGGCACGTTGCAATTTATATGGGGAATCAAAAAATGATTCATATTGGTGATAACAAAGGTGTACAAATTACTGGTCTAAACTATACGGCAAGAGGTCAACATATGACGCAAATACGTAATGTTATAGACTGATAAAGGATGAGAATAGATGAAGAAAATAATCAACATTTTATCCAATATGCCTCGTAAGTACTTAGTTATATTGGGAATTATAGTTTTAGTAGTAGGCGTTGCTACCTATAATATTATTCATCGTTACATGATGAAATCTCAAGTACAAGAGGAAGAGCAAGTAAATCAAGATGAAATCGAGATGCTTGGAGATAAACCAAAGGGATTTGATACAAAAGAAGAGGAATATATAGCAAAGACCAAAACTGTAGAGGATTTACTACGAAAAATTTCTAACAGTAGTTATGATGTCCCATATTTGTTTACAAAGGCTGGATTTGGTATTGAACCAATGAAGATGACAAGCAATGAGCGTATGCTTGCTACAGAAGCTGTACAACGATATTTCCTAAATGGGGATAAGTTTTACAATGCGCGAATTACCAAAATTGACCGTGGGAAAAAAGTAGATACCTTTCATATTGAAGTTTTAATTCAACAGGTAAACTTCTTAGAACCACGACAATTTAAAGTGCAGGTAAACCAATATGCACAAATTGTAACACCAATTGCACAAATTCCACATGGACAAGAAGAAGTACCTGTGGATTAAGAAGAAAATGAGGGTTGTGGAAGAAAAACACAACCCTTTTATAAAAAATAAAGAGTACCTAAAATTACTTATTTAATATTCATAATTTTCAGATATAATATAATCATGGTTAAACGAAATTTGTATATAGCGCTAAAATGAATATGGAGGAATACAAATGAGAATGTTAATTGGAACAGTTGCGAATTTTGTTTCGGGGTATTATATAGGACGAAATTCCGGATTATTAGGAACGTTGCTTGGATGGGCTTTTTTGTTGGGTGGTGGCTATCTATTAATAGAAAATTGGGATAGCATCACAGCATGGATGCATAGTTTGAATATTGTACGAGGATTAGATGGTTATGAAGATATGAGCAATGGTTTTATTTTCATCTGTTTGGTAGTAAGTGGCTTTATTCTCATCTTGTTGTCCCCACTTTTCATTATTTTATTAATAGTTTGTTTCGTTTTAATGAATATTGTTGCTTGTACACTTGTGTTATTAACATCACCAAGTACATATATAAAGAAGAAAGATAAGGAGAATGAGTACAATTCTAGTTTTAGGTGGATCAAATGGAAGAACGTTAGAGAAGTTGGCCAAAAAAAGAAACTGCCAGGTTATTTTCCATGATGGGAAAAATCACGGTGGCGTAAAGAAAACGTTTCGAAGCGTTATCAAAAAATGCGATGTTATTGTCATTCAAAAAGGTGCATGTGGTCATGTATCTATTGATGTAGCAAAAGAGTACGCAAAGAAGTATGATGTCCCACTATTATTTAATCCGGGATTTGGTGGAACCGGTGCGCTTGAAATGGGATTAAAGCAGCTGCAAGCGGCTTGATTTTGGTAGGTAGTCTGAGATAAATATTTGGACATTAAATCATTTAATCATTATATATTTTTTATCAAATTAGTAATCACTTAACTTACTAAAATTTGAATTTTATTAAAAAAGACACTGCTTCACAGTGTCCAACTTACTACGAGAGTTTTATGAGGCAACTTAAATAGGTGATTTTAAGTTTCTCTATAATATATGAAACTGAGGTTAAAAAATCACTTTTTTTTTAACGAGTTTAATGGATATTTATATGTGATGAAATCTTTGTTAAAAATATCTTGTACTAATTGGATAGTTTCATGATCATAAAAACTATCGTAGGTTGGGAGGCGTGGGAATAAAGGGTCGGTAATATCAGCATCTGCAAAATTACCTTTAAAAATTGCCTTGTCCTTCTGGTGATGCCATGATTTGGTCAGTATGTGTAAAGGAGAAGGTTTCAATTGATATATTTGTTCCAGATGTACAATTTCGTTAGAGAAATTTTCGAGGTAGATATAATTTGTAACAAACTCCTCCTCATCTGGTACATATTGCTGCATTAAGTGTGGATCTACTTGTTCCAAATCTGTCATTTGTGTTTTTAAGTAATAGAGAAAGATTTTAAATGAAATAGGCTTATTACAATTATCATCACCATAATAAAAACGTCGAATGGGCTTCCATGCCGGGTTTTCTATGTAAGGGGGAGCATTAGTGAGAAGAATGAACTTACAGTTCTTGTATATGGATTTCTGACTAGTTTATAGGTGTTTTTTCTTTCTACATATAAAGCTGCAGCTAGTTCAATAAAATAGTCTGAGGAGTTTTTATATATTTCATTTTCGTAATGATGGATGAAAGAATTGTACTTTATAGCTTGTTTAAATAAATTAATTTGATAAAAAAACCAATGTGCAAGGGAAGTACAACCACTTTTTTGACTCCAAAATAAAATCAAAGGGAAGTTAGGGTTGAAGTGGGGAACGCGTCCATAATTAATAATATTTGAAATAGACATTTTAACCCTCCATTTAATTAAGGTAAATTACTTTTAGTATATGGGTAAAGAACCTGGCATATGAACAAGAGATTTTGGATTGTATGCAAAAGAGATCCTAAAGCTGATTAAGAAGCATGAATGCGAGTTATAAAAAGTGTTATTGTATATAAATTCAAAAAGAGTACATATTTGATATGTACTCTTGAAAAAAGGAAGTGTATATAAGTGATGAAACACTATACTACAACATATGCTTGTCTCATTTAAAAGTGCAAGGAATATAACAAAATAGTTATTTTAATCAAAAAGAGAACCATTTGCTCTAAGGTGCTCTTCGACCAAGAACTATATTTTTTATTTTTTATAGTCCGTATAAATGTATGAATTTCATAAATAAAGAGTGAATCAATTTTTAAAAAAATTCTTATTTGACAAAAAATAAAAAGAGCACTGATCGAGAGCGCTCCTTATGCCTCATTATAACGAAAGTGACGAGCTCACGTTATACAGAAAGGTAGTAGTATTGTATGTCAAAGCATGAGATCGGTTAATGGATTTAAATAAAATTTTAAAAATAAAAAAGAGGCCCTAGTAAACTAGGACCACAATCGAAGTATCATCTCTAAAGTGAAAGTAAAAAGATTGATATGGGATGATTTTAACATGAATTATTAAATTAAGAAATGGCGATATTTATAAAATCCTTATTTTAAAGCTAAAGAGTGCCTTGTAGAGCACTCCTTATGATGCTTATGTTCGATCTTAGATTGATTTCTTGCTTAGAGAAATAAAATACTCTTAAACAAAGTTTAAATAGACAATCCAGCCCATAATTACAATATAAAACACCGCACAAAAGAAGATTAAAATGTATTTTAATGTCTTGCTCATATTAATTCCTTTCTAAAAGGGGATTATTTGGATTTTAATATGGTATGTAAAAAAGGTGCATTTATACAAGGGAAGGGTAGCCAGCAAAAGTAAACGAAATCTTTATTTCAACAGAAAAAAAGAGCGCCCGAGAAAGCGCTCTTTGACCAAGATTTATATTGAAAAGTATCGGCAATTAAATCTTATGTATGTTTTTATTTTATGTGCAAGTTTGAATCAAATTGTTATTTGAAAGTAAATAAAAAAAGAGCACACATATAAGTGTGCTTCTAGACTAAAAGGTTTGAACGTATGGACTGGAGTGCCCTATACAATAACATATGCTTGGCCATTTAAAAGGTGAAAAAGTTTTAATAAAATCGTTATGTAATCGTGAAATAAAAAAGAACACTTACAGAAGTGCTCTTAGTAAAATGCCTATCCCTCTTGCTGGTAAAGGATACGTGGTATTATATGTGATGTTTTGATAAGCGTGAAACATTTTTATATAAAAAAGCTATTTGGATGGAAGAAACCTTTTTGAAAAGGACCTGTTGTGAGGGTAGGTCCTTTTTCAGAAAGGCTATTAACGAAGTGTAAGTTGAGGCTACCTATATGATAAGAGATATTACTTATTTTTTCTATATGTTGAGTATTGAAAAAATATGCACTTAATAAAAAAGCTATTTTGCGTCTGAAAAAAAAGGAGTGACTTATTAGGACACTCTCAGTTGCTAATAAATACCCAGTCTCATTAAAGTATATGTAAATTTTAACTAATAATGATTATAAAAACTTCATTTTATACAATAAAACAGCTAGCATGATTAGCTAGCTGTCCTGGTAAGAAAAGAAAATGTTGCTGTTGTAATTGCGAATTACAACCATAGTATGAGCCGAAGCGAAAATGTTATGCAAGAAAGTTAAATAAAAATTTCATTTTATAGAAATAAGGAAACTCTTTTCTAGTTGGCTGCCCATGTTGTAATACATACTTTTGTCCGACATGTAGGGTGAATCAGGGAGAGCTAGAAACAATGGAAGAAGATGGTGATATAGAACAACTAGAAGAAAACTAAAACAAACCATATTTGAGGGAAAGGGGGATATTAAGATGGAATTAAGTAAGGAAGTACAAGAAGTGTTTGAAATTGAAGAAGAAAATGTAAAGTGTATTAAGGGCGGATTCGTAAGAGAAAAGGTTAATTAAATAAAAAAGTGAAGGGTAAATACATAAACATGAATAATAGTATTTTACATAAATCAGGTTATATTATACTTATATATTTTATAATGATTCAATTTGTTGGGATTATAGGTGTACAATTGCTTGCGAAGACAGGTTGGTATGATATTCAGGGGAACCAACAGCAAGCAATCCAACAACTTCTTGTGCATTGGGACCTAATTGGATTTTCACTTATGCTAATAATCATTTTTCTTATATTTAGTAAAGAATTGATGAATGATCCAAAGTTATCAATTAAATTATCAGGAAGTTTATTCGTAAGGATTTTAGTTGGGATTATAGTAGTATTTCTTGCGCAGATAGTAGGTAGTATGTTAGATAAAAGTATATTTCAGTTAACTAATCAATCAGCAAATACGTCTAATACAGTCGCTGCTGCAGCAATATCTCCTGTGGCACTTATTTCAATTGTTCTTCTTGCACCGTTAGTAGAAGAGTTTGTTTTTCGTTACGCGGCCATAAACATTTTAATGTCCAAGTTTAAGCAAACTTGGAGCATACTAATAAGCTCATCGTTCTTTTCTATCATGCATTTTGATTTTCCATTTATATTTGGATATTTTTTAATTGGAGTTATACTAGCTTTAGTATATGTGCGTACCAATAGGTTACTAGTATCATTTGTTGTTCATGCTAGTATGAACTCAATTGTTGTTATACTCCAGATTTCTTGATGAAAAGCAGCGGATTCGCGCAACTTACTAGTGATTTAGTTTTTTTATGTTTATGAATTTTAAAGTTATGGTAAGATTAAAAAGACTAGATTTGAAAATGTGGGTTCAAGTTGCTGTATCGAATGAATTGCACAAAAAAACCAATTCCATTACACGGGAATTGGTTTTTTTGGTGTGTGTTTTGTTAGCATAATAATTGACGGCCTAAAGGAGAGTTGTTTCTTTGTAGTTTAGTATAACTCAACCACAAAGAAAGTTCAAAATAAATTGATAAATATTTACACATTTTAAAAATACCGCTCAAAAATGTGAGGATATGGTTTATAATAGTGGTGAAACACTCTCCTATATTTCTAGTGATTATAACTTTTATCTGTTTTGGTGCGAAATCTGTTGAGGGATTTTGCACTTTTTTATTTGTTGTTTAATAGGATCAAAATGATATAGTGACCACTATTTCTTGTAAACTCCTTTTCTCCATACCCACTCAATAGGACCATAGCGGAAATATTTACTCCAAATTTTGCTGAATATAATTTGTACAAAGATAATTAAAAGCCCAAAGATACATAGTTGCCAGTAATATACGTGTGAGACATCTTTAAAGTACAACGAAAGTATGACAATGGTTAGTATACTTTGGCTAATGTAATTCGTTAAAGCATACTTACCTACGTTCATAAAGGGCTGCAGCCACTCTATATATTTTTTATTCTCACACACTCTAAGTAGGGTACAGATATAGAATATAGCTAGCGTTTTCCCTCCAAATAGAATCCATAGTTGTACACCCTTAGAGTAATAGACATCCATTTTTATAAAATAGTAGATAATGGGACAAGAGAGAAGACATGAAATGCATAGCGAACTCCACTGTAAAAATCTAATCTTCTTTATTAACCCCGGTATCCTTTTTAAAATATCTTTCTTACCAGCCCATAAACCTATTAAAAATAAGCCTATATATTCTGGAATTGCAATTAGTAGTTGTTGGGGTTCCTCTATCATCAGAAAAAACAAACGTGCTTTTACTTGATTTAAATAATGTGTAAATAGATTTACCGTGTGGTTGGTAGTGTTGCCTGTAAACATATATTGATAGTAAGTTGGCACTTCAAGAATAGAAGAACTTGCTTGTAAAAATACAATAATACGTAATACATAACTAACCGTTAGGAAACTACAACCAGCTATAAAAATAAGCTTAGTAGATCGCTTATAAAAGAACAATAGAATAAATCCTGCTATAGCATACGCATGTAGAATATCTCCATACCATAGAAAGGTGCAGTGAAGTAAACCGAAGGCTAATAAAATACACAGTCTGCGAATAAACAACTTATACATGGGGTATCCTTTTGCTTCTGTATTTTTCATAAAGATATAAAAACCTACGCCAAATAAGAATGCGAAAATAGTATAGAACTTTGCTTGTATAAACAAATCTACTAAAAAACGAATCGCTTTATCTGTGCCGGAGTAACCTGCCTGATTAAAGGGATCTAGTCCCGTCATAGTAGGTAGATTCGCAAAAAGGATACATAGTATGGCGATACCTCTTATTATGTCTAAAGATTGAATACGGGCGTTTTGTTGCATATTAATTCTCCTTTCGTACAAAGAAAAACGAGCACTATACTAGCTAGCACTCGAATTACGTCTTGCAAAGAATCCATCATAGGTAGCAGCTGACACAGCTCCTTCTAAACGTTCAACTTCTTCACCTCTGTTATAAGCTACAACAACTGGAGTACCTGGAATGTCGAACTCTTGAAAGGCACTTTGATTTTCTGGGGTAGAGATATCAATACGATAGATGGTTCTATCATGCTTTTTTGACATACTATTTATATCTGGTGCAGCCTTTTTACAATAATGACAGGTTGGTTGATAGTAATACGCAATGAACTCTTCATAGGATTTTATTTTTTGCTTTAATTCTTCTTTTGAAATATCTTTTATATTTTCAGGTAATCCTTTTACATCTGCAGCAGATACAATTGTTTTTTCAGGTGTTACTATTTCTGTTTTGACTGATTCATTTTTAGTTAAAGTAAAGATCGTGATACCAATAACACATAAAGTTGTTATAACTGCTCCGATTTTGTAGATTTTTTTCATAGTAAATTCCTCCTTAAAGTAAAAAAAGGACAAACCTCGCCCGAGTTAACAGGGCGTAAGGTTTGTCCTTCACGCTACGTACAATAGAGTATAAACAATGGAAACAAATTTTCTATCTACATAATACCACGAAATCTATATAGAATACTATAAGAATTTTAAAAGAAAAGTAAAGGGATAACTTAGTTTTTATAATTTCATGTACCAGAATTTATTTGAAAAATTTATAAACACCACAATAGAGGGATTCTCTGTGTTGTATCCCATTGTTAGGAAAAAAAATACTCCGTCATTTTGCGTAAAATTATGCAAAAAACAACCTCTAAAAAAGTTGGTATATTTATGAAGTATGTCTTAATTACATTTTGTTTCCCTGGACCCGTATGAATATGAAGGAACTGTCCACTTAATAAATCATACTCAAGCTGAATCTTTACTCCCGCTGTATGGCTGCATCCCCCTGCACCTGGATAAACGAATGAAAAAGGATCTGGAAGTTGAAATGACGTTGAATCTAGGATACGAATACGCTTGAAAATAGAAGTGTATGGAGAATAGAGAAGCTTAGTTGAAGATAACTTTTGGTTGAGAAGTTCGGCTAACACTTGTTGTAGAAATTGCACGGCTGTGGCATTAAATCGTTGATTCAGTCCTTCAGGACTGATAAGTACTTCTGTTGATACCTCTAAAGGTTCTGTTGCAAAGTTTGAAAAAAGCATAAAAAAGTTGGTAAATAAGGACCGATGTTTAGGAAGTAGCTAGTAATTGTTGAAGTTCATTGTACGTGAAGCATGATGAAGATTTTGAAATCCTGTGGAATTGGCAAAACGTCTCTTTATATGCCTATAATCCTGTTCAATAAGATTGTTTAAATGTTTGATTGTACAATGGATTGTAGTTTGGTAAAATCCTTGTTTTCTTAATTTGTTAAATGCGCAAAGTAACGCCAGCGCTTTGTCTGTAGTGAGAATCGTTGGTTCTTCAAAATGTTTTACTAATCTTTTCATGAAGGCATATGTCGCTTGATGATCCCGTTTTTTACGAAGTTGAATATCCAATGTGTGCCCATCTTTATCAATTGCACGATAGAGATAACGCCATTCTCCTTTAACTTTGATATAAGTCTCATCCAAATGCCAAGATAAGCGTGCAGATTTATTTTTCAATTTCCAAATTTGATAGATGAGATTGCTATATTCATGAACCCATCGCATGAAAGTTGTTGGGTGAACTGAAATACCACGTTCTTTCAGGATTTCAGATACATCGCGATAACTTAAAGAAAAACGGCAGTAGTAGCCGACAACTACTAAAATAATATCTTTCTTGAATTGTTTTCCTTTAAAATATCTCATGTCTAATTCTCCTAGATTCTGTTTTCTAGAGTGTATCTTCATGTAGAAAACTTTGCAACAGAACCGATTTCTTTAAGAAATAGGAGGAGGAACGAAACAAAAGAGCAGTTAGCAAAAGCTAACTGCCGAAAGGTCCCAAGCTGCAATCACTGTTAAAAAAGCTGCTTACAGGTAGTATAATAAAGAATTGTGAGGATTATTCGGATGAATAAAAAGAGCACCTTTGAACAGTGCTCTTTAGAGAGGAGCTAATTAAGTTAATTAAATGAATGTAAAAAGAATACCTTTATACACGATGATTCATACTATACATAAAATCATGTCTTATATTTGAGGAATATTACTCATGTCTCACAACTTGAGTATTCCACTTTTTAATTCAGTTTTAGGAAGTTTTTTACACAATTCACTCCGAGAAAAAGCACTGTTCGAACGAAACTCACAAGTCATCGTTTCCCAATAAGTCTTGGTCAAGGAGTGTATGTAACGGCACTCTTTTATTTATAATAAAATGAAATTTTTATTAAGTTCATTTTCACTCCCACATAATATTTTCAATTCTACTTATTATACTATAGCTGTAACTCAAAGTTACATATCATTTACTTGTAGGGCCTAATTTTCTTTTGTATAACAAGCAGTTAGTTAATAAAACTAACTGCTTTGTTGTGTAAAATGAAGTTTTTATATAAAGTTTTCTCAACACCTATTATATGGAAGTTCATTACCTTTTATCATTTTAGCCAAGAAGACTCCTTCCTCAAGGAACGTGAAGTGATTAGGTGGGAGATGAATTGGCTTCGAACAAGGGATGGCAGGAAGCCATCTTACTTGTTCGACATACATAAAGTGTTACTTCACTATCTATCGAATGTACGTTTGGTGTATAATAGTCATATACCGAAATGGAGGTGAATCAAATGATAATTAATAAATCCTTTAAGTTTCGTATCTATCCAAATCAAGCACAAGCAATTCTAATTAATAAAACAATAGGTTGTTCTCGCTTTGTATTCAATCATTTTCTATCCCTATGGGATCACGCATATAAAGAAACTGGAAAAGGTTTAACATATGGTACATGCTCTGCCAAACTTCCTGCCATGAAGAAAGAGTTTGTTTGGCTCAAAGAAGTGGATAGTATTGCGATTCAGTCGTCTGTTCGCAACCTTGCGGATGCGTATACACGATTTTTCAAAAAACAAAATAGTGTCCCGCGTTTCAAATCCAAGAAAAATAACGTACAATCTTATACCACAAAACAAACAAATGAAAACATTGCCGTTGTAGGAAACAAAATAAAATTGCCAAAACTAGGTCTTGTTCGATTTGCCAAAAGTCGTGAAATAACGGGACGTATTGTAAATGCTACAGTTAGACGAAACCCTTCTGGTAGATATTTTGTGTCACTATTAGTTGAAACAGGAGTACAAGAACTTCCGAAAACACATTCTTACATTGGGATAGATGTAGGACTCAAAGATTTCGTCATTTTGTCAGATGGAACCCCCTATGAAAATCCGAAGTTTTTCCGATCATTAGAAGATAAGTTGGCGAAAGCACAGCGTGTTCTTTCTAGAAGAATGAAAGGATCTTCTCGTTGGAATAAACAACGAGTAAAAGTAGCTAGAATTCATGAATACATATCAAATGCTAGAAAAGATTACTTAGACAAAATCTCAACTGAAATCATCAAAAACCACGATGTTATCGGTATAGAGGATTTGCAAGTATCGAATATGTTAAAGAATCATAAGTTAGCAAAAGCAATTAGTGAGGTATCATGGTCACAATTTCGAACTATGTTGGAATATAAAGCAAAATGGTATGGCAAACAAGTCATTGTCGTATCAAAAACATTTCCTTCTAGCCAATTATGTTCTTGTTGTGGATATCAAAACAAAGACGTTAAAAATCTAAACCTACGTAAATGGGACTGTCCTTCTTGTCGTACACACCATGATAGGGATATTAACGCAAGTATCAATATAAAGAATGAAGCCATAAGGCTTCTAACCGCAGGGACTGCGGGGTTAGCCTAATCAATTAGAGTTCGATAGAACTCTTTACTTAGGAATCCCTCACTTCTAAACGAAGTGAAAGTGGGGGTAGTTCAAGGTAGCATATTGGCAATCCCATAAAGTTCTATTGTTCCATTAAAAAGGACCCACACCCCTGATATTATCCCCTTTAGGTAGACAGTGTAAAAAGACCTCACAGGTCTTTTATTTTTACAGCAAATCATTACTTACTTGAACTTATTTTATCACGTTTTAAATATGACTTTTTTAAGCGTTGATTGATTTTTTGTAATTCATTTTCATTTAATTTAATGAGTCGTGGGGTATTTGATGAAATATCGAGTTTGTAGTTGTCTGTAATATTTAACAAATGCTTCATGATCTCTTCTTCATCGAGATTCGGCATTATTTCCATTGTTTCTAATTCAGTCATATATTCTCCTGGTTTTAATACTTTACCAGTCGACAGACCATTTGGAGGTATGGCTGTTAGCGAAATAATCGTTCCTTCAGAATCGTGAATTACAACTAAACGCATTTGATTTCCTCCTCAGTCTTGTTATGCTCCAACTGTACTTACATAAAGGTAAAAACTCCTTATGGTACTTGTTCCTGAATTACGCATTCTAACGTAAACTATTACCTCTCCAGGGGGTCTTTCTTCTATCTTAACTTCCAGAACACTTATTAAATTTTTTTCATATGTAGGCTCATATGCGTGAGGAGTTACAGTAATGGTTGAGTGTCGGAATATATCTGCAGGCCCAATCCAAAATTCTTGCTCAGTTCCCGGTGGCCACCTTGTTGTATAAGGTCTTTGTGTAAGATTAACAACAGCCATTTTTATGCACCTTCCTTTGTTAAATTCTAATTAATTTTAAGTTATAAAATTTAGATGATTTAAATTTTTTAAAAATACACATTACTAAAATATGATAAAAATTACATGTCAAGAACTAATAATTTAATAAATATCGTATTCATGTGAAGTTAACATAACGTCCTATTATCAGCAGTCAAAGATGCATAAAATTTTCGTTATGGTGGGAATTAAAAATCTTAGCTTGATGGGCATGGGGTCACCATATCAAAAAAAGAGAATTGTACGTTTAGACACAATTTAGACAAAAAATAACCGGTTCCTTAACGTACAGGGAACTGGCTATTTTACTGCTTTTTTATAGATTTTTGCCTCGTAATAGTCTTAAATTATCAAAATTTGTTTTTTGATTTAAGTTCCATACATAATCATCTGTCAATGTAATATGTTCTAAATCAAGTGGGATAGAGGATTGCCAGTTTGAATAGAATACAACCGCAGCCCGGGCGGCGTAAGGACAGTATGTGCAGATATTTACAAAATATATAAATTTTTTCTTTTTAGTTTGACCTTCAACTTTAAAAATATGTAAAAAGACATAAAAATGCCTATTCTACAAATAGAACAAAGCAATTTATAAAAGTGCTTTGTGAAAAACAAGCTCTATAAGTAAAAAACATCTATATAATAAGGTATCTGACTCATTTAAATGTGGAACAAGTCGGCATTTTGGATGTTAATAATAGCTAACAAAAAGAAATTGGGGTTTGCTTACTGTTATATAAGATACGAAAAATTTATTATTTGTTACCTAAAGAAAAAGGATGCAATTAAATCATCTCGTTTCAATTAGCCTAAAAAAGTATAAATACTTTCTAGATATATAAATCTAGCCATAATCCAGCCTTTGCCAAAGCTTTGAAGATTACTGGATTTTATTGAGGCTCTTCTTGTTGAACCTCCTGAACACGTGGTTCTAAAGAATCAATAATTGTCTGTGCTTGCTGAGCTGCATTTTGATACAGTTGTTTTGCTTGCTGATTATCAGTATCAAGAACAAATCCTTCTAAACTTGCTTGAGCACTTTTTAATCCAGAAATAGTTTGTTTGAGCTTAGTAATTACTGTCATAATTAAATTCCTCCTTATAATCATGAATTCACTATTTATAATAGTTATTTTCTATCAACAGTATGATTTCTAAATTTTGGTATACTTATAGTTTGAATATATTGACTAAGATTTAAAAAATACTAAACGAATCGTACAGAATAAGGCATGTTAGATGGTTCTTAAAAACAAAGTGAAGTTGCACAATAAAAATGGAAAAACTGATTCGATTCAGCTATAGAGTCATTAAGAATAATAAAAAACTCGTGACTAAAAGACGAGTTTTTTATTATTCGCGATAGTTATTAGTTATGATTCCCTTGTTTCTTTTGGTTGTTAGGCGTAATTTCATTGGCAAACTCCATATTTGCCAAATTTACTTTGGATGGAATAAAGGTTCTTGTTGTATTTTGAACACCTTGGAACATACGTTGGATAGGTCTCATCATATTTGAATTACGCGTTGCTACTACACCAAAAATGGTTCCTAAGCCTAGTAAAGAAACCCAAATCCATCCTCTATTATTATTTCGTCTATTTCTAAATAATTTAAACACTTGCTGAGTTCTTCTTCCAGAATTGAATAATGTCATCAAGAAGTTAAGGATATTCATTTTTTTGCCCCCCTGTAAAAATAATTAGGAAAAAAAACACTAAGTTCAATTTCACATGATTTATGTTGCAATATTTTATAGGAATTTATGATGCCAACTTATACTAATGATTTTTGAGTTTTTTTACTGAAAACCCTAAGATTTCCTAAATATTATTTATCAAAATATGCAAAATAGTGTTATCAAAAATTCAAAAAAGGAAATGAAAACAAAATGAAAAGTTATGTATTATTGGTTTGGAATTTTCTTGATCCAATATATTATAAATTCACTCGCTTAACTTATATTCATAACGAAATTCACAAGGACAATATTTTACGTGTAAGACTCACTCGTTACAAGGGGAAACATGTTATTCTTTCTGATGGTACACAGATCAATAAGAATGATATCTTGGTTAAAATTCATTTACATAATGTTCGTTTAATCAATGAAATGAAGTCCATTAAAAATGACATTACAAAAGGGCGATTTATTTATCAACATGTTAAAAAATCCTTGCCTAGTCTTGGATTATATATTCAAAATCATTCCAGAACAAATGAGATTAAAGGGATAATTGGGATTTCAATGTTAAACAGAGGAGCAGACCGATTAGGTTTTGAATTTGTTGCTATTTCTAATCCTTATTATAAATGGTTTAAATGGTTGGCATTTTTACCAATATGTTTATTATCAAATAATGATTCAATTTTCAAAATGATAAAGAACAATATATCTTCCACACCAGAATATTTATTTATGTCTAAGGAAAATTTATTACAAATATATAATTGGGGTTCAGCCGAGATACGTGTAAAAATAGGTCATAGACTGGAGTTAACTTCCATTACATGACCTTTTGCTGTCTTTATAGGTATATAATGAAATTTTTAACAAGATCTATATAAAAAACAAACGATTCTTTCAACAAGCTGTCGAGGAAGAATCGTTTGTTTTTTATAGTGAGTATCTACATTCCTACACAATTTTTGTAGGTTTAATTAGGTTCAATGCCAAATATAATTAATGTTTAATTTTCTAGATATCTGTATAGCGTGGATTTGCTAATTCCTGTTTCATCTTTTATTTGAGCAAGACTATAATCTCCACTTTGATACATAACAATCGCACGCTTTACATTTTCATCAGGTTTTCTTGGTCGTCCTGGAGTGATTCCTTTCTGTTTTGCTTCGTATAAGCCTTTTTTTGTTTTTTCACTTATCACGTCACTTTGAAAATTAACAAGATGATTTAAAATCAAGCTGAATTGATATCCAGCTTGATTGCTTGTGTCGATTCCCTCAGTAAGAGATTGAAAGTAAGCACCTTTCATATCAATTTTTTCTATTAACTCCACCAGATGGCGTGTTGAATCAGCCAATGTAAAAAGTTTTGTAACGACTATTTTATCACCTGGGTTCAGGTTACTTATCATACTTTTAAGATGTGTTCTTTTTTTTGCTGAAGAATGTTCCTCTGAAATGATTTTTGTGCACTTTACTTTTTCTAAGTTTTTTAGTTGTCCCTCGCATTTCAGATCATCTTGATATGGTCTCATATATCCGATTAACATACATGCTCTCCTAACAGTTAAGATGTTTCTTTTATCATACCATAACTTGGCGTCGAAAAATCAGTATCAAAAAGGTTCCTTTTTGGGACGATAAGTGTTAGACTGTTTTTATTAAATCGTGAACGCGGCTTTTATGAGACTTAAAAGCCACAAAATAAATGATATGAGGTGTATAAAACAGTGGTAGAAAAATTAAAAACAGAATGGTTTTCTAATGTTAGAGCAGATATCCTCGCGGGGATTGTAGTTGCACTAGCATTAATTCCAGAGGCAATTGCATTTTCCATTATTGCGGGTGTAGATCCAATGGTAGGATTATATGCATCTTTTTGTATTGCAGTTATTATTGCCTTTGTAGGTGGTCGTCCTGGAATGATTTCAGCGGCAACAGGTGCGATGGCATTGCTTATGGTTCCTTTAGTTAAAGAACATGGGCTGAATTATTTATTAGCAGCCACAATTTTGACTGGTGTTATACAAATTATTTTTGGGATATTTAAAGTAGCACGATTAATGAAATTTATTCCACGTGCTGTCATGATTGGTTTTGTTAATGCGTTAGCAATTTTAATTTTTATGGCTCAAGTACCACACTTTATTGGCATTTCCAATCTAACATATGTATTTGTTGCAATTACATTAGCTATTGTCTATATTGTACCGCGATTTATTAAATCCATTCCAGCTCCGTTAATAGCGATTGTATTATTAACAGCTGTTACAATTTTTATGCATCTAGACTTACGAACAGTCGGTGACTTAGGAGCGATTACAAGAACATTACCATCGTTCTTTATTCCAGACGTACCATTTACCTTTGAGACGCTGCAAATTATTTTCCCATATTCAATCGCTTTAGCAATTGTAGGGTTATTAGAGTCTTTACTAACAGCATCTATCGTAGATGATATGACAGGAACCGATAGCAATAAAAACCAAGAATCAAGAGGACAAGGAATCGCCAATATTATCAATGGTTTCTTTGGTGGTATGGCAGGTTGTGCAATGATTGGGCAATCTGTAATCAATGTAAAATCAGGCGGACGTGGTAGACTGTCTACGCTGATCGCAGGACTATTTTTAATGTTTCTCATCATTGTATTAGGAGATTTAGTTGTACAAATTCCAATGCCTGTTCTAGTAGGAATTATGATTATGGTATCAATTGGTACATTTGATTGGTCTTCATTTTCTTATTTAGTAAAAGCACCAAAAAGCGATGCAGTAGTTATGTTAGTGACCGTTATTATCGTAGTTGCAACGCACGATTTATCTAAAGGTGTAATTGCTGGTGTTTTATTAAGTGCAATATTCTTTGTTGCTAAAATTTCAAAGATACAAGTAGTGAAACGACAAATTGACTCCTATATAACATTTGATGTAGAAGGTCAATTATTCTTTGCATCAGTAGAAAGTTTTGTAGATGCATTTGATTTCAATGTTAAAAACAGAAGTATTATTATTGACTTCTCAAATACCCATGTTTGGGATGATTCAGCAGTCGGGGCTATTGATAAGGTAGTTATTAAATATCGTGAAAACAGTAACATCGTTACTATACAGAATTTAAATTCTTCTAGTAAAAAACTCGTAGAAAAATTAGCTGTATATAATAATCCGAATAGAAAACTTTCAGCTCATTAATCCAGTATTAGGAGTGAAAACCATGTATAAAAAAATACTATTAGCTGTCGATGGCTCTGAGCATTCCTTACGTGCAACACAAGAAGCAGTCAAAATTGCTTCTTTAATAAAGGATTGTAAAGTTGAAGTTGTATTTGTGGTTGATTTTTCAAAAGCAAAGGACGAAGTTCTTTATGCACAAGGAAAAGAAGAATTAGAGTTGTCACGCCGTAAGAGACTCTTGCCCATTGAAGAAAAGTTGCTATCGCAAGGTGTGTCTTACGAAATTAAAATCTTACACGGAGAACCTGGACCAACAATTGTAGATTATGCGAATAAAGGGAGTTTTGATTTAGTCGTGTTAGGGAGTCGTGGACTTAATGCCTTACAAGAGATGGTATTAGGGAGTGTAAGCCACAAAGTAGTAAAAAGGGTAAAATATCCTGTGTTGATTGTGAAATAACATATAACATTCATACTGTTCCTGATTTTGAAGACTGTTCTTTCAAAATCAGGAATTTTTATATTTAGATATAAAGGAGTTGGAACATGGAGAAATTACAAGTTGGGAAAACAAAGATTTTTGCTTTAGGTGGACTTGGAGAAATCGGAAAAAACATGATGTTGTTGAATACAACGATGAGATTTTTATTATTGATTCTGGGTTTAAATTTTCTGAAACAAAATTATTTGGAAACATTGTATTACGTGATCGCAGGATACTATCGGAAGAAGGAATAATTATTATAAGTCTGAATTTAGATTGCAAACAAAAGAAATTAGTATCTTCTCCATCGATTGTTACTAGAGGATTTATATATATGCGTGAATCCGAAGAACTAGTTAACAAAATGGGAAATATTGTATTTTATTGTATTTCTACTTTACTGAGTGAAGGTATTGTAAATTGGGCGCAAATAAAACAAACCCTTGTAGAGGTGTTAAGTCCATTTTTATATAGTTTTATGGACAGATGTCTCTTAACGTATGATTTGGTATCGTGAGTCCATATAAGAAACAAGGGTATCTACCAGGATTAGCAATATTAATTTCACCAGTACCAAAGCTATAAATCTATTAAAATTACCATACGCTGGTTCCTCGCCCCTATATAGTCTGTTAGTCTTCAGATCGAGATTCTCACTGAATTTCTTTTTAAAACTAAAACCTTATGAAAAACCTTTTCCTCTAAAATACTCCACACGCTTATCTATCCGTCTTTTCTTTTTATATTCTGTAGTCATAAGCAATGCTCCCATTACCAACAAACTATTACTTATAATAACCCAAAACATAGAGACATGTTGCGTTGTTAAAAAACCTGGAATACTTGCAACACACATAAAAAAAATCCGATGAAAGAATACTGCGATACAAACAAATAATATAGTTAATAAAATCAAGAAAAAAGAAACAAATATTTCCATATTAAAAAAATGCCATTGATATTCTATATAAAAGTAAGCTACAGCTTGTATTCCACATCCTAAAAAACCTAGCATATGACCAAAAACATGAATTTTATATCTATCTTGTCTTTTTCCCAGATTCCAAGCTAAACTTATAAGAGTACCCGTTAAAACTCCAATTAATATAAACAATCCTATGTACCATAATTGCCTACCGATAGAAATATCAACAGCATAAAAGCTATAAATTATAAAGATTATGCATAGTCCTATCATTATAATAGCAAAAAAAACATCATATTTTTTATATGAAAATTTCTTCTGCAAAACCAACGAATTTATTAACATACAAGTACATGATACTAAAGCAATATAAATAAAAACTCTCAAATCTCTCTCCCCCTCAACGGTAAATTTTATCATATTTTCCAACTTAAATCCTATGTTCATTCACATATAACTGCTGTAACATAACTAACTAATTCTAATTTTGTATTGCTCATCTTTTATTAAAAAAATATGTTATAATAGATACCCATCACTATCTACCTAAAGGGATTGTATCCTTTTAAAAGACTCCTTATATATAAGGAGTCTTTTAATGTTTACTTATTATTTTATAATATTCTTGATATGACTACATTTAAAAATACGAGTTCGAGTTGCTGTAATAACTAAATTACATACAAAAAACAATTCTAGTACAAAAGAACTGTTTTTTTACGTATAATGAATAGAAATATATCTAGGCGCTTAAGGGGTTCAGCCGAGGTAGGTATAAAAATGAGTCACAGTCTGAATTTTATTTCCATATCTGTTTTTTGGGGCGAAATTTTAAACTGGTACCTATACACTGGACACTTTGAAAAGGATGCATAGCGTGTGGATACCAGTTTAATCGGTGCTGTAATTACCTCTTTTCTATTTTAGCATTTCGTATATCTCCCATAAGACCTTTGAAGAAAAATTGAATAAAGCGTTCTTCGGAAATAACAGTATGATTAGAACAGTCAGTTTTTTGGAATTGGTTCATTGCTTTCTGGTACATGTGGAAATAAAAAATAAGTTCATCTTCCGTCAAGTCCTCTACTATATACTCCTCTTCCATCCCACGCTGAATAAGCTTCAGTAGAAACGGAATGAACTTCATCTCCAGAAAACAATCCACTCTCTCCTGCATCGCAATCAAATCAGCAGATTGCTTCATATAGTCATTAATGATCTTAACAAATTCCATTTCCTCAATCATTATTGTATACATGAGCTTTGGATAAGGTATCTGCATCTGGTCTTCTAATAAATGCTCATATCTCTTTAACTGTTCCTTCATCATTTCGACGATAACTTCAAATAGTAGCTCATCCTTGCTCCCAAAATAATTGTAAATGGAAACTTGAGATACTTTTGCTTCCTTGGCTATCTCTTTAATCGTTTCTGTATGAAACTTGTCTTGGTTCAGCTTCTCTTTCGTTACGGTTAGTATAAGTTGCTTCTTCTGTTCTGTTCGTCTCTCAAATCCATTCAATTGCGCTCCCTCCACTATTCAACTTTATTTTTAAACTATCATGATGTCAAATTTCAAAATTATATAACATATCGAGTGAAATTGAGATATAATAAATTTTGAAATGTGTTGTTAAGTTATTTCAAAACAAGGAGGTGCAACATGAAAACTCTGTACAATCAAAACACGGGCTATTGGTATCCTCGCCTTACCTTATTTACGCTAGAAACGATTATTTTAGCAATTGCCGGCTGGCTGCTTTTTTTTGATGGCGTGGAGGTTTTAAATGCTGGATTTCATTGGAACTTAACAAATGGTGACTCAGAAAGGAATTTGCTTCTATTCATCCTTATTTTAATCGTTTTCATTCGGATGAAATTTACGATGTTTTTTCTATTAAAAAGATCTATGCCATGGCAGGAGGCGTTTAGTATTCCATTGGCTTTTTCGTTGTATTATATCGTTATTCCTCTTCTCAGTTTGACCCATAATAAATCTTTGAACATATGGGATATTGTATTTGTTGTAATCTTTTTCATAGGATCGCTTTTTAATTCGCATGCCGAATGGCTTCGTTATCAATGGAAACAAAATCCTGAACATAAAGGAAAACTGTACACAGGTGGCTATTTCCGCTATTCGATCCATATTAACTATTTTGGCGATGTATTGTGGGTGCTTGCGATGGCACTCGTCGCATGGAACGCGTGGGCATTGCTCGTGCCACTATGGTTGTTCTGTTTTTTCGCGTTCTACAATATTCCGATGCTGGATAAGTACCTTGCTGAGAAGTATGGCGATGATTTCAAACATTACCGTGAAAAAACAAAAACATTTATTCCTTTCTTCTATTAAGAGGCCCCGCAATTGTAACAAGGGGATTTGTATATATACATGATTCAGAAGAACTGACAAAAAACAGAAAAATCATAGTCGAGTGTATATCCACTTTACGGGGTACAGCCAATCGAATGACATAAAACCTAAGCTAAATAAAAAAGCAATTTCCTAGTAACAGGAAATTGCTTTTTATTTAGCTTTTAAATCGTAGTTGGTAATATTCTGTTATATAATTAGTAAAAAATAAGATGAAATAGCTAAAATAACTGCAATAACTAAGAGTGATAACCATACAATTAATGTGGTATGTGCTCGGAACGTTTGTGAGTTAATGTTTTGACGTTTAATGAGATATTGTAAGGTTGCAATAACAATAATACTTATTCCAGCAATAACGGATCCAATTCCTATTCCAATAGCAATCTTATTATGTAATGAGGAAAGCTCTTTTCGAACAGCTAAATGAAGATTAGCTACAAGAAATCCTAAACCAGCAATAGCAATTGCAGTACGTAACCAAGCTAGATAAGTTCTTTCATTAGCTAAATGTTGCTGAATATATTTTGAATCCACTGTTTCAAGGACTTTTGACTTCACTTTGTGTTGCTCCATTACATCGACTCACTCCATTAATCAGCAGTATAGTGTAGATGTGCATATCCTTTTTTACGTCTATACCACACAATAAGAATACTACAAAGTATGCACCCAATTGAGACTAATTGAGCTATTCTTATATGGGATGTTAACATGAGACTATCCGTACGTAAGCCTTCTACAAAAAATCTTCCTATAGAATACCATAATAAATAAGTGAGAAAAATTTCTCCTCGTTTCAAATCAACTTTTCTTAATACGAGTAATACAATCACACCTGTAATATTCCAGACAGACTCGTATAAAAAAGTTGGATGATAATATGTACCATTTATATTCATTTGATTGATAATAAAATCTGGTAAATGTAACGACTCTAAAAATCTTTTAGATACAACTCCTCCATGAGCTTCTTGATTCATAAAGTTTCCCCAACGCCCAATTGCTTGCCCTAAAAGTAAGCTTGGGGCTAAAATATCAGCGATTTTCCAAAAAGAAAGATTTCGTTTTCTTGTAAACCATATAGTTGTTAATACAGCTCCTATAATACCGCCATGAATTGCAATTCCACCATGCCAAATCGCAAAAATTTCAACTGGATTTTCCTTATAATAATTCCATTCAAAGATTACATAATATATTCGTGCTGAAATAATTGAAATAGGTAAAGCTAAAAAGATTAAGTCGTAAAATACATCTGAAGGTATCCCACGTTTTTTTCCTTCACGAGTTGCTAAGATAAACCCTAATATAGCTCCTATACCAATAATAACTCCATACCAATGTACAGCAATGGGTCCTAAGTGAATTGCAATAGGATCTAAGGGTTTAATTTGTTCTGTCATTGAAAAATGCCCCCTTTTATTTAAAATGTATAACAATATATACATAATATTATGTTTATTATAACATTGAACCTTATCAACATATAAACCACCTTTTCTATTATCCGTATTAAATTACAAATGATATTATGAGAGCATTAATTATCGTTACGTTGTAACAAAAACGACCATTTTTGTTACGGTCATTATTAATAAACTTTTAGTCTAATTAACTTGCATACTGAGTGTAACAAAAATATGTAACAATATTATTTGTAACAATATCTCCATTTAATCGTTTTTGATACAATAGTCGGTGAAGGGGATGATAAATATGAAGTTTGGTTATATGCGTGTTTCTACATTAGATCAAAATTTAGATCGTCAAAAGAAACAGCTTGAAGAATTTGAATGCGACCGTATTTTCTTCGAAAAAGTAACCGGTACAAAACGAAACCGGCCGGAATTAAATAGTATGCTGGAATTTCTTCGTCCAGAAGATACAGTCGTTGTAACCGATTTAACTCGATTATCACGTTCTACAAAAGATCTCATTGAAATTACGGAACAAATTTCTCAAAAAGGAGCACACTTGAAAAGTCTAAGGGAATCATGGCTCGATACAACAACAGCACATGGGAAAATGTTGTTTACTATTTTCGCTGGTATTGCTCAATTTGAACGAGATTTAACTTCTGAACGGACAAAAGAAGGGATTGAGGCTGCAAGGAAACGAGGGAAACATCCTGGAAGACCAAAAACCGATGAGGAAAAGGTAGATTACGCTTTATATCTTATTAATCAAGGTATGAGCCGTACAGATGCCGCCGAGAAAGCTGGTATCTCGAGAATGACTTTGTACCGTAAGATGCAACAGTAAAATACATATAGTTTTGATTTTAGTATAGTAGGAGGAATTACATTGACCTCAATTGAACGTACAGCCTATCCAAGGTTTAAACAAAACTTAACTCGAAAAGAGCTGAAAGAGATTTATACCGTCACATATGAGGAGAACCAATTTGCCCATAGAGTAGCACGTGGAACTATTCCGGTCTTTAGCCTTTTAGTTATGCTAAAGTCTTTCTAACGACTAGGTTATTTTCCACGTCCAAAAGATATTCCATCTGTGATAATTCATCATATCCGTTCGAGTTTGCGTATATCAAATGAAACCGAACCAAACTTCCGAACAAAGTCCATATATCGACACCAGAAAGCAATTCGTGAGCATTTGCAAGTATTGCCCTTTGGGAAGGATGCTTTACATATTGCTACTAATGCCATATATAAAGCATCTCAAGTGATGGATAACCCCGCTGACCTTATTAATGTTTCTATTGAAGAATTAATTAAGGAACGTTATGAATTACCAGCATTCAGTACACTAGATCGGCTTGCACGTCGAGTGAGAACGCTGGTTAATAATCGTCTTTGTAATACAATTCTCGCCCGTTTGTCTAATATAGAAAAAGATAAACTCGATCAATTACTTCATACGTCAAAAGAAACTCAACATTCTGGTTATAATTATTTTAAAGAAGTTCCCAAAAGCCTTTCTATTACTCATATGAAAGATTTACAAAACAGACTTTCATTTATTACGTCTTTCCTTCCAAACATTCATGATTTATTAGAAGGCATTCCAATTTCTAAATTGAAGCACTTTGCTGCTGAAGCGAATTCTTTAGATGCTTCAGAAATAAAGGACTTCGCTCCTCACAAAAGATATATGCTGTTGTTATCAACTATTTATCGGTCACAAATTACAACTAGGGATAACCTTGTAGAAATGTTTCTAAAAAGGATGGGAATCATTCATAAAAAAGGAAAAGAAGAACTTGCTCTTTTGAGGGAGCAACATCGTTCCATAAGTGAAAATCTTATTTCTGTACTGAGTGAAGTTTTAGAAGCAACAGCTATGCATGATGATAATACACAAATTGGCAGCAAAATTACTGAGCTATTTGAAGCTAAAGGTGGTATAGAATTTTTAAAACAGGACTGTACAGCAATATCCTCATACAACGGAAATAATTATCTACCACTTTTAGAAAAATTCTATAAGAATCATAGAAAAACATTATTTCGGCTCATCACATTATTAGAAATTGACTCAACAACTCAAGACGATTCCCTCATAAATGCCCTGGAATTTTTATTAGAGAACGAAAACCGTAAGGTTGAACATCTACCTAGTGATATTGATTTATCATTCGCCAGTGAACAGTGGAAACATACAATTCGCGTTGAAAAAAGCACAAATTTACTTTACCGTAAACGTCTTGAAATCTGTATATTTTCTTATTTAGCCTCTGAATTAAAGACGGGAGACCTTAGTGTAAAAGGTTCTGAGAAATATGCTGATTATAGACAACAATTACTTCCATGGGAAGAATGCCAACCGATGGTTGAAGATTATTGTAATGAACTAGAATTACCTTCCTCACCTACTGATTTTGTTAATCGGTTAAAAATTTGGCTAACATCCGCTGCAAAAACTGTTGACCTAAACTATCCTAATAATGGACAAGTTATCATAACTGAAGATGGAGAACCAATCCTGAAACGTTTGGTACGAAAAGAGTCTTCCAAGAGTAGTAAAATGTTAGAAAAAGAAATTATACAACGACTACCGGAACGAACGATTCTTGATATACTTTGTAACGTTGAACACTGGACTCATTGTACAAGACATTTCGGCCCATTTTCAGGATCTGAACCTAAATTAGAGCATCCAATTGAACGTTATATTATTACTTCATTTGGATATGGCTGTAATTTAGGGCCAGCCCAAACCGCTAAACATATGCGAAATATAGTAACACCTCATATGATTTCTTTTGTGAATCGTAGACATATCAGTGTCCAAAAATTAGATGCCTCAATTCAAGACATTTTAAATCAATACAACCTCTTTAGCCTTCCAAAACTATGGGGGAGTGGAAAAACAGCCGCCGCTGATGGAACAAAATACGATTTATATGAAGAAAACTTACTGTCAGAATACCACATCAGATATGGGGGCTATGGAGGAATAGCTTATCATCATGTTTCGGATAATTATATTGCTTTATTTAGCCATTTTATCCCCTGTGGGGTTTGGGAAGCTGTTTATATTATTGATGGATTGCTAAAAAATAAGTCAGATATCCAACCTGATACGATTCATGCTGATACACAAGGCTAGTCTACTCCTGTCTTTGCACTTTCTTATCTATTAGGAATCAATTTAATGCCTAGAATTAGGAATTGGAAAGACTTAAAATTCTTTAGACCAAGCAAACATATTCAATATAAACATATAGATCCTTTATTTAGTGATGTAATCGATTGGAAGTTAATTGAGACTCATTGGCAAGAGTTATTTCAAGTTGTTTTGTCTATAAAAGCTGGAAAGATACTACCCTCAACTCTTCTCAGAAAACTGAGAAGTGATAGTAAAAAGAATCGACTGTACCAAGCATTTCGAGAGCTAGGCAGAGTCATTCGAACGATATTTCTTCTTAAATATATCTCAGATATGAAATTGAGAGAGCAAATTACAGCTAGTACAAATAAAGTGGAAGCATATAATGGTTTTTCAAAGTGGTTATTCTTTGGTGGGGATGGGATTATTACTGAAAATGATCCAGTAGAACAAGAAAAACGTATTAAATATAATGATCTCGTTGCCAATGCAGTCATTTTTCAAAATGTCGTTGATATTACCATGATTTTATGGCAACTCAAAAGAGAAGGTTATCGATTCTCACGAGAAGATCTGGTGATGTTAAGTCCATATATGACGAAACATATAAAACGTTTTGGCGATTATGTGATTGATTTACAAAACATTCCACAACCAATAGAAGAGAATATACCTGTATAAAAGATAAATGGGTCATAACATGGAAATAAAAACCAGTCTATGACCCATTTTTACACGTATCTCGGCTGAACCCCTAATTGTGAATCTCAAGATGAAATTGCTAAAAGAAAATGTTAATTACTTTTGTTGAAAAGATTATAAGGTTTTTAATTCTATATTCAAAATGATTAAAGTATAAAAGCTGTTAACGAGGTCCGTTAACAGCTTTTATACTTTATATTGCGTGTTGTTCTTCAATTGTAACTGTTGATATTGATAGTTGATGCAATGTAATTTCTGGTCTACTTCCAACTCGAATATTTACTCCTGTTTGACCAAGTCCCTCATTAATATAAAAAGGTTTTCCATCTTGCGTATGAAGTCCTTTGATAATATTCATCCTTGCAAGCTTACCCATTTTCGCAAGGTGATAGGCTTTTGGATAACAAATTTGCCCACCATGGAAATGACCAGCTAGTAAATAGTCAAAATGATATTCCTTCATATGAAGAACGATATTTGGATCATGAGTTAGTACCAAATTCAAACCTTGCTTAATCTCTTTATAAGAAGTTGTAAGATCACTACGTTTCGTACTAAAGTCATCAATACCAATAATATTTACACGTTTACCTTGAACTTAAATGACATAATTTTCATTTTGCAGTACTTTACAGTTATATTGTTCAAGTGTTTCCTTTAATCTTTGTAAATCTTTTTCATGTAATACATAATCATGGTTACCGAAAACAGCGTATATGCCATACTTTGCCTGTAATTGATTTAATACCTCTAAATATGGAGCAAGATTAGGAATTGTACGTTTACGGTCAAGGAAATCTCCAGTAAGTGCAATCAAATCAATTGATTCATCTTTTAGTTTTTCATAAAGCTGAGCTGAGGAAATGGAGATGTTTTCAAGATGCATATCAGAAAGGTGGAGAATATTTAGTATCGAATCATCTTCGTGAATGTTTTTTTGATTTATTTGAACTCTATTTGTCACAACATCAGTCGTGTTTTTGTTAGCTTTTTTGAATAGATAGAAGAGAGCAATAAATAAAATAGATAGTAATAAAATTTTCATTACATCACTCCTTTTATAAAAATTATACATGAAAAATCTATTCATTTTGTATGTAATTTATGGAACAAGATTTAGAATAATTTATTCTAAATGGTTGCCAGAATAGAAATGGAGAAGTGCTACATAATAAAAAAAGTTAATGAAAAAACATATCGTCAAGTTTACCTCAAGAGGTGATTTATGAAACAAAATTCAACACAAAAGACCATCTTGTTTTTTCCATTTTTGCAGATTCCATCAGGCCATCACCAAGTTGCACATGCATTAATGGAAGGAATACAAAAGGATCAAATCGATATAAAATGTGATCAAGTGGATATTCTCTCGTATAGTTACGGAAGCATAGAAGCATTGGTTTCAAATGTTTATTTAAAATGGATTAAAGTATGCCCTGGTTTTTATAATTGGATATACCAAAACTCTGTCTACAAAAATGTCGACGAGAAGAAACGTTATCGATTATATGAACTTCTGTTCGCACCATTCATGAGAAGATTAATAAGAGATAAACAACCGGATCTGATTATTTGCACTCATGCTTTACCTTCATATATATTAAATTATTTAAAAGAAAAAGGTGAACTGAAAACACCAGTTATAAATGTATATACAGATTATTTCATTCATAATTGTTGGGGCATTGAACATATTGATTGTCATTTTGTACCGTCTCATCATATGAGGGACTTTTTAAAAAAGAAGGGCGTAAACGATGAGCAGATCTTTTTCACAGGAATTCCTATTCATAAAAAAATAAAAAAAACAAAAGAAAATATAATGAATACCGCCACTTCTTCTTCATGGTCAGTTTTAATTACTGGTGGAAGTTTGGGAGTTGGTGCAATAGAAGATTTAATTTACAAAATAGGAACGGAAACAAAAATTCAATTTTATGTGCTATGTGGAAAAAATGAACAAACTCTATGATCAAGTAGATGCAATTGTTACAAAACCCGGAGGAGTAACAATAAGTGAAAGTTTATTTAAAAGGATACCTATTTTTATTTATCATGTATTACCTGGACAAGAGGAAATTAATTTGCAACAACTCAAAAAGTTAGGGGTGATCTTTCATTTAAACAAATGGGAGAATGAAAGAAGCAGGCTCGACAAGCAATTGCAGTCATTTTTTCAAAACGAAAATCAGCTTCAACGTTATCAGGAACGTATAACAAAATATCATCAACAGCTTATCAATAAAGAACCTTCACAAATTATAAAAGAATTAATAACGAAAGAGTAAAGCTAGTGTACTAAAATTATTTTTTTGGTATGCATCATTTTTTTAGAGCTATTTTTTCTTTAAAGAAGAGTTAGGAATGATTTCAGATTGTTTAAGATAACAAAAAAAGAAGGTTGATAAGCTTGAATAAGAACCATATTGTTCATATAAACATTCTACTAACAAGCGATATACACGGTACAGTTTATCCAATTCAGTATCGAAATAACGAACCAGCAGAAATAGGATTAGCCAAACTTGTAACACGTATCACACAAGAGCGTAACCAGCACGAACATGTAATTATGATCGATAACGGTGATTTTATACAAGGAACTCCATTCACCTATTTCTACGCTAAATATATGCAGCATACAAACAACCCAATGTCACTTATCGCGAATTACATTGATTATGATGCGGGCGTTATCGGAAATCACGAGTTCAACTATGGAATGGATGTATTAAACAAATTTGTATTAAATGCGAATATGCCTTATCTAGCCGCAAATATTATAAGTAGACATACAAAGTATCCTTATTTCGGCAAACCCTATGTCATTAAACACATACCCCCTAATATAAAAGTCGCTATCTTGGGAGTTACAACACATTACATCCCAAATTGGGAGCAACCAAACCATATTAAAGATTTACTATTTGAAAATGCGCTAGAGTCAACAAAAAAATGGGTTCTCTACATTCGTGAAAAGGAACAACCACATTTACTAATCGTAGCATATCACGGCGGCTTTGAGCGAGACTTACAAACTGGAGAACCGACTGAAATTTTAACAGGAGAAAATCAGGGATATGCAATGTGTCAAGAAATAGAAGGAATCGATATACTATTAACTGGACATCAACACCGCTATATTTCTAATACAAAAGTAAATAATGTGACAGTTTTGCAAACCGGTTGTAACGGTCATTCATTAGGGAAAATTCATGTAAAACTACAAAAAAATAAAGATCGATGGTTGATTAAGGACTGCCATTCAGAACTGTTATCTGTCCAAAGCACTCCAGCAGATAAAACAGTCTTATCACTCGTATCCATTTATGAAAAACAAACACAAGAATGGTTAGATCAGCCTATCGGTACAATTATAGGAGATATGTTGATTTATGATGCAATGCAAACACGTTTACAAGACCATCCTTTTATCGAATTTATAAATAAAGTGCAGATGGAAGTAGCTGAAGTCAATATCTCTTGTACAAGCCTATTTCATAATGAATCTTCTGGCTTTCCAAAACACATTACAATGAGAGATATTGTTTCTAATTATATTTATCCAAATACTTTAAAGGTCATAAGAATTACAGGAAGAGATATAAAAGAAGCCCTTGAGCTATCTGCTGAATATTTCACGTTACATATAGATGGGAATATTATTGTAAATCCTGCTTATACCGAACCAAAACCACAGCATTATAATTACGATATGTGGGAAGGAATTTCGTACATATTAAATATTTCAAAGCCAATTGGTGAAAGAGTCGTTTTCCTACAATATGAAGGATATCCCATTCAACTTAATCAAGAATATGACGTAGTCATGAATAATTATCGCGCAAGTGGTGGCGGAAATTATTCTATGTACCTAAATAAACCCATCATAAAAGACATACCAATTGATATGTCTGAACTTATCGCGAATTACATATTAGAACGTGGAACAATTAAAGCGACAATTAACTGTAATTGGAAAGTTATCAAATAAACAATTCTAATAAAACCAAAAAAGATAGGCTTCCCCCATCATTTAATTTAATTTTGCATTATCTTGTTTTTTTAACGCTTTTAATTTCGTCGTTGTATCAGCAGTTATTATTTTCGGCTTGATTGGTGCATTGCTATTCTAACCGAAAGGATAAGGAGTGTTTGTATGACTGTCATCGCTAGTGTAAAAACTTTCCTTGCTAGTAAAAGGGGAGCTCAAGCAAGCTTAAGCTCTCTTTCGCTAAATTCTACAGACGATGAAGCAAAATGCGTATTCCATGAATGTATATTAGAAATGGACAGTGTCATCTCTGATTTAAAGGATAGAGTTTCAATATTAGAACGTGAAGAACCTCAATATAAAGGGTGTTAAGTAGATTGGAGGAAATGACTATGTCTCACCTACCCGAATGGACGCTTGTTATTCTCCGCTCTGTATTCATATTAATTGTTTTATTCACTATCACAAAATGTTTAGGAAAAAGGCAAATTTCTCACCTTTCCTTTTTTGAGTACATAGCGGGAATGACAATTGGTAGTATCGCGGCTCAAGTATCTACAGGGCTAGACCAAAAGTTTTTCCACGGCGTCTTTGCCATACTTACTTTCGCATTGGTACCTTTTTTTGTCGGAATTCTTTCTTTAAAAAATAAAACGGCTCGAGATTTTTTTGAAGGGAAGTCTACAGTTTTAATAAAGGATGGCAAAGTACTTGAAGATAATTTAAAGAAAGAAAAATATACAAGTGATGAGTTACTCGAACTTCTTAGAGGTAATGGTGCATTCAGTATAGCTGAAGTTGAATTTGCTGTCTTAGAACCGAGCGGAGAATTAAATGTGTTATTAAAGAAAGATTCTCAACCACTTACTGCAAAAGATCTCGGTTTAAAAGTGCCAAATGAAAAAGAACCACAAACTGTTATTATGGATGGAAATGTACTAGATGAACCTCTTTCCGCAAGTGGGCATAACCGCTCTTGGTTACATTCTGAATTAGAAAAACTCGGCGTTGTCATAGAAAATGTGTTTCTCGGTCAAATTGACTCATACGGGCAACTCACTATAGACATTTACAATGACAAACTCCAAATGCATTCTCCTCAAAACAAACCTTTATTATTGGCATCTTTAAAAAAATGTCATGCTGATTTTGAGCTATTTTCTTTAGAAACAAAATCAAAAAAGGCAAGTGAAATGTATGCTAAAAATGCACAACAAATTGAAGCTATTTTAAAGAAGACAGCCTACCTTTTAAAGGAATAAAAAGGTAGGCTGTCTTCTTTTTATATTTTAGTGAATGAAAAAATATATAGGGAGGGTACCGCATGCACATCACGCTAATATTTTGAAGTGTCACCCAAAATGAAAATTTTATTGCTTTACAGTTATTTATGAGAATTTAACTCATTTTCTGCGTTTTGGGAAACTACCAGTTTCTTAAGTTGATAACAAACATAAATCGTAATGATTATTATTTATTGCGAATTTCGAAAAGATGTATTATACTAGGTTCGCGAGATAAAACGTAATCATTACGCTTTGCGTCAAAGCGATATTTTCTTCATAGAATTGGAGGAAATAAACTTGTAAAAAAGAAAAGAGGAGAATTTCATGCCAAAAAAATTAACTATGTTTTCATTCCTACTTATTTTCACTTTAATTTATGCTGGATGTTCTAATAAAAAAGAAAGTGCAGTAAAAAAAGATGAGAAACTTTCTGTTTATACAACTATTTTCCCACTTGCTGATTTCGCAAAAAAAATTGGTGGAGACTATGTAAATATTGAAGCAATTTACCCTCCTGGTGCAGATTCTCATACATTTGAACCAAGCCAAAAACAAACAGTGAAAATTGCGAAAGCCGATTTATTCATTTATAACGGTGTAGAATTAGAACCGTTTGCTGAAAAAATGGAAAAAACATTACAAAAAGAAAATGTTAAAATTGTAAATGCATCAAAAGGCATCGAACTGCGCGCAGCAACCGAAGATGAACATCATGATCATGGAGATGGACATAAAGAAGATGAACATCATCACGATAAAGACCCACACGTGTGGTTAGATCCTATACTAGCGATGAAACAAGCTGAAAAAATCAAAAATGCTCTTGTAGAATTACAGCCTGATTATAAACAAGAATTCGAAAAGAATTTTGCAGCACTTCAAACTAAATTTACAGATTTAGACGATCGATTTAAAGCTGTTGTAGCAAATGCAAAAACGAAAGAAATTTTAGTTTCCAATGCAGCCTATGGCTACTGGGAACAACGCTATGGTTTAAAACAAATTCCTATTGCTGGGATTTCAGCTTCTGATGAACCATCTCAAAAAAAGCTTGCTGAAATTACAAAAACAGTTAAAGAATACGGTCTAAAATACATTTTATTCGAAACATTTTCTACTCCAAAAGTAGCATCAGTTATTCAGAAAGAAACTGGTACAAAAATTTTACGCTTAAATCACCTTGCTACTATTTCTGAAGACGATGCGAAGAGCAATAAAGATTACTTCACTTTAATGGAAGAAAACGTGAATACTTTAAAAGAAGCAACACAATTCGCATCAGTTGCAGAAAAACCTTCTGAAAAGCAAGAGCAAACAACTGAAAGTCATACACATGAAAATGAACACGATCACAGTCATAACCATAGTCATGCTCATGATAAATCAACAGAAAGAATTTTTGAAGGATATTTTGAAGACAATCAAGTGAAGGATCGACCACTTTCCGATTGGAAAGGAGACTGGCAATCTGTATATCCGTATTTACAAGATGGAACGCTTGATGAGGTATTTGCTCACAAAGCGAAACATAAAGGTAAAATGTCAGCCAAAGAATATAAGGAGTATTATAATGAAGGATATCAAACAGATGTGAACCGTATCGTGATTCAAGGAGATACTGTAACATTCTACAAAAACAAAGAAGAATATTCTGGCAAGTATATCTATGATGGATACAAAATTTTGACATATGATGCAGGGAATAGAGGTGTAAGATACATATTTAAACTAGCAGATAAAACAGAAGGAGTTCCTCAGTATATTCAATTTAGTGATCATGGTATTTATCCGAATAAAGCTAATCACTACCACTTGTATTGGGGTGACAATCGTGAAGCTTTATTCGATGAAGTTATACACTGGCCTACCTACTACCCATCGGATATGAATGGACATGATATTGCGCACGAGATGATGGCGCATTAAATTAGGGGTCACGATAATTACTTCTTTGAGCAATATATAAAATTCAAAGATTATCAATCTAGAATTATATTTTTTATAGTAACAAATGATTTAATGAGATTAGAAGTATAAAATAACTAAATATTTAACGATAGTAAGAGCGTGTTTTAATAACAATTTTTAAAACACGCTTTTTTATTTACTCTGTTATTAAGTTTATTCCAGATGTATCATTTACGCTTGGAATGCTGCAAATTATTCTTTTATATTCAATCACTTTAGCAATTGTAGAGTAATTAGAATCTAACTAATAGCATCCATCGTAAATGATATGACAGAACATTTGTGTATTTTGAATTCCTATAGAAAGTAACTTTTTGTTTTCTTACAAAAGTTACCTATCTAACTATCCAACAGAGCAACTAGTTAATAAACTAACTGCTCGTTGTACAAAAGAAACACTGCGCTTACAGAAATATTTTGTAAGTGAAAGTTACAGTGATAGTATGAACAGGGGGGGGAATATTATTCTGATATGCAAGAAAACTAACCTAAACAAACACATCATTTTGTACATTAAAGTAGTTAAAGCAATTTGATAACAACTTATTGTATAAAAATAATTAGCGCTTGAAAACAGTGAATTCTAACTTAAAGTTTCAATTATAGTATAAAAGAAATTGGAAGAGTTATGTAGGAATAAGACTTAATAACAGCTTTATTCAAAAAGGGAGTGGTCATGAAAAAATTATATTTGTTCAAAGTGTTTACAATGTTTTGTTGATCAATATGAAATTTTGGAACATTTTACATCATGATTATAAGTGTGAATATTCTATCAATACGAAACAATCATGTGGTTTATTACGGGGCATTTAGATATTTAACACTGAAAATCAATACTTTCAGTTAGAGATGTAATGTACAGAATGATTTAGAGAATTTAGCTACAAACAATGTTCAGCAAATTATGTTAACGGAATGTTAAATTACAGAACTTAGTGATTAGTTTTTATGTATTTTTGAAAAATTAGCGTGCATTCTAGCTGGCATATAAATTGATTAATGTACTATTGGTGGAATTGTTATATTCTTTTCATTTCGCAAAGAAACATACAAATCAAGGTTGTAATTTACTGTAGCAAAAAAGATATCATTTATATTATTAACGCCTTGATCTGACAATTGTTGGTTTAGCCATTCTTCGTTTATATGTAACTTTTCTAAAATATTCAAACAAACTTTTCCTTCTAAGATAATAGGGAAGGAAATAGCAGACATTTTGTTTTGTATTTTAATATCTTCAAGTGTAATTGTATTTTTTGAAGGCTTTTTTAATACACTTAATGCACCATTTGCTTCAATGATTGCTGTTTCAACATCATTAATATCAAATACGTTTTTTTCTCTTAACATTTGTAAAATATTATCAATAGAATAACGTATCTTTTTTAGATTCTTATCGAGAATTTTTCCATCTTGAATAACAATTGTTGGTTCGAAGGTAAGCAATTTATCCAATTTTCGATTTGATATTTTCCAACTAGCAACACTTTTTTGGAGAATACCCATTGCAATGATAGTTATTACCGTTGGAAAATGCTTAATACTAGGATCAGCTATATCAGCGCCAACAACAGCACCTAATGTAATAATAATGAGAAAGTCGAATATAGGTAATTCACCAATTGCTCGTTTCCCCATAAATAGAGTGACAAATAGCAATAAAGGTAAGATGGTGATTATTCTTAATAGTACTAGTGATATTTCTTTTAAAAAATCAATCATAATTACACCTCTTTAGAAAACTTGTAATTGTGTTTGTGCTACTGTTATAACAGAGCATATATACTTGAAAATAGTGATCTGTAGCTAAAAATGAATAATCTTACTTTTGTGCAATAAAGCAATTAGTAAATGGAACTAACTGCTTTATTACATCTTACAAGCCCACACTTACAGCAATGATTTGTAACCTTGATTTACAAACGTAGTATAAATGACATTAGAAATAGTATGCGAAACGAAAGTGGATTTAATGAGTATTTTTTATTTTTTGTATAGACAAGGTGCACCTAAAGGAAGTATTAACTATTTAATGAAATTGCATTAGCGATAGGATAATGCTTGTTTCCCTAATGCTTCCCACGATTCAATGAAGATATCTTGGCTCACTTTATGTGCTTTTTTCACAGTTAATGGGTCATTGATATAAATGTATTTGTCCTCTAACCCTACAATAACAACAGCGTGTAAATCCAAAGGAGCTGTAATTTTTTTGTCATCATGTTTCCAAGACTCCCATCTATCTGGAAGGCGATAATCTCCTGTAGTCCATACTACCACAGGTTTACCGAGCTTAATTTGAGCTAACACAGTATTAAAAGTTTTTCCTGTTAAGTTTACTGTGCGATTTGGTAGATAACGTTCCATTAATTCTTGTAACGGTTGAACGTGGACAGCGTATCCCTTATTTTTCCCAGTTATATCTCCGACAAAACCTTCTTTAGGATCTCCCCATTGAATAATGTCTCCACTTTTATTTGTAGACAGTGGAGTAGGATCTTTTTTTATCTCTTTAGCTAAATCCATTTTATTAACTTTAATACCTGCATGCTGTAATACCATCGCTAAGCTTGTAACTTCGCATCCATATTTTAATTCTGGCTTTTGTGATATAAGCGGCACATCTAAAATGATTTTTTTAGTGGCTGAAGTGGGAGATGGTTGTAAAGATTTATTTTTTGGAAATGAATGTGTTGTATTTTGAATCAATTTATTATCTTTTTGTTTAACTTGTAATTCATTCTTTTTAAGAGAGGGTGTTTTTTCTGAACATCCCGTTAAAATTAAAACTAAGACATACAAAGTTAGAAATCTTTTCATATCATTCACCTTTTTAATAGTACTTACTTAATACCATAATATTCTATTATTCGATATTTTTTAGAGGTAAAGAATGTTTAATAAGCTTCATTTTATATGGCAAATTCCAAATACTTACGTGTAGTAAAAAGGAAGCCCACGCGCACCGATCAATAATTTGTGACTTCAAGTTACAGTTATAGTATAAGCGAGTTGAGGAGAGCTATGCAGGAATAAAAAGTATTAAAAGCTTTATTCTCAAAATGACTAATGAACTGGGTATATATCTGTCTAACATGTTTCGTTAATCAAAATGAACTTTTTGAACATTTTATGTTTTGTAAAGAGAGAAATGAATATTGAATCCTTTTACAAAATAGGAAGTAAGTATATTTCTTTCTTTTTATACAAATTATTAAGAGTAAAATACTTATGAAATCAGTAGAATTTTATTAAGAGATTATAAATTGTTGGGGTGATTCAATACATGCCAAAGTTAGAGGTAGAGGGATGTAGTCTTTACTACATAGTAAAAGGAGAAGGGACTCCTATCATTTTTATACACCCACCTACACTTACCTGTGAAAATTTTGAATATCAGATAGAAGAATTATCTAGAAATTTTAAAGTAATCGCTTTTGATGTCAGAGGACATGGGAACAGTCAGAGTTCAAGTCAGCCAATTACGTATTCACTAATTGCTAAAGATATGAAGAGTTTACTGGACCACTTGGAAATAAAAAAGTCTTTTGTATGTGGGTATTCAACAGGAAGCTCAGTTGCCTTGGAATTTTTATTAACATATCCCGAAAATAGTTTAGGGGGAATTTTAATAGGTGGAATGTCAGAAGTGCGTAAAGGGTACTTAAAAAACAAGATTTCTCTAGGTGTCCAATTGGCGAAAGCAAGAGCAATTTCATTTTTAGCATTTGCCATTTCGTGGGGAAATTCTAATACAAAAAAATTATTTAAAAGAATGTTTCGAGAAGCTCGGAAAGGTAATGCAAAAAATATCGAACAATATTATCGCTATAGTTTGCACTATAATTGTACCAATCGCCTTAAAGGCATTCATCTACCTATGTTATTGGTTTATGGAAAAAATGACAAAATTTTTTATAGTCATGCAAACTTACTACATGAAGAATTGCCATGTAATGAATTAAGATTTATTACGGGTGCAAAACATCAAATACCAACAAAAGCGGCTACAGAGTTAAATCAAATGATTGAGCAGTTTGTTTGTACGCATTCTAAGGTGTCTAAAGAAGTTCTTAAATCATAAAGTATTATCTCAAATCTAAAAGGGGTTTAAAATTAATATTTTCAAAAAGGTTAACGGGATGAGTTTTGTTTCTAACTTGAAAAATTATAATGAACAGTAGATCAATTGGAAATAAAATCGTGGAAACAGGGGATTTTCGGAAATTGAAGATGAATAAAGCAACCCATGTACTAATGGACAATTAAGGTATGAGTTAAAAGAAGATAAATAAAAAATTAACAAGTGGAGATGTCGAAAAACTAATTTGGGTCACCATATCCAAAAAAGAGAATTGTACGTATTAAAACAGATTAGCCGATTTCCTGTAAAATAAGGAACCGGCTAGCTGCTTTTTATGGGGCTGTTGACTTTTAATAGTAACAGTTAATAGAAAAAAGATAAAAATATAACATTTTGTATATTGTGAAAATTAATTATAAATTTTGGTGAAATTGTGATATTTATGTTGATTTTTTAATGTCTTAGCGGTACTAGTACTAGTGTGAATGATAACAGTGAAACTAAATAAAAACTTTCATTTTTTCACAAATAAAAGAGCAGTTAGCCCAGTCTAACTGCTCGATACAAAGGTAATAATCTAGATGCGTAGATATTATATGCCAAGTTATAGATTTTATTCATGGAGAAACAAAGAATGTGTACTATTCGGAAAAGACAATTAAAGAGTTCTTTAAGAAGCAAGAACAGGAAAGAAATAAAAAAGCAGTTAGCAAAAGCTAACTGCCCGCCTCTCGACCAAGAGAGCTAGAGTGAGAAGAATTTAAAGCCACCTTTTAAATTCTTCCATAGTATCAGAAAATATTTAGAATTTTATTCATTTAAAGCTTAAATTAGGAAGTTCAATAATTAAGTGTAGCTATATTATATACATGATTTGGGAATTTATTCACTGAGGAGGAATAGATATGGATGAATTTGAAGAATTATTTATGAAGGTTGCTCAAGTGCAAGGTAATCAAGAATTAACTTGTAGCTACACAGAGTGTTATTGGAATATGTATTTTCCTATTTGTTCTAATTTAAAAGAGTGTGTATCAGTAAGTTTAACAGACTTCAAAATGGCGCCTAATTCAACTGAGTGTAAAGGACATTGGGATTATACAGAAGTGTATGGCCATCCAAAAAGTTAAAAGAGCAGCTAACAAAAGCCTAACTGCTCCTCCAATCATGGAATGTGGTTCAGAACGAATATTGAGTTTTATTCAGTGGAAACGAAATGTTGCGAGTAATCTTAATGAGAGAAGTCAACAGAACTTCGGTATTTATTCGGAATGTCTCAAGGGGAAGCTGCTGGATTATTAGATGTTAATACTCATAAATTGAGTGAAGTAGAACTATCGATTTATGAGTATTAACAGAGCATTCAATCAGATACATGCTCTATGCAGAACATTTCATGTTAAACCAAAGTATTTTATTCAAAAATAAAACTATCTTTTTTTATCCCATGGTATTAAATTAATAAAAACTTCTTTAACTTTAGGGTCATATTGAGTAATTATAGTTTGGATTTCTTTGCAAACCTTATTTCCTTGATAGATAGTTAACTCTTCAGGAATACATATCTGGGCATCAATAATAATATAACGACCATAATCCCGAGCACAAAGTTTGTTAATTTGTTTTACATAAGGATGCACTTGAATAAGATTTTGATATTCAGTGCATTTTTTTGCAGGTAGACAAACTTCCATCAAGTTTTTTAAAGAGTTTCTTCCAATTTTTATAGCCATTTTAAATACTAGTATTGAAACTATTATTCCAAAAAAGGGATCACTATAAATTGCATAGGGGATTGGAAATATATTATTAAGTAATGTAATACCGATTCCTAAAATTGCAGCTAATGAAGTGTATACATCTGCAAGATGATCATAGGCAGTTGCTATTAAACTTTGACTATTTTCTTTTTGGCCAATATGTATCGTGTACGAATATAAAATTAATTTCCAAATAAGTGAGGCGACTGCTACAAGGAATGTAATTATGTGGGCATCATTAGAAGGGTGAAAAAGAGATTCTATTGATTGATACAACATAAAGAAAGAAGCAAGCATCAGGATAATAGAGATAATCCCAGAAGATATGTGTTCCACTTTCCCATAACCATATGGGTATGTATTATCTGCAGGTTGATCCGCAATTTTTATGGAACTTAAAGATGTAACAGATGCTAAAATGTCAGCTCCATTATGAATACCATCTGCTATCAATACCTGACTTCGGAAAACTATGCCAATCCCGATTTTTAATAAACAAATAATTAAATTACTAATTACACTTATCCAAGCAGCAAATAGAGATGATACGGAACTTCTATTCATAATTTTTCCCTCCTTCTTGAATAAAAATAGGGATATGATTTCTAATAAAATAGTTCTAATTAATTCCATTTCATCTATATAATAGCATGTTATAAAAATATTAAGATGATAAAGAGAAATTATTCATATATTATTCATATTTAAAAAGATTGGGAAAAAACAAAATCCGTATTACTTCATTTTTAAATATATAAATATATGATTTAAAATAAAGGAATAAGCATTTAAAATCAAAGGTCAGCAATGTTAAATTATGCTGGTTCTGTATTAGAATACGCAAACCCTAACTTAAGAACATTCTTAGAAAATACTTTCTTAAATAGTGGTAGCCATGCATACGATGCATGGAAATATAGGATCGAAAAAGGATATTATACATTATCTACAGCTCCAGAATCAGAAGTGCAAACTTTAGTTATTATATACCAACCTGTTAATCAATCTTTTTAACCACACAATTAACTTTGAATTCATGTAATTTACTTTAAACACTGCTAAGAATCTTGATTTGAAATAAAAAAGGATACTCAATGAATTATTTTATGTTATATTTCAAGGAAGTGAAACAAGCATTTTATAGAGAGATATAAAAGATTTGATTTTAGGATTTCCTCAGAAGGTAAATTAATTAATCGGATTGATCTTATTTTTGATGTCTCTACTATTACTCATTGAATTGAAATGTATAAAATGGTACCACTCAATTGGAAGTAAATCCCAAGTAGAGCGTATAGTCTTTTAACGGGAGGCTTTCAAAAGAAGACAATGAATCTGTTCCTTCTAAACTGCGATTAAAAGATGAACTTGTTTGGAGTATCTTTATTATTAACAATATATAATATTACATTAAAAATTATTATAAACTTATGATAAAGCTTAAGAAACTGCTTATATTTTTCATATTAGATTGGAAATCTAACTTTTTATCTGCCTAAAGAAAGGCGTCTTAGAGCGTCTTTTCTTTATTTTCATTTCGCTTAAAAATAATATTTGGGATACCGTCACATTTTAACGGAAATATATACTGAGAAAATTTAGTTCCATAAAAAATGGAAAAAATATAATGGGAATGGAATCTAGGATATACCTTGTTTTTAAAGATATCTGAACCAAACTTCACTTATATATTGATAAAGTTCAATGTATAATAGATTTAACATAGATTGTAAATATTATTATATTTCTTAAATGAAAAGGGGTATTTTCCCAATGATAGGACAAATTCAACCTTTAAACCCTATTGCAATTCACTTAGGGCCACTAAATGTAAATTGGTATGGAATTATTATTGGTATCGGAGCTATATTAGGGTTTATCTTAGCTAATAATGAAGGGAAAAAACGTGGGATTTCTTCAGAAACATTTTCTGATTTAATTTTTCTTGCTTTACCTATCTCGATTATTTCAGCACGAATATATTATGTAGTATTTGAATGGGGCTTTTATAAGCAAAACCCTGAAGAAATTTTCGCAATTTGGCATGGGGGAATTGCAATTCATGGTGGCATTATTGGTGCTGTATTAACAACTATATGGTTTACAAGAAAACGGAATCTCTCATTTTGGAAAATGGCTGACATTTTAGCGCCAAGTTTACTTTTAGGTCAAGCAATCGGACGTTGGGGAAATTTTATGAACCAAGAAGCTCATGGAGGAATTGTATCAAAAGATTTTTTAGAATCTATTCATTTACCGGAATTTATCATTAATCAAATGAACATAAATGGTACATATTATCAACCAACGTTTTTATATGAATCTATATGGAACATTATTGGAGTAATACTATTACTTTTATTAAGGAAAGCCAATTTAAAAAGGGGAGAAATCTTTTTAACCTATTTATTATGGTATTCCATAGGAAGATTTTTTGTAGAAGGCTTACGAACAGATAGTCTTATGTTAACATCCCATATTAGAATTGCTCAGTTAGTCTCACTTGGATGCATTATTTGTAGCATTCTTATCGCGTTGTATAGACGTAAGAAGGGATACGCACAACTACACTATACTGCCGATTAATGGAGTGGTCTATGTAATGGAACAAAACAAGGTTAAATCAAAATCATTTGAAACAGTGGACTCGAAATATATTCAGCAACATTTAGCCAATGAAAGAACCTACCTGGCTTGGCTTCGCACTGCCATTACCATTGCCGGTTTGGGATTTCTTGTAGCTAATCTTCATTTAGCTGTTCGAAAAGAGCTTTCCACATTAAACAATAAAATTGCTATTGGCATTGGAGTAGGATCAGTTGTTGCTGGAATATGTATTATTATTACTGCAACAACACACTATCTGATTAAGCGTAGAAGCATTAACTCACAAACATTTAAAGCACATACAGCATTAATAGTAGGGTTATCAATTTTAGTGATTGTGATTATTTTAGTGATTGCATCTTATTTTTTGCTCATTATATGATGCAAGATTTATGTTACCAATATCCTAAAAAACAACTGTTGGTAAATAATGTAGCATTATGACCTATTTTTACATATATCTCGGCTGAACCCCATGTCCATCAATTTAAGAAAACAAGTCACCCTCAAAAGGAAAAAAATAAATTTTTATGCTATAAAAACACAAAATTTTCATTTAGAGGGTAATTTAAAATATTAGCTGGTGCTACCCCATGAAGAAAAGAAAATATTTACTTGTTTTTATGTCCACTGTTTTATCTGTAGGTTTGTTATATGATTGCAATGGCGTTGATGAAGATGAGCCAGATCCAACAGAAGAATCTTCTGAAGAAATTCAAGAAAATAATAATCAATAATAGGATATAATATAAGATTTATCATTAACGTACAGTTAGCTCATAAATATAAAATAGACTAATTGAAGTAGAACAATATATATAGTGATTTAATGGAATAGAACAAGCAGAAACACCTTTTACTATCGTATCTAATTAAGTTCGATAGTAAGAGGTGTTTTTAGTTATATAGTAGCATTTCAAAAATCGTGTACTTTTTGTTCTTTCTAACGATTAACATTCTACCATGCTATTTAATTATTATGATTGCAAAACAAGGATTTTAAGATAGACGCTGTATGTTGTTCATTGTTTAAAGATGATTGTTCATACGTGATTTTCAGAATTTGTATAATATTCCTTGAGCATGTCGATAATGGATATGGAATGAAAGGATGATAAGCATGAAGTGGCTTGTAATTGGGATTGGGATTTTGTTATTGATTATTTTGTTTATATTGTTTTTGAAAATATCTTTGAAAGTTACTTTCTTATATACAGAAATAGAAAAACAGTGTTTACTACAAGTTAAAATATGGAAATTCAAGTATACGTTCGATGTGTTAGAGAGAATAGAAAAGCAGAAAAAAAAGACTAGACAAAAAATTGAAAAAGCGGAAGAAGAGGGCGGTATTGAAAATAAAGTAATGGCACAGATTGATAGTATTGGAGAGATAGCAAAAAAGTTGCAAGATATTCATTCTGTACTTAAAAAAAATCTAAAAAAAGTTAAAATCAATCAATGGAGATGGCATTCACAAATTGGCACAGGGGACGCAGCTAGTACTGGAATCATAACGGGTTTTGCGTGGTCAATAAAAGGAATGGTTGTCGGAGTTGCTGGAGAATATATGCACATTATTGATATACCAGAGCTTGAAATTACACCTGTATTCCAAGGGAAAGGTTTTGCATCTAGGTGTGAGTTAACAGCGTCATTTCATATTTATCGTTCAATCATAACTGTATTTATGTTACTTATATTCATGAAAAAACAACAATCTGTTAGCACAGAAAAATCAGTTCAAATATAAAGGGTGACAATAAAAAAGAGAAAGCAACTTATTGCGTTCATTCTCAGCAACTTTTTAACTGTTTTTTACATTTAGTAATTATGATAAGACTACATTCGAAAATGAAAGAGTGCTTTTCAAGGTACTCTATGAACAAAATTAATATTGAAAAAGAATATCATATGAATATTACATAACTGCAATGAACAAGTGAACAAAAACGTTAGTTTGTACTTATTAAGTGGTGGTGTTTATTTAAATAATAAAGCAGCTAGCTCAATGAACTGACTGCTTTATTGTTCAACAAGAACGATACCCACAACACGTTGTAACTTAAGGTTACAGCTATAGGATGAGCAGAAGCAAAAATGATATACAAGAAAGCGAAATAAAAACTTTAGTAAGCACAACAAAGCAGTTAGTTAATAAAACTAACTGCTCGTTGTACAAAAGAAACGCTGCACTTACAAAAATAGTGTATACGCGATTCAAAATGTTATGCAGGGTTATTACAAAAGCACATCTTGCAAAATAGTAGGTAAAGTATTAATTCGAGTACAAAAGGGAAATGTAAAATGGAGATTCTTTGTTAGAGGGGGATTATATGAATTTTATATGGGAATCATTTATTTTAATTTTGAGCGGCATTCTTTTATTACGAGTAGCAGGTAGAAAGTCTATTTCGCAGATGACATTAGCACAAACTGTAGTGATGATTTCTATTGGTACAATTATTGTACAACCTATTGTAGAAAAAAGTGCATTAAAGGCTATTGTAAGTGCACTTATATTTGTCATTTCAGTAGTTATTATAGAATATCTCCAATTAAAATCTAATGTATTTGAGAAGTTTATTACTGGCAAATCTAAAATAGTGATTGAAAACGGTATTTTAAATGTTTCTAACTTGAAGAAAATGCGTTTAACAGTAGATCAATTAGAAATGAGATTACGTAACCAAGGGATTTCAAGAATTGGAGATGTAAAAACAGCAACGTTAGAACCAAATGGTCAATTAGGGTATGAATTAAAAGAAGATGCTAAGCCGTTAACAGTAGGAGACTTAAAAAGATTAATTCAACCTCAAATTTTAAATCAAAATATACTATCGAATAATCCAACAGATTTACAAGCAAAAAATAATAATTCAAATATATTTCAAGAAATTGATGATCAATCTGATTCGAAACATCATGATTTAAAGTGAGAAATAAAAAAGAGCAGCTAGCGAAAGCAAACTGCTCTTACAAACACTGCAACAAAGGACTACTTTGGGGAAAAGTAGCTTGTTCTTATCATTAACTGAATACTGAACTTTATTCAAAGAAATGAAAAGTTGAACTACTTAATATAGTCCATGTAAATACTAGTTCCAACTATTCCAATTAAAAAGTTAATCCCAATTATATAGAAAAGAGTTTTAAGTATCGTAAATGTTAATTTTATTTTATTTACTCCTGTTAAGAAATTTCTGTAATAGGGCAGTCAGCAAAAACTAATTGGGCTCACCATACATGCTCATCAAGATAAGTTTGGATTTTCTGTGAATTTTCTTAAGCTATCTCTTTTGATGGGAGGTCTGCTGAATAAGCAGACCTTTTCATTTGAATTCCGCAAAAAAATTTGTGTCCATAATTCCAAAAGCGACTTTACAAGGAAATGGGTTTTTCCCTAATGAAGCAGCATGCATACAGGAAATTACCCAATATATGCTAATGATGTTCTGTTGTATATTGGAAAAGCCGATTTTCAGACTCTAGGAAAAAGAATTTCCCAAGAAAATTGGCTGGACACTAACGATTCTAACAATACTAAAATATATGTTGGAAGGTTTCATGGTTCTAAAAACCCAACTGAAACTGAATGGTCAGTTGAAATTGACTTGGCTGAAAGATTGTTAATTTACGTACATAAACCTGCATATAATGCTAGGAGTATATCCTCGCTAAAGGATTTAGAATTTCAGGATATTCATATCTTAAACTGGGGTAATTATAGATCTCTTTTCCCTGAAATTTCTGGATTAAGATGGACAAGTAAGTTAGACGATTTGGTGTTTGAAATGTATAAATGTGTGTAGTCTAAACCATAAATTAATTAAAATTTATGAATAGATGTGGTGAAACAAAGTTGGGTGGGAACCCAGATATATTTGTACTATAAGAAAAATCTCATGTTAATCAAGTCGGAGGAAGGCACCTTAGGGTGTCTTTTTTAGTTTAAAAATACTACAAGATGATTATTCCCTAAAAGTACTTATTCTAAATCCAATTAACAACAAATTAGTAAAAAAATAAAAAAATTACATTTATTTAAAATTTTTAGAGAAATATTGAAATCCAAAAAGATATATATTACAATTCTAATTGTACTAAAAATATTAGGGAAATTTTGGGGAAATTATGAAAAAAGTTAAAAATTTAAAGCGATTAGGTGTTACAGCATTAACTTTAGGAATGTTAAGTGGAGTGGTATTGCCAAGTAATTCTTATGCAGCGCAAGCAGATACAGCAAAAGTAGAAGCTTTTAAGTCCAACATGCCTGCAAAAGCAAAAATATTAAACATCAATGATACAAAACAAGGAAAACAGTATTTAACTACTGAAGAAGTTAAATCTATTAGTTTAGAATCTTTAAATGCTATTTATGAAGAAGTTAAAAATGCAGAATTTAGTAAGTCTACAGATGAACTAAATCAGTTAGTTGCTGAAAAAATTAAAAATAACCAAACCGTTTCTTATGCTGCAGCATATTCATATGAAATCCCTGGATTTGGTAAATTATCCGATGCTGAAGTTAACTTAGCTAAGAATAATCCTTTTGAATTCGCAATTTATAGTGCTTGCGGCGTTACAGCAATACAAGCAGCTAAGAATCATTACAGTCAGGCCTCACTTAATCAAGGGAATGGAGATGCATTTAGACATTCATTTTGGAACGCCTCCCTTGTTAAACGTTTAGGTGGTAATAAAGGACGTGATTTTGGAGAAGACAGAGCGCAAATTTGGACGAATGCTCATGAGCAATATGCTTCTGGAATTGATTTAGAAATGGATTTACATAATAACTGGATTGGTAGAATGCTTGCATACAACAATTATTCTTGGAGTATAGAACAATACAGCAATCATTTAAAAAATGCAGTAGCAAATGGCGGTCTTGCTAGAATCGTTAATAAGCAATTAGTTAGAACAAATGGCGACAGAAATAGCTAAGAAGTAGTATTGTAAAAAAAACCCTGTATTATTTTTTATACAGGTTTTTTTTTTTACAAATCAAATAAAGAGGTGATTGTTTTGAACAAAAAAAAGATAGTTCTCCTATGTTTGTCATGTTTTATTTTGTTAATAGCATTTTATTTCTATCAAAAAGAAGATAATACGAAATTCGTAAGATGGGGTGATAGTGTTGATACCGTTAACACTGAAATCCTAAAAAGGAATAATATTGAGTACAAAATTGAGGGTGATAAAGTCTATATTCCTGAAAAATCATTTGATAAAGCAATATACTGTTGTTCTTAAAAACAATTCTCTAACTATATATCTTATATTACTGATGTTATAAAATAGGATTACCCAATAAATATAATTAAAATGGTTCAAGTCAGAAGGCACCTTAGGGTGTCTTTTCTTTATAAGAAAACCCCCAAGTATTTATACACTTGAGGGCTTATCAATTGAAAGGTAGAACTGTTTGGAATCCCTTAAATTAGGAACAAAGCGGGATTAATCCTAAACCAATTAATAGAGCTGCAACAAGCGCTGGAATTGGTACAGGAATCTGGATATCTTCTACAAATAAGAAGTATTGACCATCAACTATTCTAAAACATACTAATTGCATGGCGAACCCTCCCTTCTGTTAGATTTAATACATTGTATGTATAAAATTTTATTATTGATATAGTTAAATAGTTTGTTTTTAAGATTTATAAAACATGATAAAATAATTATGATATGAAATATTGCTGATCTATTTATAATTATAAATATTTTACATTTGAAGTGGTTATTTAGCTAAAAGAAGGCACCTCAGGGTGTCTTTTTTTATGCAAAAAAAGCCTCATCTTCCTATAGAAAGGATAAGACCTTTACAACAAACAATAATTGCAACTATATTAATTTTACATTACATTAAGGTTAAAGAATATTATACTAATAAAGCGCTAAATAGTAGGTGGAGAAAATGGAATTTAACGATTTGGGTATTACCATTAAAGAACTTCGAATGAAAAAAATATATCACAATCTGAATTATGTCATGGAATATGTTCACAAAGTCAAATTAGCAAGATCGAAAAAGGTGTGATTTATCCATCTAGTATATTGTTATATCAATTATCTGAAAGACTTGGTGTTGATCCAAATAATATATTTGCACTAACTCAAAACAAAAAAATTAAATATATAGAAAATGTAAAATGTGTAATAAAAGATTGCTTAAAACAAAAACAATATAAAGAACTTTATGAAATAGTAAAAAAAGAGAAATACTTAAATAATTTTCAAACAAAAGAAGAGAAACAATTTCTAATATGGCATGAAGCAATTGCTATATTTGAAGTGAATAGATCAATAAAAACTGCTTTAACTCTTTTAAATAATGCATTAAAACTAACTGTAACGAATGTTCATTGTTTATCAGAAAGAGAAATAGATATTATGCAATCAATTGCTATATTATATGCGGAAAATAAAGAATATGAAAAATCTATTAATATATTAAAAAGATATTTAAGAAATTTTGACAATATGGATTTCCCTAGAGATAAAGAAATTAAATTAAAAGTCGTTTTTAATTTAACGAAATGTTTAAATCTAATGAATCAATATGAAGAATCAATAAAATACAGTGACAAGGGCATCAAAATAGCTATAAATCTAAATACTCTCTACCTATTAGGTGAATGATACTATTTTAAAGCTTCGAATTTATTAAAACTTAAACAACCTAATGAAGAAGCTGTTGTTAATAACATGAAAAAAGCATTATTTATATTTGAATTAACAGAAAAAGAACATTATATACAAATGATTAAAGAAAAACTTATTGAAATACAGAATGAAAAACACTCATAATTTCGTAAAAATTACCTACAAATCCCTATAGTTTTTAAACTTAGCACTATATTATTAAAAATAAAGTGGTTCAAGTCGGAAGGCACCTTAGGGTGTCTTCTCTTTATTTCTCAATATAAAAACTTTAAGAATATGATATTATTTTAATGCAAAGTCCCTTTTGTGCAATGAGATAGTAGTACCGAATAAAAAAGCCCACCTATTTCCGTAGGTGGGCCTTATCTTTACTACACAATATCAATTTATACTCTCTATTTCTCATAAAAATTATGTAATTATACATATATGCAAAATTTACACTAAATGAATATTATATGTAGTAAAATATAAATTGTGGACATGTTCTATAAAGCAGATTCTTTTAAAAGACGTAACATATTGACCATTATAAAAGATATGCCTTCACTCTATTACTGATCTCAAATCTCTTATGCTTTGTAAACTAACAATCTAGTGTATATAGACGATTCTGTTTTATAGGATGTGTTTACACGTATAAACAAAGGGATAATACGGATAAATTTATACAAAATGAATGTGGTTCAAGTCGGAGGAAGGCACCTTAGGGTGTCTTTTCTTTATACATTAAAAAAACCTACACAAAGAAAAAAGCCTCAGATATTGAGGCTTTTCATACAGATATCTATTTTCTATTGTACCCTTCCTTCATAACGAGCTACTCCAGACCCATCAATATTTTTTAAATGCCACTGCATTAACCCATGACAAGTGTACTCTTGAAAAGAATCAGGATAGATTTCATCAGAATAATAAATGTATCTTTCATACTTACCATTACCAATATAGTAATAAGATTCACATATTGGCGCCATTTCGTTTACAGAACTTGCTGTACTTTCTGTACTTGCTGAAGCTGCCCCAACCCCCCCTGTCAATGCAATACCAGTTGCTAATGCTCCTACTACTAATTTCTTGAACATAATAAATCCCCCTTAAATATTTTTTATAACTTGCACCTTAAATGTACCACCTTCAAAATTATTGTAAATATTTTGAATTTGTAGAAATGTTTATTTAAACTTTGTGAATATTTGTAATATATTTTATCGAATGGAAAATACAGGGATTTACAATGATATGTAATAATACATGTTCATTCAGAAAAAAATAGTAATAAAATCTAAGCAACTGTTCTATTTTTTTCAGTTATCTTTGAAACCTTACTTCTTATTTACCCAAATGGGAGGCGCTTTATGGCGTCTTTTTTTTATTAAAAAGGACCTGCTCAATTTCTTCGCAAAAACATAAAGTAAATTGAATCCGTCAAATTATATGCGTACACCCTTGTTTTCCCTCTTACTTAAAGGAGGAACTATTGTTATGGGATATAGTGGTAGTTGCGGTGGCTGTGGTTTCGCTGGAGGGTTTGCTTTACTTGTTGTACTCTTTATCTTATTAATCATTATCGGGTGCAGCTGCTTCTGCTAAAAAACTGTCGGAAAAGACGCCTTTGGGTGTCTTTTCTTTATGTGAAGAACATAATTTTCGGCTTATAGGGGTCACCATATCATTTTAAGAAAATGGTACGTTAAGAAGTTTATAAAGGTTAATAGGGATTAATAAATGTTTATAAACATGACAAACCTTGATTTTATGTGGATTAAAATTTTGTTCTTAAAGGTATACCTTTATAAACTTTAGTTCACTTTCATCATTGTTGTATGGAACTCTTCTTTTCTGATAGGGGGAGGATCTCTACATTGGGAATATGTCAATTTCTTTGGTGCATAGAATATTGAGGAGTTACATTTGACTAATTTACAAACCTTACATCCTTTTTATATAAAAGAGCTGACTTATTTTTAATAAGGAGAAATCTGGATATCTTTACCTAAACGTACTTTGCTTGTTTTTTTGAAATGTTAATGTTGCTCTTTGTAGTGCAAAGAATAAGATTATTAAATATTAAGAATAGTTAGTGTTTAATGTATCAATTTACTACATATTACATTTATGTAAATATTATTATAATGTTTTTTTAAAACTTTCCCCTAATAAAGTTTTGAAAGAGTTGTCTCTGTATTCTCCATGTTGTAAATATGCAAAGAAGAGAGAAAATTAATATTATTATAATGGGATTTTAAAATGAGATTTATAACATATTAATAGAATTAATACCCTTAATTTCGACGTAATGGAATGAATCTGGAAGGGGGGCTATGTTACCAGTTTGTAAAAATAAAGAAATTATTGTTTCAACAGGCAATGGCTAATCAATCGCTGAAATAGGTACTTTCCGTGTGAAAGTTGAAGTTGAAAATGCTGCTGGTTCAATTGATACAATGTAAACAGAGTCAGTAAAATTAACACGATAAAATCATTGGAAATTGGGAGGGATTTCACATGAAACCATGGAAAAAGAAAATGGGTATGACAATGTTGGCTTCAGCAATCGCATTAGGAGGTGTAGCTACTCTAGAATTAGTTAACCCCGTATCAAAAGCAGCTGCGGCTTCAGGTTACGGAGCTAGCGTAAATACAACAAAAGCAATTCATTATGTTGTTACAGATTCATATATAAATATTAAAATTAAAAATGACAACAAGGCTTATGAAGTTGAGCTTCGTATGCAACCACAAATTCAGCGTGCAAATGGCAAGTGGGAAAATGTGAACAAACCTTTAATTTCTTGGTTTGTACCTGGAGAATATGTAGGAATGAACATTGATATTGGTAAAGTCAATTATGATGGCGTAGGCATTTATGAAAAGGGAAAATATCGTTTGAAAGTTGATACGTACAAAACAACATCTTCAGGTTCTGTATATTTAGGAACGTTTAATACAGACGTATTTTATTTAAAATAATATCAATAACAAAACTCCCTTTTAGGGGTTTTCAGAGTAAGGTAAGAGGTATCGAAGATTTAATAGTAGATTCTTTTTAGGAATTTTTAGGGTAGAAAAATACTAACCATATAGAAGTATATTTATAGCGGACGCTCCTATGATGGAAGTATCCGTTTTTTTGTTTTATCAGAAAAAGGGTATCGTAATGGGAGCATAAATAATTAACTACGATAATAGAGTAAGATCGCTTCTGCCAAGGACAAGTAATTTATCATTCGTATTCCCTTTCTTTAAAATTCCGGATGAACTATTGTATACTTAGTTTTTACTAGTCCTTTCATGTCCATTAGCTTAAGAAACGCAAATACCCCAAAATAAAAGAATTGACATGTCAGGTAAAAATGTACAATCTTTTGTTTTGGGACGTTATAAAATTCTTAAGTTGATAGATATGTATGATGCCCCCTAATTGGCGAATTAATAATCAAAATTTTTTTTATAGTGGACAAGAGGGCCTTAGTTTATCTTGTTACCTAAGCAACTATGAAAATATGTTCTTTTTCTTTGTTATATAAAATTTATATAGTAAAAGCATAATTTAACAAAGCGGACCATTGAACCCGTAAATCCATTCTTCACATATCTCAAACATTGTTTCATAACTAAAATATTTTAAACAAATGTTTGTTTCATTTTCCCATAACTAACTTCTGAATCATATAAGTAAAAAACAGAAGAAAACACCATTAACATATATTCGAAAATTATATTTAGTTATAAAATGAAATTCATATTATAATAGTTAATTAATCTATTATGATATCAACGTTGATTTAAAACCAGTTTATATAAAATCAATAAATGAGATTTTTAGAGGAAAGATGGGACTATATTTATTAATTTACGTAATTTTCAAACATTAAAACTCAGGATTTTAATATTTGTTATATAATGAAATCAAGCCGTAATCAATATGTTTTCCCCGTTATGAATAATGAGATAATTTATGTGTCCCGTGTAATCGCTTTAAAGAAAAAAGAACTTGTAGTGATTTCTAGAAGTTCTTTTTGTTTTTCTTATTGTATTAGAAAAAAAGTCCTTTAAATAAAGCAGAAATAATAATGAAGTGTTTATTTCTCGTTTGCTAACTAAAATTTTGTATTTTAACAGGTTTCATTAATAAAAATATTTTAGACTATAGAATGAATCATCAGATAGTTAAAAAATAAGGGGAAAGGGAAGAACCACCAATATTCTTTCCTTTTTCCTGCAATTAGGGTCTCTATATTAATAAATATAGAAGATTATAAAATGTTGGATGCAACAGTTTACATTCAACATTATAACAGGAGTAACAGGTGTTTTTTATGCAATATTGCATAAAAAATATGATTTATAAAATATACATGTCTAATGAGGAACACAAAAAATATATATAGGATGAATTTAATTTATAGTGAATTAAAAGCAGCAAAAACCAAAAGGTTAATTTTATCAATACGAGTTTTTTCTTTTACATATTAAAATGGAAGTACCCTTTCAATGTATACTGACCCCTTCACAAATCGTGAAGGCGGTACTTCCATTTTTTCTTCTTAAATCCTACTCTAGATCGTAATGATTTTAGTTGTATAGTGAGGCCTGTTAATAACTATAGATTAAATAAAATTACTTAGTTTGTACTTGACAGAAATATCGATATTAGCGAAATACATATAATTATCTATATTTTTATATAAACTAATAATTAATTATAAAATAATTGCTGATTTTGAAATTATATTTTTAACAATTAAATAAAAGGTCTATTGTGAACAAAATTAAGCAATTATTTCTAAGTTCTATAGTATGTGTTTTATTATTCAGTACAGTGGGAACAGCATATGCAGAACAAAATAGTCAAGGGAATCCATTATCATTTATTGATGTTCCTAAAACCCACTGGGCATATAAAGAAATGATGTATATGGCTGAGAATAGGATTATAACAGGATATGGAAATGGATATTTCGGTGCTACGGATTCTATTATTCGCGAACATCTTGCTGCTTTCTTGTATCGATATTTGAAACCGCAAGATAGTGCAAATAATCCATTTGTTGATATTGGTGACAGCAATTTTAAAAAGGCAATTTTGGCACTTACTGCACGGGGCATATTTACCGTAAATGTAGAGAAACAATTCAATCCGAAAAATAATATGACGCGTGCTGAAATGGCTACATTGCTTGTCAGAACATTCAATTTAAAGCCGCAAGGGAATTTTGAATTTACGGATATGAAAGGTCAATGGGCCAACGAATATGTCAAAATATTAGCCGGTAACAAAATAACAAATGGAACAGGGGACGGCAATTTTAATCCAAATGGAATTGTCACAAGAGAGCAATTTTCTATGTTCTTATATAGGACAATTATGGCAACAAGTAAAAAAAATAATGACGCAGTTGGCTGGTTTGTAGATAAAAAAAAGAAATACTATTATGACAAACCAGGCGTGAAACATACTGGATTGTTGCGTTCAGGGGATGATACATATCTCTTCGATAAAAATGGTAATCTAGCTTCCGGATGGAATACTGTAGACGGGAAAGACTACTATTTTGATAAGGTAAGTGGAGCTGCACAAAAAGGATGGTTCTCTCAAACTACCCATTGGTATTATGCAGACGATAACGGTGTTATTCAAAAAGGCGGTGTAACCTACGAGGGAAAACAATTCCAAATGGAAGAATTGTTGTTGCCGGTTGGAACTGTGGTAAAAGTTGAGGGGGAATCAAAGGAAACATCAGAGATGTACATGATAATTGGGTACAGGGTTATTACTCCAGCTTCAATGAAATCGTGAGATTTATTCCCCTAAAGGTTTTAAAATGAAAACCCCCTAATTATAGAAGTGATTTGAACGTAAGGAAATTGTAAGAAATGCATAAGAAAAAAGAAATTTGTATCGTATAGGATACAAATAAAGAGAAGCGTAAAAAAGGAAGGATAAATAGGATTGATTTATGCGAAAACCAAACTAGTAATAAGCGCATTCTAAATGAAAAAATCATTTGTTGTACTAACATACGTGTGGAAAAAGAGGATTATATCGTTTGTTAGGACTCAATAGCATTTGTGAAAATAATATTAAGTAAGATAATTGCAAATTCACTTTGTTTTATCAGAATTTTCCAATTTGATTATTTCAACTTTATGAAGATAGTAGCTAGAAAATTTGTGTGATAGTATTTTAAATAGAAAAAAAAGACAATTCTGAAAAGAGGGTGTAATTTGGATGGTTTAACTATTGTGAATTTTAGGGTTAGATAGCTATTAATGGATTATTTTCATTGAGTAGAGTTTTAGCTTGTAGAATATGAAAATCAAAGAAAGTTGTTCAGATAAATTAATGAAATATTATCGTTTTTTACTGTGGTTGTAATGACGATATAACTAGAAATCATTTAATTTGTCCACGTTTATAGGTAAAAAAGATTATTTAGGGTCAGAAGTGAACGTATAAAAACTAAAAATAAATATATTTGAATGCATAAATTATACCAAAGATATTGAATTTTATAGTTATTGAAGTTTGAATACTATTAAATTTCGGATGGATATATGTAGAGTTATAAATTATGTGCAAAAAAGAGGTATTGTGTACACCAAAACATCCGTTTTAGTAAATTTAAGGAGCACATTTTATGAAAACTACCGATTCAAAAGGCCTATTAGGAAATAGGGTTTATTTACAAGTTTTCTCTGCCTATTCATTGCTTATGCTTGGTGTTTTTATTGATATGTTAGCGATTATGACTATAGTTGGGTTTGAATGGGAAGTAGATCCTACTATGATTGGATTGATCCCTGTTGCATATGCACTTCCTGGAATTATTTTTGGCTCATGGGCAGGTGTTATTGCAGATCGTTTTAGAAAAATTCCAATTATGATGTTCTGTAATTTGATGGTTGGTTTAATAACAATTGCTCTTTTATTTGTACAAAATATCCACTGGCTCTTAGTGGCATTAATGATTCGTTCCATTTTTATTGTTTTCTATTATCCTGCACAACAAACACTAACAAGACAGATTGTATCCCCAGATTTGCTTACTAAAGCAGTAAGTATCAACGGAATAGTAGAGCAGGGTACCAAGATAGTAGGCCCACTTATAGGGGGCATGTTGCTGAGCTGGTTTCAGCCAGAGTTCTGCCTAATTATAAGAGCTATAAGTTGTTTATTAGCTACGTTAGTTCTGATACCAACAATAAAGTTCAAAGAAACTATATCGAAAGAACTTGTTGAAAAGCAAAAGCAAAGCACTTGGGCCGCTTGGGTACAAGGGTGGGGCTATGTGTTATCTAATCGGATAATATTATCAACTATGATTTTCGTTACAATAGCCATGGCAGTATTACAATTAGTAGACTCACAATTCCCGACTTTATTTAAGAGCTTATTCCCACATGATAAAAGTAAAATGGGATATATCATTTCTATTATTGGTCTTGGCGGAATACTTGGTGCATTACTAACTCAGAAATTAAAACAATTTCAATATGGTTGGGTAGTATGTGGAGGCATGGTTTTAATGGGAATTGGTTTTGGGGGGATTGGTTTGATAACGCCCGGTACGGTCTTCGTTTTGGCCTATCTGATTAGTTTTATCGCTGGTATTGGAAGTGGGCTGATGCTTGTATCTAATCAAGTCATTTTACAAATAGAATCTGATCAAGATCAAGTAGGAAGAGTATTTGGTATTCAAAGCAGTTTAACAAATGCAGTTCTAATTATTTCTCCTGCTATGAGTGGTCCATTAGTGCATTTGTTTGGAGTAACTCAACTCTATGTTTATGGCGGGATTGGGCTTGTTGTCATTGGAGTAATTGGAGTTTCACTGCAGAAATATTTATGGGTGAAACATAAACACGAACCTATAAGAGCAAATAATTTTTGAAGGGAAGATTTTTTATGACCAATGAGGAAAGTTATCCATTAAGTCACCCGCAGCGAAGAATTTGGTATACAGAAGTTATTCATTCTGATAAAGGGATATGTAATTTAAGATTTTTATTTAAACTTCATCGAAAAATGAATTATTCAAAATTAAACCAAGTTGTGAATCGTGTTATCAGTGAAAATGACGGTTTGTGCATTAGATTAAAAGAAAATGGGCATCAGGAACCTAAACAATATTTTATTAAACATGAAGAGCAAGAATTTGAGTTTTTCGATTTCAGTAATGTTGAGAATTCAAATTTGCTTGACGAATGGATAGAGCAGAAAACAAAAGAAACGTTTACATTATTTGATTCAAATTTATACTATTTCGCTTTAATAAAATTAAACGATGATGAATGTGCAGTCTTTGGAAATGTTCATCATATTATCATGGATGGTTTATCAATTCAAATATTTACTGAGCAGATTGCAAAATATTATTATGAAATGCATAACGAGACTGAGGAAGGCGAAATTAAAAATTCATATGTTCAATTTCTGGCCAATGAACAAACATACTTGAATAGTAGTCGTTTTCAAAAAGATCGAAAATTCTGGTTAGAGGAATTTAAAACACTTCCATCTGTGACCGGATTGAAGCCCTATAATACGTATCAAGTTAGTACCAAAGCATCACGCGAAACGTTTATATTATCGGAGCATTTGAAGAGAAAAATAGAATTTTTTTCCGAAAAATACAAATTTAGTTTATATACTCTTTTTGTCGCTGCTTTCTCGTTGTCCATGTATCGGTGGACCTCATCGCTTGATATTGCATTAGGAATGGCTTACGGCAACCGCATGACTAAAATGGAACGAAAATTGATTGGAATGATGGTGAGTACAGTTCCTTTAAGAATGGATATTAATCCAGAAGAAGAAGTGCTTTCATTTATTGGTAGGGTGTCCAGAAAACAAAGTAAATCATTAAGACATCAGAAATATCCATTTGATTTATTATTAAAACAGATTAATAAAGAGAATAACAGCAATGTGAGACTTTTTGGAACTACGATTGATTATAGGGATCGTGATGAAAGCGGTGACTCACTATGGATAGCAAACCGTGAAGAGGTACAAGATTTTGCAGTGCATATTGAAAATCTAATTGATATAGACTCTTTACATGTACATATTGATTATCGTGAGGAGCTATTTTCTAAGGAAGAGATAAAACGCTTTTTTAACGTTATGTTAGCGATAATGGAAAACACTTTTGAAAACCCAAAGCAGAAGGTAGCTGAAATCAAAATTATTTCTGATGAAGATAAAAGAAAAAGTTTAGTTGAGTTCAACAATCCTAAGCTGGATTTCCCACCTCGGGAAACTCTTCATGAATTGTTCGAACGACAAGCAATGATTTATCCACACGCTATTGCAGTTACGTATGAAAAAGAAAAAGTTACCTATAGGCAACTTAATGAACGTGCAAATCAGTTAGCTCATTATCTGCAGAAAAAGGGAATAGGACCTGATACTTTAGTTGGACTGTGTGTTGAACGTTCTCTCGAAATGATTGTAGGTATTTTAGGGATCTTGAAGGCTGGTGGGGCTTATGTTCCACTTGATCCAACATATCCAGAGCAGCGACTTCAATATATTTTAGAGGATGCTAGCATTCAGTTATTCATAACGCAAGAAAGTTTAAAAGAATTGAAATGGTTACCAGAAAATGTTGAATCGATTTGCCTGGATCGTGATCAAGATGAGATTTGGAAAGAAAGCAAGACCTTGCCGGTTTCTGATGTGAATTCCCAAAATCTAGCTTACGTAATCTATACTTCGGGATCAACAGGGAATCCAAAGGGCGTTATGATAGAGCATCACAATGTCATTCGGTTATTTAAATCGACGGATTGTTGGTATCAGTTTAATGAAAAAGATACTTGGACGCTTTTTCATTCTTATGCATTTGATTTCTCAGTATGGGAAATTTGGGGAGCATTATTATATGGTGGGAAATTAGTTGTTGTTCCGTACTGGATTAGTCGATCGCCAAAAGATTTTTATCAATTATTGGTGGAGGAAGAAGTCACAGTTCTAAATCAGACACCTTCCGCATTTCGACAATTAATACGAGTGGTTGAACACGAAGATAAGAATAAAAACTTGCAACTGCGTTATGTGATATTTGGCGGAGAAGCGTTAGAACCCATTAGCTTGTTACCGTGGTTTCAAAGATATGGGGATAAAGAACCACAGCTAATTAATATGTATGGAATTACAGAAACTACAGTTCATGTTACATATTATCCAATTACTCTAGATGATGTACATCATGCTTCGAGAAGTAATATCGGAAAACGGATTCCAGATTTAGAAGTGTATATATTAGATGCTTATCAACAACCTGTTCCTATAGGTGTAGATGGTGAGCTTTATATTGGCGGGGCAGGGCTTGCACGTGGGTATTTAAATAGACCTGAATTAACAGCAGAGCGCTTTATATCTCATCCATTTAGTAGTGATCCGAAAGCAAGATTATACCGGACAGGAGACTTAGCGAGGTATTTGCCAGATGGGAATCTGGATTATCGTGGAAGAATTGATCATCAGGTTAAAATACGTGGTTTCCGCATTGAGATTGGGGAGATTGAGTCTACTTTAAATGCATATGCATCTATAAAAGAGGCAGTTGTAATTGTAAGAGAAGATCAACCGGGTGATAAACGATTAGTAGCTTATGTTGTAGGAGGTGGAAATATAGGTTCGTGGAGAGAGTATCTTAAAGCGAAACTACCGAGCTATATGGTACCTTCGGGATATGTGATGATGGAAATCATTCCACTTACAGCTAACGGAAAAGTTGATCGTGAGGCCTTACCTATGCCGGAGGAAAAGCAGATTAATAGTGAATGTATTGGCCCTCGGAATAGTAATGAACAGATACTGGCTACCATTTGGAAGCAAGTATTAGGTATTAAAAAAGTGGGAATCTATGATAATTTCTTTGAAGTTGGTGGCGACTCGATTCTCAGTATTCAAATCATATCTCAAGCAAGTCAATTAGGGTTAAAACTTACTCCAAAGCAAATGTTTGAATGCCCAACTATTGCCGAGCTGGCACAAGTGGCTATAGAAACGCAGGGAGTACAAGCGGAGCAGGGGATTGTGACAGGAGATGTGCTTCTTACTCCAATTCAGTACTGGTTCTTCGAGCAAGAACATCCACATCCAGAGCATTGGAATCAATCAATGCTTTTAAGAGTAAAAGAGAGATTAGATGTGAAGTTACTAGAGGAAGTAATATTAAATTTAATCAAACATCATGATGCTTTACGTTTTAGGTACGAGCAGTTACCAAACGGAACATGGAGGCAGAGAAATGAAGGGACTGATGAGCTGTCAGTACTCCATGTTGTAAAACGGAACAAAGTTAATGAAAAAGAGTGGAATAAAATAATACAAGAAGAGATGAACATTAATCAAGCTAGTTTCAATTTAGTTACTGGTCCGTTAATGAGAGTGGTTTACTTTGAGGATAACTTGACTGGAAATGATCGAATGTTCTGGGTGATTCATCATTTAGTAGTAGATGGAGTATCGTGGAGAATTTTATTGGAAGATTTACAGGTGATATATAACCAGATGAAACAAGGTCAAGGAATTCGCTTACCTGCGAAAAGTACATCTTTTAAAGAATGGTCTGAACGACTCCAGATATACAGTGATTCGGGTATTTCAAAAGAAGTACAGGATTATTGGAATGAACAAGTAGAAAAAGAAACGATGACAATTCCAATGGACTATCCAATACAAGAAACAACAGAAGAATCGATTGATCAAGTGACGAGGACTTTAGGGGTAGAAGAAACACAAGCATTGTTACACGAAGTTCCAGTCACTCATAAGACAAGGATTAATGAGGTACTATTGGCGGCATTAGGACAAGCTATCGTCGATTGTACAAATCAGCACACGGTTTCTATTCATCTAGAAGGACACGGGAGAGAAGAGATGATTGAAGGTATTGATTTATCACGGACAGTTGGCTGGTTCACGAGTATTTATCCTGTTCATCTAAATTTTCAAGGAACTAAAACACCAATTGAAGGCTTAAAGGCTGTCAAAGAACAATTGCGTCGAATTCCGAATCACGGAGTAGACTATGGTATTTTACGTTACTTGAATAAAGAAATACTTCCGTTTTATCAGCAAAAGCCTTCAATAAGCTTTAACTATTTGGGCCAATTTGATCAGGTGTTTTCAAAGGAATCTTTGTTTATGCAAGAGGCAGGGTTTACATTTTTAGATCATGCTCCAGATTCCAAGCCATCTCATCTAATTGATGTTATCGGAATGGTGAAAGATGAAAAGTTACATTTTATTTGGATGTATAGTAGAGAACAGTTTTCTAAATTAAAAATTCAAGTAATAGCAGATGGTATGTTGAGGCATCTTCGTCAACTTATAAATAAACCAACAACAGAGTCTGCTTTTACGGTATCAGATTTTGCTGATGCAGAGGATCTTACGGAAGAAAGCTTGAGCAAAGTATTACTTAAATTAACAAAGAAGAGGGTGTAAAAATGGGAGACGTTATTGATATATATGGTTTATCACCTTTGCAAAAAGGAATACTGTTTCATACTTTATACGATCAAGATGATGAATATTCTTTTTCCTATATTGTACAAGTAGGTTTCTTGCTCGGGGGGCAATTGGATGTTGCTACTTTTGAAAAAGCTTGGAAATATGTTATTCAACGACATGAGGTTCTGCGCTCAGTATTTGTTTGGGAGGAAGTAGAAAAACCTCTACAAGCAGTTTACGAACGTCTTCCTTTTACTATTCATCAAGAGGATTGGAGTACCCATTCGCATGAGGAGAAGGAGAAGAAATTACACCAGTTTTTGACTGCAGATCGTAGGAAAGGATTTTTATTGGATGAAGCACCATTGATGAGAGTTACTGCGATTAAAGAAGCAGAAGGGGAAACGAGAATTATTTGGACACATCATCATATTTTGCTAGATGGTTGGAGTGTTTCATTGGTCTTTAGTGAAGTGATGGAAGTTTATCTCAAGATGATAAAGGGGGAATTGTTGAATCTTCCTAAATCTCTTCCTTATAAAAAATATATCCAGTGGATAAATAAACAAGATCAAAGTCAAGCAGAGGAATTTTGGAAAGAAGAATTAAAAGGGTTCTATGCACCTACGCCATTAGTGATGGAAAGAAAGGATCAAGGGCAGGAGAAGGGCTATGGAGAGTGTGTTTATCAGGTATCTGAGGAACTCACTGAGAATTTACAAGAGTGGGTACGAAATAGTCGATTGACATTGAATACGTTAGTACAAGGTGCATGGGCTTATTTGATGAGTAGGTATAGCGGTGACAGTGACGTCGTATTTGGCGTAACTAGCGCTGGACGTCCTACTGATTTAATGGGAGCAGAGAATATGGTGGGGCTATTTATTAACACATTACCTACCAGAATTCGATTAACGGATAATATATCAGTAGTAGATTGGCTTCGTAAAATACAAATGAAAGAAATGGAACGAAGACAGTATGAGTATAATTCGTTGATAGATATTCAAGGCTGGAGTGAGGTTCCGCGAAATAGCTCCTTATTTCATACCTTGTATGTGTTTGAAAATTATCCAATTCAAGGTGAGAGAAATGATGATTTAAGATTACTAGATGTTAAAAGCACGGAACAAACAAATTATCCTTTAACACTCATTGTAATGCCCGGTAAGAAAATTACTTTAAAGTTGATGTATGATCGAAGCTTTTTTAATGAAGAAACAATAAATCGGATTCAGAATCACTTATTGCAAATATTAATTCAGATGACGAAGAGCCTAGATTCAAAACTATTTGAAATTACTCATTTAACAGAAGAAGAACAGATACAGTTACTAGAGGAATGGAATCATACTCAAGTTAATTATTCGGCTGAAGGCATGGTTCATACAATATTTGAGGAGCAAGTTAAAAAAACGCCGGAAGCAATCGCGGCTAGTTACGAAAATGAACAAATTACCTATAAAGAGTTGGATAAGCGTGCAAATCAGCTAGCTCATTATTTACAAAAGCATGGTGTAGGCCCAGAGTCTCTAATTGGTGTATATATGGAACGTTCATTACAAATGATGATAGCGTTATTAGGTATTCTAAAATCAGGAGCAGCGTATGTTCCACTTGACCCTACTTATCCAGAGAGTCGGCTTCGATATATATTAGAGGATGCTGGAATCGAAGTACTAGTGACGGAAGAAAATTCTAAAAACTTGTTTGTATCTGAAAATATAGAAACGATTTGTATGAATAGAGATTACACTGCAATTGAAAAAGAAGAATCAACCCCATGTATAAGTGGTGTAACAGGAGAAAATTTAGCATATGTTATGTATACTTCAGGATCTACAGGGAATCCAAAGGGAGTAATGATTGAGCATCATTCAGTAATTAATTATCTAGAATGGATGCAACATAAATATCCACTTTCTGAAAAGGATGTGGTCTTGCAGAAAACGCCATTCTCATTTGATGTCTCTGTTTGGGAATTGTTTTGGGGCATTCACGTTGGTGCAAGTGTATCTTTCTTACCTCCAGGTGGAGAAAAAGATCCTTCTATTATAGCTGAAGTTATTAAACAACATCAGGTTACTATAGTTCAATTTGTACCTTCGATGTTATCTGTTTTCTTAGATCAATTCAATCATATTGAATTGAACATGAATTGTTCCTCCGTACGCCATGTATTTTCTGGTGGAGAAGAACTAAGTTCAGGGTTAGTTAGACGATTTCAACAGAAATGGAATTATAGTGGACAAGTGAAATTAACCAACTTTTATGGACCAACTGAAGCCACTATTTATGTGAATGCATTTGATATTCAGCCTAATCAAGAATTTGTTTCTATTGGGCAGCCAATACAGAACACGCAATTATATGTATTAGACCAAAATCAACGCTTGCAATCAATAGGAACTGAGGGTGAGTTATATATTGGTGGTGCTGGTTTAGCGCGTGGATACTTAAATCGTCAGAATCTTACTGCTGAAAAATTCATTTCGCACCCATTTCGATTGGGGGAAAGACTATATCGAACAGGAGATTCAGTAAGATATCTAACTGATGGAAATATAGAATTTATAGGTAGAATGGATCATCAAGTCAAAATGCGTGGTTTTAGGATTGAATTAGGAGAAATTGAAGCAACTTTAGAAAAATGTTCGTTTATTAAAGAGGCTGTCGTATTAGTTAGAGAAGATCGTCCAGGTGATCAACGATTGGTTGCATATGTAATAAGCGATGGAAATACCCAAGAGTGGAGAGAGTATTTACAAAAACAATTACCGAATCATATGATTCCAGCGCACTTTATAGAGTTAGAACACTTCCCGCTTACTCCGAATGGGAAAATCGACCGAAAGGCCTTGCCAGCACCTGATGAGCAAGCTATTGAAGATTTAAATGTGCTACCTCGGACACCATCGGAAGAGCTTATTGCCTCGGTTTGGAGTCAAGTGTTAGGAACAGAAAATATTGGCATTCAGGATTCCTTCTTTGAACGTGGTGGGCACTCACTACTTGCTACTCAAATCGTATCTCGATTGCAAGAACTGTTCCAAATTAAAATTCCATTACGTGAACTTTTCAAGCACGATACAGTGGAAGCATTGGCAAAACGAGTGGATCAGTTACGAAAAGAAGATAAAAAACGAGAGGTTGCTCCCCTTGTACCTATGAAACGAGAAGAAGTTATCCCACTTTCCTATGCGCAGAAACGTCTATGGTTTATTAATCAATTAATGCCAAATAGTGCTATGTACAATATCCATGCAGCGTGTCGCTTAACAGGTGAATGGTCAATTGAAGCATTGGAGGTCGGATGGAATCAATTGTTGAAGCGTCATGAATCATTAAGGACGACAATTCTAGAACAAGAGGGTGAACCTTTTCAACAAGTTCAATCTCATGTATTCAGACATATTCCTCAAATGAATCTAACAGATCTCTCTTTGGAAGATAGGGAAAGAGAAATGAAACGCCTCATTCAAAACGAAGCTGAGGAACCATTTCATTTTGGGCAAGGTCCTCTGATTCGAACACGATTATTGAAAGTAGACAGGGAAGAATGGATTCTCATTTGTACGATGCATCATATTATTTCAGATGGATGGTCAATGGGAATCTTACTTGAAGAATGGATGGCTTTTTATGAAGGAGCATTAAGTGGCAAACCGGCGGAATTGAAGGAGTTATCTATCCAATATGCAGATTTTGTCATGTGGCAGAAGGAATGGCAAAAAGAAGAGAATTTGAATCAGCACCTTCAATATTGGAAGGAAGAATTATCTGGGGAACTACCGGTTTTACAATTACCGATGGATCGTCCTAGACCTGCAGTTCAAACCCATCGTGGTGCAAGTCAGTCCTTAATAGTGGCGAATTCCCTACAGGAAAAGCTCAAAGATTTAAGTCTGCAAGAAGGATGCACTTTATTTATGACATTGATGGCAGCGTATCAAAGCTTCCTTTCTCGTTATACAGGACAGGACGACATTATAGTTGGAAGCCCAATCGCTAATCGAAATGTGAAAGAGATTGAGGGATTAATAGGATTCTTTGCAAACACGTTGGTTTATCGAGCTGATTTCAGTGAAAATCCGACGTTCCAAGAACTTTTGTCGCAGGTAAGAAAAAAAGCGCTAAAAGCATACGAGTATCAGGACATCCCATTTGAGAAAGTGGTAGAATCCGTAAAACCTGAACGGAATACAAGTCATTCACCAATATTCCAAACTATGTTTACTTTACAGAATACGAAACAAGAGTTTGTTCAGCAATCTGAAAGACAAATGGAACTCATGGAAAGCCATGCTTCTGTTGCCAAATTTGATTTGAGTTTATTTGCTTCTGAGACGGAAGAAGGATTATCACTAACCTTTGAATATAATACTGATTTGTTTAATGATACAACCATTGAACGGATGGCAAGTCATTTTAAACATTGGTTAAATCAAATTGTCTCTCATCCAAAATGTGTACTATCAGAACTGAATATGTTATCGAAAGTAGAATATAAGCAACTACTAGAGGAATGGAATAAATCGAGTGTTATAGATATGGAAGAAAGCACGATTCATACAATGTTTGAAGAACAAGTGGAAAAAACACCAGAAGCAATTGCAGTAGTGTGCGAAGATGAAGAACTAACATATCGAGAGTTGAACGAACGCTCGAATCAGTTGGCACATTATTTACAAAAAAATGGTGTAACATGCGAATCATTGGTTGGGATTTGCGTTACACGTTCATCCGAGATGATTGTCGGTCTCTTAGGAATTATGAAGGCGGGAGGAGCATATGTCCCAATTGATCCAGCGTATCCGGAAAGTCGACTGCAGTACATTTTAGAAGATGCTCAAATAAAGGTACTGGTGACACAGGAAAAGTTACAACAAAAAATGGTTATACCTAAATTCATTGACGTGATTTGTATTGATGGTAATCGAGCAGAAATAGAACAAGAAGTAACTACGGTATGTATGAGTGAAGTGACGGCTGATAACTTAGCCTATATTATCTATACTTCAGGTTCCACTGGAAATCCAAAGGGAGTAATGATTGAGCACAGGAATACAGTAACAATGATTCATTGGGCGCATCACACGTATTCCCGAAAGGAATTAGCGGGAGTGTTAGCTTCAACTTCGCTATCTTTTGATTTATCCGTTTTTGAAGTATTTGTTCCCTTAACGATGGGTGGTAAGGTGATTGTCACTGAAAATGCTTTACATCTAGAGAAGTTGTCTTCCAAAGGTGTAACTTTGGTTAATACTGTGCCATCGGCAGCGAAGGAACTGGTTCGAACAAAAACAATACCTTCTTCGGTAAAGGTGATGAATTTGGCTGGAGAACCATTGCCATATTCGCTTGTTCAAGATTTATACGAGAGAAGTACGATTGAAAAGGTGTACAACCTATATGGACCGTCCGAAGATACTACGTATTCCACGTATATGGAATTAGAAAAGGGTGTCATGCATAGGGTACCACCAATTGGTAAACCAATATTCAATACAGAAGTATATGTACTGAGTGCCGAACAAAAACTGGTTCCAATTGGTGTAGTTGGTGAGCTATACATTGGTGGATCAGGGTTAGCACGTGGATATTTAAACCGCCCTGACTTAACGCAAAATCGTTTTATATCGCATCCGTTTAAAGAAGGAGAGCGAGTATACCGGACTGGAGATCTAGTAAGGTATTTACCAGATGGAAATTTGGAGTATGTTGGACGAATCGATCACCAAGTAAAAATTCGTGGGTTCCGGATTGAACTAGGAGAAATTGAAGCGGCATTACAAAGGCATGCATTAGTTAACGAAGCTATTGTGATGGTGCGGGAAGATTATCCTGGCGATCCGCGTTTGATCGCCTATGTTGTAGGAGACGGGGATGCTCAAAAGTGGCGTGATTATCTCAAGGATCAACTACCAAATTATATGATTCCAGCCTATTTTGTTGGATTAAATGCATTTCCACTCACTCCTAATGGGAAAATTGATAGGAAGGCCTTACCAGCACCAGAGAGACAAGAAATAGCAAGTGGTTATATTGCTCCTCGTACATCTACGGAAAAAACAATCGTTTCGATATGGCATGAAGTTTTAGGTATGGAAAACATCGGAATTCAAGATTCGTTTTTTGAAATTGGTGGCCATTCACTACTCGCTACGCAAGCTGTTTCCAATCTTAAAGAGGCTTTTGGAATCGAGATACCATTGCATGATTTATTTATGTTTCATACAGTGCAGCAATTGGCGGAACAGATTGATCAATTGTTCTATAACAAAAATCAAGAAATGCAGAATGATAGTAAGGAGAATGTAAGTCTTCAAGACTATATTCAAAAAGAAGCAGAAGTCAGTAATGATGAAGAATTACTAGAACTGCTTAAGCAATTAGAAGAGCTATCAGAGGAAGAAGCACAAGGGATATTCGAGAGTAATTTGATTGAGGAAGGGGTAAAAAAATGAGAAGTGATTTACTTGCAAAGCTGAGTTCACTTTCTCCTGAGAAGAGAGCATGGCTTCAGAAGCAAATGCAAAAAAAGGAGAATAAAGAAGCACTCCCGTTGTCTTATGCACAACAACGTTTGTGGTTTATGGACAGATTTAACCCAAACAGTTCTTTATATAATATTCCAACAGTATGGCATCTAAAAGGAAATTGGATACCTGAAGCATTAGAGAAGGGATTCAATCGACTCATTGAACGTCATGAATCACTACGAACTGTTTTTAAAGAAATAGGAGAACAGCCAGTGCAACAAATTGTCGAATTCCTTCCTAGAGCATTACCTGTAAGAGATTACTCTCAACTTCCTCTAGAAGTAAAAGAAAAAGAGGTAGATAGTTTAATTGCGAGAGAAGCGCAAGAACCATTTGATTTAATGAATGGTCCTTTAATTCGTAATCAGCTTGTTCAATTAGAGAAGGATGAATGGTTATTACTGTGTACGATGCATCATATTATTTCTGATGCTTGGTCTATTGGTATATTCATGAATGAATTCCTTGCTTTCTATGAAGAAGAAACGGGAGGAAATCCTGCTAAATTAAGTTCACTATCTATTCAATATGCAGACTTTGCGAAGTGGCAAAAGGAGTGGTTGCAAGGTGATGTGCTAAATCGTCAGCTTACGTATTGGCAGGAAGAATTGTCTGGTGAGCTTCCTATCTTACAACTGCCAGTGGATCGACCTCGACCGGTTAAGCAGACTTACTCTGGGGCTACGCATCATGTGATTTTTCCTTATGAATTGCTCAGTCAATTGAAGGATATAAGTCGACAAGAAGGATCTACTTTATTTATGACTTTAATGGCCGCATACCAGAGCTTTCTTGCTCGTTATACGGGACAAAAAGATATTCTAGTTGGTAGTCCGATTGCAAATCGGAATCATAAGGGAGTAGAAGGATTAATTGGTTTCTTTGTTAATACGTTGGTTTACCGATCAGATTTGAGTGGCACCCCTACTTTTCGAGAGATTTTGAACCAAACAAAGAAAAAGGCGTTAAAAGCTTATGAATATCAAGATATACCATTTGAAAAAGTGGTAGAAGCTGTGCAACCTGAACGAAGCATAAGTCATTCCCCTATATTTCAGACCATGTTTACACTACAGAATATAAAACAAGAACGACTAGATTTTCCTGGTAGAAGTATTGAAATGGTAGAAAGTAATATGTCTATTGCTAAATTTGATTTGAGCTTAACTGCCTATGAAGTGGAAGAAGGTCTATTTGTCTCGTTTGAATACAACACGGATTTATTTGATAGTAGTACCATTGCACGTATGGCAGTACATTTTGAGAACTGGCTAAATGAAATCACGCATCATCCAGATGAATCATATACAAAGCTGTCAATGTTATCGGATACTGAGCAAAAACAACTCCTAGAAGAATGGAATGATACGGACGTAGTTTATGGTCATGATTGTATGATTCATGAGCTATTTGAGCAGCAAGTTGCACGGACACCTGATGCAGTGGCGGTAGTTTATGAGGGTGGAAAGCTAACGTATCAAGAACTTAATGAAAAATCGAATCAATTGGCACATTTTCTACAAAAACGAGGTATCGGACCTGAATCATTGGTCGGTATATGTATTGAACGTTCTCCTGATATGATTATCGGTCTCTTTGGGATTTTGAAGGCAGGTGGGGCTTATGTCCCACTGGACCCAAGTTATCCCGAAAACCGCCTGAGATATATTTTGGAGAATTCACAAATTCAAGTGCTGTTAACAAAAGAGACACTACAGGACTGGTTACCTAAAGATATTCAAGCAATTTGTTTAGACCGGGATCAAGCGATGATTTCTAAAGAGAGTAATTTAGCTCCGGTAAGTGGAGTAACAGCAAATAACTTAGCCTATATTATATACACTTCAGGTTCGACGGGAAATCCAAAGGGGGTAATGATTGAACATCATTCCGTTATCAATCGCCTACAGTGGATGCAGAAAAAATACCCATTGTCCGAGGACGATACAATCTTACAAAAGACACCGTTTTCGTTTGATGTTTCTGTCTGGGAATTATTTTGGTGGTCATTTGTAGGAGCACGTGTTTGTTTACTTCCACCAGGAGGAGAGAAAGACCCTGCGGTCATTGAGGAGTATATTGAACGATATCGTGTGTCCACCATGCACTTTGTTCCGTCGATGTTATCTACTTTCTTAGATTATATGGAACTATATAATTCGAAAAGGGATGTATCGTCTTTAATTCAAGTTTTTACTAGTGGAGAAGCGTTAAACACTGAGCAGGTTCGCCGGTTTAAGGGAATCTTTTACAATGTTCAGCAAACAAAGCTAATTAACTTGTATGGTCCTACTGAAGCGACTGTGGATGTGACTTATTTTGATTGTGATTTAGAAAAAGAACCAATACTTATTCCGATTGGTCGTCCGATTGATAATACAGAGTTGTATGTGTTAGATCAATATCAACAAGTGGTCCCGATTGGTGTGGCAGGGGAACTTTACCTTGGAGGAGTAGGATTGGCACGTGGCTACTTAAATCGACCAGATTTAACTACTGAACGTTTTATTCCGCATCCCTTTAAGGACGGGGAACGATTATATCGAACGGGTGACTTGGTGAGATATATGAATGATCGTAACTTAGAATATATTGGAAGAATAGATAACCAAGTCAAAATTAGAGGATTCCGAATTGAATTGGGAGAAATTGAAGCAGCTTTACATGATCACTCATCTGTAAAAGAAGCAGTCGTGTTGGTGAAGGAAAATCGACCAGGAGATAAGCAGTTAGTAGCTTATGTAGTGGGCGAAGGGGATACTGGAGAGTGGCGTGAATATCTCAAGAAGCAACTGCCACATTATATGGTTCCAGCATACTTTTTCCAAATTGAAGGTATGCCACTCACTCCAAATGGTAAGGTGAATCGGAAAGCCTTACTGGAATTAGAAGAACAGTTCGTAAGTGAAGATATTACTTCATCACGAACACCAGTGGAGGAGCTTATCGTTTCCGTTTGGAGCCAAGTGTTAGGAATAAAAAATATTAGTGTTCAGGATTCCTTTTTTGAAATTGGTGGTCATTCACTACTAGCTACTCAAGTAGTGTCACGTTTACAGGGGATTTTTCAAATCGAATTACCAGTACGTGAACTATTTGAATATACAACGGTGGAGTCACTGGCAAAGCGATTAGATCAGTTACGTAAAGGAGATAAAAAACGAGAGATTCCGCCACTAATACCAATGAAACGGGGAGAAGCTATTCCACTATCTTATGCCCAACAACGCTTATGGTTTATTGATCAATTTACACCTAATAGTGCCCTTTACAATATGCCAATGGTATGCCGCCTTACAGGGAATTGGCTACTTGAAGCATTGGAAACGGGATGGAATCAACTAATAGAACGTCATGAATCACTGCGGACGGTCTTTCACGAAGTGAACGGTCAACCCGTACAGCAAATTGAACCGTATGCTTTTCAATCAATTCCGAAAACGGATTTAACTATGCTTTCTTCTGAAGATCAAGAAAAAGAAGTTAAACGTTTAATTCAACAAGAAACAGAAGTGCCATTTGATTTAACAGAGGGTCCATTAATCAGGACAAGTATTTTGCACGTGGGAGAAGAAGAATGGATACTCCTTTGTACTCTACATCATATCATTTCAGATGGATGGTCAATGGGAATCCTACTTGAAGAATGGATGGCATTTTATGAGAAAGCAACGGATGGAAAGGTAGCGGAACTTGAACCATTACCGGTTCAATATGCCGACTTTGCTCAGTGGCAAAAAGGATGGCTAAAGGAGGAGGTGCTTGATCAACAACTCCAATATTGGAGGGAAGAATTGTCTGGGGAGCTTCCTGTACTCCAACTTCCTATGGATCGCCCGCGTCCCGCAATACAAACACATCACGGGTCGACATACACTCTGGTTCTGCCAAGCACGCTACATGATAAATTGAATGAACTTAGTCGAAAAGAAGGGGCTACACTCTTCATGACGCTTTTAGCTGCATATCAAAGTTTTCTATCTCGTTATACGGGACAAGAAGACATTCTGGTCGGAAGCCCAATTGCGAATCGGAATTATAGAGAAATTGAAGGACTAATTGGTTTCTTCGTTAACACGCTGGTTTATCGAGCTAATTTGAGTGGTAGACCGACATTTCAAGATGTACTGTATCAGGTTCGTCAAAAGGCATTGAAGGCGTATGAATATCAAGATATTCCATTTGAAAAAATTGTAGAAGTTGTGCAACCGGAGCGAAGTACAAGTCATTCGCCAATCTTCCAGACTATGTTCATCTTGCAAAATATGAAACAAGAGTTTCCGGTGTTATCTAGTAGAAGTATTGAAATGATAGAAAGCCATAGTCCAATTGCAAAGTTTGATTTAAGTGTAATGGCAGCTGAGACGGAAGAGGGATTACTTTTTACTTTTGAGTACAATAAGGATTTATTCAATGCTACTACTATTGAACGGATGGCAGGACACTTTGAGAAATGGCTACATGAAGTTTCTCATCGCCCACAAAATCCGTTGCATGACCTGAGCATGCTATCAGAACCCGAGCGTACTTTGTTATTAGAAACATGGAATGACACTGTAATGGAAATGTCTCATCAGGGTCTTGTTTGCGACAGATTTGAAGAGCAAGTAGCAAGGCGTCCTGATGGGATTGCGGTAGTTGATCAAACAAAACAGTGGACTTATGGTGAACTGGATAAAAAAGCAAATCAGTTGGCAAATGTTTTACAGCGAAAGGGAGTAGCCCCAGAGTCAGTGGTAGCAGTTTATCTTCCGAGGTCAGCTGAGCTGATAGCAAGTTTACTAGGTATTTTAAAAGCTGGTGGAGCTTATGTCGTTTTAGATCCGTTATATCCAAAATCAAGGTTAGAATACATGATTGAAGATGCGGGAATTCAATTTGTAGTGACGGCAGAAGGACAAGAAGGACATTTCGCACACGTCGAAATGGTGAGGTTAGAAGAATTAACGGTGGAAAGCGTAATCGCACCTACACGTCAAATAAATCCAGAGAACTTAGCCTATATTGTCTATACCTCTGGTTCTACAGGAAAACCGAAGGGTGTCATGGTTGAATATCGGTCATTAATGAATATGGTTTCTTGGCATCAGGAAGTTTATCATATTTCAGCAGAGGATCGTGCGACTCAGATTGCAGGGGTTGCTTTTGATTCGGCTGTCCAGGAGATTTGGCCGTATCTAACTGCTGGCGCAGCGCTCTACTTGTCAACAGAGGAACTAAGAATTAATCCAGAAGCACTAAGAGATTGGCTCATTGATTCACGAATAACAGCTAGCTTTGCACCTACACCTATACTGGAAAGGCTCTTGAAATTATCTTGGCCAGATAAAACGGATCTTCGTTTTATCATTACTGGTGGGGATCAATTAACGCAGTATCCATCTAACGATATTCCTTTTGCGGTAATTAATCAGTATGGTCCATCGGAAAATACCGTTGTTACCACAGATTGTTATGTACCCGTAGGAGTGACAACAGGTACGCCATCGATTGGTCGACCGATTGCGAATACAGAAGTTTATGTGTTAGATTCTCATCTTCAGTTAGTACCAATTGGTGTAATTGGAGATCTCTATATTGGAGGGAAGAGTCTTGCACGTGGATATGCTAATCGTCCGGATCTTACAAAGGAAAAATTTATTCCACATCCTTTCAAGTCAGGAGAACGTCTCTATTATACAGGAGACAAAGCAAGTTATCTTTCTGATGGTAATCTCCAGTTCCATGGACGTATAGATGACCAAGTGAAAATTCGTGGTTTCCGGATTGAGTTGGGAGAAATAGAAGCTGTTTTGCAGGCACATTCTTCTGTGAAAGAAGCAGTTGTATTGGTACGAGAGAATCATCAAGGTGATAAGAGATTAGTAGCTTATGTGGTTGGTGAAGGAAGTGTCCATGAATGGCGAGAATATCTACAAACACATTTACCAAATTACATGGTTCCAACAAATTTTATTGAGATGGATTTTTTACCACTTACACCGAATGGAAAACTTGATTTGAAGGCATTGCCTATACTTAGTGAACAATCCGCTGAAAATACTGTATACCCAAGAACTCCGCTGGAAGAACTTATTGCTTCAGTGTGGAGTCAAGTGCTAGGAATAAGAGACATTGATGTTCAGGATTCTTTCTTTGAGCTTGGTGGTCACTCTCTACTTGCTACACAAGTGGTCTCACGCTTACAGGAAGTCTTTCAAATCAAATTGTCAGTACGTGAACTGTTCGAATATTCAACGGTCGAGGCATTATCGAAACGAATAGATCAGTTACGTAAGGGGAGCGAAAAACGAGAAATTCCACCATTGGTGCCGGTGGAACGCGGAAATAATATGCCACTATCTTACGCCCAACAGCGTTTATGGTTTATTGATCAATTTGCACCTAATAGTGCACTTTATAATATGCCAATGGTATGCCGCCTTACAGGGAATTGGTTACCAGAGGCATTGGAGTTGGGATGGAATCAGTTGATAGAGCGTCATGAATCTTTGCGGACTGTATTTTATGAAGAGGATGGCCATCCTGTGCAGCAGATTCAACCGTACGTTTTCCGTCCGCTTCTGCAAATGGACTTAACTAAGCTTTCATTAGAGGAGCGAGAAAGAAAGTTGGAGCAATGGATTCAAACTGAAGTCGAATCTCCATTTGATTTAGAACAAGGGCCATTGTTCCGTGGGAAACTCATAAGAATTTCAGAAGAAGAATGGGTTCTTTTGTGTAATATGCATCATATTATCTCGGATGGATGGTCGATGGAAATCTTGCTTCAAGAATGGATGGCATTTTATGAGAATGCGATTGGTGAAAAACAAGCAGAGCTGGAACCACTACCAGTTCAATATGCCGATTTTGCTCAGTGGCAAAGAGAATGGTTGAAAGATGAAGTACTATATCAACAACTTGCATATTGGAAGGAAGAATTATCTGGTGAGTTACCAGTCTTAATGTTGCCCATGGATCGTCCGCGTCCGCCAGTGCAAAACCATCATGGATTAACTCATAATGTTTTGTTATCGCGCTCATTACTGGACAAATTAAACGAACTAAGTCGTCAAGAAGGGGCCACACTTTTCATGACCTTATTGGCATCGTATCAAAGTTTCCTTGCTCGTTATACAGGACAAACGGATATTATTGTTGGCAGCCCAATTGCAAATCGAAATTATCAAGAAATTGAAGGACTGATTGGTTTCTTTGTCAATACATTGGTTTATCGAGCTGATTTAAGTAATACACCGGCATTTCAAGAGTTGTTGTCTCAAGTGCGGATAAAAGCATTGAAGGCGTATGAGTATCAAGATGTTCCGTTTGAGAAAATTGTAGAGGTTATCCAACCTGAACGAAATACAAGCTATTCTCCGATTTTCCAAACCATGTTTACTTTGCAAAATGCGGGACAGAAGCTACCAGAACTACATGGAAGAAATATAGAAGTAATGGAAAGTAATGCTCCAATCGCTAAGTTTGATTTAAGTTTAACTGCTGCAGAAGTGGAAGAGGGTTTATTACTTACTTTTGTTTATAGAACTGATTTATTTGATAGCTTAACTATTGAATCCATGGCTGAACATTTTGGAAACTGGTTGAATGTAATCGTGGAGAATCCTGATAAATCATTAGCTAAGTTGCCTATATTAACAGGATTACAGCAAAAACAGTTGGAAGAGTGGAATAATGATGCTGTAGCATATCCGCAGGAAAGTACGATTCATCAGCTGTTTGAAGAGCAAGTAAATCGTACACCTGATGCGGTAGCAGTGGTAGATGAAAAACAGCAGTTAACATATCGAGAGCTGAATGAAAAAGCTAATCAATTGGCCCGCTATCTTCAGCAATGTGGGATTGGGGCTGAATCATTAGTTGGACTTTGCTTTGAGCGTTCAGTTGAGATGATTGTTGGTATTATGGGGATCTGGAAGGCTGGAGCAGCATATGTTCCATTGGATCCATCATATCCAGAAAGTCGCATACGATATATTTTGGAGGACACTGGAATTCAAGTATTAGTTACGAATGAGTCATTAGAAGGTTGGATACCCAAAGAAGTCAAGGCAGTTTGTCTAGATAGGGATCAAGCAATGATTTCAAAAGAAAGCATTCTTTCACCAAAATGTGAAGTAACAGGAGAAAACCTAGCGTATGTTATCTATACTTCGGGATCGACGGGGAATCCAAAGGGTGTCTTGATACAGCATCATTCTGTAATAAACTTGTCGCATGGTTTACAAAAAGAGGTTTTCGAACATGAGATACGATCTAACATGCACGTCGGTTTAAATGCGTCAATTGCCTTTGATGCATCTATTCAGCAATTACAAATGCTGTTGTATGGTTCAAGTTTGTATATTATCCCGAATGAAGTACGAAGTGATCCGGAACAGTTTGTAGCTTATATTAGAGAGAACAAGTTAGCAATCTTTGATATAACACCTTCAATGCTTCAATTACTTATAGATGCCGGATTGTTAGAAACGTCCGATGGTGTTCATGTTCCAAGTAAGGTATTGGTTGGCGGCGAAGCGATTATGCCGTCATTATGGGAACAGCTAGTAGAGACTGATAAAATTGAGTTTTATAATGTATATGGTCCTACAGAATGTACGGTTGATGCAACATGCTATCATATCAAAAAAGATAGTGAGAGAGTAACGATTGGGCGTCCGTTGCCGAACGTTCAAACTTATGTATTGGATAGAAATGGGTTGCCAGTTCCAGTTGGTGTGATGGGCGAACTTTATATCGGAGGAGCGGGTCTAGCGAGGGGATACTTAAATCGTCCAGAGTTAACATCCGAACGATTTATTTCTCATCCATTCAAAGAAGGCGAGAGATTATATAGAACAGGCGATCTCGTAAGATATCTTTCTGATGGTAATATAGACTATTTAGGAAGAGTGGATAATCAAGTGAAGATTAGAGGATTTCGAATCGAACTTGGGGAGATTGAGTCGACTTTACAGGAGCATGACTTGATAAAAGAGGCAGTTGTAATAGTTAGGGAAAATCAATCGGGAGATAAGAGGTTGGTAGCTTATATAGTGGGCGAAGGCAGTTTAGAAGAATGGCGTGAGTATCTTAAAATAAAACTGCCAACCCATATGATACCTTCCTACTTCGTCGAAATGGAAGATTTACCGCTAACCATAAATGGAAAGGTTGATCGGAAATCATTGCCTATACCAGATTATCAAGGAACACAAGAAAGCTATGTAGCCCCAAGAAATGAACGTGAACACAAGCTTTCTATCATTTGGGAACGTGTGCTGGGTTCAAAACGTATTGGTATTTATGATAACTTTTTTGAAATTGGTGGAGATTCAATTCTTAGCATTCAGATTGTCTCTCGTGCGAAGCAAACTGGTTTACAATTGACACCAAAACAAATATTTGAACACCAAACGATTGCTGAGTTGGCGCAAGTAGTCAAAGAAGAACAAGGTGTACAAGCTGAACAGGGAATTATAACTGGAGAGACGATACTTACACCTATTCAGCAAAGGTTTTTTGCACAAAATCATCCTAATCCACATCATTGGAATCAATCCATGTTCTTTAGAACGAAAGAAAAATTGGATATAGGATCACTGGAAAAGGCAGCGCGTAACCTTTTACTTCACCATGATGCCCTGCGTTTAAGATATGAACGTTTACCTAATGGGACTTGGGAACAGTGGAATGAAGGAATTGAAGAACAATTGATGCTGACTGTCATTTCATTAGACGAAGTGCCGGAAGCGGATTGGCATGGAGTTATTCAAAAAGAGATTAATGTTGCACAAGAAAGATTGAATTTACATGATGGTCCTTTAATGAGAATGGTGTATTTTGATGAAGGTGAGAAGACTGGCCGATTATTTTGGACAATTCATCACTTAGCCGTGGATGGTGTTTCTTGGCGAATTTTATTGGAAGATTTGCAAACAGCATATACGCAAGCAGTCCAAGGGCAAAACATTCAATTACCTATGAAGAGTACATCTTATAAAGAATGGTCGGAGAAATTACAACATTACGCTGAAACTGGAATATCAAAAGAAGTGCTACATTACTGGGAGCAGCAGGCTGAACAAGACGTAGTTATACTGCCAGTAGATGATACTATAAGTAATCCAGTAAGCGCAGTAACTGAGGAAATTACTGTGGTGTTAAATGAGAATGAGACCCGTATGTTATTGCAAGAGACTTTAAGCACTCACCGTGTCCAAATCAATGAAGTATTATTAGCAGCATTAGTACAAGCTACAGCAGCATGTACGGGGCAGCCGATATTAAGCGTAGATTTAGAGGGACATGGTCGAGAAGAGATTATTGAAGATGTTGATTTATCGAGAACCGTGGGATGGTTTACAAGTATTTACCCAGTTCATTTAAATATTACTAGTGCTAATACGCCAATTGCAGCATTAAAAGCAGTTAAAGAACAAGTTCGCAAAATTCCTAATAAGGGTGTTGATTATGGGGTGTTGCGTTACATGAACGCAACAATGTGTGAGCAATTGAGCTCTCAACATACACCGTCTATTAGTTTTAACTATCTTGGACAATTTGATCAAATGTTTTCTAGCGATGCAATGTTTATGCCGGAGAACGAATTTAAGCGCTTAAATCATGCTTCTGGTTCCAAGCGATCGCATTTAATTGATGTAATTGGGGTTATAACGGATGGAAAACTTCAGTTCACTTGGGTATACAATGTTGGACAATTTGCGAAATCAACGATTCAAAGTATTGCACAGAATATGCTTCACCAACTGAGCGGATTGATTCAATCCTCAAATAGAGAATCTGCGCTGACCGTTTCGGATTTTGCAATGGCTAATCTTAACCAAGTAGGTTTGACAAATGTACTAAACAAAATGAATCGTGGAAAGAACAATCAGATTACTGATTTATATCCACTATCACCTTTGCAAGAAGGTATGATTTTCCACACATTGCATGACCAAGGAAATGAACATGTTGCACCGTATATAGTGCAATTAAGTTTTATGATTAAAGGGAAAATGGATATTCCTACTTTTGAGCAGGCGTGGAAATCTGTAATTCAGCGGCATGAAATTTTTCGTACAGCATTTGTTTGGGACGAAATTGAAGAACCATTACAAGTGGTGTATGAAAATATCCCATTTAAAGTGAACAAAGAAGACTGGCGTACAATGACAACTAAAGAGATAGAGGAAAAAAGGAAAGTCTTTTTGGCATTAGATCAAAAACAAGCCTTCCAATTTGATGAAGCGCCATTAATGCGGGTAACGGTCATTCAAGAAGGTGAGGAAGAATATCGGATTGTTTGGACACATCACCATATTTTACTGGATGGATGGAGTTTACCATTGGTCTTTAATGAATTACTTACAGTCTATCAGAAGAGAATGAATGGAGAAGCTGTAAAGTTACCTAAACCCTCACCATATAAGAAATATATCCAATGGCTCAGAGAACAAGATAAGGAGCAGGCGGAACAATTCTGGAGAGAGAAGCTAAAAGGTTTTACTGCACCAACTTTACTGGGTTTAGGAAGTAAAGAGGAAGAAAAAGGTTACTCAGAGAAGGTCACGTATTTATCAGAAGAGCAGACTCAAGAGTTACAAGGATGGGCGAAACGAAATAAACTTACTTTGAGTACAGTAATTCAAGGTGCATGGGCATATCTCATGAGCCGATATAGTGGAGAAAATGACATTGTCTTTGGTGTAACAAGCTCAGGGCGTCCTACGGAGATTATTGATGTTGAAAACATCGTAGGTCCTTTCATTACAACGTCACCGACGCGAATTCAATTGATGGATGATATAAAAGTAATAGATTGGTTGCAGAAGATACAAGAGGAAGAGATAGAAAGAAGACAATATGAATATGCTTCTTTGACAGAGATTCAGGGGTGGAGTGAGGTTCCTAGAGGTACACCGCTGTTCAATTATTTATATGTGTTTGAAAATTATCCAGTGAAAGAAGAATCTTCAGAAAATCTGGAAATTGGTGAATTGAAAGGGGTAGAACAAACCCACTACCCATTAGGATTGGCTGTAGTTCCAGGAATCCAGTTATCGTTAAAGTTAATGTATGATCGTAGTAAGTTTAATAGAGTAACCATTGAACGAATGCTGGGTCATTTACACAAAGTGTTAATGCAAATGCTCAAAAACATTGATCAAAATCTATCGGAGCTAGTATATATTACGGAGGCTGAACAAAGAAGGCTATTGGAAGAATGGAATAATAATGCTATATCCTATCCACGTGAGAATGTAATTCATCAACTATTCGAAGAGCAAGTAAATCGTACACCTGACACGGTGGCAGTGGTAGATGAAAAACAGCAACTAACGTATCGAGAGCTGAATGAAAGAGCTAATCAATTAGCCCATCATTTACAGAAATGTGGAATTGGGACAGAGTCATTAGTTGGCCTCTGCTTTGATCGATCAGTTGAGATGGTTGTTGGTCTCATGGGAATTTGGAAGGCTGGAGCAGCCTATGTTCCATTGGATCCATCGAATCCGGAAAGCCGCCTGCAATATATTTTAGAAGACACGGGAATTAAAGTGTTAGTTACAAATGAGGTATTACTAGGATGGATACCTAAAGACATCAAGATAGTTTGCCTAGATAGGGATCAAGGGATGCTTTCTCAAGAAAGCAAACTTTCACCAATATGTGAGGTAACAGGGGAAAACTTAGCGTATGTTATCTATACTTCTGGTTCGACAGGGAATCCAAAGGGTGCTTTAGTACAGCACCATTCTGTAATAAACCTATCATATGGTTTACAAAAAGAAGTTTTCTCACATGAAATACCTAATAATATGAGAGTCGGTTTAAATGCGTCAATTGCCTTTGATGTATCTATTCAGCAATTACAAATGCTGCTGTATGGTTCAAGTTTATATATTATCCCAAGTGAAGTTCGCACTAATCCGGAACGATTTGTGTCTTATATTAGGGAGAATAAATTGGAAATGTTTGATATGACACCTTCATTACTTCAATTACTTATAGATGGAGGATTACTAGAAACAAGTGCTGATGTTCATGTGCCAAGCAAGATATTGGTCGGTGGTGAAGCAATCATGCCGTCATTATGGAAACAGCTAGTAGAGACTGAAAAAATTGATTTTTATAACGTATACGGTCCTACAGAATGTACGGTTGATGCAACGTGTTATCATATCGAAACAGATAGTAAGAGAGTTACAATTGGACGTCCGTTGCCGAACGTTCAAACTTATGTATTAGATAAAAATTTGTTACCTGTTCCAGTGGGTGTAACAGGTGAGCTATATATTGGTGGTGCAGGTATAGCGCGAGGATACTTGAATCGTCCAGAATTAACAACAGAGCGATTCATCCGTCATCCATTTAATGAAGAAGAGCGTTTATATCGTACGGGAGATTTGGTTCGTTATTTACCTGATGGTAATTTAGATTACTTGAGAAGAATTGATAATCAAGTGAAAATTCGAGGATTCCGTATTGAACTTGAAGAGATTGAAGCAAATCTAGAGAGTCATCCATTGGTAAAAGAAGCGGTAGTTTTGGTGACAGAGGATAAGCTAGGAGAGCAGAGATTGGTTGCTTATGTAGTTGGAGATGGAAGTATGCATGACTGGCGTGAATATCTCAAGACACAAGTACCGAATTATATGGTTCCCGCACACTTTATAAAGGTAGACAAGATTCCTCTTACACCGAATGGAAAAGTTGATCGAAAGGCATTGAACAGTTTAACAATTCAAAGAGAAAATAATTTGTCTACACCAATCATTCCAAGGGATGAAATTGAATATCAGTTGATTAAAATCTGGCAGGATGTGTTACAGATAGAAGATGTCTATGTAAATGATGATTTCTTTAATAGAGGGGGACATTCTCTCCTTGTAATTAAATTAATTTCAAAAATTAAGGAGAAGTTTGGAAAAGAGATTAAGGTGTCTACATTGATTAAGAATCCAACATTGGAAGGAATCGCATGCCTTATTCGTGATAAGCATGATATGACAAAATCTGTATCAGCGCTGGTTCCACTACAAGAATCAGAGAAAAGACCTTTCTTTTGCGTTCATCCGTTTATGGGAAATGTATTTTGTTACATTCAACTAGCAAGATTGCTTAAGAACCACTGTTCATTTTATGGTTTACAGAATCCTCTCATAGAAAAGAGAGAAATTGATGATTTGACTTTGCCGGAAGTAATTCAACTTTACATTGAAGAAATAAAACGTGTTCAGCCAGAAGGCCCATATCGTCTTGGAGGATGGTCTTTAGGCGGTGCAATTGCTTATAAAATTGCAACTGTATTAAGGAATCAAGGAGAGGAAGTTGAGTTTTTGGTACTAATGGATACTAAAGTACCTTCAGAGCAAGATCGTAAAACAAGGGAGGATATGCTCTCATATATATCTGAACATTTCATTCCTAGAGATTTTACTGAGCAGGAAGAAGGCCTCGTCCATAAGCAAGATATGCTTGTGGAGCGATTAATTATGGAAGGAGTACTCCCGCCTGATGCAAATCTTATGAATTTGAAGCAAGTTATCAATGCTCATAGGAAATGCCTGAACTTAATGGCAGAGAGTGATTTGATACCATACTTTGGAGAAGTTATCTACTTTAGTGCTGAGGAAGGAAAAGAGTTGTTTACAGATTGGGGACCTTTATTAAAAGGAAGAGTAAATGAGTATTCTGTCCCTGGATCACATGAAGAAATAGCAGACTTCCCCGCAGTTGAAAAGATAGCTAAGTACCTATTAAATGAATTTGAAGGGATAAAAGAAACATCCCTTTCATTAACTGAAAAGTAGAGAGTACAAAAGATGCAACGCTATGAACGAAAAGGGCAGCCCAATAACTGCAAATAAAGTGTAGGCAATAATGAATATATCAAGAGTATTACTTTTTAAGAGGATAATGGAAAAATTACTTGATAGAGACATAGAAACCTATATGAGTTGCTCATAGAATGATGTAAATGCTCTCCATTTTTTTGTAATAGAATCTAATGCTTTGATGATATTACTGAGGAAAGGTGTATATTTTCATTGATATGTAAATATGCACCTTTTCTATTGTATTTTCAATTTAATAAAGTTAATTTGAATTTATATCCCGTTAAATTTATTCTCTATAAAAAAAGAGTCACCAACTTTAATTTCATATAAGTATATACCTCAAAACTTTTACTTTAGACAATATAACATTGAGCCAAATTATAAGATATCTGCTTGTGCAACAAGGGATGAATTTCCCCAAGAGATAATAATTAAAGACATTTATGCAATTTGCCAAAATATATACAAATTTGAAAGTAAGGAGAAAATCAATGCAGAAGACTAAACTTTTTTGCTTTCCACATGCTGGGGGATCTGCGTTTAGTTACGCAAAATGGAAAAATTACTTTAATCCATATATTGAGGTAGTCCCGATAGAGTTAGCTGGTAGAGGATATAGAATTGAAGAAAACTTGTACCAAAGTATGGAAGAGGCAGTAAATGATGTCTACAATAAAATAGTTATGCAGATAGATGATTCGCCCTACATTCTATTCGGGCATAGCATGGGAAGTTTGATCGCCTATGAAGTAGGCAGAAAAATAAAAGATTCTAAAAACGTATGGCCTGAATTTCTTGTTTTGTCTGGTAGAAATCATCCAAATAGTAAAATAAAAAATATCCGACATAATCTTTCTAATGAGCAATTTAAAAGAGAGGTTATTGCAATGGGAGGTACACCGGCCGGGGTACTTCAATCAGAAGAATTAATGGAGATTTTTCTCCCAGTTCTAAGAGCAGATTTTAAAATTGTCGAAACATATATTCATGACAATAATATACGACCATGTGATATTGATTTTCTTATATTTAATGGGGAAAATGATGAATTTACTACATATGATCAAGTAATAAAATGGGAGCAATATACAAGTAAAACGTGTACTCTTCATTCTTTTGAAGGTAATCATTTCTTTCTAAATGAAAATATTGAAGAAATAGCAAAGAGTATTATAAGAAAGTTAGATTCTAAAAGATTATCAAATAGTTTTTAGAGGTTTTCTAAGTATATTCATGGCTAAGGAACAAAATATTAAATATGAAAAATAAAGGAACTGCTGAAATATCATTGAATAAGGGCATTGAAGCCTAAACGAACTTTTCAAAGGCAGAAAAAAAGACTCATTGAATCGTAAGAGTTACTTCCCGTATTTATCTAAAAAAGTGATGCAACTTATTTGCATCACTATTTAAATTTTTACCAGAGAGTAATTTAGTTAATTGGTAGAAAAAGGAAGTTTTCTATTTAACCCCTTCCTTTTTCTCATACATAACGCTTGTTGACAACTTATGAAATAATAGCATTCATCGCTATTAAAATATAACACTAAAAGCAATTAATTAGATATGTAATTGTGCATACATTGTACTATTTCATGAATACTTCTGAAGTAAAATTGTTTAATCGACCATAAAGCCGAGTGCAATGCACTTGGCTTTTTTCAATCATCCTGCAAATTCGTTATTTTTTAGTAGGCAATTATAATTTATGTAGAAAGGGTGAAACAGGTGGATGAAAAACTATGTTTTATGAAATAATTTCTTTGTTAGATAATAGATCTAACTATCATGCCCTCGCAAAAGTATTGAACGTAGAACTTCAAACTTTAATTACAATTAAAGAACACCGAAACAAATTCCGAATACCAGATAATCATTAGAGGACGATAAAGCATCAAGATATAATGTATGCCCTATCTGGAAAAAAGAATTTAAGTAATCCAAGGTTAAATTCTTAACTTTAAAGTAGCAAATCTGTAGCTTTTATCATTTTAGCCATGAGGGCTCCGTCCTAAATAAACGTGAAGGGCTACAGCCGGTTGAAGTGACCTCTCGAAAGTTAGACAACCTCTAGGGTATGAGCCCGGTATTGTACCATGCTCATACCGTTTAATTTTGCCCTTATTCTTTTTGAGTATAGTCTATATACTTTGCTAATTCTTGTTTGGAATGTGTTATACTTCTAAATTCTGTTTGATACAGAAATATACATACAAAAACGCCATCCTTTCCTATGATTCTACAGAAAGAATATCGTATCTTTTCATTTTAGGGGAATTTTTGAAGAAAGAATTAATAGTATTAATAGAATATGTAAAAATACTCCGATATTTAGTCAACAGTTTTATTCCATAACTCCCTAACTTTTGTTCACGATAGTCTGATATTGAAAAAATAAAATATTTGGTACGACTTCACTTTGTCTTTAGATAGTTTTGTAATTAAACTATAATATTGTATTTTTTCTGCATTATTGAAATTAGTAATAATAAAATGTATTATTGAAAAGCACAATTTATAATTCAAGTAATCAGGACTATGTACCCATTATAATTCGAACATTCAGAAATTATAATATTATCTAAAAATGAGGTGTGATTCATAGAAACAGTACATATTAAATGGTATGGAATGTATAGTATAAATGATTTTTATAATAGGGAAGAAGCTTCTAAGAAGGGAGTATTTGCAATCTCTAGAGTATATGCTAAGACTGTAACATTGCTCTATATAGGACAAACTAAAAGAAGCTTTATACAAAAGATAAGGGAACTTAATAAGGAGTGGCCTTTTGATGAGAGCGAATTAAAGATTACATTAGGAATAATAGAATTTCCTAGTGGTGAAATTTACTCTGAAAAGAAGGTAAAAGAGATAAAATCCCTTTTGATTTTACGACATACCCCATTAGAAAATGAAACATCTTTATTATACTATAGAGGGAAATTTAATTTAAAAATTATAAATAAGGGAAGAAGAGGTTTAATTGTTAAAAAGCTTTCTACAGGAGATCTAATGTGGACGTAATTGGAAACAACTTTGAATAAAATTGAAAGTTGTTTAAGTGCAGAAACTTATCAATTTGTAATGTATTAAACTATTTTGAATAACATATGTCAGATGCTTGAAAAAACACAAATTTTATTATGATATGAAATCCTGTATGGAACGTGTAGTGTATTTCTATTATTTAATAAAAATATTAAGAATTATAGGGATAATACATAAAGAGTAGAGGAGAAAGTAAACACGGAGGTTTGAAGAATGGGACAAGTAAGCAGATTTCAAGAAAAACAACATAATCGTCGTCAAAAGGCAATTTTTAATATTGCATTTACTTTAATATTAGTGACAGTTGGTATAGTGACATACCAGTTGTTTACCTCTTCTAATACATCAAAGAAAGCAATTGCTCAAGAAAAGAAAGCAGTACAGTTAGAAGAGAAGAAACGTGAAGAGAAAGAAGCGGCACAGTTAGAAGAGAAGAAACGTGAAGAGAAAGAAGCGGCACAGTTAGAGGAGAAGAAACGTGAAGAGAAAGAAGCGGCACAGTTAGAGGAGAAGAAACGTGAAGAGAAAGAAGCGGCACAGTTAGAAGAGAAGAAACGTGAAGAGAAAGAAGCAGCACAGTTAGAAGAGAAACAAAAAGCAGAAAAATCGGTATCTCAAGAAAAGGGTTCTCAAACTAATCCTTCTTGGAAGCCAATTGGTACAAAGCAAGGGGTTAAACCTGAAATGAAATTTAAAGAAGGAACAGTAGATTGGAATGAGATGAAAAAAGCAATTTCTTATGCTATTGATGTTCCAGAGAGCCAATTGATTTTCGATTTTATTGGGAATAATGGTAATAATAAAGCCTACGGTAATGTGCGAGATAAGCAAAGTAACAAAAAATATAAGGTTGATATTGATTGGGTAGAGAATCAGGGGTGGAAACCAGCATCTGTACAAGTGGTAAAATAAATAATAAAAATGTAATTATGTGTTTAAAAGTTTACTTTTGTAAAAACTCATAAAAGAGTTCGTTTCAATCAGGGTTCTTTTGGTAATGCTATCAGCATTAATTACTAGGACTCAATTGTTAAATTCTGATGCAGACAAAGTTTGAAGTTTATTAAAATCCACCTGATTTAGTGCTTCGAAAGATTCAAAATTGCATTTTTAAAATACTAAATAATTAATGGTACCTTTTAAAATATTTTTGGACTCATTTCATTAGAAGATATTCCGTCTATATAACTAAAAAAGTGTTATAATATTTATTGAACATATGAATAGGATAGCAACTACCTGCTTTTTGCAAGTAGCAATTTATCTAATGAAAAGATTACTTGTTTTCAAGACAAGTGATCTTTTTATATACATTCCCTGTACTATTTTTGAAATTGATTAGATATTTCAATCTGTGTAATTATAATAGAATTGATTAAAATTAAAGATACAACAAGGATAATACCTTCCTTATTTGTAGTAAGAAATATATGAAAAACACCTTATTTGTAGTAAGGTGTTTTTCATATATTAATATTACTCATATACTGGGGTAACCTTTAGAGCATATCAATCAATTTCTTGATATGAAGGAGAATAATTAAGTTCAACTGTGTCATCTTCTTTTTGCAATGGTCGCCAATTAGTTGTGTATAAAAAAAAGACACATTTTGTGTCTCTTAGGATTCTTGAGTAGTATGAATGAAATAGTAGAGTTTTTGCAAAAAGAATATTGCATACCAAAGCAGTATTAAAAAATCCACCCAATTGTAAGTACTGAGTATTTTAATAATCCTACAAAAAAGTGCATACATACTCCTTTTAGGTATATTGTATGTTATTTAAAGAAAATTTATTATTTCACACTGGTTTACATACGAATGAGTAAATTCACTTTCTAATTTGTTCCTCTATCTATCATAATCTCCATGAAATTTTTAATAAACTGTTTTTGATTTAATTTCAATCCAATTCTAGCTCCCTCAGCTTTTGCATCTGGACGAAAATCTGCGACAGTTTGTCCCCTTAAAGATTCTAAATCAATCTCTACTTTTCGATACATGTATTGAAGAAAATCTGGATTGACAATTGCACTCATTGCATAACCTCCTCTCGAAGATGAGCTTGAAATAAATATGAATAATTTATTCACTAACCTGCCAGTTTAGTAGATGAAGAGCCGACATCACTATTCTACATTAATAATGCAGGTTTATGATGTCGGCTCTTCATTTTTTAAGAATTTAAATAAGTTTATTATTTAAAGAACAGATTTATAAGCTGATATTGACGTGATATTTATTATGGTAAAAGTGTATTAAGTTGCGGTTTTGAGTGATGTATAATCTTTTGTTTTTTTGAGAGAAAAGCATTAAAAAATGTTGAAATCACAATATTTTTCATGATTCAGGTATATGTACTTAAAGGTATGTGGCTATTATTATGTGACAGTTGGAGAGCAATTTTAAAAAATGACGCACAAATCCTTTTGTTCGGATAAGAAATGAGGAAAAATGGTGCTTTGAATAATCAGATTGGATAAAAATTTAAATGTATTGAGCTATTTTGTATGAATTTATGTATTGGCATTTTCGTTGGTATTTTGTATACTAAACGTGAGTTTTTCTTACAGTAGGCAATCTTTCAGTTTCTATGAAACACAACTAATCTGTTAATTATGTATGGTGTCAAACAAGCTCTTATGTCAATGGATATAAGAGCTTGTTTGCATGTGTATCCCTCTTTTATGTACAATGAAAGAAAAACATCTTATGAGATGGGGAGAGGAAAACCCATGTCCAATCAACAATTAGTGAATTTACGCATTGATTTTGCTTTTAAACAATTATTTGGTACAAGTGGAAATGAAGATATTCTCATTGCGTTTTTAAATGCTATGTTACAAGGTTCTTTAGAATCCCCTATTGTTTCCTTACAATTAGAGGACCCACACTTGCATCGAGAACATGAAGAAGATAAGCTATCTATTTTAGATATTTCAGCTACATTAGACACAGGTACAAAGATAAATGTCGAAATACAGCTGAATAATAATCATGATATGATTAAACGCAGTTTATATTATTGGGGGAGGCTATACACATCCCAACTTCAAAAAGGAATGCCATACAGTTCTCTTCATAAAACAATTACGATTAATTTGTTAAATTTCGTTATGTTTCCTGAATACGAGGCATTTCATACAACAGGAATTCTGTGGAATCAACAACAACAGATGATATTGAGTGATGATATTGAAGTTCATATTGTGGAGATTCCAAAACTCATGCAACAGTGGCGAAATGAACAAGTAAATCCCTGGGAAGATTCATTTGTTCGTTGGTTGTTATTACTTCCAGCGAATGAGGATGAACAATTAACCCAAACATTGGAGGATATTGCGATGAACCAAGACCCGATTTTACAAAAAGCAATGAATAAATGGGAACGTATGAGTCAAGATTCTTCTTTCCGACAAGCGTACGAAGCAAGAGAAAAAGCTCTTATGGATGAGGCTGCAAAGTTTGCTTATGCAGAACAAAAAGGAATTGAAAAGGGAATTGAAAAGGGAATTGAAAAAGGAAAAATACAGCTTATTTGTGGTATGTACAAAAACGGAATGCCAATAGAAGATATTGCAAAGTTTACAAATTTAAGTATAGAAGAGATACGAAACATTTTACAAGCCTAAATAATTACAAATAACACCTACAGTATTTGTAGGTGTTATTTGTTAATGACCGTCCCCGCGTGGAAGGTGCTGACCACCATCATTTTCAGGTGTATATTTTCATCTTACACCTGGTTCATCAATATAATAACCGGTGTTTCCATCTGTTTATTTACAACTTATAAAGTTCATTTGAATTTCTCCCCTTTTGGTTAATGCTTATATAGTCGTTTAGATCCCATTTAAGTGTATTATTTCTAGAGGATTACGTTAGTATTTTCGTTGCTTAGCCATGTTGATAAATGGTTCATATGTACTTGTTTCGTCAAAAGGATGCCCAAAACCATATTCATCTTCTCGCGCATGATAACCGTAGGTTGCAATACCTACACCTTGTGTGTGGTTTTCTGGAAAATAGATAATGACTTTTGCTTCTTCGGGATTAGATAGGTGTAGGCAAGCACATATTTTATCTATTAAGTATTGATCAATTATATTGATTACACTTGTTCCTTTTGCACCCCAACCAATATCATCATAAATATGCAATAAGTGATTTTCTGTATCGACATATAACTCAAAATGATTATATCCCATATTGTGAAAGTTTTCCGTGATCAAATGGAATCGATTGTCAACGATATTTGGAAATAAAAACACATCATAGGTACCACTAGCAGTGATAACAATAGCTTGTTCATTATTTGATGATTTTTTAAACATAATAAATGCCTCCTTAAGAATATTTTCGTATTTTGAACTCTCCCTACTTTCACTACGCTTAGAAGTGAGGGATTCCTAAGTAAAGAGTTCTATCGCACTTAGGCTATTTCTGAAGTCCTTGCGGTTAGCATCCTTATCGCTTCATTCTTTAAATGGATACTTCCGCCAATATTCCTCCTATCATCATGTGTACGACAAGAAGGGCAGTCCCATGTATGTGGCTTGAGATTTTTAACATCTTTGTTTTGGTATTAACAATTAAAGAACATAGTTGCTAGAAACAAATGTTTTTGATACAACAATAACTTGTTTGCCATCCCACTGTGCTTTATATTCTAACATGGTTCGAAACTTTGACCTGACCAATTGTTTAGTAACGCTATATATCCCTAACAATTAAGATAACTTCATACCATCCCTTGTTGGAAGAGCCAATTCATCTCCCAGGGCTGTGCCCCTTTACACTACATTCCTTTAGGAAGGAGTCTTCTTGCCTAAAATGATAAACAGTAAAAAAATAATGATATCCTATAAAATATTCTCTATACTTATATTAAATTGAACTGAGGAGGCTATTATTTGCTGACATTATTAAAGGTTATATTTGGATTAATTGGTTGTATTTTAGCGATGCACTATCTAGTAACTGATAAATTTGAAGTAATGCCTTTTATGTCGTTATTTATGGGATTGATGATTTTAATGACAGGAATTTCTGACTTAAAAGAAAATCAAAAAGCTTCAGCGTATATGCTATTTTTAGCATCAGGATTTATTATCTTTGTTGCAGTTTATACTTTCAGTTCTTAACATATATTTACTTAGAAAAATCAAGTTAACACAACTTACCATTATTAGGAGTAAAAAGAGCTAGTTTTTTACAATAATAATTATCCATACATATAACATGAGTTTATTTTACTAACTGTTTTGATTTATAAAAAGTCATATTTTTTTATTCTTTATAATAGTGTAAACCATTTTGTAGAGTTTCTGTGTGGAATTCCAACTTATGACTAGTTGGGTCTGTTAAAAATAGTACTTTTGTAGTTCCTTAAAAATGGAAATTGTATACCTGAAAGTGAAAGTATGCGAATAATTAAATGATACATAAATAATACTGAATAATCCTAGTATTTTTAGGTTGAGAATGTATAAAAAAGTCAATCTTATATTGACTGAATATTATTATTTTTCTTTTTTTGAAAAACGGAGTAATCTACTGTAATAAAGGCGTTTATAACGTTTTTTCTTTTGACTAAAAGGGATTGTTCACTTGAAAGAACAGAAGATGTTTGTTAAGGTAGTGAACCATAAGCAAAAACTAAAAAATAGAAAGAGTCATTTCCCGGAATTTTGAATGGCTTATGGTAACACAAAGGAGAGATTTGGTGAAGGTTGAAATTATGGTTTCGCTTGCCATTTATATGGCAGCTATGTTGTACATCGGATATTGGTCTTATAAGAAGACATCCGATTTATCAGATTATATGTTAGGTGGAAGGGGACTCGGTCCAGCAGTTACAGCTTTATCAGCTGGCGCTTCTGATATGAGTGGCTGGATGTTAATGGGCTTGCCTGGTGCAATGTATGTAACAGGAGTAGCAAGCGTATGGATTGCAATTGGGTTATTAGTAGGTGCTTATGTAAATTATTTAATTCTTGCCCCACGTTTAAGAACCTATACAGAAGTAGCAAATGATTCTATTACTATCCCAGACTTTTTAGAAAATCGATTTCAAGATCACACGAAAATACTACGTTTTGTCTCCGCTATTGTTATTTTAGTCTTTTTCACATTTTATACGTCAGCCGGTTTAGTTTCAGGAGGACGTCTATTTGAAAATTCCTTCAATCTTGATTATAAAATTGGATTATTTATAACAGTTGGTGTTGTTGTTGCATATACACTATTTGGCGGTTTCTTAGCAGTCAGTTGGACAGACTTTGTGCAAGGATGCATTATGTTTATTGCACTTGTATTAGTGCCAATTGTTGCTTTTACAGATGTGGGTGGTGTAACAGAAACATTTAATATAATAAAACAAGTCGATACCTCATATTTAGACCTGTTTAAAGGAACTACAATACTTTCCATTATATCATTTTTAGCATGGGGACTCGGATATTTTGGACAACCACATATAATTGTCCGCTTTATGGCAATTACCTCCGTTAAAGACTTAAAAACTTCTCGTAGAATCGGTATCGGTTGGATGGGGATTTCGATAATAGGTGCAATGCTTACAGGACTTATTGGTATTGCTTATTACGCCAAAAATGGTGCTACATTAGAAGATCCAGAAATGATTTTTGTAACATTTTCAAGTGTTTTATTCCATCCGTATATTACTGGATTTTTATTATCAGCTATTTTAGCCTCTATTATGAGTAGTATTTCCTCACAATTACTCGTTATTGCAAGTGCAGTTACAGAGGATTTTTATAAAACGTTTTTCCGCCGTCATGCAAGTGATAAAGAACTCGTATTTATAGGTAGGCTGTCCGTGTTAATAGTAGCTATGATTGCAGTTGTTTTATCATATCATCCAAGCGATACAATTTTAACGCTTGTCGGTTATGCGTGGGCAGGATTTGGTTCTGCATTCGGTCCAGCAATTTTACTAAGTCTTTATTGGAAGCAAACGACAAAATGGGGTGTACTTGCAGGGATGATTACCGGTGCAGCAGTAGTCATTACATGGGTGCAAATTCCCAATCTAAAAGTGATGATGTACGAAATGGTACCAGGATTTTCACTAAGTTTACTAGTTGTCATTATTGTGAGCTTGTTGACACCAGAACCTACGAAGGCAATTTATTGTGAATTTAGTGAGATGAAAACATTGCTGGAACAAGAAACAAAGTAATCTAATGTAAGTGTTTGATATTAAACTATACAAAAGACATTTGTGTGAGAATGTTCAAATACTATAATCTCCATGTTTATTGAATATATAATATTTGAATAAGAAAGTAGGTGTAGTTCATGTTAAAAGCATACAAGTATCGCATCTACCCGAATAAGGAACAACGTACATTTTTTTCTAAAACATTTGGATGTGTACGATTTGTATATAACAAAATGCTTGCTGATAGAATTAATTCTTATTATGAATCTCAAACAAGTATTGATAAAACCATCAAGTATCCTACACCAGCCCAATACAAAAAGGAATTTCCGTTTCTTAAAGAAGTGGATAGCCTTGCCCTAGCTAATGCACAAATGAACTTAAATAAGGCGTATGCTCATTTCTTTCGCGACAAATCTATTGGTTTTCCGAAATTCAAAAATAAAAAAGAAAATCGTTGTAGTTATACAACGAATAATCAAAAAGGAACCGTAAGTATAGAGAATGGATATATGAAGCTACCAAAACTAAGGACAACGGTAAGAATTAAGCAACACAGACCGTTTTTGGGCTTGATTAAGTCTGTAACGATTTCTAAAACAACTACTAACAAATATTTTGCTTCTGTTTTAGTTGAGGAAAAGGAACAACTGTTTCCTGAACTAAAAAAAAGAGTTGGTATTGTTATGTGTTTAAAGGGTTTTGCAACCCTATCTAATGGTAAGAAGTACGAAATTCCAAAGTGGATGATAAAAACTGAAGATAGATTAGCTTTTTTACAAAAGTCTTTGCTGCGCAGAAAGAAAGGTTCTAAAAATCAAAATAAAATTAAATCAAAAATTGCAAGACTTCACGAAAAAATTGTTAACCAACACAATGACTTTCTTCACAAAATCAGTAATGAAATCACTAACGAAAACCAAGTAATTGTGATGGAAGATTTGAGAATGAAGGATATACAAAATAATCATAAGTTGGCAAAATCAATCAGTGAAGTATCTTGGGCTAAATTTAGAGAATATCAAACCTACAAAGCACTATGGAAAAATCGTGAGTTAATCATTGTACCAAAGAATTACTTAAGTGATCAACTTTGTTCTTGCTGTGGTTATAAGAACAAAGTTGTAGAAAAGACAAATCTTTATGAATGGGATTGTCCAATGTGTAATAGCCATCATAATCGAGATGTAAATGCAAGTAGTAACTTGCTAAAGCTAGCCCTGTAGTTTGATGTTTTTGTTTAGGGGTAGGAACTACCCTGATAGCTTGGAAAATATAGATGGGCTAATATATAGTGTCTACTTCCCAAGAAGCATCCACTTCAAACAAACCATAAGGGTGTTAAGTGGTGTGTGGTTCACAGATGACTTCACACTGCCTTTAACAGAAAGGCAGATTGGATTTCCTTTGGTAAAAGAGATAAGGGAATTTCAACATCTTGTTTCTTAATGAATTTTTTCTTTATTTAGAATGAGGAGATAATAAAAAATTACAATAAATCTAATAATGTATAGGGTTCTGTTACATGGTTATCCAATGAAAGCACCTATAGATGGTACCTAAGTTTGAACAATAAAAATACATGTGTAATATATCGCTGTAATTCTTCCACTAATGGTTGTAGTTCATCTTTAATCGAAAGATTCATAAAAAAACGTCATTCTTTCTAATCTAGCTTGTTTAGAAAGAATGACGTTTTTTGGTAATTAGGGGTATTAAACTCCCTTAAGTTCATGGGCATGTATGGTGAACCCTTTTTATTTCTCTATAAAAATATACAGACTAATTAATGCCCATTTTCATGTTTTATAAATGCAATAGATCTATTTTAAACAGCTTTTTTAGTAGTAGCTATTTTAAAGGTATTACTTCTCATGCTATAAAATTGTAGGCCTAATGATATAATCATAGAAATTATCGCAAAGTAGATTAGAGCCATAGTCCCCATTCCAAGAGAAATTACTACGCCACCTAATGTGGCACCTACGGAACTTCCTAGATAGTTAATCGAACTATTAAGGGCCACAGCTGCACTTCCGTGCTTAGGTTGGTAGGATAATAAAATATGTTGTTGTGGTGCTCCTGATGCCCACCCCATTGCTCCCCATATGAAAAATGGTAAGTATTTTATAATTGTTAGATTAATCATTATTGGAATACATACAACTGAGACAGTTAAAATAATTAAAATAAGAGCCATTAAAGTTTTTGGTTTTTTGAAGTAATCAATTAAATATCCAATTGTTATACTTCCAAATAATCCACCCAATCCCCAAGCCCATAAATAAATTGTTAAATCACTTGTATTATCAAGATCTTGTAATAATGGAGATAGATAGGTATATAAACCTAAACTTGAAATACTTGCAAAGAATGTTATTAAAACAGTGATAGTAACTCTTCTATCTAAAAACATTGCAAGTCTTTCTTTCATAGCAGGTGGTGCTGTGACTGGAACATGTGGTAGAAACTTAAGAATACTAATAGCAGCAATTAAACTAAGTAGTACCACAAACCACATTGCTGATTGCCAATCAAACTTTTCTGCGATATAAAGACCTATAGGAACACCTAATACAGTTCCCATGCTCATGCCACCGATTGTTAAACCAAGTGCGCGTCCTTTCTTTTCTACAGGTACTAACATAGTTGAGCCTGCGACAGCTAAAGGAGAAAATAACCCCGCACCAACACCAGCAATTGCCCTTGATATTAAGAATACCGAAAAGTTTGGAGATATTGCAGTTAATGCATTTGCAAGACCAAATATAATTATTGAAGTCAATAGAACTTTTTTGATAGGTTTACCTGCTAAGAGAGAAGCAAACAGTGGAGCGGATATTGCATAACATAATGTAAATATACTTACCGCTTGCCCAACTTGGGATGCACTTTTTTGATAGGTATCACTAATTCCAGGAACCAGTCCAGCTATAATATAAGCATCGAATCCCAAGGCAAACATACCAATAGCTAAAAAAATAACTTTTTTCATAGTTCTGCCACCTTTACATTGTCAAGATTAAAATAAATTATCAATCTTATACACTCTAGTTGCTAGTTTTATACAAATAGTGAATGATCATTAAATCAATATATAACCCTATTAGGATTTTATTTTCAATTATAATAATTGGGCTATATATAATTATTGAATAATGTCATAGTAATTAAAAAATCTGCAGATTAAATTAAGGTAAAATAACATTTGATAATCATTACTCGTCTAGCTTAAGTAGGTTAATATTAGTATACTTAATGAATGGGATTAAATAAAATGAATAATATTAATGCAAGGGATGAAAAAAACTCATGAGTATTATCAAGTATGAAATTTTTGAATCAGTTATTACAACGGGGAGTTTTACAAAGGCTGCTGAAAAATTAAACATGACGCAATCTGCAGTAAGCCATGCAATTTCTAGCTTAGAAAAGGAATTAGGGACGTCTTTATTCTTAAGAACTGGTCGAACAATTACTTTGACTCCTCATGGCACTAAAGCTTATGAGTATATTGGTCAGATATTAAATATAAACCGTAAATTAATAGAGACTAATTTTAATGATGAACTATCGCCTAAAACACTGAAGATTGGGGCCTTTACAAGTGTAAAAAAACATATATTACCTCCAATTATGAAAGAATTTAATAAATTGTATCCGTTTATTGAAATTATAATATTTGAGGGGACTTATGATGAAATTCAAGAATGGGTTATTAATAAAGTAATTGACCTGGGATTTACAATTAACGGGGAATTCGGATGTGAATCCGTTCCATTTTGGGAAGATGAGTTAGTTATAGCAACACCAAGTGACTTAAAGTTAATTCCTGAAGATTGCTCGTTAAAGGATTTCTTTGATCAAAATAATATTATTATGCCAGCAGCGCCATACAGAAATCAAGTTGAGAATTTTTTTAATCAGCACAGTATAGAGCCTAAGATTAATTCATATATAAGTGACTGCAATACAATAGTGAAAATGATTGATTTAGGTATAGGTATTTCTATAGGACCCAAGCTTTTCTTAAAATCATTTGATAATATAAAAATATATGAACTACCGGATCGACATTATAGAAATATATACATATCTTATAAAGATTCTACAGAATTAACACAAGCAGAAGGCCATTATGTTCTGGAATTTATAAAAATAGCAAGGAACTTATTTTAAGTTCCTTGCTATTTTTTATCCTAATCGTCCAAATCCGCTTTTTTTGCTAAGCAAGACCCTTTCCTTCGAACTGTTATATTTAACTTTATAAAAGCTTGATATTTTAAGCATTTTTTGGATTTTGGTCTTGATAACGTATAATGGTCTTTTTTTATATGGTGAGGCCATGCAAACAAAGGCGAAATCTTCAAAGAGACTCCACCTTTTCAAGCTTTGCAACAGAACGATGCTAATTCTTTTTTTGATTTTCATTTAATTTATTTACTATATTTTCTAGAACATCTTCCTTTTTTATAACCTCTATATCATGCATTCTTGTATCGCTACCTTTTTTCACTGCTTTGATATATGTTCCAATTGGATGTTTGGTAGGTGAGCCAAAACCTAAGTCAACTTTGTTTAAATCTTTATCATATCCATTTAAATCATAGCTATAGGATACTACACCGTTTTCTTTAGCCTTAGTGTCTAATGTAGGTTCCATTGTCACCACTCCGTAAACATCTGTTTTACTTGCAAAAGGGCTATAGCGATCCCATATTTTGCAACCAGCTAAACCCATACTAAATACCACAGTTAAAATTAATAAACCCACACCTTTTTTCATAATATTTTATCCTTTATTCTCTTTTTTGTTACTATATTAATATATCCTTTATTGTAAGGGGATACTCTTACAATAACTATAGTCTAATCTTACAATTTTGTAATGATGTCGAAATTATACTTATAGCGGCTCAGTAAATTGTTCGGTACGGAATAATGGTATATGTCTGTTCAAGATTACCAAAAATTAAATATTTACAAAAATATTTTTTGAAATTAGAATATAAAATACAAACACTCGACATCATTCGACAATACAACGAATATTTTCTGAATATTATAACTAATTAAGTGCAGTCGAGATACATGTAATTGCAACTATTAAACATACATTTATTTCTAAATGTGCTTATTATCATACAGTTCAAATAAAGTGTTGTTAGTAACTAATGATAGATGATTAGGGTGTAACCACAATAGACAAAGCGGTGTTTATAAGCCTTGTACATTGCATATGGAAATAAAAGTAAGTCCATACCTATTTTTCACACGTATCCCGGTCAAACCGCAGCTTAAGCATTTAAGGTGCTGGCTGTTTGATGTGAATATTAGTATATAAACTTCATATATATCCAGGTAATTTTTAAAAATTAATTTATTTGTTTTTTGTTAAGATGATTCATTGAGTTTATATTGTATAGCTATGGGGGTAAGGTGATGGACAATATGTCAAAAGCTTTTCAAATGGAGTCTAACCAATATGATAGAGGAGCAAAGATATTAGGGTTACTAGGGGAAGAAGCTTGTTTATTAATCGTGCATGAATTAATTGTAAGTGGTCCCTTGAACGTTTTTGAATTAAGTGCGGCATTAAATATTCCTAAACATACAATTTCGCAGCATTTACAGATATTGTATGCATTCAAAATTGTAACTTGTGAGTATAAAAGCCACCAGGTTTATTGTGCAGTAGAAGATGAAACAATTATTGAGATTATGAAAGTATTAGGGTTATTAGACTAATTTTTGTATTGGTGAGAGTATGGAAGCAGTTAGTAAAAAAATAAGCAAAAAGAGAAGAACCACCAATATTCCTATCTTTCGACTTACAAATTACTCTAACTATGACAATTGAATTTCTATTTTGCTTTGAAGAATAGATTAAATCCAGTACAAGTGAGAAATTTTTGTAATAGATATGTCCATGAGTTTTGCTTAATCTTCTTTATAAAAATAAATTCAGATTTCAAATAAGGGTGTTTTATTGAAATGTTGGTGTTGCCCATTGCATGGGAAAGGTTAAATTTATTGAAAATTATTAATAAACAGTATTTATTATATCAATTTACTATATATTACATTTATGTAAGTATTGTCATAAGAGGATTTTTTAAAACTTTCCCCTAATAAAGTTTTGAAAGAGCTGTCTCAGTATTCTCTATGTTGTAAATATGCCGAGAAAGGAGAATCCATTTGGGTTCTCTTTTCTCTTGAATTTCTCTATAATTCTATGCATTTTTTTATACATTCCTATTTTGACGTACCTTTTGGCCTCCCCATAGTTCCCTATGTCTCCCGATTTTTTTGCATAAAACTTTGCATACTCTTAGCGTGGTTTTTTTCCGAAATGCTGGTGGTACGCCTGGTATTACAATTCATCTAAATTATCTACTTTTCGTTATTTTAAAACTATATATACTATAAAAAGTTAATCTCAATCTATAGAAATAAAGAGATTTTTCATATCTTCTTACGTCCACTGTTGCAAACATTCTAATCCCTTCATACTCTCAATCACTTTTTCGTCACTTACTTTATAATAAATCTCATTTCCTTTTCGCTCATAGGAAACCATTTTAAACTGTTTTAGCTTTATTAAATGCTGTAACATTGTAGATTGTGGAACGCGTAGTAACTTCTGTAACTCGGATACATTTAATGGACCTTTCGAAATGGGACAATCAAAAAACAGTCACAGTATATCCAAGTTGATTTAGAGAACATTATGCACACGTTAACGCCAGGACAAACGTATGAAATAAAAGAGGCGTATATTGGCAAGAACCAAAGATTATTTACAAGAGTAATTATTTACCGATTAACAGAGAAATAAATAATGGAACGTAGAAAAAGACAAAGCTATACCGAAAGTAAAAAGGGGATTACATTTTCAGAAAAGAGTAAACGATTAACGGGTATCAACATATATGTTACGAATACGCCTTGGGAAGTGGTTCCGATGGAACAAATCCATGATTTTTACTCCCTCCGCTGGCAGATCGAAATCATATTTAAAACGTGGAAATCTCTATTTCAAATTCATCATTGGCAAACTATCAAACAAGAACGATTAGAATGCCATGTGTATGGAAAGCTCATTGCCATTTTTATCTGCTCTTCCATGATGTTTAAGATGCGCCAACTTCTGTTACGAAAGCACAAAAGAGAACTAAGTGAATATAAAGTAATTGGGATGATCCAAGATCATCTATCTCTGTTCTATCAAGCGATACAGAAAAACACCCAAGAAATAGCAAAGATTGTACTCCGTCTGTTTACCCTACTAAAGAAAAATGGACGGAAATCTCATCGATATGAGAAGAAAACTATCTTTAATATTATGAGTGTTATCTATGAGTAGTATAGTGGATATAGAAATCAAAAGAAAGCTGCATAAGTGAAAAAATAAAACCCGTTAGGGTTTATTTTGTATGCTCATTTTTAAGAGAATTATACTGTTTAAAAGTTTGTTCATTTTAATTAATGGAAAACCGTGGAGTTTCTATCCTTAAGTTGATGGGCATGGGGTAGCACCAACATTTCACGGATTTTGTACGCTAAGACTATAACCCTTTATATAATAAGGATTTCGTAATAAGAACTGCAAGCGATCTGTGGATTTGAAATAATTTCGTACCGTTTTGAAAAAAGTTTAATCAAAAGCTTGTATTATCAATGCAATTTTTTCTCTTATTCAACTCAGGGAACAAAGTAGTCTTAGAAAGGGCAGAAAGGGAAGCTACTCCTATTTATTGAATGTCTATGTGAAGACAGTATTGTGAGGAGGAAATTAAATGGTAGTGAAAGAAACAGACGCTATCTTAAATAGAAAAGGAGCCAAGAAAGCAAGCGAAATCCCTAATGAGGTATTACAATTACTAAATCAAGGGAAATTAGAAAGTGTTAATCTAACAGAATGGCTAGCTATAAACCATATTGAATTACTTAAAAATGTTTTGCCTTCAATAGGACTGAAAGATAGTTTAGAATTAGTGGTAGCTGAATTGAAAAAACAGAACGTTGAAACTGGAATGAAAGCCATACGAATGACAGGAGCTTTATTAGATAAAGTCATATTCAAAGAGAATGAAAGGAAAAAAGCAGACTTCTTATTAAAATTCTCTAATCATATCTCAGATAGTGTACGATGTTGGGCAGCGTTTATGAATAAAAAACAAAATAACACATTAAAAGATAAATTGAAGTACATTCGCCCTTTTGCAGCGGATCGTCATTTTGGTGTTCGAGAAATTGCTTGGATGTCTATTAGAGAAGACCTTTCACAAAATATAGAAAAAAGTGTGGAATTGTTAGTAGACTGGGCAAAAAGTGAAGATGAGAATATTCGCAGGTTCTCTGTAGAATCTATTCGTCCTCGGGGTGTATGGAGTAAGCATATTGAAATATTAAAACAAGAACCTGATAGAGCACGTCCTATTCTTAATTTACTTAAGTCAGATCCATCAAAATATGTTCAAGATTCGGTTGGAAATTGGCTAAATGATGCAAGTAAAACCAAACCAGATTGGGTGATCAACTTGTGTGCAGAATGGACAAAGGATACTGACATGAAATCGACTAGTAGAATTATTAAAAAAGCTAAAAGAACAATATTGAAAAACAAGGAATATAAATAATTAATCTTTTTATAAAAGAATAATTTGAACAAAAATGAGAAGAGTATGTTTTGATATCAGTGTTATTAATGTTAATTGGATTAAACTTTATTCCAAAACAACACGGTCGTTTATGGAACCTTCTTAACGTATGGAAAAACCAAGTTTTTTAAATGAAAAATTCCTTAGCGTACGAAATTTGCGTTATGTTGGCGGAAATGGCGCAGGAAAAAGTACAACAATTAAACTAATTATGGATCTTATTAGTAAGGATAGTGGAGATATCAAAGTTTTTGGTAAGGATTATCAAAAGGATCAAGTTTCTATTAAAGAACGTATTGGATTCGTATATGATGACAATACCTTTTATGAAGATATGACAGTTCATCAACTAAAAAAATTCATTGCTCCAGCTTATAAAAAATGGGATGAAAATGAAGACTTCCCTAGCGTTTGCACTTTCACACCATGCCGAATTTATTATTATGGATGAACCAAATTCTGGGCTTGATCCTGTATTTCGAAGAGAAATTTTAGACATTCTTTATGATTTAATGGTTGATCAAGATAAAACAATCTTTTTCTTTACGCACATTACAACGGATTTAGACCGTATAGCTGATTATATTGTATTTATTCATAATGGAGAAATTGTGTTCGAAAAAGATATGCATAGTATTTCTGAAGAATATGCAATTGTAAAAGGGGATACAGCTTTACTTACACCAAAAATCAGGGAACAATTAATTGGGATTCGTGAAACAAACATTGGATTTGAAGCACTTACAAGTAATGCACTCCATACACATACTCAACTAGGGAATGATTTTTTAATTGAAGAAGCGACATTAGAAGATATTATGTACTATACAAAAAAGGGGAATATTCAATATGTATAATTTAATATTAAAGGACTTTCGATTACAAAAATTAATTATATTATTGTATTTGATTATCATATGCTTTTTTATTATGACATTTGGAAGCTTTTACTTAATGGTCGTTTTACCAGTTGGCTCTTATGTGATAAATCTACATTATTATGACGCAAAGAATAATAGTCACAAGTTTATTAACAGCCTTCCTTATAGTAGGAATTAAATTGTTATGTCAGAATATATAGGTGTAATGATTTTTATGCTTATAGTGGTTTTATTTTCTTTATCGATTCAAGCGATAATTCAGTTTGTATCTCCCACTTATGATCAAATTGCAACTCCACAGGAAATTGTGATTAGTATTCTTACTGCAATGTTGTTTGCATCTCTCTACTTAACATTTTTCTATCGCTTTACCAATAAATATTTGATAGCCGCTGTCAGAATTATTTTTCCTGTATTTGTTGTTTTATGGAGAACAATTGAGGCATATGTAAATATTACTGACCTTGCATATAGCGTGACTACACAATTTACTATTAATCAACTCACTATACTTGTTTCAATCGTTACCATACTTATATTTATCGGTTCTTACTTCTTAACGGCGAGAATTTATAAACGCACTGATTTTTAAGAGTCTTGTATAGCGGAAATATAAAATACCTAATGAGTCACTGTTATACAGATGAGCTCTTAAACGCTGTGGCGCTACTCAATCGCTATCAAACTAATAAAACAAAGTTCTCCCCCAAAATGAAAAAATGCGCTATTCTTTCTGTAGAATCATAGGAAAGGATGGCGATTTTTTTATGTCTATTTCTGTATCCAATGAATTACAACTATTTGCTCAAGAGATTCAAAGTTTTTTATCTCCAAATATCTTACGAAATTTTGCTAGAGATGTTGGTTTTGTACAACGAACCAGTAAGTACCAAGCAAAAGATTTAGTAGCTTTATGTGTATGGGCGAGCCAAAATGTAGCTATGACTTCTTTAAATCAGTTATCTAGTTGTTTAGAAGCATCAACAGAAGTACTCATCAGTCCTGAGGGGCTGAATCAACGATTTAATAAGTCGGCCGTCCAGCTTTTACAACACCTACTAGCCGAACTACTAAGTAAAAAACTAACTTCATCTATGTAAATTTCTTCTCCATATACCTCTGTTTTCAAGCGTATTCGTATTTTAGATTCAACTGCATTTCAGCTTCCAGATATATTTTCATCCATTTATCCTGAGGCGGGAGGATGTAGCCATACTGCTGGGATGAAAATTCAACTTGAATATGATCTATTAAGCGGACAATTTCTACATATCCATACAGGTTCAGGTAAACAACATGATAGAACCTATGGCTCTCTGTGTGTCCCAACTGTAACAGCGAATGATTTGTGTATCCGAGATTTAGGGTATTTTCACTTAAAAGATCTTCAACATATACAAGATAAAAAGGCTTATTATATCTCTCGTATTAAATCCAACACACGTATTTATCAAAAAAATCCCAACCCTGATTATTTTCAAGATGGAAGAATCAAAAAAGGTACAGAGTATATACAGATAGATATGGATGTCTTAATGAATTCTCTTCAGCCAGGTCAAACATATGAAATATCCGACGCTGTAAGAGAAAAAAAGAAAGGAATGAGGTATTCTGCTCGTAGTAAACGACTTAGCGGTATCAATATATACATGACCAATACCCCTACAGATATTGTCCCGATGGGACAAGTACATGATTGGTACTCTTTACGTTGGCAAATCCAGATTTTATTTAAAACATGGAAATCATTCTTTCATATTCATCATTGTAAAAAGATAAAACAAGAAAGGTTGAAATGCCATTTGTATGGGCAACTGATTGCCATTGTACTCTGTTCGTCTACTATGTTTCAAATGCGACAATTACTTCTTATGAAAAAGAAGCGAGAACTCAGTGAATATAAGGCAATATATATGATTAAAGATTATTTTCTTCTTATTTATCAAGCTACACAGAAAGACACCCAAGAACTATCAAAGATTCTCATTCGCCTGTTCAACCTCCTACAGCAAAACGGGCGAAAATCCCATAGGTATGAGAAAAAAACTGTCTTTGATATATTAGGTGTTGTTTACAATTGTACCATGTCTAATGATCAAGCGGCCTAATTCAAATATGAAACCCGATAGGGTTTATTTCACATGCAAATTTTTAAATTTTCTACACCTAGCCTTTAGAAAAAAGAAACAACCTCTACTATACTTGACATTGTATGGGCTTAGCTTGATAGCGATGGGGTAGAACCAATAAAAAGCGAATTTCGTACGCTAAGTAATTTTTCACATAGCAAAGGCCGATTTCCTGTACGCTAAGGGAATCGGCCTTTGCTTAATAGTGTAAAAAACATTCAACGGATAATTACATATCAACATTAAATATGAACATATTCACTTTAATAATCGGTAACTAAATGACAGTAAAACCAGTGTAAGACATATTATTTGGTTGTATTTAAAAACTCAAGTGCTTTGTTGAAAACTTCTTGACCTGCTGGCGTGTTCATTTTAAATTGAAACTCATGCGCTAACTCACCAGAAATATTTTTATCAAAAAAGAGTTTATTTACATATACTCCTTTGCTTTCTAACGCACCTGCTAATGCTTTGCCTTGATCTTCGAATGATGCAGTATTTCCATCTGTAATAAATGTTGGCGGATAATCTTTTGTAACGTGTTTCAAGATAGAAGCAATTTCTATTTCAGGTAATGTTTCAAAATCCTTTTTCCCAAAGTAAGCCCAACCAGTAGTACGCATAAAATCTTGAATTTCTTTAGTTGTTTCCATTTTAGCTAATGCTGGCATATTATATGGACCGCAAAATAACAACACTCCTTTAATTGTTGAAGGATCAACCAGAGAGGAAATTCTACTTAATTTTGAATAATCGGGAGATGTTTGGATATTAACAAATTGTCCGGATATTTGTGCTCCGGCCGAATCTCCTGCAAAATAAACATGATCTAATTTTAATTTATACTTCTTTGCGTTTTCCTTTATATATTCGTACGCTTCACCAAGTTGGATGACTGGTGTAGGGTATTGCCTTTTAGGCGCAAGAGCATAATTTATATTTATTACTGTGTAACCACGAGCGGCTAATTCTACTGCATAACCAGTGATGTCAGATTTATCTCCACCTACAAATCCACCTCCATGTACCCAAAAAATAACAGGTGAATCTTCAGTATGATTTTTCGGATAAACAATGTCTAATGTACCATTGGGAAATTTAGATTTATAATTGATATCTTTAAATATATTTGTTTCTTTGAAGGAATTTTTATAATTATCAGATTCAACAAACATTCCACCTTCAAACGCTTTTTTTATAAGAAATGCTTTTGGGGTAGGAGAAAGGTTCCAATAACTAACTCCTGCAACAATTAATCCGAAAACAATAAGTAGAGATATAAACATTCTTTTTTTCCATACTCCTTTAGGCTTTGGTTGTTTTATTTTCATCATTATACGATTTCCATCCTTTTTAGTATGATAGTCACGAAAAAAGTAAAATGAGGATTACTATTTTAAAATCAGATGTATTTTCACCTCCTGATGTATATTTGCAATTGTATACAAAAGGGTATTTGTTTTTACAGTACCCACGTTACTTACAGTCTATATCCTTCGTCAAAATATATAGACTAAAATGATAGGTAAAATCTTTTGATACAAAATATTATATCAAAATTGTATACAATTTGTACTAGAATTTTATCATATTTGTACCAGTATATAAAAAAGATATTATGGTTTAAAAACTAGCAGAATAAATTATACCCGCTTTATAGTTAATCTGTTTATAAATAGATATATTATATGATAAACTAAATTATTGTATACATTATGTATTTTTTGTGCAACAAGATAGATTGTCAGTAAAAGAAAGGAAAGACATATGAAAAAAACACGAGAACAAATAGCGTATATGAAAATTAAAAGTAAAATTATAGATGGCACATATGAAGAAGGGATGCGCTTAACAGAATCTAGATTAGAAAAAGAGTTATGTATGAGTAGGACGCCAATTCGCAATGCCCTTTCTCGTTTAACATCAGAAGGATTTTTAAATCATCAAAGTCATTGTGGAATAACTGTAGCAAAAACAAAATCTTCATTCGAGAACATTATTGAGTTTTTGGAAATTCGTTTATTGTTTTTTAAACTATCCATTGAAAAAGTAATTAAAAATGATACAAGCTTTGACATAGCTAATTTAAAACAATGTCTGATAAATCTACCAACGGCTTTAGAGAGCGGCAATGTAAAAGAATTTCATAATGTTTTATGGAAAGTACATGAATTATTATTATCTCCAGCTGAAAACAAAACAATTATGCAAGTGATACAAGATATACAAGAAAAGAAACTTTTAGGTTCTGTAGAACTTAAATATATGAAACGTAAGCCATACGAAGAGGAAATGCTTAGTTTAATGAAAAATTTTATTATGTATCTTGAAGAAAAAGAATATGAAAAAGCAACACACATATTTGAACGAATCAATAAAGAAATTATTTTAGGGTTATTGTAGTGATTAAAAAGAGCCAAAATGAGGTTTCATATTTCAGTCAACTTCTATAAATCAAAGTTCCATAAATGACCGTTTAAGGGACTCTACTTAGTTCTAATAAAACTGAAAGAAATGCAGTCAAAAACCAGTTCCAAAACTCATTATCAAAAACAAAGTTCCATAACAAACCTTAAATATCGTTTAAGGGACCTTTTTAAAGTACAGTAAAGCCAAGTTTTTAACTTAGAAATTCCTTAGCGTACGAAATTCGCGTTTAGTTGGCGAGCCCCCAAATAGTACACCCTTATTTTACATTCTATTAAAGGGTGTAATTTTTGTACCGACATTTTTAGGCATGAAATGTCGGTTATTATTATCTATTATGTATTAAAGTAAATATTTGAAAGGAAGTAAACTTATGGATTGGCTAGAAAGAATGAATAATGCATTGGACTACATTGAGAATAGTTTGGATGAAGAAATAGATTACAAGAAGATTGCAAAGGCAGCGAATTGCTCTGAGTTTCATTTTTCAAGAATGTTTTCTTCAATCTCAGGTGTGTCGCTTTCAGAATATATTAGACGAAGACGGTTAACGCTTGCAGCATTTGAAATTCAAAAAAATGATATTCGAATCATTGATGTAGCAATTAAATACGGTTACGTTTCTTCAGATGCTTTCTCACGTGCTTTTAAAAAAATGCATGGAATAACTCCTTCTAATGCTCGTAATAAAGGAGTGCAGTTAAAAGCCTTTCCGAAAATTTCCTTCCAAATCTCTATTAAAGGAGGTACCGAGATGGATTACAGAATTGAAAACCTCGATTTTGAGTTGAGAATTGTAGGAAAGAGTAAACCTGTAAAAACAAGCAGCGCATTTAAAAAAATCCCTACACTTTGGAACACTGCCAAAAAAGACGGATTTATGCAAGAATTAATAGATATGTCATGGGAAAATCCAAAATGCACGCTTGAAAGCCTTTTGGGGGTTTGTGGAAAAGAAGCCGCCATAACAGATGAAGAATTTTCCTACTTTATGGGTGTAAGGTATGATGGGGAAGTATCAGGTGATATGGAAACATTAATTATTCCTGCAAGTACATGGGCAATTTTTCCGAACATAGTAGATGCATGGAAACGCTTATATTCTGAGTGGGTCCCAACCTCTGAGTATGAACTTGCAAATTTACCGTGCATAGAATGTTATTACGGTCCGAAACATAAACCGAGACATGAACTCTGGGTCCCAGTTATACCGAAATAAAATACACATTCAATAAAAAAGAAGCTGTTTATGGAGTAATAAAAAAACAATCTGAATTTAAATGCTTAGAAATTTGAGTTTTTTATATTGTGAGTAACCAAATCATGATCTGAAAACTTACGTTTCCGTTGTACAAAAGTTAGTTTTCTAGCAAGCTCTTCTAAAGTGTAAGATATCGGTGTAATTCTTCACCAAATAATTGGAGTTCACTTTGAATCAAAACAAACATAAAAAACGTCATCCTTTCTAATTTAACTTGTTTAGAGAGAATAATGTTTTTTTACAATTGAGGGGGAGTTAATATTCTTAAGTTAATGGGCATACGACGGAACCTCTAAGGATTTTCTATGCTATAAAAAGACAATGAATAACCTGGAGTATTTCTATATCAATAGACATTTACACGCTTCTACAAATATATATTTAAAAACATACTAACATTAAACTGACTATTTTTCATTTTAGATCAAATACCAATGTTGCTGCGCTTAGGAGGTGATTATCTGTGGATTTTCTTAATGATTTTTTTACTTGGGCGTTTGAGAGACATCAAAATATCCTGAGTTGGTATATTCGTCCACTATTTTTATTGCCGTTTTGCTATTTTTCTTATAAAAGAAGTATCAAAGGGATAATAATCACTTTAGTTGCATTAGCTACAAGTATGTTTTGGTTTGAAAAACCTACAACAGTGAATCCCAAAGTGGCAGCTTTTTTGGAAATGGAAATGGATTATTTGTTTGGCAAGTGGAATTTTATTAAGATTGTCTTTTCTTCACTAGTTCCGGTGACAATGTTTGCTTTAGCATATGCGTTTTGGAAACACTCATGGAAGTATGGAATACTTGTTATTAACTTAATTGCTATATTGAAAGTTCTATGGAGTTTATATGCAGGGGATGGTTCAGGAGTATCAATCGTTTTACCAGCTTGTATCGGACTTATAATTTGTAATTTATTTATTTGGATTGCTTATAAAATTGTAAAAAAAAGAGATGCTGATAAATCAACAGATAATAATTTTTAATCATCTAAGAGCATTATGAGATAAAAACTTCATAAAAAAAGCAGTAAAAATAAATAACCGGTTCCTTAACGTACAGAGAACCGGTTAATTTGTGTCTAAAATGTGTCTAAACGTGCAATTTTCTTTTTTGATATGGTGACCTCATATAGAATACCCACAAAGAAAGGTGACTCTAACCATGAATCAACCTTTAGTCAATTTACGAGTCGATTTTGCTTTTAAGCAATTATTCGGTGTGCAAGGACAAGAGGAGTTATTGATTTTTTTTAAAATGCAATGTTGCATGAGTCTTTAGCTACACCGATTGCATCACTGAAAATTGAAGATCCACATTTGCATAAAGGATATGAAGAAGGTAAATTATCCATACTAGATATACTTGCTGCACTTTAGGACGGAACAAAAATAAATGTGGAAATCCAGTTAAAGAATACACAAGAAATTGTAAAGCGCTCCTGATATTACTGGAGTAAACTGTATACCTCACAATTAGAAAAAGGAATGACATATCGTTCTTTACGAAAGATTATTGCAATTAATATATTAGATTTTGATCTCTTTCCTCTTTATGATGATATGCATACAGTGGGACATTTTTGGAGACAACAGCACAAGGAAGTTTTACTCGATGATTTAGAAATTCATTTTATTGAAATTCCAAAATTGCTTCAGCAATGGAGAGAAGAAAAAGTTAATCTGTGGGAAAATGAATTTGCTCGTTGGTAGCTGTTGTTACCAGCGCATGAAGATTAACATTTGGAGGTCATCGCCATGAAACAAGACCCGATGTTACAAAAAACGATCCATAAATGGGAGAACATGAGTCAGAGCAGTTCTTTCCGCCTTGCGTATAAAACCAGAGAAAAGGTTTTATTTGATGAGCAAGCCAAATTAGCACATGCTCGTGAAGTCGGTATCGAAGAAAGAAGAGAAAAAGGGCTTCAAGAGGGTATGGAAAAAGGAAAATTAGCTGAAAGAGAACAGTTAATCCGAGGCATGCATAAAAATGTCATGGATATAGAAGATATTGCGAAGTTTACCAATATGGATATTACGGACATACGCAATATTTTTTCTGAATGAACAATATAGATAAATATGGTAAAATGGGAATTGGGTAGTATTCTATTAGCTCTCTCGTTATTAAAATTAAAGTGGTTCAAGTAGGAGGAAGGCACCTTATGGTGTCTTTTCTTTATCTTACTTTGTAGTTATATCCACGAATTAAGAGCCTTGTTTTTTCTATTCATTTTTAATTTTAGTCTTGATTTTGCGAGGGATGGGCAAAATCATCCTCGAAAAAAATAAAAAAACCTAACAAATTGTTAAGGGCTACGGCGTCTACCGCAATCTAAGAAGTATCCATCTCCTTAGTTATGGATGATTAACTGCTAACGTTTTCAATGGCATGCACTTTCTTAACAGTAACAGCTAGTCAAAGTGGATTATGGCATTTCTTTATGCAAAATAACACGAGTAAAATATGGCTTTTATTACAATAATAGGGGTATTGCTGCATCGTTATCCAACTAAGAAAATACAATGTCAATTATAGTAGGGGTTGTTTCTTTTTTGTGTAGGGAATTTAAAGATTTGCATATGAAATAAACCCTGATGGGTTTCATTTTTTTGATAAATACGTATATTCGATTTGATACGTGAGATATAATAGACCTTTTTCTCTTGTATATGTTGAAGATCCTTCAAATGAAAACACCCTAAATATTGGATACATAAATCATTCGCTGTTACAGTTGGGACACACAGGGAACCATAGGTTCGATCATGTTGTTTGCCTGGTCCTGTATGAATATGAAGGAATCGTCCACTTAATAAATCATACTTAAGCTGAATCTAAAATACGAATACGTTTGAAAATAGAAATATATGGAGAAGAAATTGGCATAGATGAGGCTAATTTTTGGTTTAGTAGTTCATCTAATATATGTTGTAAAAATTGAACGTCTGCTTTATTAAATCGTTGATTTAGTCCTTCAGGACTGATGAGCACTTTTGTTGATGCTTCTAAACGGCTAGTTAATTGAGTCGTAGCGGTATTTTGACTCATCTATACACATAAAGCGATTAAATCTTTTGTTTGGTACTTACTAGCTCGTTGTACAAAACCAACATCTCTAGCAAGGTCTCGTAAAATACTTGGAGATAAAAAAACGTTGAATCTCTTGAGCAAATAGCTGTAATTCACCAGATACAGAAATAGACATAAAAATACGCCATCCTTTCCTATGATTCTATAGAAAGGATGGCGTATTTTTTTATTTTATAGGATATTTTGTTTTTTAGCTTAATAGCGATGGGTGGTACCAACAAAATGCGAATTTCATAGGCTAAGGGATTTTTCACATAGAAAAAGCCGATTTCCTAAACGCTAAGGGATAATCAGCTTTTTAAAGAATTTAGGTGAGATACATATAAAAATGGATTGTAGCATAGATTTTATTCTTATTAGATTATCCTTCTATTTCGAATACAATCTCATCGCCATTAAGTCAAAAGCCCGTTTTCTCTCAAAATATAAAGCGGGCTAAATTTTTAGCATAAACAAATAACGCAGCACGTGTTGCTTACTATAAGTAACATGTTTATTATCCCTTTCTAGTTTACTAGCCATAATACTTCCTTCTAGGGTTGCAATGATAAAGGAGGCTACCGCCTCTGTATCGATATCTGGCTTTAACTCCTGATTCTGAATCCCTTCTACTATAATCTCTTCAATCATATTGAGAAATGTATAGAAAACTTCAAGTGCCTTTTCTCTTAATAGTCGATTCGTATCATCACTGTCTACAGCAGTATTCAGCAAAGGACATCCCCCTTTTATTGGTGGGTTATTTATTACATCTTCATATACATTAAAAAAAGCACTAACCTTTTCTAATGTTGTATTAGCATTGCGTATCGCCTCAGAAAAATGTTGAGAGACAGTATCAATGGCATATTTAAATGCCTCTAAAGCAATCTCATCTTTACTTTTAAAATTACGATAAATCCCCCCTTTTTGTAGCCCTGTAGCCTCCATAATGTCATTCATCGAACAGCCAGCATAGCCTTTTTGATTAAACAATTCTGCCGATTTTAATACAATGTTTCTTCGTGTTTGTTCACCTTTTTGCATAATATCCTCCATTATTGTTGAAAAATTGTAACATGTTGTAGTTGTACATTAACATATAATAAGTTACCTTAAAAGAGACCGTTCGGTCTTTTTTGGGATGAGAGTAGAATTTCTAAAAGGGATGGTGAGAGAGTTAGTATTTGGTTAGCGTGTAACATTCTAATCATGCTATTGGTATCTGACATGAATTTATTGAAGATAATTAAAACTAAGGAGGAAATTATGCAAAACATTATTATTCCAGATAGTAAAGTAGCAAAAGAAGCTACTCAATTGGTTTACGAGATTTCTCCAGAATTTCTTTATAATCATTGTTTACGGACATATGCTTTTGGTGATGCATTGGGAAAAAAATATGGATTTAAATATGATCAGGAGTTATTTTATCTTGCTTCTATTTTACATGATGTTGGTCTTACAGAGCATGTATGTTGTAAACATTCATTTGAATATGAAGGTGCTAATCATGCAGAAAAATTCCTTCATTCCCATGGTTTTTCACAAGATAAAATTGATGTGGTACGTGAAGCTATTATTCTACACACCTCGGAAATTGCTAAAGAAAAGCAACCAGAGATTGCGTTAGTTCATTTCGGGGCGGGAATGGATGTAGTTGGTTTACGTATAGAAGATATTCCGGAGGAAACATTCAATTTTATAATTGAGGTTTATCCTCGATTAGGTTTTAAAAAAGCTATGATTGAACTTATTAAATATGATTCCAATCTAAAAAATAAACAGCAACAGCCAAATAATTTGAGTTCTTCTATGCTTCGTATGGGGTTTTCAGATTGGGTGATGAATGCTCCTTTTAAAGATTAGAGAATAAAGAATTAGAATGTCATAGAGCTTAGGAAGGGATACAGACCGAAAAACGGATAAAAACCACGTTATGCAAAAAAACTAGCCTCTACAAAAGAGGCTAGTTGACGTAAAATTCGTTATCTAAAGTTTATTTCTAAATTAGTGTGACCCAAACTTTATAGATACATGGTTTAACAGTACACTCTTCATCACAAGAGATATTATACTTAGGACCATATAATGTATTAGCTCTTACTAATTCATAGATAAGAGAAGAGGCTATTTTTTCATCTTTGGTTTTGTATCCATCATATAGGTAGCCAATCTCATTGTATATTACGTTATATGCCCATTCATGAGCTTCTGTCATTGTTTCAAATGCTATTCCATCTTCATGCCATCTAATGTCCATATTAATCCTCCATTTAACATGAAATTTGAAAAGAAGAAGTTATTACTCTCTTGATAAAATATAATTTTTTCTTATTCATGCTTGTCACCTTTTTGTTAAAAGAGATGTTTATTAGCAAGAAAATATGTCTTATTTTAAATATGAATACTCTATATATGATTGGTTAACATAACGTCTCATTATCAGTAGCAAGGAAAAAGGCTCCCCTTTACTTTCACAAAGGATTAGCCATTTCTTTTTCTATAATTCTATACATTTTTATTTTGAAGCGCCTTTGGCTTCCCTATAGTTCCTGATGGCTCCCTATTTTTTGCATAAAGCTTTGCATACTCTTAGCGTGGTTTTTTCCGAAATGCTGGCGGTACGCCTGATATTACAATTCATCTAAATTGTCTACTTTTCGTTATGTTAAAACTATGTATACTATAAAAGTTAATCTCAATCTATAGAAATAAAAAGATTTCCCATGTCTTCTTACGTCCATTGTTGCAAACATTCTAATCCCTTCATACTCTCGATTACTTTTTCGTCACTCACTATATAATAAATTTCATTTCCTTTTCGTTCATAGGAAACCATCTTAAACTGTTTTAACTTTATTAATTGCTGGGACATTGTAGATTGTGGAACGCGTAGTAACTTCTGTAACTCGGATACATTTAATGGACCTTTCGAAATTAATTCTCGAACTATCGTCAAACGCATAGGATGCCCAAGCATCCGCAATATATCCGCAGGTCTCTCGTAATCATTAATATTCATATAAAAAGCTTTTGGCATAATCATTTCCCCTTTTTTAGCGAGTGTTTTCTACATCCTAACATCATCTATTTGTTTCGCCAATGTTTTAGACACACAATGAATCCCTTCAAGTGCTTATATTTTCTAGTACTTCTATTTCACGTTCAAACGTTTTCCTCCAAGCAATTTTTACTACTTTAACCTGCTACGTAGAGAACGGTGCTTGAAGTTTTTCCTCTTTCTGGCATAGTGACAGGGTATTTTTAAACTATTCAAGATTGCTTTTTTGTATCTAAAATCCAAAAATAAAAAGATAAGATTAGAGAACACGATCTTATCTTTAGCACAAGGAGTAAACAAAAGGAAAGCCATCATATTTATACTATAATTTATTTTTTGTTAGTTTTGAATATTTGAGCCGTAATTAAGCAGTTTATCTATATTGAGAAATTTAGTTAAAACCAAAGTGAATTTTTAACCAAAAGTTTACTTTCATTTAATCAAATACGATAAAGTACCTACGAAAATAGGTGCTTTTTCTTTGTTATATAATAAAAATAAAATCTAATAAAGTGGATAATTTACTTCTATAATTCATCCCATATATCAAACATTGATTTCTAGCCAAAATGTTTTTAATAAATTATCTCACAACGGATCTTTTCGTTATATAGATAAAGAAAGATAAGAAAACTTAATTTACATATATACGAAAAATATTTTTAGTTATAATACGAAATTCATTTTCTTGTTATTATTTATATATAAATATAAATAAGTCTCTTTCTATAAGAATGCCGCAATTGGAAGCATCAAACCAAAAGAATCATAAGCTTGCCGTTTCGGAAAACTTATGGTTCATATCACTGGAGTACTGAAGGGGCTCTTTTCAAGGTTTTTCGATACTTTGTATTTTATGATAGCAAAAAGTTCTTTCAGACACAGAAAACACTTTTTCAGTCTAATATTTTTTCTAACACAACTCACTTAAATTGGAAAAAGCCAATTATTTAAGATTATTTCGAGATAAAAATCCTATCACAAAGTGATAAAAAATAACCAGTTCCTTAATGGACAGGGAACTGGTTATTTTATGTCTAAATCTTGTCTGAACGTACAATTTTCTCCAAATGATATTGTGCCCTATCGCCATCAACTTAAGAAATTGATTGTTCTCCAAAATGAAAGGAATGAGTCGGATTTTCATGAATAACTGTAAAAAGTTAAAATTCCCCTTCTGGAGGTACTATAAATTTTTAGCTGGATAGTTATGGGATCCTGACAGAAAACTAAGTCGAGTTGTCCGCATGCTAACCTAAGGACGGCTCGGCTTTAATTTTTGGATTTTAAATTATATATTGCTTTATGTAGTCTGGTCACACCTTCTTTAATTTCTTCTTTTTTTAGATGCCCATAACCTAAAATAATTCGATTATGATGTTTTCCTTTTTTTATAGTATGATCTTCTACAGGATATACTTTAACTCCAAACAGTTCGATCCATTCGATTAATTCTTTTGAAAAATGGCATTCATTTAATTCAACAATTAGATGTAAGCCTGTTGAATAACCGAAAATATTAACCTTATCCAAAAATGTTGTTTTTAAACAATGAATAAGAAAGTTTCTTCGCTTTTTATACATTTTCTTCATCTTCATAATATGTCGTTCCAAATAGCCTTCATCAATAAAACGGGCAAGGATAAGCTGCTCTAAAGAAGGGGTATGTAAATCCGAAAACCATTTTAGCTTGCGACATTTTTCAATAAGTTGTGAAGGAAGAATTAAATATCCCATTCTAAGGGCTGGTGATAAGATTTTACTAAACGAACCAATATATAATACACGATCTGAATCCAATCCCTGTAATGAACTTACAGGTGGTCCTTCATATCTAAATTCACTGTCATAATCATCCTCAACAAGATAACAATTTGTTCTTCTAGAGTAGTTAATCAATTGAATCCTTCGTTGAATTGGTAACGTTCCTCCTAACGGAAACTGGTGGGACGGAGTAACAAAGATAAACTTTGGATAATTATTTAATGGCAGCAACGATGTCTTCATTCCGTATTCATCAACAGGTATAGGGGAAAGAAGAGCACCTGAAGTTTTAAATATAGTTTGAATATCATTGGTGATTGGATCTTCCATTATCACTGTATCATCGGGCGATAAAAGTAATTTAGAAACAAGTGTCATAGCTTGGGTTGCACCAGATGTAATCACAATTTGTTCTGGATGACAATCAACACCTCTTGTTTTCAGTAAATAGCGTGATAAAACCTGTCGTAATTCCGGACGTCCTTCGGGAATATCGTATCCAAAAGTAGAAGGTGCAATGTCATTCCATATGGTATGAGACAATTTTGCCCATGTCTTACGCGGAAATAAATCCAGTGCTGGTATACCTGAACGAAAGTTGATGATGTTATCATCTTTATTTTTATCTTCACTCCAATTCACAGAATGAAATGAAGGTGTTTTATTCTGTTGTTCTAAAAAAGTTCCTTCAGCAACAAATGTTCCAGCACCCCTTTTTGCAACTAAAAATCCTTCAGCCAATAATTGATCATACGCTTCCAAAATCACATTCCTGGATACATTCAACTCAGAAGATAGTTCACGTGTCGACGGTAGTTTTTCTCCTGATTGTAAGTCCCCGTTTAAAATTTGTTCTCGTATTTGCTGATAAACTTGTCTAATTAATGGTATATCTAATGACCGGTCAATGGGTATCCAAAGCATATTGAAATTTACTCCTTATCTAGAATTGGTACTTTGAAAATTCATTATAAATGGTACTAATATAAACTATTTTACCATGATAAAGTTTATGTAAATATGAAAAAGGAGATGTAAGTTATGACTAATCCAAAGGTTCAAGTCACCCAAGCACTTAAATCGGTTGCACGAAATGAACATATTAAATCTTATATTCAGCAGTCCAATGAACTCTATCCTTTATTATTGCAAGCCGCTAAACGGTTTGTAACCGGAGAGCATAGGCAAGATGGGCTTGCAACAGCAAAAGAACTGATTTCAAGAGGTTATTCTATTTCACTGGAATACATTGGTAAAAATACAACAGATTTAGAAGAATGCCGAAACGCCAAAAACGAGTTTTTGAATCTTATTGAAGAAATGGGTTTGTTCTCCATGAAGTCGACTGTTTCGTTTGATTTATCACATATTGGATTATCTGTGGATCCAGAAACAGCTTATATTCATTTACTTGAGTTAGCCAAGAAAGCAAATCTGTACGGCGTTACACTTATGATAAGTATGGAAGAAACATCAAAAACTGACGATATTCTTGATATCTATAAAAAAACAACTACGCAATATTCTAATGTAGGGATCACTATACAGGCACATTTATATAGGTCCAACAATGATGTTCAGGAATTAGTTCATTATCCTGGGAAAATACGAGTTGTCAAAGGGGCTTATCAAGAAACAGCTGATGTTGCTATGCCTAGATCAAAGGAATTAAATAATCGTTATCTTAAACTTGTAGAACAAATAATAGAATCTAACCATCCAGTATCCATAGCCACGCATGATGAAATGCTTATTCAAGAAATAGAAAACCGTCAATACCTTAATCAACCCAACGTAGAAATGGAAATGCTCTACGGAATCCGTCCAGATTTGTTAATGGATTTAAAAAGTAAGGGGTACAACTGTAAAGTATATTTAACATACGGAAAAGAGTGGTACTTGTATTTATGTCATCGAATAGCTGAATATCCGGAAAATCTATATCGTGCAGTAACGGATATCATCAATCCATGCTTAACAGACAGAAGTACGTTATATTGAACGAACATTATATTTAAAATATGGGGTAGCACCACATCACTATCAAGCTAATAGTTTTAATTACTCCCATAACGAAAATTTTATGGGTGGTATATCATAAGTATTTGTATTTCAAGTTATAAATCGTTATCATAAAGTGGTAAATTTTAGTTGATAAAGGAGGGGATATGGATTTAATCAAAGAAGTGACTTTATTAAGATATCAATTTAGACTTATGCAAAGTATGATTCAGTCAGATAAATTTGTTATAGATCATGAATTTGAAGAAGAACAAGTAAATGCCTTAAGAAAAATTTTAATTGCATTTCATGATCGATTAACTAGAGAAGAAGTTTCGATTTTTGCCCAAAACAATCATTTATTTTCTAAATTTTAAACTTATGCTATACAACACAGAAAAGCCTAATTTAGATGAGTTTAAACTATATATCACTAAGATTTTTTATCAAGAATTTGAATTAAAGTACTTATTATTAAGTTTAAAAAAACAATGTATTTTTGTGAATGTCTGTGATTATTTTTTAGAGCAATTAAAAATGAGTAATAATGTTTGGTCATATATATATATAGGTAGCATAAATAATTATTAAACGGCTACTTGGTACCGCTACATCATTATAAAACTAAGGTTTTACACTATCCATAAAGCAAAAAAGGCGTTATCCTTTCTGTAGAATTATAGGAAAGGATGGCGTTTTTTATGTGTGTTTCTGTGTCTGATGAATTACAACTATTTGCTCAAGAGATTCAACGTTATTTATTTCCAAATACCTTACGGAATCTTGCTAGAGATGTTGGTTTCGTACAACGAACCAGTAAGTACGAAGCAAAAGATTTAGTCGCTTTATGTGTATGGATGAACCAAAATATCGATACGACGTCTTTAACTCAGTTATCTAGCTGTTTAGAATTTTCGACAGAAGTGTTCATCGGTCCCGAGGGACTGAACCAACGATTTAATAAAGCAGCCGTCCAATTTTTACAACACACACTAGCTGAACTACTAAGCCGAAAATTGACCTCATCTATACTGATTTCCTTTCCGTAAACTTCTGTTTTCAAGCGTATTCGTATTTTAGATTCAACTGCATTTCAACTTCCAGATCCCTTTTCATTCGTTTATCCAGGTGCAGGTGGATGCAGCCATACAGCGGGAGTAAAGATTCAGCTGGAGTATGATTTATTAAGTGGACAGTTCCTTCATATTCATACAGGTCCAGGTAAACAACATGATCGAACCTACGGTTCCCTGTGTGTCCCAACTATAACAGAAAATGATTTATGTATCCGAGATTTAGGCTATTTTCATTTGAAAGATCTTCAACATATACAAGAGAAAAAGGTCTATTATATCTCACGTATCAAATCGAATACACGTATCTATCAAAAAAATCCTAATCCTGATTATTTTCAAGATGGCAGAATCAAGAAAGGTACAGAGTATATCCAGATAGATATGGAGGTTTTAATGAATTCCCTTCAACCAGGACAAACATGTGAAATATCCAACGCTTATGTAGGAATGGCTGATAAAGTCCCAACTCGTGTGATAGTTCATCGACTAACAAAAGAACAACAACAAAAACGATTACAAGATCAAACTGTAAGGGAAAAAAAGAAAGGAATGAAGTATTCTCCTCGTAGTAAAAGACTCAGTGGTATCAATATATATATGACAAATACCCCTACAGATATTGTCCCGCTGGGACAAGTACATGATTGGTATTCTTTACGTTGGCAAATCGAGATTTTATTTAAAACGTGGAAGTGATTCTTTCATATTCATCATTGTAAAAAGATAAAACTAGAACGATTGGAATGCCATTTGTATGGGCAATTGATTGCCATTCTACTTTGTTCTTCTACCATGTTTCAAATGCGGCAATTACTTCTTATGAAAAAGAAACGAGAACTGAGTGAATATAAGGCTATATATATGATTAAAGATTACTTTCTTCTTCTTTTCCAAGCGATACAGAAAGACACCCAAGAATTATCAAAGGTGTTACTTCGCCTGTTCAATCTCCTACAGCAAAACGGGCGAAAATCTCATAGGTATGAGAAGAAAACAGTCTTTGATATATTAGGTGTCGTTTACAATTGTACCATGTCTGATAATCAAGCGGTTTAAATCAAAAAAATGAAACCCGTTAGTGTTTATTTCGCATGTAAATCTTTAAATTTCCTACACATAGCCTTTAGAAAAAAGAAACAACCCCTACTATAATTGACGTTGTATGAGCTTAGCTTGATAGCGATGGGTGCTTACCCCTAAACCAAACTAAAAGCCAGTAGGAACTGGTTTAATTATGTCTAAACGTACAATTATTCTTTTTTGATATGATGAATCCTACAAGAAAAAATAGTAAAGATACAGAAATGTATTTTGAATGTCAGTTCAAAAAATAGGATTTACATATTTACAATATCACCAAACATTATTGAACTTATCAAACAAATTATTTCTTTAATATAAAATCGAAACAAAAAGATACTCGCTGTATAGTGAGAGTATCTTTTTGTTTAACAATTAACCTGTTTCAGGAAATTATTTAATATATTCACTAATTTCATAATCAAATTGAATTAGTGAAACAAGCGCATCTAGTGGTCAAAAAACCTTATCTGAATAAACCTTTTATATTTTTCTATATTTGAAATTTAATTATTAAATCATTTTTTTAGCTTGTTGAAAAGTATAAGCTACTTTTTGAGCAAATAATATTGGATTTTCTATTGAACTAAAATGTACAAACATAAGTAAGGGCTCCATAAACAATCAGTGGTTATGGAGGGAGTTAACAAATATCCCTTGCTGTTGTAGAAGTGATATAAAAGGATATACCTCTTCTTGCTTTAAAGCAGTTTCTCCTAAATTTAAAGCGTTTCCTTGTTCATCTAGGCTTTCAAATGAGAACATAGCTCCAATGACGTGATCCGATACAGCATTCTTTCCCATAATCGAGGTATGTAAATTATTTCTTTTTATTTTTACTGAGCAAACTCCGTTTTCGATTGTATGTTTCCCACCTAAAATTTGTCCAAATTGTTCGCACAAAGTATACATATTAGGCATGAACATTGCTCCTTTTAAATAAGACTTATACTATAATTTTTATTTAAAAGGAGCAAGACATAGAACAGATAATGAACCCTTCTGAAATGAAAAAATATAGCTATAAATTTAAAATGGAATAGAAGCTCTCAGGAAACTACTGAGCATTCATTTTTAATGCATACAAAGATTTTAGATTTTGGAAGTTTGAAATAACCTATGAATAATTTTATTGACTATTTGCTCCACAGCATTTAATAATGAACTTTGATTTTTGTTTATTATAGAGAGTCCTGTGTTATACTCATCCAAATTAAACTTATTTTCTATATAATCAATACTTTTTATCATGTGCTGAAAAGCGTTTGATATTTCATCTAACCCTTTTATAAGGATGGAATGTTCTTTTAGTATGAAGTTTGGAGGTATTGTTGTTTTTAGAGCTTTCAAATTTTTATCAAGATTCTTATTGTATGTTACTAATTTTTGATGCGTATCTTCCCCATAAGAGTTAGAAAATAAAGCTAATTCATCAGATGATTCAATAAGAATTAAACCTATATTTTGTAAGTGTTTTCCGTATTCCGAGAGGTTAACGTTCATATACATCTTCCTTTCAATGGTGGAAAGAGTGTGGAAGGGATTTTTTATCCATGTATTTATTGCGTATACAATGTAATTTGTCAACCAAATCACATTGTCCATTTGATCTTTGATTAATAATTTTATTTATGGCTGAGGTTATACTATGCACCATTTTATATTTAGGTGAATACATTCCTTTTTGTATATATTGTCAATTAAAGTACACCCTAAAAAATAATAATGTTGTATATAGAAGGGTGATAATGTGAATTTTATTTGGCAATCGTTAATTTTAATTCTTGCTGGAATTCTGTTATTAAGAATTGCGGGAAGAAAATCAATCTCACAAATGACTTTAGCACAAACTGTTGTCATGATTTCAATAGGTACAATTATTGTTCAACCCATCGTAGAAAAAAGTGTTAGTAAGGCTATTGCTAGTGCATGTATTTTTGTAGTTACTGTTATTCTTTTGGAGTACTTTCAACTAAAGTCTAATGCTTTTGAAAAATTTATTACTGGTAAATCTAAAGTGGTAATTGAAAACGGTGCACTTAATATTTCAAACTTAACTAAACTACGGTTAACAGTCGATCAGTTAGAAATGCGTTTACGTAATCAAGGGATTTCTAAAATAGAAGATGTAAAAACAGCGACACTTGAGCCTAATGGTCAATTGGGATATGAATTGAAGGATGATGCAAAACCTTTAACAGTAAGGGATTTTCACAAATTAATGCAATCTTATTCTACTAATAATAAGTCCCTATGCGATATATATTATGAAGAGGAAGAAAATAATAATATATTTCAAGAAGTAAAAAAAACAAATAACCAGAATCATAAAAAGCTTAAATGAGAATTTATTATTATGCCTTGGTTTAGGGATAAAAGAATTTAGTTTTAATTAATATGCTATGTTTTGTAAATATAGAGTGAACATAGCATATATGTAATTATATTTATTACTAAAAAAGAAATCTTATCAAAGGATAAATATAAATTAATAATTTTTTTGTATAAAAAGCCCATCTCCTTCTAGCCATTCTGCTAAAAAAACATCATTATAATTAGAGATATTTTGGGAAAGGAGTTGTTTTTTTAACCAGGATTCATCAAAGTTTAAATCTTTTAATTCATCCCATAAGACTTTTCCATCCCTTATAAGGGTTACAGGAACATACACTGGCGTATCAGGCATGTTAAAATCTTCTCGAGTAGTTTTTTGATATTGTATTTTTTTTAAGATGCTAATGGCCCCATTAGCTTCCAAATAACAAAACGCAACTTCTCGAATTGAAAAAGTCTCACTCTGTCTTAGTAAACTTTGTAATTGATTAATATTCATCTTATTGTTCTTTAATGCTTCCCTGTCAACTATGCCATTTTTTATAAGTGCAGATGGCTTTCCTTCAAAAGCTCCTCTAAAAAATAAAAATTTTTGGCCAAGGTACTCCACAATAAAAAGTAAAAATCCCCATAAAGTCATAGAATAGATAATATGATAAACACTAATATTTTTGTCATAAACTGCATTTCCGAGTAATTCACCTAAGACTATGGCAGAGATAAATGTGAATGGGGTAATTTGATTAATAATTTTCCTGCCAACAAACTTAATTATTATAAAAAGAAGAAAAAAACCAATAATAAGTTCAGTAGTTAGATGCATATATATCATATTTTAAAAACTCCTATCATAAAGTTTTTAACAAAAGTAGTTCTAATAGAAAAATAAATTATAAGAAATATGGGAAGTAAGTTATAGTAGGTAGTAAACTGTATTTTTGTTTAATCTCAAAAGGATATATTTTATGTTATTTCCAGCATATATGTTGCATATACATATCTCAATTTAATAAAGGGATTGACCAATTAAATGACATAAAAAACATGCTAATACATTGTTAGGAGTAAAAAATGAATTTCCCTCGCATAGGATAATTTGAACAAGAAATGGTCAATTTCTTGTTCGTCATAGTTTGAATTAGTTGTCACACAGTTCAGCTATATTAAACGTTTATGGATAATAGTTTTACGTATTAGGGGTACGGCAATAATCTTTTTTGGAGTTATGATAAGAGGTAGCTCAAATAGTTAACTAACTACTTGAACTACCTCTTTGTTTTACCTAATTTGAGTACAGAAATGATTATAATTTAACCAATTAAGATTTTTTCTTCTGCATAACGAATCTTATTATGCTCATTTTTGGCCATAGCAAGCGCAAATGCCATCGTTAATGGTCCTAATCTTCCAATAAACATCATGATTGTAATCAAAATACGCCCTACAGGAGTAAGGTCTCCTGTTAATCCTGCGCTAAGTCCAACTGTTCCAAATGCAGAAACTGTTTCAAATAAAATTTGAGAGAATTCAGCATGTTTTTCAGTAATTGTTAATAAGAAGAATATAATAAAGATAAACAGAACCGCTGTCGTAGCAATAGCGATTGCTCGATTCACTAAATTTTTTGGAATTCTTCTTTTAAATATATGAATATCCTCTCTATTTCTTATGATTGCTGCAATGGATAATAAAAGCAGGAATGCTGTTGTTACCTTAATTCCACCACCAGTTGATCCAGAAGATGCTCCGATAAACATTAATGCTATTGTATAGACTTGAGAACTCATTGTCATTTGCCCGATATCGATGGTGTTAAATCCTGCTGTCCTAGGAACAACACCTTGGAAATACGATGCCCATATTTTATCATCAAGCGACAATGTTCCTAATGTTGCAGGGTTATTGTATTCTAAACATAAAATAATAATGGAACTTATGATGTTAAGAAACAGTGTGGCTACTAAAACAAGTTTAGTATGTAGTGAGAAATATCTGATTTTTCTTTTCTTAATTACATCTAAAATCACAATAAAACCGATTCCACCACTTATAAATAAAAACGTAATTATTATATTGACTACAGGGTCTCCTACCCATTTACTCAAACTATCTGGTTCTAGTCCAAATCCCGCGTTATTAAATGCTGAAATGGTATGGAATATCCCGTAATATATTGCTTTTGGCCAAGGCATTTCATATGACCAGCGAATCGCTAAAACAGTTGCTCCAACTAATTCAATCACAAGTGTAATCAAAATAATTTGTTGCACTAATTTTATAACTCCTTGCAAAGACAAGGAATTAATAGCCTCTTGAAGTAACAGTCTCTTCTTTATCCCGATTTTTTTCCCTAAAATAAGAAACATCAAAATTCCACTGGTCATAAATCCCCAACCACCAAGCTGGATAAGGATAAGCAAAACAATTTGTCCAAATACAGTAAATGTACTTCCTGTATCAACTACTGCAAGTCCTGTTACACACACAGCCGATGTCGCCTCAAAAAGGGCATCAATAAACGATAAATGATGACGATCTTGAGTAGATATAGGTAACATGAGTAAAAATGTTCCAATTAAAATTAAGCCTAAAAAACCTAATACTAAAATATGTGCTGGATTTAGTTTGAAGAATAGATTTTGTCTTTTGAAAATTTTATGAACCAAAATAATAACTCCCCTCGAACGCTATATGTATAATTAAAATTCCCATAAAAACAATATCATATAAAGAACAATAGTGTGAGATAAATTAAAAAAGTCCTCTTTTCGCTTGCCAAATAAAAAGAGGACTTTTCACAGATAGGACTTGCAAAAATAGAGGGCAAAAAAGTTAGATTTAGATAACAAATGGCTACCTAAAACACCTAACAACCAGTATTTTTTAACACATACATCTAAAAAAGAAAAAGAGTTGCGAAAAAGCAATATTACAACGTTTAGGATTCAGCTGAGGCACGTGTATATCTTGGCTATTTCCTTCCTTTATCATGTTATAGAATTATTGTTAAATAATATACCTTGTGCACAATAGTGGATAATATCTCTCCTTTTAACGATACCTATAAAAATACCTTCGTCATCTATAACAGGAACAAAGTTTTGCTCCATAGCTCTTGATACAAGGTTTTCGATTTCTGCATTTATGGAAACTGGTTCATTAAAACGGTGTAAAGAAACCTCACTCAAAAGAATTTGATGGGTATTGTTAAAGGTTAAAGATGATGTTTTTTTGAGTTTCCATAGCAAATCACCTTCTGTAAGTGTACCTGCATATTCTCCCTTATCATTGACTAAGGGAATAGCTGTATATCGATGGTGTTCTAACTTCTCTAAAGCCTGACGCATCGTTGAATTTATGTTTATATATACAAGTTCACTCTTAGGAGTAAGAAAAAATGCAATGTTCATTTTATTGAATCTCCTTTAATAGTTCGTTTTCTTGATATTCTTTATATTTTTATAATATAAAAAGGGAATGAATTCAAGATGTTACTAGGAAGATATTCAAATTCATTCTCTTTTTTTAATATTAAAAATCGATTTTGATGAAAAAGAAAGAAAAGACAAGCAAACAGATGATAAGAGATTCATTATACTCCATATAATCGTATAAATAGCTAAATTTCTCCTTATTTAAGGTGATTCTAATCTTTACAAGTTAAATCTAGAGGAGTATATTTACATTCATAAATTGTTTATAAAATTTTCCAAAAACAACCTTATATCGCTGAGTCCAGAAATGGAGCGGGGGAACCAATTTTGTGCATTGTCACTTGGGGTGAATCTTTCATTACGAAAGTAGGGCTACTCTTTAGGCCCGAATCCGACAGCTAACCTCGTAAGCGTTTGGAGAGGAGGTTTACTTTTGTGTTGTTCGTTTTTGAACGCTGAGTAGAGCCTCAGTGTTCTTTTTTGGCTATTAAATGGTAAAATTTAACATTTAGGAATGGGGGATTATAATGCTAGATGTAGTAATAATCGGAATCTTGGTTGTATTAGTAACATCTATGATAGGGCTTGCAAGCTGGTCAAATAAAATTGTGAAAGAAGGAAAATCGAAATGACGATTGTACTTTCGATTGTAGTATTACTTATTACAAGTTATTTAGTATATGCGTTATTAAATCCAGAGAAGTTTTAAGTAAGGGGAGGTAACGATAATGATATGGGTTGCAGTTATTGTAACGATATTACTGTTTGTACTACTAGCGATTCCAATGGGAGCTTATTTAGAAAGGTCGTTCCAAGGTAGTCAGACATTAGATAAAGTATTTGGGCCAATCGAAAGAATTATTTTTAAGTGTGGCAATATAAAACAAAATAATCAAACCTGGGTACAATACGCATTTGCTATGTTGTTAACAAACGCTTGTATGATTATATTTGTTTATATAGTTTTTAGATTTCAAGGTGTTCTTCCATTGAATCCTAGCAAAATAGAGGGAATGGAACCTACACTGGCATTTAATACAGCAATTAGTTTTATGACGAACACAAATTTACAGCATTATAGCGGTGAAAGTGGTTTATCTTATTTATCACAGATAATCGGGATTACGTTTATGATGTTCACCGCACCAGCAACGACTTTAGCTTTAGCAATTGCCTTTATTCGTGGCTTAGCTGGTAAAGAGTTAGGGAATTTCTTTGTTGACTTTGTTCGCGCAATCATACGCGTATTAATGCCAATCGCATTTCTTATGGCAATTGTATTCGTAGCACAGGGTATGCCGCAAACATTTAGCGGTAGCGCAGTAGCACATACACTTGAAGGGGCAAAACAAATAATTCCACGAGGTCCATTAGCATCTTTAGAATCTATTAAAATGCTAGGAAATAACGGTGGTGGGTTCTTTGGGGTTAACTCTGCACATCCTTTTGAGAATCCAACGGCAATTACAAATGTATTAGAAATGATGCTTATGATGCTTATTACAACATCACTTCCATTTACATATGGAAGAATGATAGGTAGTAAAAAACAGGGAAGAATTTTATTCGTATCAATGCTCATGATGTTTATTATCGGATTTGGAACAGTTGTAACAGCTGAATTACAGGGAAATCCAGTTTTAAATCAAGTAGGTATGGATAGTACACAAGGAAACATGGAAGGAAAAGAAGTTCGTTTCGGAACGGTAATGACATCGCTCTTTGCAACTGTTACAACAGCATCTGAAACAGGCGCTGTTAACTCAATGCATGATACGTTGACACCAATTGGTGGCATGTTACCACTTGTAAATATGCTGCTTAATACAGTGTTCGGCGGTGTTGGAGCAGGATTTATAAACGTTATAATGTATGCAATAATTGCGGTCTTTATTTCAGGGTTAATGGTCGGACGCACACCCGAGTTTCTAGGTAAAAAGCTAGAAGGAAAAGAAATGAAACTTATTGCGGTAACACTATTATTCCAGCCGTTATTAATTCTTGGAGCATCAGCAATTGCTTTATCAACAAGTTTAGGTACAGAGGCAATCATAAATTCAGGATTTCATGGTATTACACAAGTCATTTATGAATTTACATCATCGGCAGCAAATAATGGTTCTGGTTTTGAAGGGTTAGCGGATAGTACACCGTTTTGGAATATATCTACTGGGCTTGTTATGTATTTAGCACGTTTCTTCGGCTTAGTAACGATGCTTGCCGTAGCGGCTTCTTTAAAAGAAAAAACATTAGTACCTGAAACAGTCGGAACATTCAGAACGGATAATGGGTTATTTGGAGGGATTTTTGTAGGAACAATCTTTATTGTTGGTGCATTAACATTCTTCCCAGTATTAGTATTAGGACCAATTGCAGAGTTTTTAACTCTATAAGAAGTGAGGGTAATCATTATGCGACCAGCTATGTTAAAGGAAAAACAAATACAAGCTGTACCGTCTCCCAAAATAGAAGATGGGGAAGTTAGAAGTGCGAAAACATTGGATCGTGACATCATATTAAATGCTTTAAAACAATCTATTGTAAAGTTAAATCCAAAACAAATGATCAAAAATCCAATTATGTTTGTTGTAGAAATTGGTTTTCTTATTACATTGATTTTATCAATCGTGCCAAGCTTATCAACAAATGTTCCATTATGGTTCAATATAGCAGTTACACTAGTTCTCTTATTCACGGTTCTTTTTGCGAATTTTGCGGAAGCATTAGCAGAAGGGCGCGGAAAAGCACAGGCTGACTCATTAAAACAATCAAAAAAGGACGTCTTTGCAAATATCGTAAAGGAAAATGGAGAAATTACTAGAGTTTCAGCATCAAATTTAAAAAAAGGTGATATTGTTCTCGTGAAACAAGGTGAGATGATTCCGGGTGATGGTGAAGTAATCCGCGGTTTAGCATCTGTTGATGAGTCAGCAATTACAGGTGAATCAGCACCAGTTATGAAAGAGGCAGGTGGCGATTTTTGCTCTGTTACAGGCGGGACAATGGTTGTCAGTGATGAGATTTCTATTCGAATTACAAGTAATCCAGGTGAATCGTTTTTAGATAAGATGATTTCGTTAGTCGAAGGAGCGACACGTCAAAAAACGCCCAATGAAATTGCATTAAATACAGTATTAACGAGTTTAACATTAATCTTCTTAATTGTAGTTGTAACACTGCCACTATTTACGAATTATCTAGGTTTCCAAATTGATACATCTATTCTTGTGGCATTACTTGTTTGTTTAATACCGACAACAATTGGTGGATTGTTATCTGCGATTGGGATTGCTGGAATGGATCGTGTAACAAAGTTTAATGTACTTGCAATGAGTGGGAAAGCAGTAGAAGCAGCGGGTGATATTAATACAATAATTTTAGACAAAACAGGTACCATTACATTTGGTAACCGGATGGCTCATACTTTATTACCAGTTGGAAATGAAACAATTGAACAACTAGCAAAATGGGCAGCGCTTAGCTCAGTATTAGATGAGACTCCAGAGGGCCGTTCTGTTATTGATTACGTACAATTAAAAGGGCTATCTTACAATGCATCAGAGGCAAAGGCAGGAGAGTTTGTGCCATTTAAAGCAGAGACACGAATGAGTGGTGTTGATTTAAGTAGTGGAATGAAAGTAAGAAAAGGAGCTGTTGGAGCTGTTATTGGTTGGGTGGAATCTCAAGGAGGCGTTGTTCCGAAAGATTTAAATCAAAAAGCAGATTTAATTGCAAAAGAAGGTGGTACACCGCTGGCAGTTGCAGTAGGGGATCATATTTTCGGTTTAATCTATTTAAAAGATACTGTGAAGCCAGGTATGCGTGAACGATTTGAACAGCTTCGTCAGATGGGGATTAAAACGGTTATGTGTACAGGTGATAATCCATTAACAGCAGCAACGATTGCAAAAGAAGCGGGTGTAGATGAATTTGTTGCAGAGTGTAAGCCGGAAGATAAAATTGCAGTTATTAAAGCAGAGCAAGAAAAAGGGAAATTAGTTGCGATGACAGGTGATGGTACAAATGATGCACCTGCACTCGCACAAGCTGATGTTGGTCTCGCGATGAATAGTGGTACAGCGGCAGCGAAAGAAGCTGCAAATATGATTGATTTAGATTCCAATCCAACAAAAATTATTGAAGTAGTTGCGATTGGAAAGCAGCTATTAATGACGCGTGGTGCATTAACGACATTCAGTATTGCAAATGATGTAGCGAAATACTTTGCGATTATTCCAGCAATGTTTACAGTTGCAATTCCGCAAATGGAAGCACTCAATATTATGGGATTACATTCACCATTTTCAGCAATTCTTTCAGCATTAATTTTCAATGCAATCATTATTCCGATATTGATTCCATTAGCAATGAAAGGTATTGCATATAAACCGATGAGTTCAAATACGCTGCTGTCACGCAATCTATTTATTTATGGTTTTGGCGGGGTGCTTGTACCATTTATTGGAATTAAATTAATTGATTTAGTCGTTGGACTATTCATTTAATAAAGAAGGGGTTATATACATGATTGAGAAACAAAATTTATTTGGACCTGTTATTCGCTTAACTGGTGTACTTGTAGTTTTATGTGGTCTTGTTTATCCAGCTGTAGTAACTGGGGTTGTACAAGTAACGATGAAGGATAATGCAGAAGGAAGTTTAATATATAATAACGGTGAGATAATTGGTTCTAAGTTAATCGGTCAGGAATTTAAGGATCCAAAGTATTTCCAAGGACGTGTATCAAGTATTGGTTATAAAGCAGAAGGTTCTGGATCTAACAACTATGCTCCTTCTAATTTAGATTTATTACATCGTACAGAAGAAAGTATTGAAAAATGGAAGAAAGATAATCCTTCTGTGCCGGTAACAGAAGTTCCAATGGATTTAGTGACAAATTCAGCTTCAGGACTCGATCCAGATATTAGTCCAAAAGCTGCATATGCACAGGTTGAGCGTGTTGCAAAGGAAACGAAAGTTTCAAAAGATAAACTAAAAGATATGATTGCTTCTCATACAGAAGGACGTGTACTTGGTTTATATGGCGAGGAACGAGTGAATGTATTAAAGTTGAACATGGAAGTACAAAAATTTACAAAATAATAGACTTGCAACAGAACCTCAATCGTTATCGAGGTTCTGTTGCAAGTTTTTCTTAGTGAAGATAAACCTTAGAAAAAATCTAGAAAAATCAGACATGAGATATTTTAAAGGGCAACAATTCAAATAAAAAATTATTATGGTAGCTGTCGGCTACTAATGACGTTTTTTTAAGTTATCGTGATGTCTCTGAAATTTTAAAAGAAAGTGGGATACCGCCATATCACTATCAAGTTATGTTTTTGATATACCCCCTAAATAAAAAAATCTTTACTACAGGTAATTTCTTTGAAAGGTTTGCTTATTTTTAGTTATTTTCTTTCTGATTTTGATGATATCAGGAGAATCACTTTAAGACTAATGTTTTTGGTGACTTGAAAGTAAACTAATGGATAAAAGTTTACTTTCACCTTTTAAATCATTTACAGTTATTTTTGTAATAAATTTATCAATATAGATATACTTGTTAGTTGTAGTTTCAGTATTCGAAGTAAACAAAAAATATGATGGTTATCTTTTTATTTTTGGATTTTTGGTTTACAGCCGAGATAAAGAAAGTAAGTTTAATAAGTATAAATTTAACAAGTTAAGATAGTAATGAAAAGGATAAAAGAGGAAATTGATAAATCTTCATATTTACTTTCGATATTTGGATTAGGGTTATTCTTTTCCGTTAGACACGGTTTATTAATATTTTTAGCATATTGGAAAGATGAAATAATTTCTTCAAATAACCTAATTTTATCTGTAATAGGAGTATTATTATTAATTGTTTTAATGTGTTTTATAAGCAACGTAGTAAAGTCAAACAATTATAAATTCATTTAGAATCCAATAATCTACTTGTTTAAAGAAAATAAAACAAGTAGATTATTGGATTTGTTTTCCGCCTTATTCAATATCTTATAATATGTTAAATCCCCATAGATAACTATCTTATATTAATTACATAAACTAGCGTATTTTTTCATTCTAGAGGGCATTTCTTTTTATTAGCTTGATAGCGATGTGTTGCTATCCCAATTTATCGTTTTTTCATAACCTATTCGTATATAGGGGAATTGGTAACACACTTCTACATAGACTAATGTAAAGGTGAAAACTGTTTTTTCATTTAAGGAATGAGTGTATTTTGTTTGGAGGTAATAATATGTCCGATAAACCAAATGAGCAAAAGAAATGGCAGGGAATTCAGGCTGCGGCCTTTGATCCTAATCTCGTGGGGCCAACACTTACATCTATTCCTCCCTTTACTTTTCCAACAGGTCCGATAGGACCTACAGGAGCAGCTGGACCCACGGGAGCAACTGGACCTACAGGAGCAACTGGACCCACGGGAGCAACTGGACCTACAGGAGCAACTGGACCCACGGGAGCAACTGGACCCACAGGAGCAACTGGATCTACAGGAGCAACTGGCCCTACGGGAGCAACTGGATCTACAGGAGCAACTGGCCCTACGGGAGCAACTGGACTTACGGGAGCAACTGGCCCTACAGGAGCAACTGGACCTACGGGAGCAACTGGACTTACGGGAGCAACTGGCCCTACAGGAGCAACTGGCCCTACGGGAGCAACTGGACTTACGGGAGCAATTGGCCCTACAGGAGCAACTGGCCCTACGGGAACAACTGGCCCTACAGGAGCAACTGGCCCTACAGGAGCAACTGGCCCTACGGGAACAACTGGGCCTACGGGAGTAACTGGTACTACAGTTTTAACAGGAGTTGGAGTTCCAACATGCGACATTGGAGATTTGGGTGATATTTACATTGACCTATCCACGGGGAGCACGTATTATAAGCTCTCTCAGCCAGTTCCTCCGATGGTCAGAGCTATTCCAGCTCCTACCGGAAACACAATACTTGTTGGGTCAACGCAGACCTATACCACGATTGATGCAGCTTTAGCTGTGGCTAATAATGGTGATAGACTATTACTTGATGCCGAAACTTTTTCAATTACATCCACCATTGCTGTCAATAAATCAGTAACAATTGAGGGGCAAGGAATAGGGGCAACTACCGTTGTCACTGCCTTGAATACTGTAATCTCTATGTTTAATGTTACAGTATCTAATGTTGTTTTCCAAAACATGTCTATCGTCCAAAATTTCCCATCTGTTTTAGGAGTTGAGTCTGTTATTTCAATTAATAATTTGTCAGCAACAGGAATATATATTGATAGTTGTGAAATTTCAGTATGTGAACTCGGTATCACTATTGTAGCAACTGAGTTTCAAATAACAAATTGCAACTTTACCTATGCACCCGCTGCATCACCTAACAATGGATACTTCTATATCATTATTTCCTCTACTTCAGGACAAAGTATTATTGACAGTAATACTTTTGTGTCTGATTCAGGTGACACACGATGCAGATTTATTATTATCACTAATATAACTGTTAATTCTGGAACATTACAAGGGAACTTAATAGTAAGCAATAATAATCAAGATAATTCTTCTCCTTTTACATTGAGACATCTATTACTAATTGAAGAATTTGTTGGTACAAATTTCGGATTGTTTCTTCTAAGCAATACGACAGTTAATGAAGGGAATGTACCTGTCTTACTATTTAATGCTAATTTTAATATTTTTAAGTTTATTGAAGTTATTGGAAACAGTGTTCAAAATTCCGCCGGAAAGGGAATTATCGGAATTGACTCGAGTTCTACCGGTCAAACACCTATTTTCAGTTCGAGTAATACAATTGCAAACCAATTTTTCACTGCAGGATGGGCTTCTGCAACTGTACCATCTAGTTTTATTGTGGGATATAATACAACAGTAATCTCAGAGGCACCTAATCTTCCGTTAACTAATTGTTATTGGCTTATGTTGATTTAATAACGTATAGATGTAATTTAGAAGTGTAATATGTTACTATGCCCCAAAACAAGAAAACTCAAATATTTGAATAACATTGTAGAACAAGACAATCACTTTATTAAGAAACATGTATATTCTATATTAAGAATCAAGTTTTTTCACACAGCTATATCTTTGCAGAAGTAGGTGACATGTTTGGGTTTTTATAAAGTATAAGAAACCGTCAGAAGAAGTAGAGATTGAATAGGGATGTAATTTCGAAAAAATAATATCACTAACTCGGGGAACACAACTTTATTGGATTTTCTTGCAAAGTCTTTATGTATATATTAATAAAAAAGAATGCACACAAATTAAAATGTGCATTCTTTTTTATTAATAAAGCTTGGTTAATAACTAACTGTATTCTTATTGCTATAACTATAACTTTCTTCCATAGCCAATGCCTCTGCTTTAGTAACATGAACGGTACCAAATGGGTGACTTGGAGGAGCATATATCGAGTAAAGTTTTAACGGAATATTACCTGTATTAGTTACATTATGCCATGTTCCAGCAGGTATTATAATTGCATAATCATCATAGACCATTTTTTGAAAATCTAATTTATCTTTGTTATCCCCCATTTGAACGAGTCCTTGGCCCTCTTCAATACGTATGAATTGATCAGTTGTAGGGTGTACTTCTAAACCTATGTCATCTCCAACATTAATGCTCATTAGAGTTACTTGTAAGTTTTTCCCTGTCCAGATAGCGGTGCGGTAAGTATTGTTTTGTTTTGTGGCTTGGTTAATATTCAATACAAATGGTCTAGCTCCATAATCGGTTAATCTAATATTTTCACAATAAGGATTCCGGTTGTAGTCCCAAGAAATATTGTTGTAACTGTAGTAATAAGGATTCCAAGCGTAAATCCAATTATTGTTATTCCAGATGCAATCCATTGGGTTTTGACTTTGACAATAACGTGGATTATATTGCATATTCAAGCTCCTCTCATAATTTTATCATTTTCTGTTTATCCTATGCAGTTGTCTATTTATAGGAATGCAGAATAAGAGGAAATAGGCAGTAATAAAAAATACAAACAAACTTTATCATTTTTCCAGGAAAAATAAAAGTAACAATTTGATAAAGAATGTACTATTTGTATAAAACACTTAATAAAATTGTTAATTTAAATAAAAAAGAGCCGCGCGTGAAGAGTTGTAGGTTTTCGTAAGGTTGAGTTATGTCGTATTCAAAAGGGATTTTAAAATGAATATGTTTTAAATGTACTGGTAAATTTATCTAATTTGTTTGCGACGGTTATTTTAAACAAAAACGTTATTTGGTATGTAAATAGAAGAGCACTTAGAAAAGTCCCTTTCTGTAACGACTATCCCCTCTAAAAAGAAATGATGCAATATATTATATCGAATTATATGGATTTAGTTGTGTGTATTTTGTATGAAAATTTCATTTTGTAGAAAAGGGGAATGAATATGAAACAAGAGGTACAGCGATTAGTAGATAAGGGATTAATGTACTTTCCTAAGTCATTTGTAGAGAGTTATAACGAGCTAATATTTGAACCTAAAAATAAAATGTATTTTCATTTAGAAGATGTCGAAAACGGATTAGATTTTAAATGTAAATTGTTCACATGGTTATCAAGACCTGTAAGTAAGGGACTGAGTGCGTATTGGTCAACGAAGATTTTATAAAGCTTTAATTGGTTGTTAGGGACAAGCTTCACTAAAGAAGAAATGAGATTGATTTATACGTATTAAGGAAATGGAACAAATAAATCGCTGTGTGTAGAATTAGTAAAATCAGATTACGACTTATTGTTGGTGATTCCAGAAAATAAAAGAGCAGATAGAAAAAGCTAACTGCTCATCCAAGGAAAACAGAGAAAGGTAATCATGTCTCTACAGTATTGACGGAATTTTGAGTTTATCCAGGGGGAGAGGGAAATGGATAGAGTATTCGTTCTTGAGTTACTTGAACAGGAAAATGAGAGTGGTATATATGGTGTATTCGTAAACGAAGAGGAAGCAATTGAGAAAGGCAAAGAGTTGATTGCATTAACAGAAAATGATTACTGGAGGTATACAGTTGAAAATTATCCGTATTTCAAATAGGAAGGATGAACATAAATGGAGTTTTGAGTATTAGCGTATTTATACTAGAAGATGTTTAGTATAATTTTGCAGAAGAAGATATAACAATAGGATATACAGCTACTTGTTTTTTACCAACTGAAGAGATGGCTCAAAGTATGTCGATGAAAATAATGCATCTGATGAGTTGATTCCAGTAAAAATAAACATTCATACATTAGATGATAGTTCTTGGACATCATCACGTGAAATAGTTGACCATTGGGGACATTAAAACTCAACGAAATAATCATTTTAGTAGAAAGAGGTGAATAAAAATGGGACAAGGAAACCGTGGAATGGCGTTTGAAAAACTTATTAATCTATTGAATGAAATGTATCAAAGAGGTAGAGTGGCACTTATAAACAAGCATCCGAATCCTGTAAAGGGCTAAAGATTAAGGGGGGAGGTATTAACAGGATATTATGCATCTAAAAACACTGTAGACTGCGACGGTATATAAAGGACGAGCTATAGCATTTGATGCGAAATCTACAGAGAAAGATACGTGTTTTGATTTAAATCACATAAAGCAGCACCAGTTTGATTACCTGGAGAAATCGGAGAAGATGGGAGCAATATGCTTCTTCCTTATTGGCCTCACCATATCAAGAAAAGAAGATTGTACGTTTAGACACATTTCGGACACGAAAAAACCGATTCCCTGTACGTTAAGGAATCGGTTTTTATTTTTGAATGATATTTGTAAATAAGATTAGCTAATAAAATCCCTTCCATAAAATAGTATAATTTGAAGAAACACAAAGTATTTTTACTTCTTTGTTGCTTCAAGTTTTCGTTTATTAATAGCTCGATAAGGAGACTCCTGTGATATTATAGTTTCTTCTAGGATTTCTTTGATGGAATATTGGTCACTATCATATATACGTAGTGTAATTAAAAGTTTTCCTTTTTCTAGTTTTGGTCCCCCTATGTTATTTCCCGTTTTTTTTTACTCTCTTCTAATCCTTCTTTTCCTCGTTCAGCTTCGATCATTCTGATTTACACCCCACGATTGAAGCTGAATATTCAATTCCATTTACAATTGCTTGTGTTCGATATTGTACGACAACCTCTAAACCTTTTGAACGAAACTTATTTACAACTTTATCTAATTCCATTTTTAAATCCTTACGACTCTCTGATTTAACTATTTCAATTTCTATAGTTTTCACAGTAACACCTCCTAAACAAAATGTTAAAAATTTTTGTGTTCACTATCACTTTGTTCTTCTTTACAATACATTTATCTTATTAAGATTTAAAAATCATACAACAAAAGAGTGAAACGGTTTAGGATACTCTTTCACCTACCTCTTAATTTGATACCGTTTTATTTAAGAGGCATAGATATAAGTTATGCAAATCAATGAAACTGAATCAAGTACTAAGAGTTATCATATGGCAGGTGTTCAAATAAACCTAATATTTTTATATTTAGAACCTTGTTGATGATTATTTTCTTGAAAATCACTTATATATGACAGTATCATACACTAGTTATAAAAATGATAGTTCTATCTTGAAATGGAAGGTGCTTATAATAATGTGTAAATTGAATCTCAAAGGACTAACAGGGAAAGTTGTTACAAAATCACATTGTGAGTATGAAAAGGCGAGGCAAGAATGGAATCGCTCTGTACAAAAGTTTCCACTCATTATTGTTTATTGCTATACAAAGTATGATGTAAGCAATGCAATTATTTGGGCAAGGAAAAAACAAGTGGATATTCGCATACGTTCAGGTGGCCATCATTATGAGGGATATTCTGTGGGCAATAACGTTATTGTTATTGATGTAAGTAAAATGGACCGTCTAGAAGTTACTCCCCAAAAACAAACATTAAAAATACAGGGGGGGACCAGAAATGAACAAGTTTATGATTTTATCTCCTCTAAAGGGTATCCCTTTCCAGGAGGTACGTGCCCTACTGTGGGAGTATCAGGATACACATTAGGAGGCGGTTGGGGATATTCTTGTAGAAATTTTGGACTTGGATGTGACAGTTTAATAGAAATTGAGTTAGTAGACTATAAAGGCAGGTTAATTGTAGCGAATAAAAAATGTCATAGCAATCTATTTTGGGCTTGTAGAGGAGGTGGTGGTGGGAACTTTGGTGTTATTGTTTCAATGACATTTAAAATACCTCCAAAAGTCGATAAAATTACATTAATTGAAATATATTGGCCCAAAGCTTCACCAGAAATACAGCGAGCTTTCTTACAGAAATGGCAAAATGGTTAGTGGACCTGGATTATAGGATTACACTTGGGGTTAGTTTATATAACTCTGCTAACGAAGGATTAGCCATATATGGACGAGGGATATTTTACGGAACTCCAGAAGAAGCAAGAGATATTTTGCAATCATTAGTTTGTATAGAGGGAGGAACAACTAACTTGGAGTATATTGGCTTTTTAGATGCAATGAAAAAAATTGAAGCATCTTATCTTAAATCAGAACAATTTAAATCTACAGGAAGATTTGTCCATAGATATTATAATGATCAGGAAATTGAAAATATAATTCATCTTATTAAGAATAGACCAAGGGGCAGTATCTTTGCAGCAATAAGCCTCTATGCTCTTGGGGGCAAAGTAAATGATATAAATAAGAACGATACTGCATCTTTTTACCGGGATGCTCACTATATTTTGGGGATTCAATCTATATGGGAAGAGCCTATTTTTAAAAAAGATAATTTTAAATGGGTTGAACAGCGATTTAGCTATATAAAAACTATTACAAAGGGTTATTTTATAAATTTTCCTTATAGTGAATTAAAAGATTATATGTGCGCTTACTACGGAGAAAACTCCGAACGTTTAAAGGAAATAAATAAAGAGTATGATCCGTGTAATATATTTACATTTCCTCAAGGGATCCAAAATTAAATAAATATGTAGATTCTTATAAAAATCAAGGTTTAAAAAAATATAAAAACTAAAATTTCGGATTTTTTTGTACAGAGTTAGAATATGGACAAACTTTATGAAAATGAGTTTTGTCTTTATCTTTTTTAATAGAAAAACTACAATACTCTTAAAGTAATAAGTGTATTTATCATGTGGTTAAATAAAAAAGTACGGAATATATTTTCGGTATACAGAGAATCACTTAGTTCGTAAAACGGAGAAAGCAATTAACTTTGTATTTATATACTGCTCAGTTTTAGTCTAGGTACAATTAAAAATATAGAAAAATAATAAATTATTTTTGTGAAATTATCTAATCTATCCAAACTGCAATGCAAGTATAATGTTTAAACATTTGTATTATGTTTATTATAAATTTCTTTAAATGTTCACAAAAATGTGTATGAAAAATATAAGTTTTTTGTTTTGTTTATTTTTCAGAATAATCTATATTGACAAATAAACATTTGCGATATAGAATTGTTTTTGTTCACCGGTGAACATTATAAGGAGCTTTTTATTTAGTATTCATATTTAGTAACTTTTTCTATCTCTTAATATATGTAGTGCGATGTATTCTCAATCACTAAAAATTAATAAAATAGTTTATATTGATAAAAAAATAAAGGGATGATTATATGACGAATGCTATAGCGTTAAGAAATGTACGAAAGTTTAGTTCTCAACCCTTATCTACTAATTGTGCTGAAATATTAAAACGTAGTAAGCATGCAATAATAGGTATTAGTCCGTTTAATAGTAGATTTTCTGATGAATATATTAATAGACTCATTGAATGGGCATTACATACTTTTGATGATGTTAGTGTTTTATTAGCTGGAAAAGAAGCTGCAAATTTACTTGAGGCTCTAGGAACACCAAAAGGTAAAGCGGAAAGAAAAGTTAGGAAAGAAGTATCTCGAAATAGAAGATCAGCTGAAAAGGCACTTAAAGAGCATGGTGGTAATGTAAACGCTATCCATACTTTTTCTGATTTTAATGACAACAATGCATATAGCTGCATGAGAGCAGAAGCAGAACATATTTTTTTAAGCGAAACTGATTTTCGAAATGCTTGCTTAGAAATGTCACATGCAGCCATCTTAGGTAGGGCAAGGGGTACCAATATAGATATTGATCAAATATCAAATGACATGCTAAATATTGCAGTAGAATATGTAATTGCAGAACTCCCATTTTTCATTGGCGGAGCTGAAATTTTAGGAGCTCAAGAAGCTGTACTTATTTATCATAAACCATGGGAGCTTGGTGAACAGATAGTTCGAAATGATTTTTCTATTAAGATGAAACCAAATCAAGGATATTTAATGGTTCAAGAATTGGAAGATCTATCTTAGCAAATAGTAAGTATCCAATACAAGGGGGAAGAAATATGTCAAATACTATACAAACGGTAAATATATTAACAGAGGAATTTCAAGAAAATCCATATAAGTATTTTTCATACCTACGTCAGAATGACCCAGTACATTACGAAGCTGAGATTGATAGTTATTTTATTAGCAGATATCAAGATGTCCGTAATATATTGAATGATACTGAAACATTTACAACAAAATCATTAGCTGAACGTGCTGAGCCAGTAATGCGTGGACCAGTATTAGCACAAATGCGTGGAAAAGAGCATGTAGCGAAAAGAAAAATTGTTTTAAGAAGTTTTATGGGAGATGCTTTACAAAAATTAATGCCTTTAATTAAAAAGAATGCAGAAGATTTACTATTTCCACACCTTCCAAATGGAAAGATAGATTTAATTAATGATTTTGGCAGAACATTTGCTGTTTATGTAACAATGGATATGATTGGATTAGATAAGAAAGATCATAAGAAGATAGGAGAATGGCATAGCGGTGTAGCTGACTTTATTACCAGTATAAATCAACCACCAGAGGCAAAAAAACATTCTCTTTGGTGCAGTGAACAGTTAGCTAATTATTTAGAACCGATTATTAAAGAGCGAAGATTAAACCCACAGGAAGACTTAATTTCTAAATTATGCAGTGCAAAATATGAAGGAATAGCTATGACTGATACTGATATTCTAGCATTGATTTTAAATATATTATTAGCTGCAACAGAACCTGGTGATAAGACTCTTGCTTTATTAATCTATAATTTAATTAACCAACCGAAACAACTGCAAGATGTATTAAGTGACCGTTCATTAGTACCATTAGCTATTGCAGAAACTTTACGTTACAATCCACCAGTGCAATTGATCCCACGTCAATTGTCAAAAGATACGGACATAAGTGGTATCCAACTATCCAAAGGAACTACGGTATTTTGTATGATTGGTGCAGCGAATCGTGACCCTAATGCATTTGAAAGACCTGATGAATTCAATATTTATCGTCCGGATCTTGATATTAAAAAGGCATTTAGTGGTGCTGCAAGACATCTTGCATTCGGATCAGGTATTCATAATTGCGTAGGAGCAGCGTTTGCAAAATCAGAAATTGAAATAGTTGTAAATGTAGTCTTAGATAATATGAAAAATATTAAATTAGAAGAAGATTTTCAATATGTTGAAAAAGGACTTTATACACGTGGACCTATTTCCATGCCTATTCTTTTTGATAAGTTAGTTTAAAAAAACATGGCTATTTTAGTTATTAATATAATTCAATTTTTACTAAGGGGCTAAAACCCCTTAGTTTTTCTATTTTTATGAGAAGGTCAACATATATACCTTCTAAGCTGATATAACAAAAAATTAAATACATTGTTTCCATGCTTCTAAAAATTTTGTTACAACTTGTAACTCGGAATCATTAAATTGTTGGAATAACTCACTGTAACGCTCATGTGCAATTTTGTGTAACTTTTTATGAACAATGGCTAACTGTATTCCCTTATCAGTTAAAGTATAAAAGATTTCCTTCTTATTATCTGTATTTTGATGCGTCAATAAAATTTTATTATCAATAAGAACGCGAATAGCTTTAGAGATGGTTGCTTTAGAAATATTAAGTTCCATAGATAGTAGAGTGTTATTCATTTGTTGTTTACTCTCATGAATAACCGAAACAATATGTAGTTGCGTTAGAGTCCAATTTTTATTTATATTTTCATATTCACTAACTAATTCTTTTATCATCTCTTGAGATGCATATTTTTTCTTTTCTCTTGTTATGACAAAGTCTTCAATAGCTTTTAAGGTTTGTTCATGGATAAAATTTGTCATAATAATTTCCCCTATCTAGAATTATTGTTTACCGGTTAACAATATAAAGTTTACCAGTAAACAATAATTAGGTCAACAATTTAAAAAAAGACTTTTATGCATTGAAACTAACTCTTTAATATAATAGGGCTTTATTAGGGTAAATTATGAAAAACAGATACATTAAAGGTTCTTACATAATTAGTTAAATTCCAATTTAGCAATTGACAATTGCTAAATGAGGATATAAAATCAAAATAGTTTACCGGTAAACAAAAAACAAAATAGACAAAGAAGGGTAGAAACATTTAAATGAATAAGGGCATAAAACAGAAAATTTACGATAATTATCTACATTTGTTACATCTCAATGAACAAAAGGTAGATAAGGATATTGAGACTTTTTTTAAGCAAGCAAAAATGGAAGAAATAGAACATGTACCGACAAATATGACAAGTATACACGTAATTGCCTGTATTGGTGAGAATCAACCAATAAATAATATTACAATTGCAAGGAAAATGAATTTATCTAAAGCGAATATCACAAAAATTAACACCAAATTATTAAAAGAAAATTTAATCATTCGTTTTCAGTCAGTTGATAATAAAAAGGAGGTATATTATCAACTGACTCCGGCAGGACAATCACTTTGTGAATTACATCAAAAAATTCATGACCAGAAAGAAAATGAATTTTATCAGTTCGTTGATTCATTTTCTGAAATTGAACAAAAAGCAATATTGAAGTTTTTACAAAATATAAACGATAAAATGTTGGGAAAATAAATTTATTATAACTTAAATAAATTAGCTAATTATTAATAATCTTTTAGGAGGGATAGCATGAACCGTGTTAAATCAAGTGCTTCTTTTCTTTTATATTTGTTGTGTATTAGTGCTTTTTTCGCTTCTTTAAATCAAAACATATATTCTCCAATAATCCCCATAATTCGGGATTCATTCCAAGTATCTATAACAATGGTTAACCTTTCGGTTTCCATATTTATTTTTATTACGGCAATTATGCAAATTGTTTTTGGTTCTATAATTGATTTTAAAGGTACTAGGACTATTCTTATTCCGAGTATTATTTTAACAATTATAGCGAGTATTGGTTGTGCAATTACAAGTAACTTTACAGTGTTTTTAATATGTAGAATTTTACAGGCTGTAGGGACAGCTGCAATACCACTTATTGCGGCAACTACAATTGGTACTGTATTTCAAGGAGAACAACGAGGAAGTGCAATGGGTACATATCAAACCATGTTATCCATTGCCCCTGCTGTTGCCCCTGTGTTAGGAGGTTTTATTGGGGAAAAATATAATTACCCAGGTGTTTTCTGGCTACTTGTAGTAGTATCTATAATTCTATTTATTACTAATTGGTTATATTTCCCTGAAGATCGTATGGGGAGTAAAAAAGAAATGAGTGGAAAAACACTTATATCTCACTATGCTTCTATATTTAAAAGCAAAGTGGGAAGCTCCATATTAATATTAAGTTTCTTTGCATTTTTTCTTTATTTCTCCTTCATTGTTTACTTACCACTTTTATTAACAGATCATTATCAATTAAGTTTACAGGTAGTGGGTTTACTTTACTTACCAATGGCTATAAGTTTAATATTCGGCAGTATGACCTTTAAAAAAATTCACTCGAAAATTTCACAAAAAAAACTTTTTATAACTGGAAATGTAGCCTTAGCTTTAAGCGTAATATTATTTGCTGTGACACACTCGAATACTTTAATTGGTGTAACAGTTGCTTTAATTCTCCACGGAATATCAATTGGTATCCTCACTCCTTTATTTGCTACTATGATTGCAAATGAATTTGAACATAATAGGGGAAGTGCAATGGGAATGTTTAACTTTATTAGATATATGGGAATGGCTGTCGGACCAATTGTTTCGGGATTATTATTAGCACATTTCAAGCCTACAGTTGTATTTGCTCTATTTGGCGGATTTTTTATTTTTCTCTCTTTTGGCATGCTTATACGGATTAGTAAGAGATCTATTAAAATCGTGCCAAAACAAGAAAATCTAAAATAAGAAAATGATTTCATCATAAAGAATTAATAGTATATAAATTATACAGTTAAATTATTATCCATAATAAAATTATGGTAGACCGAAAGCTGTTCTTATTCATAATAAAAGATGAAATATATTGTTTCTTTTGTAATTTTGAATAAGGTAATTAGAAATTTCAATAAGAGAAATTATATTTAGTTAAGTATTGAACTACTCACCACTTAACGTCCTTACGGACTGTTTGAAGTGGGAGATTCCTGCGAACACCGGTGTATCCACCGGTTATCTTAGCAGGCTCTACCCGTAGTCCCTACGGTGAAAACATAAGTATCTTGTACGTTGACTCACCACACTACCTACTTTAGCTTGGTTTTCGCAACTTCGGCAAGTATGGGGCGAAAGAACGTTGAAGATTTTACGGTTGCAACGTTTTTCTGCAACCAACCTCATATCTTCAGTTTTCAAAGAGCAATCTGTACAAGTAAATGATAGCAAACATGTTGGCTTATGCCAACAGACATTCATCTCCCACCTAAAATTGGTGTTTCACACCTTCACATTTTTGAGGAAGGAGTCTTCTGTCGGAAAACGATAAAAATGACCATTGTGAATTTTATAAATACAGTGGTCTTTTTTACTTATATTATCTATTTCCCCTGGATACTTATGGCAGAATTTAATAGAGATTGATTGTATTTTATACAGAAATCATTTTATAAATATCCACATTAATTTTCTTAGAAAGCATTATTGAAGTTTTTCCATAGAATAACAAGGTCATAGTTTTAACCTATAAAACTAAATTGGAATTTTATGTATTTAAAAGGCGGGAAAGGAATGAAAATTGTGAAATGCATATTAAAGCCATTACTATAGAGGAAATTTATCAGGAGATATTAGATGGAAAAAGAAATAGATTCCCAAGAAATACTTGGAAGTCAGATGAAAACAATGATATGGCTAAAAGAGTAACAAGGTATTTAGTAACAAATATTTTAAAGTGGAACGAAGAAGAGATTAAACTGCATTGGAGTAACGCATTAATTGTGAAGTACCGACTACATGGCTTATTGAAGCTTAAATATGAAAATAGTCCGTATGCGATGATTAATGATGTATATCCGAACCGATTTAAGGAATGGGAATTTAAAATGACACCTTTAAATTTTTGGACGAAAGAAAAAGCCTTACAATTATTAAGATGGATAATTGAAGATGAGGAAAAACTATCTCCACAAAAACTTTTGCAAATTTATGGGCAAAAATGGTTAAATGAACGGAGACTAAGTGCACCTTTGCGGGTGATTTGGGATGGAAGCCCATACGCGATGATTAATGACTTATACCCAAACCGATTTAAAGAATGGGAATTTACTAAGGCTCCTAATAATTTTTGGACGAAAGAAAAGGCATTGCAAGCATTGAAATGGACAATTGAAGAAAAAGAAAAGTTAAATCAGGAACAATTGAAAAATATTTACGAAAAAAAATGGTTAACGCAATTGGGATTAAGAGGGGCCATACAATTGTATTGGAATGATAGTCCATATGCAATGATCAATGATTTGTATCCAAATCAATTTAAAGAATGGGAATTTACTAAGGCTCCTAATAATTTTTGGACGAAAGAAAAAGCGCTTAATGCATTAAGATGGACAATTGAGGAAAAAGAAAAGCTGACAGATAATCAATTATTACAGAAATATACAATGGATTGGCTAAAAAGGCATAGATTATGGACTCCATTACTAAGATACTGGAATGGGAGTCCATATGCAATGATTAATGATTTATATCCAAATAAATATGAAAAGCATTCATTTAGAGGTTATACAAATAAATATTAATAAATAATTATATATCCTTGTATCCCCTGTTTATAGTCATTTTTGGAAATAACTACCTGAACCTGTATCAATATGAAAGAATTGTCCTCTTGATAAATTATACTTAGGCTGCATCTTTACTCCAGTTATATGGCTGCACCCTCCCGTACCAGGATAAATTGATGAAAATATAATAGTAAGTTGAAATACTGTTGAATCTAAAATACGAATACAATTGAAAACAGTAGTTTGGATTAGTCCAGGAGAATAAATTTACCTTAATAGAAATGTGTGATTATTCCCAAAAAATTTAGTAATTAATATGTTTTGATTAGAATTTTCCTATAAAAATAGTTGAAAATGTAAATTTAGACGAATTTTGAACAAGGTTTTTTAAATCTGTTATTTTGTAGCTTAATATTTTTTTTATCTAAGGTTTACAAGGGAATATTCTTATTGCAATATAGTTTTTAATATAAATAAAATTAGTTGTCTATTAATTATTTAGAATAATCGTGACTACATAATAATATTTAGTTACTGTATGATAATTTTAATATACATAACATTATTTATGTTAACTATTTTAAGTATTAACTACCATAAGTTATAGAAATTGCTTAGATGAGTACTCTTATATTAGAAAAGCATAAAAAATATACCAAGTCAGACTTCGTTTGAAAAATATCTAACTGTATTCCAAATCCTTCAAAAAAAGGTACGTTTGTTATGGGAGTAATTATCATAGAAATACGAAATTTTATCTGAATTGTAAAATTTATTTTAAGGGAGATGAAAAAATGGTAGAAAAAAGAAAGATATTCACTGTTATATGTGCATGTGGGATTGGGTTTGCAAGCTATACTAATTGTATTTCAGCAGCAGCTATAGACAATGATACATTAATAAATAATGGACACAAAATCAATTCTTCTATTATAACAAACTCTTCTCAAGTATCCGCTGTCGCTAAAGAGATGAAACCTTTTCCTCAACAAGTAAATTACTCAGGAATTTTAAAACCGAATCATGTTTCACAGGAAAGTTTGAATAATGCAGTTAAAAATTATTATAACGATTGGAAGAAGAAGTATCTAAAGAATGATTTATCTTCACTTCCTGGTGGGTATTATGTTAAGGGTGAGATTACGGGAAATCCAGATGGGTTTAGACCATTAGGAACTTCAGAAGGACAAGGATATGGGATGATTATCACAGTTTTAATGGCAGGACATGATTCAAATGCTCAGACTATTTATGATGGCTTATTTAAAACAGCAAGAGCTTTTAAAAGTTCCATAAACCCAAATTTAATGGGGTGGGTTGTAGCAGATGACAAGAAAGCACAAGGGCATTTTGATTCTGCAACAGATGGGGATTTAGACATTGCTTATTCACTTCTTCTTGCTCATAAGCAATGGGGATCAAGTGGGAAAATCAATTATTTAAAAGAAGCTCAAAATATGATTACAAAAGGTATTAAGGCTAGTAATGTGACAAAAAATAATGGTTTGAATTTAGGGGATTGGGGAGACAAAAGTACATTTGATACTAGACCATCCGACTGGATGATGTCTCATTTAAGGGCATTCTACGAATTTACAGGAGATAAAACTTGGCTTAATGTTATTGATAATCTCTACAATACTTATACAAATTTCACAAATAAATATTCACCAAAGACAGGATTGATTTCTGATTTTGTTGTAAAAAATCCACCACAGCCTGCACCGAAAGATTTTTTAGATGAATCAAAATATACTGATTCATATTACTATAATGCGAGTCGTGTACCACTCCGAATTGTTATGGACTATGCAATGTATGGAGAAAAGAGAGGTAAGGTGATTTCTGATAAAGTTGCTACATGGATAAAAGGTAAAACAAAAGGTAATCCATCGAAAATTGTTGACGGCTATAAACTAGATGGAACAAATATTGGTGATTATCCAACAGCCGTATACGTTTCGCCCTTTATTGCTGCTGGTACCACTAACAGCAAAAATCAAGAATGGGTAAATAGTGGTTGGGATTGGATGAAGAATAAGAAAGAGAGTTATTTCAGTGATAGTTATAATCTTTTAACTATGTTATTTTTAACAGGGAATTGGTGGAAACCGATTCCAGATGAAAAAAAGATACAAAGTCCAATAAATTTAGAAGTACAATCTGAATTGAAGGAACAGGATTAAGATTGTATGAATACCAAATTTAAAATTTGATATTTTTTTAAAATATAGATAAATAATTAGCAGCAACTTATATAGTAAAAAACGTAGGAATTTATAATTTCTACGTTTTTTACTTATAAGATAAACTATATGGATTAGATAAACCATTTGGGGTGGAAATAAAATAATGTACCGATTGGAAGTTGATGTAAATAAGCTTCAAAACTTTTCAATATATGATTTTACAGCTTGTAATAAAAATTCTTCTTGCCCCATACCAGATTCGGCAGCCATTTGAACTACTTTTTGTTTAAAGTCATGATCTGCATGAAAAGTTAATGGCTCTACCTTACTTTTAAAATAAATGCCTTCAACATGAGGGAGTATTGAGCCTGACGTCATATGTGAATGTAAGTACTTAATCTCTTCTTGGAATTGTAATGGCTCTACCTGTAAAACAAATGGTTTAATCTCCAATCTGATGATATCTTGTGTAGTAGTCAATCGCATATTTGTGACACCGAGCTCTTTATAAAATAAATTTATTAGATTATAAGTAATAGAATTAAATAACTGAGGCTTTTTAAATGTAAAAGATAAATATCCTCGCTTCGTAATCACTGTGTGTTTTTTGAAGGGTTCAAGAGAATAATCATGTTCTTTATAAGTTGATAATGAGAAAATTTCTTCATCCTCTGTAAGAACCTTTCCATCGGCTCCATTAATTTCTATTACCCTAGCTTTTTTTCCTGTATGGTGATGTTTCAATAATTGATATAAATAAATGTCTATATCTTGAATCTTAGTAATGAATGTTTTACGTTCTTTTGTTGTGGATTTTTCGTAATTAAGTTGGAATTTTTTTAGTTCTTCTTCATCAATGACATATACTTGTTTACCGAGCTTTTCTACCATCGTGGCTGTTAATTTTCCGGATTTAATATATGTAAAGATTGTGGAGGGTGCTACGTTTAGAATTTCTGCTGCTTTTTTTGTACTTAATCCATTTACTTCATCTTTATTCATTAACCGTTCAATATCTTCTAAATAGAATATTTTACTTCCGAATTGCTTCCAATTATCTTTATATACACATTCTATTAGACCTTCTTTTTCTTTTTTTAAAATGGTCTGAACGGTAACTCCCATTAAATCTGCAGCTTCTTTTGTCGTTACTGTAGGTTTTGTGATAAACAGTAAATCTTGTGTCATGAAAGTATACCTCCTTATTTACTCGTGATAATTAATAAAGTATGTATATATCATATCAGATTCTTAATTAGATATAAAATAAGATTTAAATATAAAATAAAATATCATAAAACAAATATGTTAATGTTCTTTATAATTTTATTTAAATGTAAGGTATAATTACATGTTTATTAATATGTATATATTTTATGAAATTGTATAAATTAATGTCACATGTTTATCTATTTAATAAAAAATTATTGAAAATTATATGTATAACTAAATATAGAAGAATATAGACTTATTACAGAAATAATATGATTATTAATTTCTATAATTGATGTAAGTGATATAAAAATCATAGTATACTTAATAAATATACTAAAGATTAAAATCTATACAAGAAGAGGGGATGTATAGGTATGGATGATAAAAAGCAAAATGAAATTTTACCTATTTTAAAAAGTCAAAGAGAATTTACAGATATATATTTAGACAATATAAAAGATATATCTTCATTTATGTATAACAATCGTTATATGAATGATTTGGAACAAAAGATAGAGGATGCAGAAAAAGAAGGAAAGGGAAAATATGCATTTCTAGGTGATCTTGAAGTGATATATCATTTTGTAAATTTAAAAAATGATATGGATGAAAAGAAAAATAGAAAGGGTGATACAAAAAGGAGTTATGTGTCTGAGATACTATCATTTTGCAAATGTATGGTACAGCATGCAGAAGAGTTTGAAGTGAGTGGGGAAGAAGTTCAGCGAAATGCTTCCTTATTAAAAACGTTACAGCCTTGGCATATTCGTAAATTTAATTACTGGTTAAAAAATGTACAAAATGGTCGAGGTGGGAATACGTATGCTGTTGCAACTTTGGCGAAAAAAACGGTATTGATTCGTTCCTTTTTAAAACATCTTCATGTATTTGGGTATATTGAAAAACCACTTCATGAAGAATTACAGCGTGCAAATGTAAATGAAAAAGATCGGCCGAATCGAGATTTATCCTATGAGGAAGTCATGAAAATATTAGGTTTTTATAAAGAAAGAGGACATTTAATAAACTATACAATAATACTTGCATTGGCTAGTACTGGTGCACGTATTCAGGAGTTGTGTACTGCAAGAGTAAAAGATTTACACTATGATGGAAAGTATTGGTTAAAGGTTAGGGGGAAAGGGGACAAATTTCGTGAACTTTTCGTTTCAGAACATTTATACCAATGTATTTGTGAGGTGAGGAGAAGAAGGGGTTTCCAAACGGTATTGGAAAAAGGGGATGAGAGTCCGTTATTTATAAATCAAAGAGGCAGTGCATATAACTCTAAAACACTATCAAACCAAGTAACAGATATGATAAAGAAGACAAACTTAGAGTTCTTACAATATCGTGAAAATCCAGTAACCGCACATACATTTCGACATGCTTTTGCAATTATGGCAGTAGAACAAGGAAATGCAGATTTATATCATTTAATGCAAACACTTGGTCACGAAAATATTCAAACCACAAAAATATATTTAGAAAAGCACATGAAGCGTAAAAATAACGTTGGATCTGCTTTCGCTGATATGTTGATTTAAATTCTATAATGATTATTACTGTATTTAATTGTGTATTTTTTACATAATTAAATACAGTTAATTCTCATTTATTTTTAATTGATATGAGTCATTATCAAACTTAATTAATTGAAGATAAAAAAATTTCTTCTATTATATACAAAGTTATCCATGCTAAGTTTTTCAAGTGTTTCTACTGCTTCAACTGGAACAGGATATTTTGGAATGATTTGGATGATACTACCAATCATAGTATTCTCGTTTAATCATTCTCCTATGATTTCGTCATTTGTTATGAAACAGAGAGCTACGTATGGAATAGACGCTACTGACGCCAAGTGTGCTCAAATACAAAAAGTTTGTTATATCATGACATTCGTTGTTGTTATGTTCTTTGTGTGGAGCAGTACTTTAAGTTTGACTCCAGATGATCTTAAGGTGGCAAAAGAACAGAACTTATCAATCCTATCATATCTTGCTAATGAGCTTAATTCACCAGTAATCACTATTGCGGCTCCGATTATTGCATTTGTGGCTATTACAAAGTCTTTCCTTGGCCATTATATAGGAGCGTATGAGGTAATGCGTGACATGATTATCAAGTCCGGTAAAAAACGTGGGAAAGATATAGGAGAGAAAACAGTTAAGACAATGATTCTTACTTTTGTCGTATTAACATGCTGGTATGTTGCTTATACAAATCCAAGTATTCTTGGAATCATTGATGCTCTTAGCGGTCCGTTAGTCGCTGCTATCTTATGTCTATTACCGATGTATGCGATTCGTAAAGTACCATTACTATCAAAATACAGAGGGAAAATGAGTAATGTATTTGTAATTGTTATAGGAATACTTACTGTTCTAGCAAGTATTAAGTCATTATTCTAATTAACTATTGTTCGTTCGGATGCAAAAATAGTAGGATAAGAAAAGAGAATAAACGACTTTTAGCGGAACTGAATTATATATTGTTAAACCATAGAGTTTATAATTTTGGACAAACTATTCACCGTGGATAGTTTGTCCTTTTTTGATTATATGCATAACTTCTATTGCGACATTTTTTTTAAAAGCTGTTTGTAAGGATTTTAATCCAAGCATATGAGGGAACCGAACCAAGTGCATCAAGCTAATATTTTGAAGTATCTCACATCTGTTTTCTTAGGTTAATGGGAATGGACGGCGAACAACTAAACTGGCTTCCTTACATCCTATGTCCGAAGCCAATTCATCTCTCACATACTCACTTCGCGTTCCTTGAGGAAGGAATCTTCCTGGCTAGATTTATAAACTTAACTTATTGAGCTTAGGGTGATACTCCCATTACAATTTTGATAGTTGATTGACCATACTTTCTAAAAATTGCTCTACCTTTTCTTTTGTAGTATCTGGCGAATGATAACCAATTGTAAATGTAAGTCTCCCATTGTAAGAGCTTGCACCCATTGTAAAGAATGGTGCATACATAATTGGTGATGTTATATACCCGTCCTGAGCTTGAACTTCACCAAACATAATAGGTTCATCTGCTATCGACCCAAAGTTAGTAAGTAACGGTAAAGCCATTCCCATTTGTAAAGCCAGTTCGTATTGCTGTTTATACATCTTCTTCACTTCAGATAGCTTTTTACTTGCCAGTAACTCCATTCCTGCAGCTGAAGAAAGCCCTGGATTTTGAGATTTTATTGTATCCATTGATTCTTTGACTCGAACTAAAGTTTGATTAAATGAGTCATCATTTTCCATTTTAATCACGGGCATTTCCATCCCAGATAAGTTGCAAATTGAACCAGTTGTATGATTAGGGAGATATCGGCGTAAATCAATTGTTAAACCAATCATTTTTTCTGCGGTGCGAGGTTCTGTATATACAGCGAATTGTGATAAAGATTGGAAGTATGCAGTCATGATTACATCATTTAAGGTAGCTTTTTGTGCTTTTGTCCATTGAGTTAGACGTAGAGTTTGCTCATGACTTAACCGTCGCACAGCCATTTCTGGATAAGTATTTTTGTTAGGTTTAGATGGGAAAGACCATAACGCTGCTTGTTGTTCTTGGTTAGGACGATACGCACTTTTTATGTCTGTTATTCCAGCATATTTGAAAACAGGTGATTGATCGCGAAACTCCTCATTTTCTGGATTAAATTTCTTTATAATTTGATCCTTAGACTGCCTCAGAGAAAGTTGAGTATAAATTGCTCCCAGCAAATTAATATATTCCTTGACTCCAGCACCATCTGAACAAAGATGAGATAATTTCACAACTAACACATTTTTTAAAGTTCCTCGTAATAATTTTGTCTGAATCATAGGTCCCTGAATAGGATTTCCAGATTCCTTTATAAAATCTATTGCCATCATTTCCAGATTTTCATCATTTCCTTCTGCAAATAAACAAATTGGTGAGTTAGTACTAGATGAACGTTCCTCCCAGTAAGGCATATCACTTTCTACAAAACGACTGTTTAAAACGGGCTGTAATTGTAACGTTATCCTTACTGATTGCTCAAGTAATTTTTTTGATATACCTATAGGAAAATAAAGAACGGCATTAATTTGTTGATTCGCAGAATAAAGACCTAGTATATAATTCATTCGATCTTGAGGTGTTACTGGATATTTCCTTTGCTTCATATTTTTCTCCCTCTTTTCAATCTGTTTTTGGTTACAATTTTGTTTTTCATAGGGTTGTAACTTTTTTTCAAGGATCCATAAAGTTTTATTTTCAATTTTTTAGTATTTCGCTTATTAAAGCATCTTTACCGTACTAATCCGTGTTGTTATTGGTATTCATAATTTTCATCACTTATGTTTGTTTTTACGTTATTAGATAAACGAATAGATTTTTTGTTTGATTATATATAAACATTATATATTAATGTCTATGAAAAATCAGTAAATAATAATCGAGTCATCTTTATCATTTTTCGACAGTATCTTCTATGTTTTTAATAGCGCTATCCCACCATTAAACAAATTAAGGGAGGAGTCTTTTGGTATAAAATATACACATTGTGACTTCTAATCTTACAAAATTGTAAGATTAGAAGTCAGATAGAGGATGCAATCGAACATTCTAAAAACCAGTGATAAAATAATGATTCAGGCAAAAATTCTCCACATCCTTAAATACAAAAATTCCATCAATTTCTGCTATATTTAATTTGCTAATAGAATAAGAACTGTATTTCCAGTTAATTACTGTTAAATTTAAAAGAAACAAAATTGATTAATAGTAGTTAAATCGTTTTTAACACAGTGTATTTATTATGATAATAAGGCGTTTGCACATGTTGTTTAGTGTGTATTATTATAAAGCGATATAATAATATATAATTTTACTTAAAATAATTTAGATAATTGTTTAATTATTTATCTAAAACTAATAAAGGATTGATATAAAGTGTCTAGAATTAGCATAACAAAGTCCTCAGATAGTATAATGATTGCATAGCAATCAGCAGAGATTACCATACCTTTAAAAGATTTACTCACTATATCAACGAATGATGTTCCTTTTAATAAACTTGACCATGTGGTTTATATTGGAACTCCTTCTTGCTCGAGAAATAGAATACTGATACATACTACAAACTTAAACTTCATTATATTTGTTGTTAACCCATCTATAATCCTAGAAGAAATTTATTATAAGCTTACAGATAAATTTCTCCAAAAGAGCATCATTACTTAAACAGGCAAGATTATAAAAAATAGCAAATAAAAACTTCATATAAACCACACATTAACTCCACTACTAGCACAAACTAAAGTTGTATACTTTAAGTATCATTTTTAACAACAAACATTCAAACATACTAATATTATGTAATACGGAAGTTACACTACATTAGAAGAAAACAAATAAGGGAGAGCGGATACTATGACAAGATTTGCGAATCAGCATGTAGAGAACACGATTTTAGAAGAGGATGTAGAGCTTTTAAAACTTATGGCACACCCAATGCGTTTAAAACTGATTAATGAGCTTTCTAAACATAAAACACTAAATGTAACCCAAATGACCGAAATTTTAAACATTCCACAATCAACAGTTTCCCAACACTTATCTAAAATGAGAGGGAAGGTTCTAAGAGGAAATCGTCAGGGGTTAGAAATTTACTATAGCATCGAAAACCAAAAAGCTGAAGAAATTATGGGATTATTAGGACCAATACAATAAAATATTAAATCTACCATTTAAAGATATACTTATATAGAATACTAAACCCTCCTTGTTGTGGAGGGTTTTTATTTATTAATTTTTTAAATCAACATCTAAAATATGTCACGATTTAAAAGAAGAGGGAATATCAGCCGTTGTTCATATCTTATCAAATTGCGAAGTTCCTAAGCATGGAGTAATCAAGGAAGAAGGTATATTATTATCATACCTACGATTGTATACAAATTACAGCCATTCATTTATTTGATGAAAACTTAGATTCAGAAGAGATTAAAACCTATCCATTCCTGTTTAAACAGAAGATATTTTATGAAAACTGATTAGAATAGGTAAACTGTATACAATACAAATTTAGGATTCTTATGTGGTTTTAATCTATTTTCAAATGAAAAATGAATAACTAATAAACATTACAACCTGCAAAAAAATCAAAAAGGAAGCGTGATTAGCTTGTTGATTAATCCTGTTTTAAAACTGATGCATACGGGGACAATCCCATATACAACAGTTTTAAAAAAATAGATACTTTATTTATTAAGTTAATGCAAGTTACATCAGTATAGGAAACAGTGGAAATCTAAATCTTTGTATATATGTTAATTACTTCAACCGTATCCCTTCGAATGCGTTTATAACCAAGTCATGTACATAGGAATCATCCAACTTCTCACCGGTTACTAGCAACCGATAAAAAATTGGTCCGTAAATGAGATCGATGCTCAATTCAACATCGAGGTTTTCTTTTAATTCTCCTCTTTTAATTCCCTTCTCCAGAAGTTGCTTTGCTTGCAGTCGACGTGGCTGGAAGTATCGGGCACGATATTCCTCTGCTAGTTTCGAATCAAATTGCCCTTCGCCAACTAACTCATTGATAATGGTTCCTTCTCGACTGATTAAAAAATTGGCTAAACTTGTGGCGTGAGTTAAAATATCATTCAACGCTGAACCTGTGTCAGGTACAGGCAATCTGGCAGCAGCAGCAGAAAGAAAACCATCCATTACCACAGCAGCCTTATTTGGCCACCATTTATAAATCGTAGCTTTACTGACTTTAGCACGTTCTGCAATTTTATCGACTGTGACTGCTTTAAAGCCACTTTCCAATAATAACTCATAGGACGCAGAAAGGATGGCCTTTTGGGTTTCAATATTACGTGGTCGACCTCTTTTACCTTGCACATTAATCATTCCTTTCAAAACATAAACTATACGTTTAGTATACTTAATAAAAACGAAAAATGAAATAGACTATTTACAAAACTGAACGTTTAGTATATATTTTAGTTAATTAATAAACTGTACGTTCAGTTTATTAATTAACATCTTGTAATGGTATGGATATATTTAGGTTCCAAAAATTACAAATTAAATTGCTAAAAAACATTTAGAAAAGGGGGATAAAAAAGAGATGAAATTGGACCTTTTAAAAGCAGAATGGAAAGTAGCTCAGATATAATTTATTACAATAAAAAATGGCATCGCAGTAGTACTTGCCAAGGTGATTTAGTAATTTTGAAATAAAAGTATGGGAGGAAATAGATATGTCTAATTTTAAAAATAAAGCAATTGATAAGGATATTTCATCAGGTTTAATCATTCTTTTAGCAACTGCATGTGGTATTATTGTGGCTAATCTTTATTATGCACAGCCTTTAATTGGGGTAATTAGTAATGAAATTGGGCTTTCTAATAGTAGCGCTGGATTAATTGTAACGCTAACTCAAATTGGATATGTTGTTGGCTTACTATTTCTTGTGCCTTTGGGGGATATTGTTGAGAATAAAAAATTGATACTTATATTGTTATTTTTAAGTGCATTTGCACTCATTTCCATGGTTTTTGTAAAAAGCGCAACTTTGTTGTTAATTGCTTCATTCTTTATCGGACTGGGTTCGGTCGCAGCGCAAGTACTCGTACCTCTTGTATCATATCTTTCATCTGAGAATGCACGCGGTCGCGTAGTTGGCAATGTCATGAGTGGTCTGTTATTAGGTATTATGCTTGCGCGACCGATATCTAGTCTAGTAGCCGATATGTGGGGATGGAATGCAATATTTGCTTTATCTGCTACTGTAATTATTGTCTTAGCGTTTGTATTATCGAAAGTACTCCCTACTAGGAAACCACAGGTAAAAACAAATTATATAGCCTTACTTAATTCAATGTGGCAACTGCTACGAACTACTCCAATTTTACGCCGTCGCGCCATTTATCATGCTTGTGTATTTGGGGCTTTCAGCTTATTCTGGACCACTGTTCCATTATTATTATCTAGTCCTGCTTTTCATTTTTCTCAGACTGCCATAGCATTATATGCACTTGTCGGAATTACAGGTGCAATAGCCGCTCCAATAGGTGGTCGTCTAGCTGATCTTGGCTGGACACGATCCGCCACTGGGATAGCTCTCACTGTTGTTATTATTTCTTTATTACTACCACTTATTATTCAAAGTAGTTCGCCCATCGGAATAGCTGTTTTAGTAATTGCTGCAATTCTGTTAGACATGGGAGTATCTGCAAACCTTGTGCTTAGCCAACGTTTAATTTTCTCGTTAAGTCCAGAAATTCGTAGTCGATTAAACGGGCTATTTATGGCTATTTTCTTTTTAGGAGGTGCTGTTGGATCTTTTATTGGAGGATGGGCATATGCCTTAGGAGGATGGAATCTAACATTATGCATAGGAATCGCTTTTCCGACCATAGCCTTGCTTTATTTTGCTAGTGAGAAATAGTTCTATAATCAAATTTAAACTGCCTGGATTTGTTTGAATGCTTCTTCATTGGTATGTCCGAGTTTTATAGATTAATTGCGGTTATTTTGAAGTTTTTATATCAAAACCAGATTTTTTTCTATATTGCTGTAATTGAAAAAGATTCACCTTGTTGAATGTATTTGAAACGCAATAAAAAAGAGCTTGTGTCAAAACACAGACTCTCTTTAAGTTGAAATGAATATAGCTAGATTTAATCTTTAAAAATGAACTTTATCAGGTTGGTCGACTGTAATAAAATTGATAAAGAAGATTATTTACTGGCAATGGAACGCAGCCGAATTAAAGATATTGAAATTAAGCATTTACTTCAAAATGCACTAGTAGATGAAATAAATAGTCGTGAAATATTCATGAAAAGTATTAGTATTAGTTACTATTATGAGGGATATACCGAATATGATATAAAGGATTTGTAAAACAAAAAGGGCTGAGATAGCCTTTTTGTTTTACACTTTGACGAGTATTTTTTATTAAAAAATACGTTATTCTTTCTGTGAAATTATAAGTAAGAATGGCGTTTTTGTATGTCTATTTCTGTATCCAATGAATTACAACTATTTGCTCAAGAAATTCAAAGCTTTTTATCGCAAAATATCTTACGAAATCTTGCCAGAGAGTTTGGTTTCTTGCAACGAACCTGTGAATTTCAAACAAAAGATATACTCAATTCATGAGTAAGGATGGAAAAAAGAAAAAAAATTCTATAATATTTCATATTATTCATATATTAATTTGATATAATATGAAATAATACATTTTATAATTATTTATTAAGATAAAATGTATTATTTTTGGGTGGAATATATAAATGGAGGAAATGTAATGAACAAGAATTTAAAATTTACTCAAATGATAATCGGGATTAGTACGATGGCATTATCATTTGGAAGTATTCAAACACAGGTATCAGCAGAAGAAACAGCATCCTATAATATCTTACAGATGAAACCAATGGGGACAGAAACTTCAAAAGATGAAATTGTACATGCTACAACAGCGGACGAAACATTGACTTTTGAAGAGCGTTTAAAAGTAGGCGATTTTTCACAACGTCCTACTCTGGTTATGAAACGTGATGAAAGTCAATTAAAGCAAAGCTACACTCTGGCAGAACTGAATAAAATGCCTGATAGCGAACTCATTGATACGCTTTCAAAAATTTCTTGGAATCAAATTACTGATTTATTTCAATTCAATCAAGATACGAAAGCTTTTTATCAAAATAAAGAACGTATGAACATTATCATTGATGAATTAGGACAACGAGGAAGCACGTTTACGAAAGATAACTCAAAGGGCATTGAAACATTTGTTGAAGTATTACGTTCTGCTTTTTATGTGGGATATTATAATAATGAATTAAGTTACTTGAAAGAGAGAAGCTTCCATGACAAATGTTTACCAGCATTGAAAGCGATTGCGAAAAATCCAAACTTTACATTAGGTACAGCTGAGCAAGATAGAGTAGTAGCCGCGTATGGAAAATTAATTGGTAATGCCTCTAGTGATACTGAAACAGTACAGTATGCGGTAAATGTTTTAAAACAATATAATGATAATCTTACTACGTATGTAAGCGATTATGCGAAAGGACAAGCTGTATATGAAATTGTAAAAGGAATTGATTATGATATACAGTCTTATTTGCAAGATACGAGTAAGCAATCTAATGAAACAATGTGGTATGGAAAGATTGATAACTTTATAAATGAGGTTAATAGAATTGCTCTCGTGGGGAATATAACAAATGAAAATAGTTGGCTAATTAATAATGGCATTTATTATGCAGGTCGTTTAGGGAAGTTTCATAGTAATCCATACAAAGGATTAGAAGTTATTACACAAGCAATGAGCTTGTATCCTCGTTTAAGTGGACCTTATTTTGTAGCAGTAGAACAAATTAAAACAAACTATGGTGGAAAAGATTATAGTGGAAATGCAGTAAATCTACAGAAAATACGTGAAGAAGGGAAACGACAATACTTACCTAAAACATATACATTTGATGACGGATCAATTGTCTTCAAGACGGGAGATAAAGTAACAGAAGAAAAAATTAAGAGATTATATTGGGCAGCCAAAGAAGTAAAAGCACAATATCACCGTGTAATTGGTAATGATAAAGCACTAGAACCGGGTAACGCTGATGATGTACTAACAATAGTAATTTATAATAATCCAGATGAATATCAATTAAATAGACAATTATATGGATATGAAACAAATAACGGTGGAATTTATATTGAAGAGAAGGGGACCTTCTTTACATATGAGCGTACGCCAAAGCAGAGTATTTATAGTTTAGAAGAGTTATTCCGTCATGAATTCACTCATTATTTACAAGGAAGGTATGAGGTTCCTGGTTTATTTGGAAGCGGAGAAATGTATCAAAATGAACGATTAACTTGGTTCCAAGAAGGGAATGCAGAATTTTTTGCAGGATCTACACGTACAAATAATGTTGTTCCGCGTAAAAGTATGATAAGTGGCTTATCATCTGATCCAGCAAGCCGTTATACAGCAAAGCAAACTTTGTTCTCAAAATATGGATCATGGGACTTTTATAAGTATTCCTTTGCACTACAGTCATATTTGTATAATCATCAATTTGAAACATTTGATAAGCTTCAAGATTTAATCCGTGCAAACGATGTGAAAAATTATGACTCATATCGTGAATCATTGAGCAACAATACAAAATTGAATGCAGAATATCAAGCATATATGCAGCAGTTGATTGATAATCAAGATAAATATAATGTACCGCAAGTAACAAATGATTATTTAATTCAACACGCACCAAAGCCGCTAGTTGAAGTGAAAAAAGAAATTGTGGATGTAGCAAATATAAAAGATGCCAAAATTACAAAATATGAGTCGCAATTCTTTAATACATTTACCGTGGAAGGCAAGTATACAGGTGGTACATCAAAAGGTGAGTCTGAAGATTGGAAAACGATGAGTAAACAAGTAAATCGAACTTTGGAGCAGTTATCCCAAAAAGGTTGGAGTGGTTATAAAACAGTTACAGCCTATTTTGTAAACTATCGTGTGAATGCAGCTAACCAGTTTGAATATGATATTGTTTTTCATGGTGTTGCAACTGAGGAAAAGGAAAAAACAAATACTATAGTAAATATGAATGGACCATACAGCGGGGTAGTAAATGAAGAGATTCAATTTCATAGCGATGGTACAAAAAGTGAAAATGGAAAAGTTACTTCTTATCTATGGAACTTTGGAGATGGTACAACAAGTACAGAAGCAAATCCTACCCATGTATATGGAGAAAAAGGAACATACACTGTGGAACTAACAGTGAAAGATAGTAGAGGAAAAGAAAGCAAAGATCAAACAAAAGTTACTATAAAACAAGATCCGCAAACAGGTGAATCCCATGAAGAGGAGAAGGTACTCCCGTTTAATACGCTTGTAAAAGGAAATCTGATTACTCCTGATCAAACAGATGTTTATACGTTTAATGTTACAAATCCAAAAGAAGTAGATATTTCTGTGGTAAATGAACAAAATATTGGGATGACATGGGTACTTTATCATGAATCAGACATGCAAAATTATGTAGCTTGTGGTGAAGATGAAGGAAATACTATAAAGGGGAAATTCGAAGCGAAACGAGGCAAATATTATTTGAATGTTTATAAGTTCGATGATAAGAATGGTGAATATTCATTATTTGTAAAATAAATTCATATCCGATATGTATAAATGCTTATCAAAAAACAGTTACTGTAATTAAAAAGGACAGTTGAATGAAATAAGACCGTTCCTAATTATAGGAACGGTTATAAACTTATCATGTGCTGGAGGTCAATCCGAATGGCATGGAATACCTTCTCTAAACAGTATAGACATGAAAATTAACAAGTATACGTAATGATGGCAAACAACAAAACGAAACGGTTACGCTATATAAAAGCGTAACCGTTTCGTTTTGTGACAGTGGCTCATTTATACCAATTTTATTTATTAATTGTTTATTACATTTAATAATATAAATAATTTTATTAAAATAAACAGGGGCAAGGAAAATTAATCCAACTGTTGTACATGTTGAAGAGTAAATCCAAAGGGAGAAGTGTAGAAAAAAGAATGACAAACAAATTATTAAAAATCATTATTACGTAGGGGGAAATCTGTAGATAAAATTATAACGTTAACTTGAAATTTTTTTCATCTTTAACGTATTATTCTCAAAATGATATAAATCCTCCAAATAAAAGGGGAAATCAAATATGAAATCATCGATAGATAGTATTCAAGAAAGTAAAAGATTAAAAAATCAACAAAAGGATGAGAAAGCAACATGGAAATCAATGTCTATGTTTCTAGTTCCCTTGCTTTTAAGTAACATATTACAATCAGTTGGACAATTATTTGGTATGGTGGTAGTAGGACGATGGCTTGGTGTGAATGAATTAGCTGCCATTTCAGCATTTTTCCCATTATTCTTCTTACTGGTTTCGTTTGTAATTGGAATTGGATCAGGTAGTTCGATTTTAATTGGTCAGGCATTTGGTGCCCGTAATGAAGAGCGTTTAAAAGCCATTGTTGGTACGACGTTGACATTTACCTTTATAATAGGAGTTATTTTGGCAATAGTGGGAAATGTATTTGCTCTGAACATTATGCGTCTTATGGGTACGCCAGATAATATAATTGATATGAGTGTGCATTATGCACGTATTTTATTTATTTCTATGCCAGTTTTATTTCTATATTTCTCCTATACAACGTTTATTAGGGGTACAGGAGATTCTAAGACACCGTTTTATTTCTTAATTGTTAGTACAGTCTTAAATATAATGCTATTACCTATTCTAATTTTTGGCTGGCTAGGAATACCCAAACTAGGTGTGTACGGAGCTGCTTATGCTTCTGTTATCTCAACCATTGTAACATTTATTGTTATGCTTATTTATTTAAAGAAGAAGAATCATCCACTGCAATTAGATGAGACCGTGCGGAAAAATATTCGTATGGATTGGGAATTGTTAAAACTATTATTACGCCTTGGAATTCCAGCCAGTATTAATATGATTCTTGTTTCATTATCTGAGATTGCGGTAATCGCATTTGTGAATCGTTTCGGTTCTGATGCGACTGCTGCATATGGGGTTGTAAACCAGGTTGCAAGTTATGTTCAGATGCCTGCAGTCAGTCTCGGAATAACAGTATCCATTTTCGCTGCGCAATCCATTGGTGCAAAGCAATTTAATCGATTACAGGAAGTTATTCGTGCTGGAATCGTTATGAACTATATAATTGGTGGTATATTAATTGCTTTTATTTATTTGTTTTCAAGAGAAATCTTATCGTTATTTTTAACGAGCCCGAATACAATCGAAATTGCACATAGTTTGGTGATGATTACACTTTGGAGTTACTTAATTTTCGGCCATGCTCAAATTATTGGTGCGACAATGCGAGCAAGTGGAACTGTATTATGGCCCACTATTATCGGTGTCGTATCAATATGGCTTGTAGAAGTCCCAGTTGCTTATTACCTTTCTTATCATACAAATCTTGGTATAAAAGGAATATGGATTGGATATCCAGCTGCATTTATTGTAAGTTTACTTTTGCAATATGGATATTATAAATTTTCATGGAAAAAGAAACGAATTTCACGACTTGTTAGTTAGGATAGAAGTAGAAGATCTACATGGTGAAACAAGATACTTCTTAGTTTGCGTTAATGACTCGGAGGGTATTTTTTTCACTATTCTAGACATTGTGTTGTCTTTAAATTAAGTTTAATCAAATTAATACTAAATAAACTTGATAAACAATTATAGAAAAGAGCGTGTTTTGAAAAAGGTAAATCAAAACACGCTCTTAATATTTTCAGTTGGTTTATCCTTTTATAAAAAAGTTGATTCGTTTCCTATCTGCATTACTATACTATTAGACTCTTTTCTTTAATAAGTCTAAAAGTTAATGTGCAGAATTCAAGTGTTTATAAGGAATACTTAGCTAACTGTTCACCCCAAGAGGATAATTCAGTTTCAATAAATCCTGCTTTTTTATATACAAATTTAGCTGTAAGGTTTTCAGTAGCATATCCAATCATTATTATAGAAATGTTTGCGTTATTATTTCTTCTTATCTCATCAATAACTAGATGTATAGCTTGTTTACCTATTCCTTTCCCTTGAAATTTTTTATCAATCATAAGTCTATAAATCCAATAATTATTATCATCAGAATCTATCCCAAACATAGTAAATCCAATCATTTTTTCATCAAGATAAATACCTTTTGCATAGAAATTATCTAAAAATTGAACTTCTGCGATAGAATAAAGGTTGGATGCAATAAATGTTTGTTGTTCTTCTGCAACAGAAAGTTTAATCGCTTCTTCCCAATTACTTTTGTCAATTGCCTTTAAATAAATCTTATTCAATCTGATACTCTCCTTCCAATATTGAAGAGGAAGCACGTAGTTTATGGGCTAGTGATACGTTATCCTCTTGTTTTTTTGCCCAATCAAATAGAAATATTTTCTCATCGACAACGCCTCCTTAAAGGTACAATTCAAAACACATTCTTATAATCAATATAAATATATTCTTTCCACTATAAATTCTTTTCCTGTTGAAAAGACCCTATTTTTCTATCTAATTTATCTAAGGTATATGATACCAAATATCGGGAGAATCTCTTTGCAAACAATTGTATTTCACCATGAATAAAGAATGACTTTTTTGTTTTGGGGAAGAATATGATTTTTAACTTGATAGCCGTGGGGTCACGATATCAAAAAAAGAAAATTGTACGTTTAAACACATTTCGGACACAAAATAACAGATTCCCTGTACGTTAAGGAATCTGTTATTATTTTTGAAAGAAATTTGTAAATAAGATTAGCTAATAAAATCCCTTCCATAAAATAGTATAATTTGAAGAAACACAAAGTATTTTTACTTCTTTGTTTCTTCAAGTTTTCGTTTATTAATAGCTCGATAAAGAGAGTCCAGTGATATTCCGGTTTTTTCTATGATTTCTTTGATGGAATATTGGTCACTATCATATATACGTAGTGCAATTAAAAGTTTTTCTTTTTCTAGGTTTGGTCTCCCTATTCTATTTCCCGTTTTTTACTCTCTTCTAATCCTTCTTTTCCTCGTGCAGCTTCAATCATTCTGAATTACCCCCCACGATTGAAGCTGAATATTCAATTCCATTTACAATTGCTTGTGTTCGATATTGTACTACAACCTCTAAACCCTTTGAACGAAACTTTTTTACAATTTTATCTAATTTCATTTTTAAATCCTTACGACTCCCGGATCTAACTATTTCAATTTCTATAGTTTTCACAGTAACACCTCCTAAACAAAACGGTAAAAAATTATTGCGTTCACTATCACTTTATTTTTCTTTACAATACATTTAACTTATTAAGATTTAAAAATCATACAACAAAAGAGTGAAACGGTTTAGGATACTCTTTTCACCTATCTCTTAACTTGATACCATTTTATAATTGAGTTCTTCACCAAAACATTTGTGATAATCCCTTTAACCGATGAATGTTGCAAGTAAGAACGGCCCATTCAATATTTTCTATTCAAATATGATAGAATGAAGATATATCCAAAACGGAGGGAAAACAAATGAACTCAAACACAAAACAGTTTATTTATGATATCCAGCAAAGAAAGAACAATTATATAGAAAATGTATTAATAGCAATACAACATCCTCAAAAAGAGCAATCTGAACAAGTCATTCAAAATATAGTAGAGAAGATGGATATGATGATTAGTTTAGTTACTACTTACATGGCTATTGAATCCGAATCTACAAAAGAATTAAAAGAGCTTCAGGAAGAACTTATTCATGCTCAAGCATATATTCAAAAACGGAAATTTGAAGAAACACAGAGATAAAACCCTGTGTTTTTATTTTGGGGACTATGAAATTAATTTTTTATAAATTTGATTATTGCTTTGGCATAATCCATAAATTGCATATAGTTCAAGTTCAGGTTATCAAGAAATAACTTCACAATTTTCTAGCCTTATGAAAAGAAATTCACTACTAATGGCATATGCTGCATACGAAGCTAAACAGTTAAATGCACCAGAAACTGCTGTAACCTATTTTATAGAAAAAGTTAGGACTAAAGGTCCTTGGGATTATAAATGGCAATATGCTGGTAAATATATTTATCAAGGCCGAAATTGTACAGGTGAAGATTTAGGAAATATGCATTATGGCTACGTAGGGAGAGCTGGCGGATTTACTCCGGACTTATTAAAAACTGCAGCAGGCCTATATCAAATAAAATCAGGAACTTATAAACTTGAGTGGATTTCTACCTATTTTGACGACCCTAATGATCAAGCTTGGATTAATTATGGAATTCAATTATGGGATAACAAATCACTACCAACTAGTTTTACAATAACAAACTCTCAACCTAAATTTAATCAGGATGTGTTATACCAGGAAGCAGTAAAAAAACTAACCACAAGTGAAAAAACTACAATTAAAGAGGATATAAAACGAATATATGAAGATAGTAAAGAAAATAAATAATATTTCAATCTCTTTTTTTTTTAAAATGAAAGGAGATTAAAGATGAAACAAGAACAAATTGATAAAGAAATAAAAAAAACAAAGAAGAAAGTATTATTGGTATTGCTTGCTATACCAATAATTATAATTGTATTTATCTATTGGAAGTTTTTTAGTTTGCAAGGCATACCACATGGGGAATTAATTAGAACGGTTAAATCGCCAGATGAAAAATACATTATTAAAACGTATATTCATGATGGAGGATCCTTAAGTAGAGATGCTGTTAGAGGAGAATTAATTGACCTTAGAAACAATTCCACTAAAAATATATATTGGAATTATCCCGATAAAGATCCAACCATTGAATGGTTAGATAAGAATAGGGTTAAAATTGGGGATCAAACTTTAGATATTTCAAAGCAAGAGACATATGATTGGCGTAATCATAAATAGTATATGCAAGCAATACGCAATAAAACATTTACATACTTATAATATACAATGTTACATATTGCATATGGACAATAGAGAAAAATAGTTGAAACAGATTAAATCTGTTTCAACTATTTTTTGATGTGGTGACCCCTTATTAAGATTATCAATGATAACCTTTCCTTTTATTGAATTTTTGGTTTCCAAAAAGTATCAGTAGTTTAATAGAGCTTTTAGTATAGAATTTTCGTGTTAATGAAACAAAAAAGTCAATTTCTTTTACTTTAAAAGAAATTGACTTTTTTATTGGAATTTGCTTAGCGTACGAAATTCGCGTTTTGTTGGTGCTACCCCTAAACGGAATGGAAGCTAAACCAAGTAAAATTTATTTCAGTACAGACTGGATTAAAAATGTAGCAAATCTGAGAGATCAGCTTACAGAACAAGAATTAAATAAAGTATACAAATTATATGAACAGTTTCACGCTTTACAAAGTTTATTAGAAAAACATAAATCTTATACAAATGACGAAGAACTAAAAACACAACTTAAAATATTAACTGAAGAGGTTTTTGCTAATTTTATACCTCTCGGAGTACTTAAAAAGCATTATGTTTCCTCGGCAAATGAAATAGTAAATATTGATTTATATGTTATTTTGAAAAAAATATACAGTTTAACATTTTCCTCATCAAAAAGGGTAACAAAGAAAAATAAAACAACTGGACTTTATGAGACAACATTAGACGGAAATCTTTTCTTCACAGGAGATAATGAGAATCTATTTGAAGGAAACGGAACTCTTTATAATACTAATAAAGAAGTAAAATGCTCAGGGGAATTTAAAGAGAAAAAATTCTTTAGGGGCCAAATTTATGGATATTATTCTCCGGGATATGAGTTTTACTACGTTAAGTATTCAAAAGAACTAGCACCTGATGAATTGGAACATGTTAAAGTATATCAACCAAATAACGATGGAAAGAATGAATATTTTATGATGGTCATTATAAAAACAATAAAATTTATGATGGTATTACAACCTTATTTAATATAAATCATAACATTATATATCAAGGTAGAACAAAAAATCATTTCAGGGAAGGTGAAGGAACCTCATATAACCATAAAGGAGAAATAGAATATAAAGGTATTTGGAAAGAAGATTATATCCACAAAGGATATGAGTATTTAAATAACAACATTATATTTGAAGGCGAATTTAAAATAGTCAATGATCGTAGCTCTTTTACTGGTAAGAAAGCAAAACCTTGGAGTGGAATAACAACAAACTATGATATTTCATACAAAGTTAAAGATTTTACAGGAGAAATATATAACGGGGAACCAATTAAAGGAAACGGTAAAATTCTTCATCTTGATTACGAAGGAAGAGATTTAAAAGCGCATGAACATGATGAAAAGATTGCATTGGAACAAGCTGAGTATGAAGATGAAAATCCAGTAGAAATTAATGTGCTAGATATTGAGCAGCAGTTAGAAAATGATGCAAAAGAAGAGAATGATCGTGATCGTCAAAATTACAAAATATTTAATGAGTATATTAAAGCTGAATGGATAGATAAGAAAGCAATTGTGAGAGAAATAAACGAGAGGAATATAAAAATCTATGATGCAAGAGGATAAAAACACATCTTGGTATTTTCAAGGCATGAAGACTTCATTGAAGAAATGAAAAGTATAAATGAATTTGTTGCTGTATTAAAACAAGCTTTTCAATGAACGTGTTTATCTTTGTAATAAAAATTAATATTAGTATAATATGATTTCAAAATGCATGTAATGCTTTCTGCTTATTATTAAAGTAGGAGGTGTTAATATGACTGTAAGCATATTTTTTGTTAAACTTATTTCTGCAATTGTAGCGTGTACATGCGTAGTACCTGCTATTAATGGTATCTTTAGTAAAATTGAAGATTATGTAGGATAAAGCATCCATAGCGGGTGCTTTTTTGTTATATACATTAGCATTATATTATTTTTATTTCATTGTATATCAAAAGGTACACCTTTGGAAGCAGATATATTTCTATAAAAATCAATGTGTCAAAGATTCGGAATAACCTTTTGATGGACTTTAAAAATATATAGGCCTTAGATAAGAATGGGTACATCTTATACAAGATTAAATGGGTTTATTTCGGGAAATCTATAAAATTTCAATTTAGAGATTCTTTTCGAAATAGTTTAGAGTTTTATACCATTGTACAAGAAAGAAAAAATTTTGATGAGTTTAAACTTAGCTAAATTTAGCCTGATGGGCATGTATAGTGAGGTCAAGTTATCGGGATATTTTCATTTCTACAATAAAATTATAAAATTCTGATTTAATTTTATAAAGCAGCAAAATATTACATTTTAAGGAAAATAATACTATGATAAAAAGTGAAGGAAATTAATCATAAAAAAAGGAGGGAGTATAATGAAATATTTAAAAAAGAAAGCAGTTCCTGCGTTACTTGCTGGGGGAATGTTATTTAGTAGCGGAGCAATGATTACTAACACTGCTTCAGCTTCTACATATGACTCTAGTCAAGAGTTAGTAGATTCAATGAAAGGATATGAATTATCACCTGTTGATATAGCAATAGCTGAAGCAGTTGGGGCATTACCATTGGATAATAACCAACAATCTCATTCTTTAGTTCAAGAATCTCAAAAAGTTGCAAAAGTTAAAGTTAGTCTTGCAAAAGTTAAAGCAGGTGTGAAAAAAGCATGGAACAAAGTTCCTAATGTTATAAAAAAAAATGTTAAACTTGAAACTGTTTTAAAAGCGTTAGATAAATACTACGGAAATTCAAAAACTGTTGAAGAATTAGTATATAAATCCCTAAAATCAGTTGTACCAGGTGTCGTTCCTGATTTTGTAGTTAAGGGTGCTGCGAAAATTATTATGTCTTTCATTTCGATTGAAAAGTAATAAAAAATACCAACTCTTTATATTAAAAAATATTAAAGACATTGAAAGGGGAAAATTCACATGTTAAGTAAAAAAGTTGCTTCTTTTGGTCTAGCGACTATAGTTCTTTTGAGTGGAACAGCTAATGTAGCATCTGCAATGGAGCAAAGTTCAACTCTTGATTACCCTATTTCTTCTGTTGAATCTACAAAAAAAGCGGATAAATTTTTAGATAAATTGATAGATTTTAAAGACAAAGAAAAAGAAGCAAAAAATTATGGAAAGAACCTTCCTAATCATAGAGATAAAATTGTAGTAACACCAAAAGCAAAAGAAGCTTTTAATAACTATGAGCAAAATGGAACAAGGATTAATCAAGCTTTAAGAGAAGGGAAAGTAGATGGATATCCTAAAGAGTATGTAAAAGTAGCAAAAGAATACGCTGCAGAGATGGATAAAGTATTTAAACAGAACGCTGCCAGTGTACCAGATACAATTATGGTATATAGATATACTGATGAACAACAGTTTGGAATTGCATCGGGGACATTTTTTCCAAAAGATCCAAAAAACCCAAAAGAAACAATAGTTAATAAAGAATCAATTGAAAAGTTCAAGAAGAAATATGAAGGAAAAACTGTTAAAGACAAAGGTTTTACAAGTACGTCTCTAGCTATTCTTGATAAATATCTAGGAGAAAAGGCAAAAACAATTCGTATGGATATTGAAGTTCCAAAAGGAACACATGCTGTATATATGGGAAATGAATATGCAGAATTAATATTACCAAGAAATGCTTCATTAAAAATTAAAAAGGTTTCAGGAATTGTTGAAAAAGGAAAACTGATTGTAAAAGTTGATGCAAGTGTGATAAATAAATAGTTTAATAAATCCTCACTTTTATAATTATATAAAGGAATTACACTTCCGAAAGAACAATAGTAAAAAATACCGAGTATATCCTACTCGGTATTTTGGTGGTTGGAAGGTGGAATAGTAACAGTTTTGTTTTTTATAACAAGAATTGAATTCATAATTTTATGAAAGAATATAAAAGTATAAAATTTTATTTAGAAATTTTTGTCCCAACTAATATCTAAAAGCGAAAGTTTATATTTTCTTGTCTAAATAGTTTGGAGTTGTTGCTTTAAAATAAAGTTTGATCAAATTAATACTAATAACCTTGATAAACGTTCATAGAAAAGAGCGTGTTTTGAAAAAAGTTTGATCAAAACACGCTCTTAATATTTTCAATTGACTCATTCTTTTATAAAAAAGTTTGATCATTTCCTATCTATATTGCTCCACAATCGCGACTATAAGAAACTATGGATCTAAGCACGTCTCGCCAGATGGCTTTATTTGGGGCAGGATTGTCCGCGCTGTAGACGACGATCAGATATTTCAGTCAGAGACCCTATACGATGGGCCAATGGACATTCCGCCAGGACAGAGTCGGACTATCGGCGTAAATAAGCGACTTACAGTACATTACTTCGGCGAGGAGAGCGAAGGGCATCTTAACCAAATGTTGGTCTTTCAGTACGACCTGACGCAACACTATGTTGTCTCCGGGAACGCTGAAGAGTTGAGATATTTTGGCCCGTACAGCAAAAAGGTACCATTTGACGATATCGCTGGGTTCCAAACATTCCCTACGCTCTATAACACTACCGAGGGCCACAAAATCGAGGTAGTATATACGGTAAATCTCGTCGCCAGTAATTAAAAGACATCCGGCGCCCGGGATTAAATGGCCCGTTTGTGGAATACTGTTTTTCGATAAATAAACCCTTTGGACACAACATAATCCAAAGGGTTAAAACGGTGCAACTTTATTTTAAACGGTACGACTTTATTTCAAATCAACAGGAGTTTCATGTTTTTGTACAACAATAATTGTAGAAAGACATAAAAGTCTAAACTAAAATCTCATGAGCAATCGCTGATAAATAGCCATTATCATAAATTTTGTAGGCACTTTCATGTCTCAATAACGGGACATGAAAGTCTAAACTTTTTGAACATAGGACAAGAAACTCTAAACTACTTATCCAGTAAAGTTCGAGGACTTTTTTTGCAATGTACTAAAGATTAGAACGCGAACTTAAAGAAGTTATTTCAGAAGAAGATAAGAACACATCTTGGCTATATTCATGACATGAAGACTTCATTGAAGAAATGAAAAGTATAAATGAATTAGTTTCTGTATTAAAACAAGCTCTTTAATTTTTGTTTATCTTTGTAACAAAGATAAACAAAAATTAACATTAATATAATATAATATGATTTTAAAATTTATGTGATGTTTCCTGCTTATTATTAGAGCAGGGGGTGTTAATATGACTGTAAGCTTGTTTTTTGTTAAACTTATTTCTGCAATTGTAGCATCTGCATGCGTAGTACCTGCTATTAATCGTATCTTTAGTAAAATAGAAGAATATGTAGGCTAAAGCATCCGTAGCGGTGCTTTTTTGTTATATTGGGTAATATCATATAGGAGTAGAAGTCATGCATATGATAAAAAAGAACAATTTCGGTAGGAATTCCCGATTGTTTCTTGTAATGTGTCCTATATTTGCAACAGAACAGGTTAAAATTAAGATGGTTCAGTTGGAGAAAGGAACCTTATTGTATCTTTTTAGTGATTTTATTCATATAATTATATTATATGAATAAAGTAATTATAGAAGGGTAAGTGAATACTATAATTAATTTTGAACCATTTAATCCAACAATAAATGACCTAGCGATCAAACTTGCTATGGTACTGTTTATACCGTTATTCTTAGCATTGCTTGTCAAAGTCATACTTATGAAATTTATGAGAGAATCGATTGCTGGCAGACTAGCATCTCTATCTTGTCTATTTTTTATGTACTATGTATTTAAATATGTTACAGAGTAGAAAGGCATCTTAGGATGTCTTTTCTTTATAAATAAAAGTAATGTTGCTATGTTCTAAATTTTGTTTAGTTCCTGTTTTACAGGATCTTTTTTATATAACTATAGGAGCATAATACCATTCTATTTTCATAAAATTAGCGTTTGTCACCCGTATAATCAGTTTTATTTTACAATTATTAAATCAATTTTTTTTGATTTAATAATTGTAAAATCATAAACATCGGCATATAATAAAAGCATCAAAAAAAATTGATTTAAGGAGTAGAAACATGGAAGAACTAACATTGTATAATCAATTAACTAACCAATCATTTGAAACGTACGAAAAGAAGTTCAAGGCATTGGCAGATCATAGAAGGCTACACATCTTGTATGAATTGTGCCAACGTGGAGAAACTTGTGTATGTGATTTAACAGGTATTCTTGGTTTACCACAATCAAAGCTTTCATATCATTTAAAACTTTTACTTGATGCAAATCTTATTACAAAAGAAACAAAAGGAACATGGAGTTACTATAATATTAATAAAGAAGAAGTAGATGCACTATTATCTGAGCAATTATGCTGTATATTTCGTCCTATGTCATAAATTTGGTTGGGACGAGATAGCATTTTAATATATATTAAATCAATTTTTTTTGATTAATAAAACTTTTTGATAAGTGATTAAACTTGAACAATCATTCTGTTCTTTAAATCAATTTTTATTGATTTAAAGAATCCAATTAAAAAACTATACTTACAAATTTAGATAAAATAAGGAGGATTTTTTCATGAAACCTATTCAACTTTCATTCAAAGTAAAAGAGTGTTGTGGAACAGAAAATCAAACATTACAAAACAATACTAATATGCAGAGATTAAAACAGTTACCAATAGCCATTATTGGGGGCGGACCTGTAGGGGTGGCAGCGGCAGCACACTTAGCAAAGCATGGTGAATCATTTATCTTATTAGAGGCTGGAGAAAAAATAGGATCAAACATTCTTACATGGGGCCATGTGCGGTTATTTTCACCTTGGCAATATAACATAGATAAAGCAGCTCTGGCTCTTCTTGAACAGCATGGTTGGGAATCACCAGACATAAATGTATTGCCAACAGGAAAAGAAATTGTAGAACAATACTTACAGCCACTTGCGAACCTTCCAAAAATCAAACCATTTATACACTTGAATACCAAGGTACAATCAATAGGTAGGAAAGATACAGATAAAATGAAAACAGCGAATCGTGAAAAAATGCCATTCATGATCTATGCAGAAAAAGAAGGTGTACTTCAAGTTTATGAAGCTAGAGCAGTGATAGATGCTTCAGGTACGTGGGGAAATCCAAATCCGGCAAATTCTAATGGTATTTGGTTAAAAGAAGAGCAATCCCTTAACAAGCATATTTTTTATGGTATTCCAGATATATTGGGAAACGAACAAAAGCGATATGCCGATAAGCATGTAGCTGTTATTGGAAGTGGTCATTCTGCAATTAATGCTTTGTTGGAATTGGCAAAGCTAAAGGAATCCTATCCAGAAACTAAGATTGTATGGATTATGAGAAAGCGACGTGTGGAAGAAGCGTACGGGGGAGAGGAAAAAGATGCACTTGAAGCACGTGGGACTTTAGGTAGCCGCATTCATCAATTGGTTGATGAGGGAAACGTAGAAGTAATGACACCATATAAAATTCAATACGTAGCTAGAACAAAAAACGGAATGAACATTGTAGGTCATCAAGAGGAACAAGAAATTAAAATTACTGATATCCATGAGATGATTGTAAATACAGGGAATCGCCCTAACTTATCTATGATAAGTGAAATACGTACTTCAATTGATACTGCTACCGAAAGTGTAGAGGCGTTAGCGCCACTAATTGATCCTAACCTTCATAGTTGTGGTACTGTTCGCCCCCATGGTGAAAAAGAGCTTCGACACCCAGAGAAAGATTTTTATATTGTAGGTTCAAAAAGTTATGGAAGAGCGCCTACATTCCTTATGACGACAGGCTATGAACAAGTTAGATCTATAGTTGCTTACCTTACTGGGGATTATGAGGCAGCTGAAAAAGTAGAACTTGATTTGCCAGAGACTGGTGTTTGTAGTGTGAATTTAAATTCTAATAAAGTTGATGATTCATGTTGTGGTACAGAATCCTGTTGTTAAGGAGAATAACTGTAAAGAGGCGTAATATAAATTACGCCTCCTTACAGAATAATTAAGTTTGAAAGGGGGAACTCAATAAAATGGTTATTAATCATGCGGGTAATTTAAAAAAAGACTATTTTGTATCCTATATAAGATTAATAATGAATGCCCACCAATGTAATGTTGAAAATGCAAAAGATTATGTTTTTTCAAAATATGTTTAGACTCGAAAAAAACAGTTTAGGAAAGAAAACTTATCAGAGTTTCCTTGAAGCTTATCAAGAATTGAAACAGCCTTATTAAATTAATAAATTTTATAAGACATTTATGAGATAAATAAGAAATATTAGGGGGAGATATGTATGGAGATTAGGAGAGCAGCCGAACAAGATGTAAAAGAAATTATGACTATTTATAATGAGGGTATCGAGGATCGTATTGCAACTTTAGAGACTGAAATAAAAACAGAAAAATATGTGATAGAATGGCTGTTTCAAAGAGAATATAGATATTCGGTAATTGTTATGGAAGAGAATTCACATGTTGTCGGTTGGGCCTCTATTAATCCATATAGCCATAGATATGCTTATCGGGGGGTAGGTGAACTATCTATTTACATAAAGAGAGAATATCGTGGAAAAGGTTTGGGACAGAAGTTGCTTTTAGCTTTAGAAAAGACCGCACAGCAAAATGAATTCTATAAATTTGTTTTATTTACCTTTTCTTTTAATAATCTAGGGCAAGGGCTATATCGTAAAATGGGTTATCGTGAAGTAGGAGTGTTTGAAAAGCAGGGAATAATGGACGGCGAGCATGTAGATGTGATGATCATGGAAAAAATGTTATCTGCAGAATAAATAAAGTTGTAGCTGAAATTTAAATGGTAAAGGTATTTACACATTTGAAGGGTATGTGAATACCTTTATAACGTAATTATTTACATATACCTCGAATCTTTAAGTATAGTTCCAATAAGGAAATCCTTATTGGAATTAGTAGGAGATTTATAAATTTTATCATCCTTTATATAGACATATAATTATTTACTTATGATATGATTTTAAGAAACACCTAAGAATTATCTATTAAAAAATGGGGGGATAGGATTGTTAGATCAATTGCTCATTGTAAGTATATATCTTTTAATAATTTACATGTGTTCATATGTTACGCTTGAATATCAGAAAAATAAAATTAGTAAGCGGCACTTTCTAATATGGCTAATATTTATTTTTTTAACAGGACCTATAGGATTTATCATGTATATCTTTTTGGGATAAGAAAAAGAGCACAAATTTTAAAAAAGGAAATAGAATGTAAAGATTCTGTAAAGGTGAGAGCTTTCAGTTGAACATATAAGCAAATAGCTATATACTTATTTTGAAAGTAAGAATAAGTTAATTTGAAGGAATAATACGTTTTATTTTTACACAACATATAAGCATATGCTTATGTAATTATAACGAGGTAGGTGTAGATATGGAAAAAACAGTTGTAGAAGTAACGAGAGCATCCCAATTATTGAAACTATTAGGAGATAAAACAAGATTAACAATTGTATCAATCCTTAAACAACGTGAATGCTGTGTTTGTGAACTTCTTGAAGTATTTGATATGAGTCAACCTTCTATCAGTCAGCATCTTCGAAAGTTAAAGGATTTAGGTTTAGTACAGGAAGAGCGTAGAGGTCAGTGGATTTATTACTCTTTAAATCAAGCAAGTGATTTATACACACTTTTAGAAGATATTTTAGCACATGTACCAGACCAAACAGAGAAAATTAAACAAATTGTGAAGAGCAATCCTACACTCCGGTGTGGTTGTTAATATATAGTTAGAAAGGGAAGTGAGAAGGATGAGCAACACGGGGAAAAAACGTCTGTCTTTCCTAGATCGATATCTAACCCTATGGATTTTTCTTGCGATGGCAGTAGGAATTGGAGTTGGATATCTATCGCCTGGATTCGTTGATGGAATGAATAGTTTACAGGTAGGAACAACGTCTATTCCACTTGCGATTGGCCTAATTTTAATGATGTACCCACCGCTTGCAAAAGTTCGTTATGAAGAGATGGGGCGCGTTTTTAAAGATGTAAAAGTACTAGTATTGTCACTGGTGCAAAACTGGATTATTGGTCCTGTTTTGATGTTTGCTTTGGCTGTTATATTCTTACCAGATAAGCCAGAATATATGGTGGGCTTAATCATGATAGGTTTAGCTCGTTGTATTGCGATGGTTATCGTATGGAATGACTTAGCGAAAGGTGATACAGAATATGCGGCAGGATTAGTGGCATTTAATTCTGTATTCCAAATGTTATTTTTCTCAGTATATGCTTATGTGTTTGTAACAGTTATTCCAGAATGGTTAGGAATTGAAGGTGCTGTTGTAGATATAACAATGGCTGAGGTTGCAAAATCAGTGTTTATATATTTAGGAATTCCATTTATCGCAGGAATGCTAACACGCTTGATCTTTGTAAAAACGAAAGGACGAGAATGGTATGAAAAAGTATTCATTCCAAAGATTAGTCCAGTTACTTTAATTGCTTTACTATTTACAATCATTGTGATGTTCTCTCTTAAAGGAGAAGTGATTGTTAGCGTACCATTTGATGTTGTACGTATTGCAATTCCATTACTCATTTATTTTGTAATCATGTTCTTTGTCTCTTTCTTTATGGGCAAAAAAATCGGTGCAAGTTATGGGGTATCAACAACATTAGCATTTACAGCTGGAAGTAATAACTTTGAATTAGCGATTGCGGTAGCTGTAGGTGTATTTGGAATTCAGTCAGGTGCAGCCTTTGCAGCAGTTATCGGGCCTTTAGTCGAAGTTCCAGTTATGATAGCACTTGTAAATGTAGCACTTTGGTTCCAGCGTAAATACTTTCAAACACAATAAAAATAAACATTCATAATAAAGGTGGAATCATCATGGAAAACAAGAAAACAATTTACTTTTTATGCACAGGTAACTCATGTCGTAGCCAAATGGCAGAAGCTTGGGGTAAAAAATATTTAGGTGACAAATGGAATGTACTTTCTGCTGGCATTGAGGCACACGGAGTAAATCCGAATGCAATTAAAGCAATGAAAGAAGTAGACATCGATATTACGGACCAAACATCTGATATCATTGACCGTGATATTTTAGACAAAGCAGATTTAGTTGTAACACTTTGTGGTCACGCAAATGATGTATGTCCGACAACACCACCACATGTAAAACGAGTTCACTGGGGATTTGATGATCCAGCGGGTCAAGAATGGTCTGTATTCCAAAGAGTTCGTGATGAAATTGGCGCACGCATTAAAAAGTATGCTGAAACAGGAGAATAATTGAAAACAAAATAGGCCGAGAATTCTTCTCGGCTTTTTTATAAAGAAGGGGAGAAATCAGAGATGAAAAAAATTGAAATTTTTGATCCTGCAATGTGTTGTTCTACTGGAGTTTGCGGTCCAAGTGTTGATCCAGAGTTAATTCGTATTTCAGTTGCTGTTAACAACTTGAAGAATAAAGGAATTGATGTGACTCGTTATAATTTGGCAAGTGAACCAGATGTATTTGCCAATAATGTTGTTATCAGTCAACTGTTAACAGATAAAGGACCAGACGTGTTGCCTGTAACTTTGGTAGATGGAAAAGTAGTAAAAGAAAAAAGTCACCTGACAAATGAAGAACTTACACAATTAACAGATATAACAGTAGAAGAGTTGAGTCAAAAGCCAGTCGTACGTTTAAAGTTAAACGTGAAAAAATAGAGAAAGAAGTGAAAGGCAATGACAAACTTATATAACCCAAACACAATAGCATTCACACCATTTTTGTTCTTTACTGGTAAAGGCGGAGTAGGAAAAACATCTACTGCATGTGCAACAGCTATTACGTTAGCTGATATGGGGAAACAAGTTTTATTAATAAGTACTGACCCAGCTTCTAATTTACAAGATGTGTTCGAAATAAAACTTACGAATAAACCAAAAGAAATACCAAGTGTTCCAAATCTACAAGTAGCAAACTTAGATCCTGAAACAGCAGCACATGAATATAAAGAACGTGTTGTTGGTCCATACCGTGGAAAGCTCCCTGATGCTGTTATTGCAACGATGGAAGAGCAATTATCTGGGGCTTGTACAGTAGAAATGGCCGCATTTGATGAATTCTCTACGTTACTTACAAATAAAGAATTAACATCGAAATTCGATCACATTATATTTGATACAGCGCCAACAGGTCATACGTTACGTCTTCTTCAACTTCCTACGGCTTGGAGTGGTTTTCTAGAAGAAAGTACGCATGGAGCTTCTTGTTTGGGACCTTTAGCAGGTCTTGGAGATAAAAAGGAGTTATATAATCAAACGGTTCAGGCACTATCCAATCCGAACCAAACAATGCTCTTGCTAGTCACACGACCAGATAGTTCTCCATTACAAGAAGCGGAACGTGCAGCTCATGAATTAAAAGAAATTGGTGTTAGTAATCAATTTCTACTTGTAAATGGTATCTTGAAAGACTACGTACAAAATGATGATGTCTCAAATGCGCTGTTTAAGAGACAATCAAGTGCGTTAGAAAATATGGCAGAAGAATTAAAGAATCTTCCTATGTATGAAGTTCCATTAGTACCGTTTAATGTTACTGGGATAGAGAATATGAGAAAACTGGTTCAACCAATGGAAAATCTCTCGATTTCGGCTGAAGAAACAAATACCGTTTCTATTCCTTCACTTCAGACGTTAATTACTAATCTTTCAGAATCAGGAAAACGAGTAATTTTTACAATGGGAAAAGGTGGTGTCGGAAAGACTACGGTAGCTTCAGCAATTGCAGTGGGTCTGGCGGAAAAAGGACACCATGTACACCTAACTACAACTGATCCCGCAGCACATATTGATTATGTCATGCATGGAGAACAAGGAAACATTACGATAAGTCGAATTGATCCAAAAGTAGAAGTTGAAAACTATCGTAAGGAAGTCATAGAGCAAGCAAAAGATACAGTTGATGAAGAAGGTTTAGCGTATCTTGAAGAAGACTTACGTTCTCCTTGTACGGAAGAGATTGCAGTCTTTCGTGCTTTGGCCGATATTGTTGAAAGAGCTAATGATGAAATTGTAGTAATCGATACAGCACCAACAGGTCATACATTATTATTACTAGATGCAGCACAAACGTATCATAAGGAAATTGCACGTTCTACGGGTGAAGTACCACAGTCTGTGAAGAACTTATTACCGCGTCTTCGTAATCCAGAGGAAACCAGTGTTGTCATCGTAACATTAGCGGAGGCTACGCCAGTACATGAAGCAAGCCGTCTACAAGAAGACTTAAAACGTGCAGGTATTAATCCAAAATGGTGGGTTATCAATCAAAGTTTTTACGTAACACATACAAGTGATTCCGTGTTAAGAGGAAGAGCGCAGTCTGAAATACAATGGATTCAAGCGGTTCAAAAGGAATCACAAAATAACTGTGTTATCATCCCTTGGCAATCGGATGATATTGTGGGATATGAGAAGCTTAAAGCTTTAGTGAAATAAAACATTTTTAATTAGTTACTATGAAGGGGAGAAATGAAAATGAATATTACAGATAAAGCAAAAGAGTTTATTGAAACAGCTATGAAAGAAAATGGTGTTACAACATTACGTTTTACATTTGATGGTGCTGGCTGCTGTGGTCCTAGCTACGGTATTAATTTAGGCGAAGCACAAGAAAATGATGTCACAGAAACAGTAAACGGTATTCAAGTCGCAATGGATCCAAAGGTAGCAGAAATCGTTAATACTTTAACATTAGACTATGTAGAAGACCAACAAGGCGCAGGACTTGTTATCAGTGGCGAATCTAACTGCTGCTAATTAATAATTGAAGGAGACTAACAAACATGACTAACTATCACGAACTAGTAAAAGGAAAAGTATATATTGGTGGAGTAGACGCTATACAAGATGCAGTAAACAAGCACGGGATTACAGAGGTGTTTGATTTGCGTGCTGGAGGAGAAGAACCAGAAGGGTTTCCAGCTGGAACTAAACGTCATGCTTACCCAATCGTAGAAGGTGTAGAAGGGCAAGATGAATCAGTCCGAAATGCAATTGCAGCGGTCAAAGAAGCTGTTGAACAAGATAAAAAAGTATTTTTCCATTGTTCTGGTGGACGTAATCGTACAGGTACAGTTGCTACAGGATTGTTAGTAGAATTAGAGCATGCATCTAACGTGGAAGAAGCTGAACAAAAAGCAAAAGAAATCCGTTCAAGCATTAATATCAAGCCAGAAATGAAACAAGTGTTAAACCGTTTATACGTATAATATATCTAATCCCTAAAAATTCATATTTTTGGGGATTTTTCTTTAATAAATTATATTCTTTCAAATTAATTTGGTTTAACATTATGTTTAATGGATATTATATAAATCTAAAAAATTTTAGTTTAGACTTTCTTGTCTAATTAGTTTAGAGTTTCATGTCTTTGTACAACAATAATCAAAAGGGGAGGTAACTCCCATCATCCAACTGTTCGTTAAATTCATATTTAACGTAAACAAATAATTTTAGGAATTTAAAACTGTTATTTAATATATCCTATTAAACTCTATATTTTTTACATAATAAATTTCAAAATCAAGAATAAATAATAAAAGTTCAGCAATGCAAATGCTGAACTTTTATTATTTATTCTTTCCTATTCTTCCTAGACTATCTTTAATAGTTGTTTCTCCAAGTTGAGTGTATAACAAAGCTGTATCTTGACTGGTATGCCCAAGTTGCTGCATTACTTGTAATGAATCTTTTTCTTCCATATATAATTTATTTGCCAATGTATGTCTTAATTTATGAGGAGACATTCTTTTTCCATAGGCCTTAGTATATTTTTCTACTATATCTTGGATAGCTCTAACTGAAAGAGGCTGTGCAGTATGTTTATATTTCGATAAAAACACATTTTTCAATTCTTTCCCTGGAGCATATTTGTTATCTCTGATTTCCATATACTTTTCAAGATCATTCAATGCAATGGGGGTAATCCATACAGAATCTTCTTTGTTTCCTTTTCGGATTACATCAATTAGCCTTTCTTTTAAGTTTATATCTTCCATACGAAGATCGGCCAATTCACTTACACGAATACCACTACCAAGAAAAAGGGAGAGGATTGCCACATCTCGATCTTTATCTCTTAGGAAATAGAACAATTGATGTTTCGTTAAAGATTTTTCATGCTCATACTTAACGTAATTTAAAAACTCTTGATCATCATCATTATGAAATATTTTAGATCTCATACGTTTTGCACGGGCATTTAATGTTTCTTTATCTTTATGTATTTCAATCTTAGCCATTACATTTCTATAAAAATAGCATTCTCCTTCATCATTCTCTGATAGGGAAGTAAGGTACTTGAATAAAGACTTTAAGGCTGAAATTTTTCTATTAACAGAGGAATTCTGCATGTTTTGTTGCAATTTTAGAAACCTCATGAAGTTCTCAACATCTTTTTTCTTTAAATTCTCTAAATCAGAGAAGGATATGTCTTTAATGGGTTTTAATTCAATAATTTGTTCAGATAATAACCAATTAAAGAAGACTCTAAAATCATATACATAATTCAGTAGGGTAGAGGGAGAGGCATCATGCAATTCTTTGTACTCCACAAATTCTTCTATGTAAAAGGGCATTTCATTTAGATTTTGGTATAATTTTTTACGATGTACGGATTTTTGACGTTGCTTGCTGTAGTCCATAAAAATCACCTCATATATAATATAACAGAAAATATAATCGAACACAAGTTCGCGTTAAATTCAATTTTTACACAGACTTATTTACATAATTTAATTATGAGATACTAAAAATACTCAATAGTGAATGGAATAATGTATTTACTCAAGTAAAAATTATAGATAATTAAGCGAGAAATTTGAATTTGACCATAAAAATTAGTGCAAAAACTAGATATAAATGTATGGAAAATAAAACAAATTTGATATTTAAATTCATACAAAAGATCAATACATGAATATAGTTTAAAAGTCTTTATAAAAATATAAATTGGTTTATATAATCATAATTATGGGGATCTAATTAGGTCAACGTGAGAAAAAATCTTATAAAGTAAAATGTAATTTACTATAAAGATTAGTAAGGGGTTACTCAAAATTTAATAATTTCTATATAAAGTATGAATTATATAGGTACACACAAAAATACCAAGATTCATGAAACTAAGCTCGAAATCCCTAGGTACTGTTATTAGATTTTTATTTAATACCTTATTGTTCGTAAAATTGGTATTTCGTGCGAAGTTATGAAGTGTTTATTTTTTTGACTCTTTATAAATTCATCATTCACTTCCCTGTCGTCAGTATGAATATCTTTTAGTTTCAGATATATTCAACTATACACATTAATATCGATTACATTGTTGTTTCCAAAACCTATCCAATATATATCATTTTAATACCAAACAGTTAACTTTAACCGCTTAAGACTAAATAAGTTTTGTTGTGATGTCGAAATAGAATTTTTCCTTTAATCCTTTATTATTGTACTTGGTTTAGTTAAGCCTTCAACTAAATATGATTTTAATACAGATTTCAAAATATAACTTTTAAATTTCTCTTTCCGTCTCAATGATATAAGTATTCTTTTCATTTTGAGATTTATTCCACTCGTTTTTTACCAATGCCTATAAGGTAGATTGACTAATTATTTAAAAATTTATAGAGATAGCAACACACATCCATCAACTTAAGAATTTTATAAAACCCCAAAACGAAAAAATTGTACATTTTCACCTGGAGATACCAATTTTCTCGTTTTGGGATAATTACTTTTCATCACGTAATAGCGATGGGTGATATCCCTATTACGTGATGATTGTTAGACGTCCAATTTGATTACACTCTTCAGCGAACCAAAGATCGCCATCTGGACAAAACGTGATACCATGTGGCTCTGCATTATTTGTAGGTATCGTATATTCCGTAATAACTCCTTCAACTGTAATTCGGCCGATTTGGTTACCTCCCCATTCCGAGAACCAAAGATCTTCGTTCTTCCCAGGTATTATGGCATGAGGACGAGCGTTCGGCGTGGGTATAACAAATTCTTTGAACTCACCTTTTAACGTAATTCTACCAATTTTATTACCCATGATTTGTACAAACCATAATGCTCCATCTGGGCCGCTCGTAACTCCAACTGGACCGGAGTTAGGTGTTGGGATTGGATATTCTGTTACCTCACCTTTAGTGGTTATTCTCCCAATCGTATTGTTCTGATTCTGTGTAAACCATAATGCTCCGTCTGATCCCAAAGTAATAAATGAAGGAAATGATTTGGAATTAGGCAATTCAAACTCGGTGATTTCACCTGACTTTGTTATTCTTCCGATTCTACCACTATTCATTTCTGTAAACCATATTACTCCATCAGGACCTTCCGTTATGCCAAAAGGTGCAGCGTTCCTTGTGGGGAGTACATATTCTTCAAAAAGACCGTTCATCGACATTTTACCGATTTTGTTTGAGTTATATTCCGTAAACCATAAGTCACCGGTCTGGTCCGAGATAATTGACATAGCTCCTGCATTTGCTGTTGGAATTGGAAAAGAATTTATTTCACCATTAGCATTTATTCTACTAATTCGATTCCCTTTCTGTTCCGTAAACCACAATGCTCCGTCTTTTCCTACTGTTATTCCATATGGTCCGGAGTCTATTTCATTGACCACATATTCTTGTATCGTGATTTGCATATCATACCCTCCCATTGAAAATTTTGAGTGTTGTCTATGATTATATCACTTGTAATCATCAGATAGCTGTGGGAGTAATCTTAGTTGTATAAATAATAGTAAAAACAAAAAAAGACATAAATTAACGTAGATAGATAATTACTATTTTGTGAACATCACTATCTGCTTTTGTATAAAAGAACTCCAACTCGTTACCATCAGGGTCAGTTACCCAAAACTTATCTTGCACCGCATAGCAACAAGTAGTATCCATCTCATCACTTGCAAAGAAACCTTCTTTTTCTAATCTTTCTTTATGAAATGTAATTTCTTCCGCTGTATCCACTTGGAAACCAAAATGATTCACCTGATTCCCATTTACCTCATCTCGTACATTAAGTGTGAAATTAAGACCTGGATTTTCTAATACGAATTTTGCATAATCAACTTTTACTTTAACCGGCGATGCACCATATACTTTTCATAAAACTCAATAGACTTTTCTAAATTCGTAACATTGATACCAACATGAACATATTTCATACATAATTCCTCCTTTTTATGTGCTATTAATCAATTTTTTTGATTAATAGCACATAAATTTAACAACAGCTGCCTTTTCCTGTTTTTCTAAAAATACAGCATAATTCTTCTGATAATAAATTGTTTACTTCAGCATCATTTAAATCATAATAACTCCACGTACCTTTTGTTTCCTTTACAATTAATCCTGCATCCAATAGGATTTTCAAATGATAAGACAACTTAGATTGCGTCATTTCAAAAACCTCTGTTAAATCACACACACAAGTCTGTCCTCGTTGACAAAGTTCATACATAATTTCTAAACGTTTCTGATCAGCTAGTGCTTTAAACTTTTTCTCATACAACTGAAAATCTTGTGCCATCACTTTTCACTCCCTTCATCAATTTTTTTTGACGAATATAGAACGACCTAGATAAAAGGTGCCTCTATCGAAAGTTACTTAGTGATTTTCGATAGAGGCTTTTAATTATAATACTTAATTGTAGTTATATATCTTTAAAATTAATAAGTTCTTTTTTTTGTGGCTGATTATTTTTTTTCTAAAATATGTTCAACCTCATCTATACCTAATTTACTGGCTTTTGCAATTGTTTCAAGTGGTACACCAAGTTCATGCATACCTTTAATCATCTGTATTTTTCCTTGCTGAACCCCTTCTTGAATTCCTTCTTTTTTTCCCTCATTACGAGCATGAGCAAACTTTGCAGCCTCATCCATTAAGGCCTTTTCTCTTGCTTGATATGCTTGACGGAAAGAAGAATCTTGGCTCATACGTTCCCAATTATTCATTGCTTTTTGTAAAATCGGATCTTGGTTCATGGCAATGTCCTCCAATGTTTGTGTGAGGTGCTCATCTTCATTCTCTGGTAATAGGGGTAGCACCACATCGCTATCAAGCTAATATAAAGAAATCCCCCTAGAATGAAAAAATACGCTATTCTTTCTGTAGAATCATAGGAACGGATGGTGTTTTTTTATGGATCTCTCACTTTCTGAAGAATTACAATGCTTTCTATCTCCAGTAGTCCTACAAGACATCGCCAGACAAGTTGGCTTTGTACAGCGGTCTAGTAAATATCAAGCTAACGAACTCATTGCCCTTTGCGTATGGCTCAGTCAGGAAATCGCTAGCACAATTGTGCAGTCGGTTAGAAGCTTCTACTGGGGTACTAATGAGCCCAAAGGGATTGTCAGCCAAGCTGGAGAGGCATCGGGGAAAGCGGACCGATTCAATGCAACAATCGGGATAGCTTCAGAGGGTGGACAACCCATGTATATAGATGTGATTCATAAAAACCTTTCCTCATATAATCCGAAAGACCTGTATCCGTATGCGCCACCCGCGGGAAAACAGGAGCTGCGTGAGGTTTGGAGAAAAAAGCTTCTAAAGGATAATCCTTCCCTTGAAGGAAAGGGATTTGGTACCCCGATTGTGACGAATGGGCTGACCCATGGCTTGAGTATCGTATCCGACCTGTTTGTGGAAAAAGGCGATTCGATTATACTTCCAGATAAGTATTGGGATAACTATCATATACTTTTCAACATCCGCCACGACTGTGGGACCGTGACCTATCCTTTATTTACAAAAACAAACAAATTTAATGTAGAAGGTATGCTGAAGGCCCTTTTATCCTGCAAAAATGGTAAAGCGATTCTTGTGCTTAATTTTCCGAATAATCCTACCGGGTATACTCCTACGGTGAATGAGGCAGAAGGAATTCTTGATGCCATCAAGCAGGCAGCGGATCTTGGGGTTAATATTGTTGCTGTTATGGATGATGCTTATTTTGGATTATATTACGAAGATTTAATCAAGGGATATATATTTGCTCGTTTAGTAGGATTACACCCGAATGTCCTCCCAATTAAAATTGATGGGGCAACGAAAGAAGAGTATGCTTGGGGTTTTCGTGTTGGGTTTCTCACATTTGAAATTCAGGATCCTCTGGTTTTAGAAGCGTTGGAGAAAAAGACGATGGGTTCCATTCGAAGTACCATCTCATGCAGTCCACACCTTTCCCAAACAATCATTTTGGATGCCTTGTTAGATCCTGAATTTGAAATGCAGCGCAAGGAGAGAAATAAAGTAATGGAAGACAGGGCCAGACGAGTCAAAGAGATCTTAGCTGACGGGAAATATGCGGATGAATTTGAACCTTATCCATTCAACTCAGAATATTTCGTATGCCTTCGCATAAAACATTCTGATGCTGAAACATTAAGGATCCACTTGCTCAATCAGTACGGAGTGGGTACCATCTACCTTGCCAAGACAGACCTTCGGATTGCTTTTTCCTGTTTGGAATTAAAGGATCTAGATTGCCTTTCTGAACTTATCTATCAGTCTTGTAAAGAATTGAATCAATGTTATATAAAGCTATGATATTTCAGAAGTTTTTCCTGAAGCATACCTCGTTGTAGAAGGAAATAATTGATTTTTGGATTAAGGCCATATTTTAGTTATTCCATTATACGGCGCTATCGTTGAAGATCAAAGGTAGAAAATTATCAAACTTTTTTATAAAACCGGAACTTAAATATGTTAGAAAAGAATCTATTTTAATCAATCCTTTTTTCAAAATAGATTCTTTTTACTTACCATAAAATACGGGTTTATGAGGTATTTTTGATTAAACTTTATTCCAAACGAACAATGTTAATTTGACGTGTATGGAAAAAACATCGCTACCAAGCTAAGGTAAATTTCTATCCATATAATCAAAAAAACGCTATTCTTTTTGTAGAAATATACAGAAAGGATGGCGTATTTTTTCATTTTAAGGCGTATTTTGTTTTATTAGGTTGATAGCGATGTGGGGATACCCCATTTTCAGCTTGTTTTAATTACTTTCTTACTAGATATCTACTCATTTGCATATGTATTGGTGGAAAAATTCTATTTGTTCGTTGTTGAGTATTGTTGCTTCGTCTTTTCTTAAGTCAAGGTGGAATACATGACCGCTCACTTTGTCATTATGACCATATTCCTTATAAATATAATGAAGTCCTGCGGATTCTAATTTACTAAGGAAAGCAGGTTGAATCCCAACCAATCCATCATTAACACTGCAAGTCACAAAGGACGGAGGAAAAGATGGTGTAATGTTTGACTGAAAATCCATTTCCTTTTCATATTTATAAATTTCTTTTCCAAGATAGTCCTTCATCAAAGCATTTAAAAGATTCCTATACCATTTTTTCGTTTCTTTGTTTTTTATTCTATCGAGTGGATCATACATTCCGTGGTTTAATCCCATTGCTTTTATTTTAATATCAGGCATTTTGAAGTCAAACAGTTTTGCATACTTTAAATTAGTTAAAATTGCTGCATACTGACTTGCAATCTGTGCCCCCGCTGAATCACCTACAATAAACAAATTATTTAATTCCATATGAAACTTTGTTGAATTATTCTTCACCCAATGAAAAACCGAATTTACATCTTCCAGAGCCGCTGGAAATTTATATTTTGGTGCAAGGCGGTAGTTGAAGTTTACTACCGTAAACCCATACTGGGCTAACTTCATGCAATAAAATTGATAAGCTTCCTTGTTCCCGTACACCCAGCCACCACCATGAATCGATATAATTACTGGCAAAGGTTTTTCCGTATCTTTCGGATAATACACGTCAAGCAAATGGTCTTCACTTTTATCCCCGTAGTAATCAAGGTTGTCAAACCTTGCGATATTTTCTGGGGTAGTTAACCCTTTATCTCTTTTAGCATCCCCCTTTTCAAATAACACATTTAATAAAACTGATGTTAATGACATCTCTTCACACCTCTTTTTTGTAAAATGAGAATTACTTAATAGATTATTTTATTTTGGGATTATATTTCAATAGAAGAAATAATTTATTCTTGTTCTATTGATTCGTTCATTTAATGGAATAAGGAATGATTATTTGTTCCCTCCCGATAACTTTCTATATAATGAAGCTCTAGATACATTTGTAATTTCACAAATTTGATGTACAGTCATATTTCCTTCTTTTTATAACTTTACTACATAATTCATTGCTGTGTGATTTTTATGATATTTCTTTAACCGATCTTTAAATTCCCCTCATTTACTTAACTTTACTAACTATCTATTCGAAAATAATACTTATTTCCCTGCATAAAAGGCAAATTAAATGTATAGAGGTAACTCTCCCAATGCCCATTAAGCTAAAATTCTATAGTATCCCAGAACGAAATTTTGTACTAACATGTAACTCTGAATTCTTAAGTTGATGGGCATGTATGGTGACCCTATATAAAGAAATTTTAAACATCTTAATCTGCCTTTCCTTTATGTAAATATGGAAATAATGAAATTACCCCAAGGATAGCTAAACAAGCTCCAATCCATAGCGGAGATACAAAACCATATCCTTTACTGATTCCAAGACCACCTAGTGAGGAACCAATAACAATACCCAGCGTAATAAAAGAACTATGAACGGTATTTATCATTGTTCCATTACTAGCTGTTTTCATTACTCTCGCAACCATAGACGGATTCAATGCTACACCAGTTAAACCAATAAAAATCGTAGAAATAACCGCAATGTATTTATTCTCTGCACCTAAAGCAAATAAAGACAATGCTACTATTAATATAATCAATCCGCTCACCAGTATTTTCATTGTATATTTATCAGCAAACTTGCCAATCACTATATTCCCAACTACCGTCGCACTACCATAGAGAGCAAGTAAATATGGAATACTTGCACTTGAAAAGCCTGTGACATTTGTAAAGATAGGAGTGAAATAACTAAATGCTGCAAACGTACCACCAATAATGAACATACTTGTTACGTACGCTGCCCAAAGATGAATATTCTTAAATCGCAGAAGTTCGTCTTTCCAATTTAATTGTTCTTTATTTGAAGATGATGGTAACAACCGTTGAATCATAATCCCTGATACTAGCACAAGAACCGAAACAGCCCCAAAACTAATACGCCAGCCAAAATATTGCGAAATAACGGTTGTTATAGGTAAACCTAATACAGTTGCGAACATTAAACCTGCAAGTACAATTGATGCAGCTTTTCCCCTTGAATCAGAGTGAACCAATGTTGCAGAAAAGGAAATCGCAACTCCAAAAGCTGAAGCTGAAGCAATACCAGTTATAATACGTGAAATCATCATAATATCATAGTTCCAAGCAATAGCTCCGAGCGATTGACCAATTAAAAATACGAACATTAAAAACAATAATGCTTGTTTGCTGCGCATTCGTAAGAGGATTGCAGTTAAAATGGGACCTCCTATTACCATTGCTCCTGCATAAGCTGAAATTAAATACCCAATAGATGATATAGAAACCTGGAATGCAAGAGCAAGTTCATTCATCATACCTGCAACCATAAATTCTGATGTAGTCATACAAAAGATTGCTAAAGCTAATAAATAATCGATGGCATAAAAACACTCCTTATTCATTATTGTAATGATTGGTACAAAAATAGTGCGAAAAAAGAGCGCACTAAGCGCCACAAATAGACTCCATTGTTCCTTTGATAACTTGTTCAGACAACATCCGATTTTGCATCGATACATTAAGAACACGGAATCCGTAATAACTACTTAAAAGCAGACTAGCTAATTCCTCAGCTGATTGCTTCTTTGAAATTTCACCTGTTTGCAATCCTTCCTCCATCACCGCTTCAATAGCTTGTTTAAGAAGTTCAACATGCTTCGAGAAAATTTCTTGTACCATTAAATCACTTTTAGCACGTTCTATACTGGCATTAATCAATAAACATCCTTTTTGATTAATATTCTCAAAGTCTTCTTTCAATGCCCATTCAAAAAAATTACTTAATCGTTCTTTAACTGGAATTGGAGTAGCTAACAATTTCCTTTGTTCCCTAATCCCAATTTCATGGTAGCGTTCTAATACTTGTTTATACAGTTCATGTTTACTACCGAAAGTATTGTATAAACTTCCTTTTCCAAGTCCTGTATCACTGCATAAATCTTGTGTAGAACACCCCTCATATCCTCTTAACCAAAATGTTTTCATTGCAACATCTACAATTGAGGAATAATCAAACTCTCGGGGTCTGCCGCGTTTATTCAATCGTATCCTCCTCTCATTTTAAAGATAACATGAATAGAATACTCTTTTTGTACCGAGTGGTCAATATTTTGTTTTATTGTTACTGTAAAATAAAATTTAATTATTTTAGATTACGAATAATTCAAAATAGCTCCCTAATTCAAATACAGGTCTTATTTGAATTAACAATTTCATCAATCTTTATTATTAATTATCAAACTTTGTTATAAATGATCAATCTATTTTACAAAGCCACAAAAAGACAAAATATAAATTGTTTAATCATTTGTTTTTCTACGTTTCCATAGGAAAAGTCGGGGAGAGAAACTCAACCAAGGAGAAATCGTTGGTCTAATTGGGGTTACCATACATCGCTATCAATCTAAGGTAAATTTGCATCCATATAATCAAAAAAACGCTATTCTGGTCTGACCCCATTTGGTGAGACCACTGTAGAATTATAGGAAAGGATGGCGTTTCTTTATCGATCTTTCAATTCTTGACGAACTTCAACCGATTGCTAAAGAATTATAACGACATATGTCACCTCATAATCTAGAACACCTAGCAAAAGAGTAAATATCAAGCACAGGAGTTAGTTACTTTATGTGTATGGCTTAGTCAACAAGTCGCAAGTACATCACTCACGCAATTATGTAGCTGTCTTGAAGTATCTATAGGTGTTCTTATCAGTCCTGAAGGACTTAACCAGCGATTTAATGCTTCCACAGTAAAGTTTCTTGAAAAAGTTCTAGCTAACCTTCTAACCCAAAGAATGGATTCAACACAAGAAATAATTCATCAATATACCATGATATTTAAGCGCATTCGAATTCTAGATTCTACAACATTTCAGCTTCCAAATAGGTTATCTTCACATTATCAAGGTTCAGGTGGAAGTAGTCATCATACAGCAGACGTCAAAATTCAATTAGAGTTTGGCTTATTGAGTAGGAAGTTCCTGTACGTTTGTGTAGGAGAAGGAAGAGAAAATGATAAAACCTTTGGCTCAACAACCCTAAAAAACATTCAATCAAAAGACTTGTATATAAGAGATTTAGACTAATTTGACTTACATGGCTTACAGAAGATTCATGATAAAAGAGCTTACTATGTATCACGTTTGAAATTAAATTCTCGAATCTATCGTAAGAATGATGAACCAGAGTATTTTCGAAACAGCACCGTCAAGAAAGGAACATTCTATATTCAATTAGATATATATCATCTTAAAATAAACATTCGCTTCCTAATTTCACCAAATGTAAAAAAGAGAACTTGATAGCCCTCTTTTTTACTATTCATCTTCTTATTAACATTTTTTCTCTAACGCCCGATATTACTCTGCAATTTTTGTTACCACTAAAGAGGGATTTCCATAACTAGAAACTTCACCTTGTGCAACATCAATTATAATACTTAATGAGTCATTTGCATTTAATCTAATTAATACTGTTTTCCCGATGGTATACGCATTCAAAACGTTTGCAGGGACATCTGTACTTATAGATGTCGTACCTTCAAATTCACTTTCTTGAACAGGTGTAATGTCATTAATATATAACCTAAATTTTAAAACTGTATTTACAGGGGTTAAATCACGATTAAAGACTCTTGCTGTTAAATCCATATTAATTTCATATATTCCACCACTCAATACTTGGATACTATTATTTAATAAATCAAGATTTGTTCCCAAAGATGGACCAAGATTCTGGAAAACTACTTTTTGGCCTACATTTGCTGTACGAAGTGTATTAGATCTATCATACAATGCCCCATAAGCTACAGTACTTCCAATTCCTGTTGGGCCTGTTGGTCCTGTTAGGCCCTGTAGGCCCAGTCGAACCAGTGGGGCCTGTTGGCAATGTAAATGCCGGGATAGGTGGCAATGTAGGACCCAGTGAGTTCGAATCAAATGCTGCTCCAATCAAAAATTCATTTTCTTTATTCATGCACACATCTCCTTATGATGCTTGTACTTACCATAATTATTAAATGCTCATTACTAGACAAATGATCTTCACATAAGCGGAATTTCTCCTTTTTATTTTACAAAATATGAAAAAAATCTTGTAGCTGGATTTATTATGCTTGGTCTAAATCTTCCTAATTGGATGTACGGAGGGAATATCCTTTTTACAGATGAATGATGATATGAAAGATGATGAATTTAATAAATATAAAGGAACTATGGATAAGGTAGTAAAATAATTGATTTAGAATGGTGGTATATGGAGTACCGCCACATGCCCATCAACTTAAGAATTTTATGACATCCCAAAACGAAAATTTGACCCTTTTACAGTTATTTATACAATTCGGCTCATTTTTTTCGTTTTGGTGAACAATTAATTTTTAAGTTGATTGCGATATAGCGATACCCCAAAATACAAAAATCTCCTTCAAAAAAAGGCGCCTACGCACCTTTTGTAATCTACTTGTACTTTCTTCTGCATCCAAAATCCCTTCTGAATCACTTTAATGCATCATTGTACGGACCTAATTGCTTTTTAGAAAAGTAATGAATTGTCTCTTTACTTTTCAGTAACATATTTCCTTTTATAATTAAAAAATAGGTGGCTACTAGAAAATAGATTAGCCCTAATATCCAATCCGAATTTGTAGCTAAATTGTGTAAAATAACATATCTCATATATGCATAACCAATCGGAACATGTAGTAATACTACCGCACCTAATCCTGGGTTGTATATTGTTTTAGCTTTTATATTCGCAAAAATACCATGCCATATGAATTGAAAAAATCCCATTAAAATAGGTGCCAATCCAAGCCATATAATACTTGGAAAGAAAACCGGAAGTAAATAAAAAACATACGCAATCAAAATATTTATTACCATAGCGGATTGCGTATTTAATGGATAACGATCTGGTATATCACTTTTAAATATAACTACATTAAACAGACCAGCGAAATAACCTGGCCAACGATACTCTTCAAATTGATGCACTAAAATGGCTACAAAACTTAATGCTAACAGTACTTTTATTTCTCCCATTTCTCCAAAATTCGCGACTAAACAACCTACGACAATAATAGCCATAACTAACCCTACATCACACCAGTGCTTTCTAAAAAAACTAATCATCTCTATCACCCACTATCTCAATTGTTATAAAAATAGCGTTCAAATAGGAAATCAATTTGTTTTTCTACAGGCAGTATTCTTATATCTGCCCCTGATTCAAGAATTGGCATCATTAATGCTGGAAGAAAAATGGATCCGAAGATTTGCACGGTCATCATCATTAAAATTTCCTGATTCGTTTCATTTGTTATTTCATTCAAAATATCCTTCACTTTACTAAAACCGAGCCTCTTCAAGAAATCTCCATATTCGTATTGAGATGTAAGTACTGTAGTTCCCATTGCAATAATTTTCCTAACTAACTCAGGGTATTGCCGAATTACTAGTACATAATCAAGTAAAAATATTTTTAATCTTTCTTTCGCTGGCACTTTAATATCATCTAAAATAGAAAAAGTGCCTTGAAAGCTAATTAATAGGACTTTAATTGTTTCGCTAATCAACTTCTTTTTTGAGCCAAAATGGTAATTTACAAGCGCGATATTTGTATCTGACAATGCTGCAATTTTTCTTATTGTTACACTTTCGAATCCTTCGTCTTTAATTAACTCCAATGTTGTATTTAAAATCTTTTCTTTCGTTGATATGTTTTCGTTTCCCCTCAACTTATCTCCTCCTCTAAAATTTATCAATTAAACAACGTTTTAAACATTGTTTAATTTTATGGTATCACCTTCAATTTTTAATATCAATTTAATCCTTTCGACATATCCGATTACCTATTCTTTTTTATCTTTGTTATTAAAGTTTTTACATACATTTAAGAACGTCTTTGTTGTTTTCCAGTCCCTCAACGATGTGAGCGGTCGGTAATTTTTATAATTGAGCTGTTGTGTAAACATTTATATAAATTAACTTTTTTCTTTTCTAGGAAAAAAGTTAAATACAATTTTTTATGTATCCTATTTGTTGGTAACTAATGTATTACTGTGACCTAGCCTTACCTAACTTGGATAGAATCCCCTTGTTGTAGATTTTTATTTTATTATTAATAATTACGGTACATGAAATTATTAATAATAAAATAAAAAAAGCTCCCCTGAAAGGAGATCCTTACATTACAAAACACTTAAGAAATCCTTCTAATAACAGCTCTACTTAAGATTTGGAGTATGGTTATAACTAATCCCTCCCTGTTTGTTACGATAAATCATTGGTCGAAGACTAATCTTTTTCTGTGTATTATTGCAAGCTCTTTAGATTTTTTTCTTTTTGTTAAATTTACCTCAATACAAATTAACTAGATAACAAAACGTAAAATAACAATGCAGCTGCATCTTGTCGTTTCATACTTTGTTTTGATAGATAATCTGCTAATCCATCTTCATTATATAGAACCTCAGGCCCTACTAAGCGATGACCTACAATGTTTTTCACGGATTCTATTGCCCAATCATCAGTTTCTCCCTTTAAAGTTACATCTGCAGATGGCGCCCCTAACATTCTTAAATACTGCCAGGTAATCCATGCTGCTTCCTGTCTAGTAATTGCACGGTCTGGAGGGAATTGTTCCCCTTCTTTTTCATATAAAATACCAAATTCAGATAACTTTTGAATATGTGGTGCATACGGATGATTTTTCACATCAGAAAACACTGGTTCTTTTTTGAAGGTGGTGTAAAGTAAGCAATTTGAGATAACCAATATGCAAATTCTGCTCGTGTAAGAAAAGTTTCTGGAGTGAAATTCTCCTCCTTATTTGCTTGTAATACCTCGTATTGATGTAAAGGATCGATAAACTTAGCATATGGATGATTTTCATCTACGTCTTTAAATCTCTCAGGCTCACTTAACTTCGCCGCTGAGCTGCCAGAGTTCCAATGTATCATTTCTTTCACAGTACCATCATTGTGAAGTTTAAATGCCATATAATTCCCTTTTTCATCCTCAAATAGTAAAGGTACTAAATTAATGAAATAGCTAAATTATGTAATGTATCAAATGCTACCGTTTCAAGAGTTCTAAATAATCATCCTTATGTAAATTCAGAAAAACGTGAGAAAATAATAAAAATAATGAACGAATTCAACTATACTCCTAGCTCTATTGCTAGGAATCTTAGGATAAATAAGACACAAACCATTGCACTATCAATTCCCAATATAGATCATTCCTTTTTCGGAAAATTATTACGCTCTTTTCTCTTTTCTTTCAATACATCATATCTTTGATTCTTTCTCATTATCTTGAACTACCCCCTCTTTCACTTCATTTAGAAGTGAGGGAATCCTAAGAATAGAATTCTTTCAAACTCTAATTGATTAGGCTATTCCCGTATCCCTTGCAATTAGAATCCCTATTGCTCCATTCTTTAAAATAAAAAATTGTGAAATTTTATAGCATTATGTAAGAAATTTGATATCAAATATATTACATTCACTATAAAATTAGTTTATTTATAAGATTTCTATAGATAAACAAGGTACAAAATTGACTCTTAAGAAGTCATTACCATTACATTTGTCTAAAAATTGAAAAAATATGTGTAGATATATATCATCTTAAATACATATATAATTAATTTTAATTCTCTGACATAATTCTTAAACCATTTTTTTGTGCATTATGAAATAAAATATTGCACAATGTCAGTCTTTAAAAGATTATATATCAAAACTTTAAGAGAGGGAGAAAAACTATGAAGATGAAAAGAAAAATCATAATGACAACAGCACTTGCAGCTACATTAGCTACAGGCGCACTACCTACTACATCAGTGTTTGCTGCAGAAAAAGAGGCTCCTATCCAACAAAAAGAGGCACAAATGACTATTCAACCATTAGCACAAAATAATTTAGAAACAGCTGTTAATGCTGCCTTAAATGGTCCAGAAGTCAAAAAAATAAAAGTATTTGAGCATGAATTTAATGTAAAAGAAATAGAAGTAGTAAATCTAGGTGGAGGAAAAAAATTTGTTAAGGGACAAATTTCTCATCATTTAAGTTTCCGTCCAGATGATCAATTTTATTATGAGTTTACTGTGCAAGATGGAAAAGTAGTAGATAAGCCTGTATTTAATATTGATAGAGGTGGTTGGACACCATTTGCTGCTCCACTTTTATCAATTCTTGCTGCGTATAATGGAATTCCAGTTAATCCAAATGATTTAAATACACTTGGGCAGCAGATTGGTAAAGTTATAGATGGAAGCTGGGAACATGCAGCCCAATCTATCGCAACCGTAGTTAGTCTAAGTTTTAATGAATAGTATGTTTTAATTTTTATTAGCATTGTAGGGACCACTTTTCCTGAATAGCCTTGTTATAAGAAATTCCTGAAACAGCTATAAATAGATTTTTACCGCTCACTCACATTATCTTAATTTATTAACCACCTTATCATTCATAATATGTCACAAAATAGAAGTCTTTTTAAGGCTTCTGTTTTGTTTGTATACAATACAGCAAAAAGCTTATTTTTCACCTTTTTATGCTACTATTCTTTAAGAATCCGTTTGGCTATTAGATACAATTCATTACAGTAAATTTATAATATCTCAAGTTAGCTCATTACCCCTTTTTCAATTACAAAAATTCATTACATTAGGAATAGAAAACAATAAATATAGTCAAAAACCATCTTATTATAGCTATTATGTAAAGGTCAGGAGAGATAAAATGAACAAAATAAAAAATTCCTTTAAAATTAGCATCCTCACTTGTTTTACACTAGCAAGTTTAGGTACACCATCAACTATTTTAGCTGATAGTCATCCAGGTTATTCCTATGAACCCAATCTAGTTTATCAAAACTCATCGTGGATGTCAGAAGTAGCAGATTCAACAAAATTAAGTGAAATATCTATTCCAGGAACTCATGGCACAATGGCTTTACATGGTGCAAGTTTTCTTGATGAAAATTTGACAAGAAATCAAACTATGAGTTTACCCCAACAATTAAATTCTGGAATTCGATATGTAGATATGCGCGTTAAACGTGTAAAAGATTCTTTTGCAATGTACCATGGCATTGTAAATCAAAAAGCAGTGTTTGAAGATGTATTAAAAGATGCAATTCAATTTTTAAAAAATTATCCAACTGAAACAATTTTAATGCGCTTAAAAGAAGAAACTACACCTGAAATTGGATCTCCATCATTTGAGGAAATATTTTTAAAATATAAAAACGTTAATGCTTCATATTTTTGGGATCCTAATTCCGTACCAGCTATAGACAGAAACAACCCTACTTTAGGAGATATCCGAGGTAAAATTGTAGTCTTACAAAACTTTACATCCTCTCAATTGTACGGTATTGATTACGATAGTTTGAATATACAAGATAAATTTGAAATTGGAAGCGGACCAGACGAAATATATGAAAAATGGAATGCGATAAAAACTCATCTACAAAGTGCAAATACTAACTTTAATAATGGAAAAATATATCTTAACCATTTTAGTGGTACAGGTGGTGCAGCCTCATTTTTAAATAATGTATATCCTTGGTTTGTTGCAAGCGGAAAAGAAAATAGAAATACTGATAGTAGCCCTAAGTTAATTCAAACGAATGACACTAATGCGTGGAGTGATTTCCCCCGCGATAGAAATGGGCAAGTATATTATGGTGGGATGAATACACTTGGGACCGAACTCTTACAACAAGGTGGAATTAGACATTCTGGTATTATCGCAGCTGATTTTCCTGGTCCAGGTTTAATTGATAGTATCATTAAATTAAATGGTGTACATTCGAATGAAAAAGAGATATTAATTTCGCAAACCCCATCCGAATCTAGTCCTTTATCTGGACAACAAAATCGTTCTAGTCAAAACTTTAAAATTGATAATTTACCTGTAGGAACTAAAGAATTAAAATGGGTTATTGAGCCTTCAGAGAAAGATCATCCTTCTACTATCGCTTTCAATGTAATGATTGATGTTTCCTTAGGTACCGATTCTAGATGTAGCAAACGCAGATGTAGTCCAAGAAATAGAAACTAGAATCTGTAGAATTAAAACGGATGCGGTATTGAGTATTGGAGAACTTTCTAATTATACAAAAGATCAAAATTGGACTCCTTTTCCACAGGCTTATTTAAGCGAACGCCCAGATGCTATTTCAAATCATATACTCGATGGAAAAGTAGCAGTGTTAATGGATAGATCCCCTGGTGCAATGATTGTTCCAATGAATTTAATTGGATTCTTTCAAACTCCAGATGATTATAATATTCATTGGAACAATCATTGCTTCATTTTTTCGCTTATTACGATTTGCAGGATTTATTATAGCTATTTTTTTACCGGCATTTTATATCGCTATAGTGTCTTTTCACTTTGAAATCATTCCTATAGATTTATACACTTCTATTGCAACGTCTAGAGTCAAAGTCCCTTTCTCTCCCTTATTAGAAGCTTTTATAATGGAAATCACACTAGAAATGCTACGTGAAGCTGGTATTCGCTTACCGCAACCCATTGGACAAACCATAGGAATTGTTGGAGGGATTGTAATTGGACAGGCGGCTGTTCAAGCAGGTCTTGTGAGTAACGTTATGGTTATTATCGTATCTATTACAGCCATTGCATCATTTATTGTTTCTAATTATGATTTATCAAGTTCTATACGCCTTATTCGTTTTCCAATGATGTTATTGGCATACTTTTATGGGATTGTAGGTATCGTTAGTGGATTAATGCTCTTATTCGCTCATTTTGTTTCACTTACCTCCTATGGTTCACCATACGGATTGCCAATCGCGCCATTTCGGCTTCAAGAATTAAAAGATTCTTTTGTAAGATTTCCTATTTCTATGATCACCACCCGCTCGAGTACAGGACAGCCGAAACAAAAAAAGAAAAAAGAAGGTGGTTCGCATGGGGAATCTTAAATTCCAAAACATAACTTTATTCGAATTTATTATTTTCATTCATTCACTGCAACTTGCATCAGGTATGTTAATCATGCCAAGCCCACTTGCTACTACGGCTGGCACAGATGGCTGGATTTCTATCATTCTTGGTTGGATAACTACTTCTATAATCGGCGTATTTATTGTATTAATGTTACAAAAAAATCCCAACAAAAATTTCTCAAAAATCCTAAAAACGTACTTTGGTAAATGGATAGGGACTATTCTTTTTCTTTTATATGCCTTTTATCTATTTTTTGCTGGCTTTAATACTTTATTAAAGGCAACTGATATTGTAAAAGTGTGGATATTCCCTTCCACTCCTGCTTATCAAATCACCATATTATTACTATTACCATTTATTATTTTGGCCCTGAGTGGGTTAAGGGCTCTTACTAGTTATTCTATGCTTGTTTTCTTCTTCACTACTTGGATGCCACTATTTCTTCTTTTTTCACTAAAGACTAACTACAACCCTTTACACCTATTACCTATTTTTAAAGATGGATTATACCCTATTCTAAAGGCAACCAAAGAAACCATTACTCCTTATGCTGGCTTAGAACTTGCATATTATATATACCCGTTCTTACAAAAAAAACAAAAAGCCATAAAAGGACTACTAATTGCGAATACTGGAACCATGTTTTTTTATCTATATGTGACTATTCTTTCTTATATATACTTTAGTCCGGAGGGGATAAAAGACGTAATCTGGCCAGTATTTCATCTGTTAAAAGGGGTTCGTTTTTCTTTTATGGAACGATTAGAAATTATATATATCGCTTACTATTTAATTGTATTTTCCACTACGATATATCCGTATTTATTTTTCAGTTTTGAAACTGTGACCATTTCACTTCAAAAAAACGCCCGCAATTGGGCGCTGCTTACTTTTATATTATTTATAGTTGGCCTATTTATTTTCCTAAATCCCGATGTGGATCAATATTTGTTTATATATTCTCTTATGGATATCTTAAATGTCGTTTTCTTTATTCTATTACCAATCTTATTTTTCGCTTACAGTATTCTTTTTACTTGGATTACTAGGAGGAAACAACTTTGATTCGAAAATGGATATGGATTGTAATTTGTTGTGTATATTTAATTGGTTGTAGTCAGAGAATTCCTCTTGAGAAGGTTTCATTAATCCTGTTAATCGGCTTGGATAGGACCCCTAATGGAGACATAAAAGTTGGAACAAGCATACCACTTTTTCATCATAAACAGCCAAAAAGCACTATAGAACATTGGACACAAGCATCTACTGTATATACTGGATTCAGTAAAATAGATACGAAGTTAACTGGCTTTATGACAGCTTCCAAAGCTGAAATCATTTTAATTGGGAAAAAATTAGCGCAAGAAGCAAATTGGTTGCAGGAGCTTGATTCCTCTTATCGTGATCCTTACGCTACCATTAATGCTAAAGTAGTACTTGTAGATGGACCTGCAGAAGAAATTTTTAAAATTCATAAGCCTAATAAACCATCACTTTCATCTTATATAAATGGTGTAATCGAATCCTCAATTCAAAATAACCAATCCGTCTCTTCTACAATTCAACAATTAATGAGAGAACAAAATGAAGAAGGCATGACGCAAACTGTTCCAATTATCAAAAAAACAAAAAATGAAATCGACACAGTAGGAATTGCATTTTTAAATCGCCGAGGGAGATATTTAACTCATATTCCTAAAAAAGATGTTAAATTTTTCAATCTTATAAATAAACCAAAAAGTAACGGCCGAATGATACTACACCTTTCGCTTCCCCCTAAAAAATTTAACAAAAAAACAAACACTTCTATCTTCATACAGAACGCGAAAAGAAACGTAGATGTTAATTTTCAAAACGGAAAATTTGTATTCAATTTCAATATATATGCTAATGTAGCTTTAATAGAAAAAACCAATGCGAATTTAATTAAGGGCCACTATGATAATAAAAAAAATATAAATAATTTAAAAAGTGCTATCCAAAAAGAAATTAACAATAATTTACAAAGTATATTGAATGAAGTACAGCAGAATAAAATTGATCCAATTGGATTATCCCTATATGCTAGAGCTTTTCAATATAAAGAGTGGAAAAAAGTAAAAGGAGATTGGTTGCATGTTTTAGCAGAGGCTAAAATAAATGTAAAGACACACATCAAAATAAAAGATACTGGGACCATTAGAAATTAGTCTGGCATTTAATACCATTTATCAAAGGAATCACATATTGTTCTAGTGATTCCTTTGTTCTGAAAGAATAATGCTTTGTTTTAATGAAAATATCTTTTCCTATCAAAAAGCTTAGCTCAAAGAAAAACTTCCTATCTTCTTCTACTTATCCTATTTGAAAAGGAAACAAGGTGAAAAATTTAATAATTATACTGTGCTTTAACAATTTTATAACTATCCCCTTCTTGTAGCTACTCTACTAAAGCTCTTGCTTATATATTGAACCTCTGGTTTACTTTCTCCAATGGTGATAAATTCACCAACTACTGATTCTATGCAAAAATAGCTTTTAGAATCATTTTTTAAATTAATTTTAGGTATTAAATACTAAGTATATTCGACACAAATTGATTATTTTTTATGAATTTTATTGAAAAACATTGTAAAATACCTCCATTTTCTCTTCTATTTTGCTATGATAGTTACAATTATATAGGATTAAGATATTTCTATAGGATGGGGGAGTATATAGTGAGTGTTTCAGTAACGGGAAATGAACAATTAACCTCTCTATTGAACGACTGGTATCAATCTATGCTATCTCAACAGGTTGTAAAAGCTACTAATCTAAAAAAGAAAATTGATGAAAAAATTACTAAGTTAAGCATTGAGTCAAATCAAGAACGTCAGGATCAAAATTTGTTACTATATTACTCACTACTTGAATTTCGTTACACAGTCTTAACAGATAGCCTCGGTATTCAACAAAATAGTTTTGATGCTATTAGTGATTACGATATGCCTACAGACCATTTTCTACGCTTCTATTATCACTTTTTTAAATCCATTCATTCCACTTTTATATCAAGTTTTACTGAGGCAGAGGAACATTATAAACTGGCAGAAAAGATACTAGTAAACATTCCAGATGAGATTGAACATGCTGAATTTTACTATAGAATTGCTACTTTTTATCATCATACCTATAACATGCTCGCTGCTATCGAATACGCAAATAAATCGAGAGCAATCTTTTCGAAGTATGAAGGTTATGAAGTAAAAACAGCCTTTTGTAATAGTTTGCTGGGTGGCTGCTGTATCTATTTAAAGCAGTACGAACAAGCAGAAGAATATCTACATTGTGCAATTGAATTACTACAGAAGAATAAGGAAGAAGATTCCTTGTTATACGTAAAAAGTACTATGGGGTGGCTGTATTCTGATCAAAGTATGTCTACGTTAGCTATTCGTCACCTTTCAGAAGCAACAGAAAAAATCCCTACACACTTCAAAGCTATCTTCCTACAGGCTAAGGAACATTATAAATTAGGAGAACAATCCGCAGCTAGCAAACTCATTGATAGGGGATTACAGATCTGCAGAGGAATTCATAACGAAGAATACACACACCACTTCTCTATTTTAAAAAGATTAAATGAAAATATTCCACTGGAAGAATTAGAAAAGATCATTCAAGAAGGAATCTTATACTTTGAGCAAGAAGAATTATGGGAATATGTTGTCGAATACGCTGAATTATTTGCCACAAAATGTAGACAATTAGAGAACCATCAAAAGGTAAGTGATTATTTCCATATTTGTTACCAAGCAAGACGAAAATCAATTGAAAAAGGAGTGTTAAAATAATGAAAAAAATCAGCCTATTATTATCAGGTATTGCTTGTATTGGGGTTCTAACAATAGGGATATCTCAATTTTCTAAAGCGGATCAGTTTGCTACTCATGGACATTACCCTGCTCCCACATATAGTGTTGGCGATCATGGTGGTGCACCGCAACAAACTTAATATAAGTGTATGTAAAGCCCCTCCATTCGGAGGGGCTTTACATATCAAAATTTATCATTTTAGCCAAGAAGAATCCTTCCTCAAGAAACGCGAAGTGAGTAGATGGGAGATGAATTGTCTTCGAACAAGGGATGGCAGGAAGTCATCTTAATTGTTCGACATACAGAAAGTGTTACTTCTCTATCTACCGAATATATGTTCGACGCATAATAGATATATACCGATATGGAGGTGATCAAATGATAATTAATAAAGCCTTTAAGTTTCGTATCTATCCAAATCAAGCACAAGCAATTCTAATTAATAAAACGATAGGTTGTTCTCGCTTTGTATTCAATCATTTCCTATCCCTATGGGATCACGCATATAAAGAAACTGGAAAAGGTTTAACATATGGTACATGCTCTGCCAAACTTCCTGCCATGAAGAAAGAGTTTGTTTGGCTCAAAGAAGTGGATAGTATTGCGATTCAATCGTCTGTTCGCAACCTTGCGGATGCGTATACACGATTTTTTTAAAAACAAAATAGTGCCCCGCGTTTTAAATCCAAGAAGAATAACGTACAATCTTATATCACCAAACAAACAAATGAAAACATTGCCGTTGTAGGAAACAAAATAAAATTGCCAAAACTAGGTCTTGTTCGATTTGCCAAAAGTCGTGAAATAACGGGACGTATTGTAAATGCTACAGTTAGACGGAACCCTTCTGGTAGATATTTTGTGTCACTATTAGTTGAAACAGAAGTACAAGAACTTCCGAAAACACATTCTTACATTGGAATAGATGTAGGACTCAAAGATTTCGCTATTTTATCAGATGGAACACCCTATGAAAATCCGAAGTTTTTCCGATCATTAGAAGATAAGTTGGTGAAAGCACAGCGTATCCTTTCTAGAAGAATGAAAGGATCTTCTCGTTGGAATAAACAACGAGTAAAAGTAGCTAGAATTCATGAATACATATGAAATGCTAGAAAAGATTACTTAGACAAAATCTCAACTGAAATCATCAAAAGCCACGATGTTATCGGTATAGAGGATTTGCAAGTATCGAATATGTTAAAAAATCGTAAGTTAGCAAAAGCAATTAGTGAAGTATCTTGGTCACAGTTTCGAACCATGTTGGAATATAAAGCAAAATGGTATGGCAAACAAGTCATTGTCGTATCGAAAACATTTGCTTCTAGCCAATTATGTTCTTGTTGTGGATATCAAAACAAAGACGTTAAAAATCTAAACCTACGTAAATGGGACTGTCCTTCTTGTCGTACACACCATGATAGGGATATTAACGCAAGTATCAATATAAAGAATGAAGCAATAAGGCTTCTAACCGCAAGGACTGCGGGGTTAGCCTAATCAATTAGAGTTCGATAGAACTCTTTACTTAGGAATCCCCCTCTTCTAAACGAAGTGAAAGTAGGGGTAGTTCAATATTCTTCAGAAGGCTTTAAGGGTTATATACAAGCAAGTACCGTTTGGGATATGGGAGATCATTTCGCAACAGTATATTCCGGAACCGTTATTCGATGTTAGACTTTTAATCCCTTCTCTCCTAATGCTTATAATGATCAATAGCTCACTGCCAATACTGTAATAGCTATTGTTCAAAAAACAAACCACAAAATCTTTTGATTTCATGGTTTATCAAATATAAAGATAATGCTAAATATATACTCTAACATTACCTTCCCCAAAGTTGATTATAGAGTATTTTCTCAAAAAAGACACTCTTGTAGTGTCTTTTTTATATTATTTTGATTTACTCCCATCTTACTTTTGTTAAATTCATATATGTAATAATACATATTTTTTTGATTACATATTATGATATACTCTCATTGTGAGCTGATACATAATTTCTTTAGATTGGAAAACTAAAACCTCGTTTACCCAATTTTGGGGCGCCTTATGGCGTCTTTTTTTCTATTGAAGTAAAAAATAGGACCGTAATATCATTGTTAAAAAAATTGTATACTTTAACAAGAATTCCACTTACTAACCCTTATTTTTTGCGGTTATTTATTTGTTTCAACATAATAATTTTTCATCTCGTATATGCAATAGACAATGATAGCTAAACTCCAACTGACACCATAGTAATCATGTATATAGAAGTCATAACCTGCCTTAATACCTTTTTCCATTACAACTAACGTAAATCCTAACGCCACCCACTTGTTAATTTTCATCTTAATATACGTTATCGCTATAATTAGTAAAAATAAAATATTTGTAAGGTAGTTTATCATTAGCTCATATTTTTGAATGTATACTGCCATTATACAAGCAACGATATTACTCGCAATGCCCAAGGCAACCACGGCTCTCCAAATCCTGTCCGAAATTCCCACTCCTGATTCAGTCCCTTCCTTAATCACATTCTTTTCCTTAATTCGTTCCTACACCCTATTCAAGGTATGCTGTATTACCCTTGTCTGATGAATATCTCATTATCTTTTCATATAGAGCAAACAAAATTTCCACTCATAATTTTTTCTTTCTTAGGCAAACTAGGTTTAAGCCGTTTGAACTAGCGGCTTCACTCTTCTGGTAATGGGGTAGTAAATTTATAGTAATTGACTAACTCATTCTGTCCATTGGCACTGGCAGGCGACAAAATTGTTGTCTGCCATTTTCAGGTATACTTTTTCTGATTCCATTCCGAAATGTTTGCTGTACTACTTTTGAAAAGAACGGTATTTGATTTTTGAATAAGTAAAAAAGATACAGCTCATCCCACTTTTGGAATAGGACTTTTTCTTTTTACATATACTATTTTTGAGCCTTTTTACCAATACGTGTCCTATCGGTGTCTTGAATTCCTCCTAAAGGGGCGGCAGATACGACTGCATGCCCTTTTTATTTATATTGTTGTTCTATATCCAATACAGCAATTGAAAACTAAAGATGCACTATTACATATTTTTTTAGTTCAGATTATGTTAAAATTTCTTAAGTTGTTTATTTTATAGTTGAATTATGGTTTCATATCTAATTCAGCAATATGTGAGCTGTACCCCAAAAGAAAAGACACTCAAAAGGTGTCTTTTCTTCTTTTAATTTAAAAAACATTTTTCTTTTTCAGGAAGTTTCAACTATTTCACTAACCTACACCTCTTATTTAAAGACATTTTGATCACGGTTCTCAAGAGTATTCATCTATATTAACATGCAATAGTTCACTTCCAAATCATGTTTCCATCACTATATTTGCCTTCTCAAAGATTTTCTGTCTTGTTCTTAATTTTGTCAAAATCCTCATATAGCTATACAAAAAATATATGCTATTATGTTTTTAAGAAACTATGTGTTCCCTTAACCCTGTATCCGGCCCTGTATTTTTTACAGGCTCTTTGTTTATTTTATTTACTTTCATTGGCTTATAAGAGTTAATACACACCCCATTTCAATTAAAATCGTTTAAATGTTAGTGAGAATTTGAAATGATAAATCGATTAGCTTATTTGATAATTGTAATCTAATACTAGATTTCTAAATGTATACTACACTAAACATTAGTTAACACTCTACATACAGTGTTAACTATCTTAATTGAATATTAGTAATAGTGAGTATAAAGATTATCAATTCACTATATCTTACATTTATGTAAAAATAGATGTATGTTAAGCTTTTTCAAAATCTTTCCCCTAATAAAGATTTGAAGTAGCATTTCATGATTCTCCTTACTGTTAATATGCCTTGAAAAAGAACCCAATAGGGTTCTTTTTCTTCTGATTACATCCTCTGTAATTACTTATTTAATATACAAAAAGGACTGACAATTACTTGCAATCCTTTTTACACCTTAATATACACTTGTATTAAGTACTTAACTCTTTATTTAGCATGTATATGAACTAAACCATTCATTATTATTTACATATAAAACACTTCAGAATTTAGAAATACACAATAACAAATCTTTCCCAACTTCCAGCTACATAACTATTAGCAGTTAATTCTCTACCACCTCCTCACTGGGCTGTGACCCTTCACGCTCCTTGAGGAAGGAGTATTCTTGGCTAAAATGATAAATTACAAACTACATCATCCGTCTGTTTCTTAATAACACTCTTAATCTTGTTTAGATTGTATAAACCAATTAACATTGCATAAATTCCACAAGTAGGTCCAGTTTGCTTAATACTAATTGTCATTCTCCATCCCCTTTATAACGTTTTAATAATATATTGATAATAAGATTTTGAAAATTGATTTAGAAACTATTCTATCTCATATTAACTGAGAAAAAATAAACTCTTGAATCGTATTTGCAACGCACTCTACTTAATCAAACAAAAAATGGAACAATATTAAATTAAGGCTGTTGTCATATAGATTTTTGAGATTTCGACTAAATGTACAAAAGCAGCCTTAATCTAATAATATTGGTTAATTCATTATACGTTACTAAAAAAACATCTGCATAATCATAATGGTTTCATGTAGATTTCGCCTCCTTCTCGTGCAGTTTAATTTAATCAATAGTTCTTTATATTAAGGACGAACGTTGGTTGACCCACCCACAGTACCTGGTAAGAAGGAGCATGGCTCTTCTGTACTGTTTCCATATAAAATCTCTAACATTTCACTTGATAATGCTACGGTATTCCCTACCACCTCAGGCTTATTAGAAACATAAGCTACATTTACAATCTGTCCATTTTGATCATCTGAGAAAATCAAAGGTAGTGGTATGCGCGCTTCCATAGGTCTGATATTTTCTTTAAAAACAGTTGGTTTTTTATGAAGTAAAAGTTGATAAAATTGCCCATCATATACAATTCCAATTGCATTTTCCATATAGTGTACAACTCCTTAACGTTTTGGTCAGTCTTCCTTAAGGAGTATTCCCGGATATAGGAGAACCATTCTTTTAATTTTTTTGTTCTCATTTCATTTTAGATATATCATAAAAATCCAAGAAAAAAATAGTGAGTGAAAACATAAATACGGGTACGATCAAGCATCGACTGTGGGTTTATTTAGCATGCAAATTCAGGGAACAACGCCGATATTCCCTATCAATCTAAAAAAATCTTGAATCTTCTGAATTAAGAAGAGTAATAAATAGGCAAAAAAACAGGGCGTTTCCTGTTCAAAATTGAACAAGAAGCGCCTTATTTTTCTCTAAAATGAATTTATTTATAAAAAATGCAAGTTTTTCAGTGCCCTCGTTCAATACCGGACTCATGCCCAGAAAGTTGCCTAGCATTCGTGTCTAACTTTTAGAGTTCACTTCAACAGTCTAAGAATCGGGGGTACAGTTTTTTATGCCTAAATTTTCTTTAAAAGAAAAAATATAAGCAGTGAGACAATATTTATATAGTAATTGGTATTGAGAATCTACAAGTAAGCAATATGCTGAAAAACAGGAAACTTGCAAAAGCTATTATTTGCTTATAACTAAATGATACTCTCTTACTCCAATTCCTGTATTTTTTTCAGCTGCTCCATGTCTTCTTTAGAAGCATCTCCTAATTTATTTTTCACATAATCCCCCTTCTTCTCATCTATTACTACGTATTCTATATCATTTTTAATATAACTTTTAACTTTCCCCGTTTTATACCCTATAACATTATCTAATATAGTTTCTCCGCTATTTTTTTCATAGAGGTTATAACTTACTGGTGGGCGGCCAATAACATATTTATTATTAGAAAATCCAACTACATCATCTCTTCCTAATCCTGTAGCAACACCCCAAATGAAAATAATTTGAACGATAGAAAAAGTAACTACGAAACACAATATAACTATTATCATTATTTTACCAATTAATTTTAAAAAATTATTTTTCACAATTTTCTATCCTCCTTTTAGTATTTATCCTCTCTACTATTTTTAAGAACTGCATTAAGATTATCATATTTCAGAAAACATTTGCAAATCAATATCTTGATATGTTAATATAAAGGAGTTGATATTTCCTATAAATGTCTTATTAGTATATTTATAGTATATATTAAACATAAAACAAGGGGTGTATAATAATTGAAAAAAATTTTAAGAACAACTTCAATTGCTGCTTTACTTATGTCGGTATCACTCAGTCCTATGACTTCATTTGCCGCCGAACCTAATGATACAAACCATGTAGTATCAGAAGGATCAACTATTAAGAGTCCTTGGGATGGCAAATCTCAGACTTTTAAAGTTACTGAGCCTGTAGAAACAGGTTCTAGTAAAGTCGTATATGGTGATGAAGCTAAAGCAATAGGTGATAAACTAAAAAAATCTCAAGCTAGTGCTGCTGAAAACTATAATATTATGAATCAAGAATCATCTTTAAATTCTGTAAATAACACACAGTCTAATATGGCACCTATACAACGAGCTGCATTAAATTCCAAATCATGGTATCGATCTGAATTCAATGCATTAGCAATTGTTATGGGAACATTAGATTGTCCAACCGCTGGTAACTTTTTAAAGCATTCTTTACAAGATAACCCTAGTGATAGAGAGTACCCTGTAGGTAGTTCTTTATCTAATGCGTTCTCCTTAACAAAAATCTATACACAGATCTCAATAGAAATGGCTCAACAAATTAAAAAGACAAATAGTCAGGGTGGAAATGTAATTGGCGGTATGGGTAAAAGTGCTGCAACTAGTATTGGAAATTCAGGATTAGATTTTTATTTAACAGTCGGTAAATTTTCATATGATTGGATGGCAGAAAAACAACCTGGAAAAAGTTCTTGGAAAGTATATATTGGAATTCATGATACATATGACTATGATAAAGTAGATCCTCTACCTTCAGCTTTTCCTACTAAATATATTACTCTAGTAGCAAACCATGCAGCAGATGCTCAACAAGCAGGAGCTATTGTACCATATTACGTGAACATGTTTATGGAACAAACTTTTACTCCTTAAACAATAGATTAAAATTCTCAAGATTTTTTAAAGCTAATAGACCTAGTAGGGGTTAACATATCATTTTAAGAAAATAGTATGTTTGAACACAATTTGGACACATTTCAGCCGGTTCCCTGTACTTTACGGAACCGGCTACTTACTTTACTACCTTTTTATGATTTGGAGTGGCACTAATCTTATCGAGTGTATATAAAATGAAAAAATATAATGTGTTCGTAGGGAAAGCTCAAACAAGAAAAAATCTAGGTTTTTGCATTGGAAAAATAAAACTTAACCATATTTAAAATATGTCACTATAATTGTGTATGTTTTGAAATGCAAATGTTTAAAAGTAACTCCCTCCTTTTAGTTATAAGGCTTTTTACAACGCCTTTTTGTTATTTCTCCCTTTCGAGAGGATGAGCAAACATATCCGTGTAAAGGGGATATGTGGTGGGAAATTCAAAATCCCAGTTGTACGTGAATTATTAAAAACATACTAACCTAGAAGAATTTAGAAATTCCTCCAATTCTACAAAATTACTAATAATAGTATCAGCTTGTACCAACTCCTCCAGTTTTGCAAAGTCAAAATCACATCCTATTGCATAAAGCCCATTACTTTTAGCAGCTTGAACGTCTGATAAGCGATCACCAATTACAGCACCTATTTTTATATCATACTTACTCATTATTTCTTTTACTAAATCACTTTTATTTTGAGATTTTATCTGTTGGATACTAAATGTTTCTGTAACCCATTGATCTAAATGATAAAAATCTATAATTGATTTTAGGTACTCAATTTGTCCGTTACTTGCGATAAATATATTACAATTATTTTGTTTTAAATAATTAAAAAGTTCAATCACATTTGGATACAATGCTCCCCTACCCGCATTAATATTTTCTATAAGTCTATCATGGAAATATTCATTAGCTGAAAATCGAATACTATCTGATTGGTTAGGTAATAAAGTTTCCCATACAACAGGTAATGGCGCTCCCATAATATTACGATACATTTGAAGTGGCGTCTCCGCATCCCATAAATGCAGCTCCCTTAAATAATTAAAGGTATCTTCAAGAGATAACTCTAATATTTTATCTGTTTGAAATAATGTTCCGTCCATATCAAAAATTAATGATGTCACCTTATTTTCAACCTCCTTTAATAAATTACAGCACTGTATTCCTAACAATACTCTTAAAACTAACAATATTAGAATGTTAATTCAAATTGTTAGTTTATAACTAAATTAACATTTAATATTCTCTTCTTTAAAATTCAGGATATTAAAGAAAAGATATAAGAATTCAGAAAAAAACTTGTAGACTATACTGTCTACAAGTCTTATCATATTCACTAAGTTACTCATGAACAAAAACTGAATTTTCATAATACCTTAGACTTCTTGCCCAAACACTCGTTAATTCACTCCACTTACCTGAATCTATTTGCTCATCAAATAATAATGAAAGAGGAATTTCCAAATTTAAAAGACGCCCCTTAATATTAAAACGAGTTACCCCTGCTGGTAAAACTCCCCCATTAATCACAATCTGAGTTATTTGAGATAGCGTAAGTGATTCAAATTGAAAAATAACATTACTTAAATTACTAACCTCTGTATTCCAACTAGCCAGACGATTAACATTAAATTCATTAGTATAACAACTTACAATATAATCCCAGTTATAAAAAAATTCTTCTTCATAGTGTGAATATACATATAGTTTTTCCCCATTTGAATAATTGATTTTACAAATCATTCTTTTTTCTAATTCATTTTCTGTAAATAATAGGTTTTTATTACTCTTAATTTTATCGAACCATTTTCCAATAGGTATTTCGTGATTCCATAAATCAAGTTGTAAATCTTCAACATCTACAACTTGTACAGGAATATACTCGCATCCCATTTTTTCTAATGCTGAGACCCTATGAGCACCATCAATAATTAAATATACTTCTTTGTTTAATTGTAGTGCGATAGGAGGGTTTTTTAAAATTTTTGATTGTTGTAATCTATCCATTAACTTATTTAATCTATTTTCTTCTCTTTTTTCATGATACCTAAGTTGTGATGTTTTAATCAAATTTAATTTAGATAGCGCTTCATCAAACATAACAATTACACATCCCCTTTAAATATTAAGGTCTTGGCTAAATAACTAATTTAATTTGCATAATACAAAATACTTTGAAGTATTTAATACATAATGGCTCTTCACCATAAGCTGGGGCTGACATTATTTGTAGAGTATGCTCCATCATCAAAAATTACATTTTTAATCTTAAAATGCTAAAAATACTATTTCTTTTTGAAGGTAAGTTTGTCATGTAATAGTGACCCCGAGTTTTGGTGGTGAACCTACATAATATAAAATTGCAAATTCAAAACTTAAAATAAAAATAATATTCAGTTTAAATCACGTATACAAAGTTGTAGAAATGCTAATTTACTACTTTTACATTTTCCAATAAGGAAGTAATTAGTACATCCCTTACATATAAAAAATCATTAACTTCAATTACCCTTGTCCCTACTAAAGAAGGATATCCGCAAGCTTTTACGATATGTAAATGCTCACCCGTTCCGATCTTATACCATCTATTTTTATCAATATTAGTACCATTCACCTTTATATTAAAGATACGCCCATCTAGTTCTTCCCATGTCACGCCGCTAAACTCGATTTTCCCAATTTGTATTCCTCTTGGTCTAAAGCCATAACCCCCAACGACTCTTGTAGTTATTTTAGGATCTAATCGTTCTTGTAAAAGACCAATTATTTGGCTTCCTTTCATTTCAAGATGCGCAGTACAAATTAAAGAAGCACATACATTATATATATCTCTAATAGAAATTCTACCTACAGGTAATCCTTCTTTCGCAGCTGCCCCAATCATTAAACCTATTTCAGCTTTATAATAATCTTTCATAACCTTAGCAAGCCAAGATACCAATTCTTGATGCTGTAATGCTTTCTCTAAGAAAAGAACTTCTTTATATAGAAATGCTTCAGTTTCTTCTTTTCCTTTGAATAATATTTTCTCTTGGTTTTTATCTTTTTGTACTAATAGTTCATTTTCATGTAGAATGGCATCATAACTAACAATCTTTTTTGTTAGCGGATTGTATTCTAATGTTAATTCACCAAGATAATCACCATGGCTGCCAGCTTGAACAATAATAACCCCTTCTATTATCTCTGGCTGATGCAAAATGGTATGGCTATGTGCCCCTATGATTACATCTACAAATTCATTTAATTCATTCGCAAGCGTAATATCTTGGTCAAAACCACAATGTGATACAAGAATTACTATATTAACGCCTTCTTTACGCAATTCATTGCTTAAGTTTTTTACTATCTTACTGGTATCTTTATTTTTATATCCAAAAGAATCTTCATATAGCGTACCCAACTGATCTGTTATTCCAATAAAGCCTATTTTTATACCTTCTTTAGTTTTAATGATATGATTCGATTTTGTATTTCCAATTTGGTTTCCATTTTGATGTAATACGTTTGCTAAAAGCCAAGGTGCATAACTTACTGTAATAAGTTCACTCAAATGTTTAGGCGAAAACCTTGCAAGTTCATTATTCCCTACTCCTAAAACATCAAATTTCAGCTCATTTAGCATCTGTATATTCAGTCTGCCTTGAGTAGTTGCGCATTCAGGGACACTTACATCAAAATGATCCCCACCATCAATGAGAATAACACTATTCCCTTTACTCTCTAACTCTAATCGTTGCTTTTTAATTATGCTTGCTAGTTTAATCCACTCATTAAAATTTGAATGTAAATCATTTGTATGCAAAAGTGATATTTTCACATTCATAATAATTGCCCCCACAATCTATCTCACATAAGAATTTAAAATTGCGCCAAAAAATTGACGCAATTCCTGTTAATATTTCTCCATCAAACACAAAATAAGTAACTTTATCAACAATTAGTAAAATTCTTATCAAGGATTTTAACGATACACAACTTCTAATAATGAATCATATTCTCCCATTAATTGATTAATAGTTTTTTCAGAATCATTATTAAGAACGCCTACAACTGAGCAAAAGTAATCCATATTCAAATCATCTTTATATAAAGATGATCCCTCTTTTTTATAGCATAATAACGATAAAATCTCTTTTCTTGCTTTTATTTCTTCGATTCCTTGTATTTGTTTTATAATTCCATCGCCTTTATGAGGAATATTGTACCAAAAATAATTAGCAGTTTTATTATTTGGTTCATCCAGATTCTTTACAAAATTTAAGTAATTAACATCATTACTAATTAATGCTGCATAGTAGACTTCATAGAAGTTAATTCCCTTTGCCATATGAAACAAATCAAAGAAAACCCCACCTGCGCCTGGTCTACTAGTTGTCTCAATTACATAAGGTTCCTCGCCTTTAAATCGTATTTCAGTATGTGTAGATCCAAATTTAAGACCTAGTGCCCTTACTGCTTTATAAGATAAATTTTCTATTTTTTCTTTTATTTCAGGAGCTAATAATGAATCATACATATACAGCCTGTCTGGAAAATATGGCCCCTTTGCATTTCCCTTTGATAATATTCCTGAGCAAATTGGTTCCCCATTGTACCAAATTGTATCAATAGAATACTCTTCCCCATCAATATAATCTTCTATTAAGATACCGGGATTTTTCAGATTTTCTTTTGCAACTACCGTAGTATTTATTAAGAATATTTTTCTAATCTGTTCCTTCATTTCGCTACTTGAACTTATTTTTTTAACCCCACAGCTAGCGTATCCTGAAGACGGTTTGATTATAACTGGATAATTAAAATTATTTATCTCTTTCTCAATTTCTTTAAATGATTTATAAAATTTACCGATAGGTGTTTGTACACCCTTCTTTATCCAAATTTCTTTCATACAAGATTTATCTCTATATTGTTCAATATCTGCTAAAGAATCTTTTAATAAACCAAATTCATTAGCAATTAATGCCGTCTGAGTTAGGAACATTTCTTGAGATGTAATAATTGCGTCAGGTGTACCTATTTGATTTTTAATAATCTCACAAACTTTTTCAAGATCTTCACGAACATCCACGTGAAAGGTATGATCGTCTTTTAACCTTGTCTTATCACTTGTTAATAAAAACACCTCATCTCCTTTCTCTTTAGCAATCTTATTTAGAGAAAGAATCATAAAGTCAGGACTCTCAATACAAACAATTTTCCGCTTCACGATATCAGCACTCCATCCTGCATGTTTTTTTTCATTATAGACAAACGCCCTTCTAACTCGTTTACTAATTCAGTTAATGGTCGTTGTAATTGAGTTTCCAGTGCATAAATTATTCTATTAAAACCAAATCCAATACACATAGTAGACAGCACTTCTTCTTGCGAATCACATAAGTTAAAACGTGAAGAAAAATGATTCTGGTGTTTATTTATTGAAGCAACTGAATAACTTTTATTATGATTCTCATCATGACAAACCAACTCTAACTTATTATCAGAAACTAGTTGTGAGAATAATTGCTTATCTGCATGCTCATTAAAGAAAATGTCATGAGCATGTTCAATAGTAAATTTAAAATCAAATAATTTACCAAACCAAATATAAAAATTAACCAACTGAACATGAACCTCTTTAAGCCTCATATCATTCCCAAGGAAAACTCCCTCTCGCATTGAAAATTCTCTTAGTCGCTCGCCATTATTTAAATTACCTGATTCATCTCGGAAACAACTTCCAAATACAGTAAGAGCTATCAAATCATCATTTTCAATGTTTACATCTTGTAATAGTGGATAACAATGTAAACAAAGTGCCGGGTTCAATACATCTTTGGGTTCTTTTAAAAACCCATGTAAACCCTTATAATTATCTCTCGCTTTTGCTGATTCCCAATAAGATAAAAAGTTATTAAATTTATCAGGACTATTATTCAATGGAGCAACAAAGCTAAGATGCTGACATGCTGTATCAAAATATCCTGCTTTGTCAACAATTTCTGATGAAATCATTGATGGTATTTTAATATCTTGCGCCTGAAACTCTAGTTCAAAATAACGTTTAAAGAAAAGATTCAATCCATCCATCATGGTAGCACTTGTATTTCTATAAACATTTATTCCTTTTTGAATAGAAGAATTGTTTCCTACAATGCAGTTTCTACTTTCTTTTAAGCTTTCTTTTCTTAAAAATTCCAACAACTCTTCAGAAGCTTTAACGAATTTCCTACTCAACGCTTTCATTTCATAAATCACGTCGATTTTCTCTGAAGTATTTGAAGAATTATATATAATTTTTTGTGATCCCAGTCTTTCTACCATTCTGAGCTTTTTCATTATCTTTTCGACTTCTTGTTTTACATTTTTCTCAATATCATCTGTTACCTTATCATTAAAGAAAACTTCAATAAATAAATCTTTAAACTGAATTTCTTTAACCTCTGGAAAGTAATATTTTATTTGATTTATAATACTCTCTTTTATAAACCTTTTACTTATTTTTCTTTCAATATTAATCTTCAAGACTTACACCTCAATTTAAAGAAGCAGATTTTAATAAACTTTGTATTTTTGACAACGTTTCAATACTTTTGATATCAAATGTTTCATAATCAATGCTAAAGTCAAATTCATCTTCTAATCGCATAACTAATCCCATAATCGATAAAGAGTCTAAGCCAAGTTGAGTAAGAGGAGTATCTTTAACAGAATCAAAATCTAGTTTAATCTCCTCAATAGTAGTAGCTGGTAATAAATTTTTAAATAAAGTATCAATCCATTTCATTTTAATTCCTCCAAAGTCTTATCTATTTTCTTTTATAGACCTTCACTCAGTAACTAACTCTTTAATAATATCTAGTTGAATATTTTGATAACTAGGAATTGTATCTTGTAATCCATTTAGTGCGTTTAAATATAAATCAAAATTTGCAGTTGTAGGTTTGATTACAAAAAGGCTAGCAAATTTTAATACTGTATTTAGTGCTTTTTCCATATTTTCAATTTCTATTTGAATTTGTTCTTTTAAACCACTACTCATCTTCGTAGATAGCTCATCTGTTTTTAAAAGATACCCTAAATAATATTGAATAGGCTGGAAACGATTATGGATATGTTTGTTTAATTTAAACTGATTTGGTTTTGAAATCGCACCATCTTGTACTAATTCTGTATATGCCCCCTTGAAGTAATTGATAAGTTCTTTTACTCCATCAGTTTTTAAACTAATTTTTTCATTTCTCTTATATAATTCACCCTTAATTATTGAATAACCATATATCTCCTTAAATATAAATTGAAATGCATTATAAGGATTCATATTAGCTAATTCTCGAATAATAGGAGCTTTATCAATAATGGTTAACTCTATTTCATTAGGAATTTCAATATCAATATTTTCAACTAATTCACTATATTTTATGGGAGAACATATTGCATTATTATCTTCATTTATCTTAGTAAAAAATACCGTGTCACCTTCATCCATTCCTTCTAACATTAATGAAGTTACAAAAGGAATACCCATTTTATTTTTAGTCCAAAAATTGACTAACATTTTCTTTTCATCTTGAAATAAATTTAGTAAAACATTTTTAAAATTTTCTAGCGAAAACATTTCTTCACGTCTTACATACTTATCCAGCATTTCTCCAAATCCATCGTATACACTCAGCAAAGGTTGTGATCCCCCTGCAAATTTCCAACCAATAAAACGATCTAAATAAAACAAAGGAAATGTTTTAAGGTTATAGTGTTTAGTAAAAATATAATAGTAATTTCTTTCAATACATAAGTATCCAAGTGCATGTTGATACTCTTCTTTAGTTAAACTTGAACTTTCAAATGTTTTTACATAGCTCATAATTACACTCCTATAGTCTAAATTTGTACTAATTCTTTAGTCTGATGTTCTTTTAACGCTTTACTTAAACAAGTGGAGATAGCATTTACTAAATATTTATTTTCCTGTTGTGTACGAGAGCTAACTCGAAAGTATAGTTCTGATTGATACATTGTTTTCCCTGAACATTCTTTAATATAAATGTTGAACTTTTCTAATAACCAACTTGCCAATTGATCTGCAGTCAAATTACTATCTAAAATTTTACATAAAATGAAGTTGGACTCTGTAGTAAATACTTTTAATCCATTTATCTTTGATAATTGATTAAAAAGTTCATCAGTATCTTCTCTAACCTTTAAACAACTCTCTTTATAACTCTCATTGTAAGCAGGTAAATTAAGTATAAATTCTTCTGCAAAGCCATTTATATTCCATATTGGAATTGCATTACTTAAATCATTTAAGAAATCCGTATTATAGCTAGCTGCATAGCCTAAACGCAATCCACCTATTCCAAAAGTTTTACTCATGCTTTTTAAAACCGTCAACCTTGGATAATTTATTAAATTATGAAGAAAGCTTTCTTCTTCTGCTTTGCTAGAAAAATCAATAAATGATTCATCAATAATAATGTTTAATTGCAACTCTTCCGTTTCTTTATATAACTTTAATAAGTCTCTTTTGCTATGCAATTTCCCTGTTGGATTGTCAGGTGAAACAATTACAATTGCTTCAGCTTTTTGTTCATGAACAAACTCTATTAAACGTTGGAAGTTAATTTCAAAGTCCTCTTCCTCTCTAACTAAAAACTTCTTAGCTCTAGATTCAAAACAGTTCGCATATTCATTAAATGATGGTTCTATTAAAACTATAGGCCCACTAATAATTTGTGGAAGAATTTTTATTATTTCAGAAACACCATTCGCTAAAACCAATCTTTCTGATGGAAATTGCAAAAATTCCGCTAAATGGTTTTCTATATAACTTGAACATGATGGATAGTTTAATAAAAGATCATCAAACCTTTGTTGCATTCTTCTTTTTAATTCTTGAGGAGGAAAATGAAAATTATAAATCAGCGCATAATCCGTTATTGGATATCTCCAATAACCACCATGTTGTTTCTTTAGAAGATCATGCCTTTTTTCAGAAAATTGAAACTCACCTATACTTAAATCATATCTATTATCCATTTCATACCATGTATCAGCTGGAACTACTACTGAATGGTATGTAACATTTTCATGAGTTACTAATTTTTTAAAGATTTCTTCATAATAAATTTGTGTATTACCTATTTCAATTTCTTCTTCCAACATATTCGTTAACAGATTAGCAAAATCCGAATTAAATCTGTAAATATTAAGTGTCTTTAATTGATTTTCTGAATGATAAAACTTAGGAGACTTTGTACTATTAAACTTACATATAATACCGCTTTCATTAACTTCTACAAAAGTACCCTCCATTAACGAGTTTAATGGTGAAACTAATACATAATTATTTTCAGCAGGAAGCTCTGAAAGTGCTTGTAAAACCGAGCTATTAAAATATATATCTGCTTCTAATAATGTAAACTCCCCTTTTAAATGCTCTTTAGTTAACCATAAAGAATAAATATTATTTGTAGACTCCCACTGCTCATTAAATATATATATAATTTGAATTTCTTCTTCAAAACGTCTTAATGTTTGTTTAATCATATCCGCTTTATACCCTACAACTATCACAATTGATGTATAGTTTGCGCTAATTAATTGTTGCACGGTATTCTCTATGATTGAAGTACCATTTATAGATATAAGTGGTTTAGGTCTTTCATCAGTAAGAGACCCCATTCTACTCCCTCTACCAGCACATAATAAAACTGCCTGTTTCATATAACGACTCCCCTTATTTATATTAATTCTGTAAAATTGAAATTTTAAAAATATTACCCTCACAAAATTTTAAATTAACCTATCATTACAGATTTTTTGATACGAGAAAATCTATACTTAACTTTAGTTAGTCTGACACTTTAGAAGGTGGAAGTGTTAGTTAAATGATACAAAATAATAAGGGTCTTCCTTTATCATCTGACTAGCTAATTCACTAATCACCTGACCATTAGCTGCCTCCAAAGTTATATGATTCAGCCTAGATTGACGAAGCTTTTTTTCTTTTATAAGCACTTCACGTATTCTTTTAAAATTTAACTCCGTATTATAGTTACGGTCTCTTACAAAAGCTTGAAAATTGTGATTTTCTAGCCCATTACCAAAGTCCACTGGATAATTCCAATTCGTGTAAATACGATACGGCACATTTTGTCTTTCTTCAACAGAATGAATGACTGTACAACTGTCCCACCCTGCTCCAAGCATAACAACCGCAACCTCTTTAGAAGCAAGCTCTGAAACAGCAGTTTTATCACCATATCCTGAATTTGTTCGAGTAGCGAGAAATCTTTTTTTTCTCGGTCCCTCTAATACAAAAGAAAACATTGGATTTTTTGTTCTTTCAAAATTTAAATATTCTTGAGCGAAATCAGCTAATTTACCCGTCTCAGATGGATCAAGGTAATGATACTTTTTTCTTTTCGGAAAAGAAAAAGTAAAACTAGGAAGTAATACAGTTTTATTCATTTCAATAAGCTGTTCTAAAAAGTCCATTAATCCTTTTAAGTAGTTTGAACTTTTTTCAAATCCTAATTTAGATAAAGCTGAATGAATAATAATAATCTCTTCATCTTTTATTAGAGGTAGTATTGCATCCATTAACTTTTTGGATATAACGGCACTCTCATGACTACTTTCCATCTTAACTTTTTGCTGTAAAGTCATACTGTTTCTCCACTTTTCACGATATTACTCTCTAAAAATTCTTTGCCAAAAATCCGCTCTGGAATTAAGTGCTGATAAACCCATACACCATCAATCTTCCCTTTATATGAAGTTTCTCCAAAGTTTTTTCCACCAGTGTTTAAACCTGCTCCAAGCCCGTATTGATAAAAATTCTTCAGTTCTCTTCCATCGCTCAATAATGGATTGCAAGATTCATTCATCTTAATAAAATCGTGCTCATACAAAAATTCTAATGGGCTATTATCGTCATCTAACAGATTAATTTTATGACTTCTATACCCTGTACATACAATGATTAAATCTGAATTACTCAGTTCTTCCTTAGATACAGAATTAGCTTTTCTGAAGAAAAAGTTGTTAAAAGTACCATTTAGAATTTCTTTTACTAATTTAAAAGAATCATATCTTAATCCTGAATAACGGTTTACACGATTACTGCTTGGACAAATATCTTCATCACTAAATGAATAACCATCTGCTATTGCTTCTTGAACTGAGTTATAAAATAGCCTTAATGGTGATCTATATAACATATTGATTTTGACTTTTTTATTATTTAATAATCCAAACTGATTTTTCAGACGATACAATGTAGAAAAGGCACTATGTGAATTCCCAATAATTGAGATGTTAATTCCTTCCGAATTACTTGACAATAACCCCTCTAGCTTACGGTCAAATATTCCTTGAATAAAATCTTCAGAGTAAACTATCTTTCTATCATCGATGTTATCTAACATTGATGATAACTGAGGTTGCATACCACCAACATTATATAAAACTTTTTCAGCAATTATTTTCTGACTTTCTTTTGGATAAAAAACAGGCGCATAATTTACTTCGTAAAGTCCATCCTTACGCAGTTGAATACTAGTCACTTTAGTCATTTTGAGAACTTCACAATTGGAATTAGACTCCACTTTTCTAGATATATAGCTTCCAATATCACCCAAAAACTCCCCGACTAACGGAAGTGGCGGAGCCTCATCATAAAATTTCAATAATTCCTGATAACTTTTCTTATTTTCAAGAAATCTAAATAAATCACTATTATGATTCTCAAAAATTTCAAAGAAAATTTTTCCTAACGAATTGGCAGTGATTTGATATTTCTCTATAGATCCACTCCCAATTTTAACTGAAGATTCTATAATACATAATCCTTCATCTAGTAAACTATTTAGTAATCCTTTCTCTTCTAAAGAAACCAATGGCGAGATTCCAGCAGGACCACCACCACATACAACTAATTTATACTTCTTAATAGTAACTCACTCCTTTTAAAACTTAATTTACAAAATTTTAATAAATTTTACAAAAAATTAACAATGCCAATTATTGCAAACGTTTTAAATAATGTCAAATGCAAATTTGCATTTTTTTAAATCTTCAATATCATTAGTGTATAATGTTATTGAGGTGATTTTAATGAGAAATATAGTTATTTTAGGTTCTACTGGATCTATTGGTACATCTGCCCTTGAGGTAATTCGAAATAATCCGGATAAATTTAGGGTTGTTGGCATGTCCGCTTTCAGTAATATAGAGTTATTTAGTAAACAAATAGAGGAATTCAAACCAGAAATTATTTCTATTGGCTCTGAAAGTGACGCAAAAACATTAAAATACAGATTCCCTAGTTTATCTATTACTCATGGACAACCAGGTTTAATAGAAGTTGCTGCATATTCAAAAGCTGATTTAGTTTTAAGTGCTGTAGTTGGTTCAATAGGTATATTACCAACAATTGAAGCCTTAAAAAACGGAAAAGATATTGCTATTGCAAATAAAGAAACATTAGTAGCAGCTGGTCATATTGTTACTGCAACGGCTGAAAAGTATAAGCGAAAGTTAATTCCTGTTGATAGCGAACACTCCGCTATCTTCCAATGTCTAAATGGAGAAAATGAAAAAGAAATTTCAAATTTAATTATTACTGCTTCTGGTGGAGCATTTAGGGATAAAAGTAGAGCAGAAATGATAAATTTAAAAGCTTCAGAAGCTTTAAAACATCCTAATTGGCAAATGGGTGCCAAACTAACAATCGATAGTGCAACTTTAATGAATAAAGGATTGGAAGTAATCGAAGCCCATTGGTTATTTAACATTCCTTATGAAAAAATACAAGTTTTAGTTCATAAAGAAAGTATTATTCATTCTATGGTTGAATTCCAAGATGGTTCAATTATGGCTCAATTAGGTCAACCAGATATGAAAACTCCTATTCAATATTCATTTACATATCCTAACAGACTAAAAAGTGATTATCACAAATTAAAGTTAAGTGAAATTAGGGCACTTCATTTCGAAGAACCTAATTTAGAAAAATTTCCATGTTTAAAGTTAGCGTATGATGCTGGTAAAATAGGAGGAACTATGCCAGCTGTACTCAATGCAGCTAATGAGATAGTAAATAAACTATACCGAGAAGATATTATTAAATTTTTGGATATTGAAAAAATACTCTATAATGTTATGTCCAAACATGACGTTATTGCCAATCCAGATTTAAATCAAATACTTGATTATGATAATTGGGCAAGACAAGAGGCTCTTAAACTAAGTACTCCTTTAAGGATTAAATGAACTACCTAATATTTTTTATAAACTAGTTAATGATACAAAAACAGGCTATTCCATTTGGAAAGCCTGTTTTTGTATCATTAATATCCTTTATCTGTAAATCCTTTATTTATTCAAAAGAAGTATATTTTCAACTATTCCCTTCGATAAAAAATTCATCTATCTAAATGAATGAATTTTTTATCCTGATTGTATGCAACTCAAATGAGAGGTCTGACCCACAGTTTCGAAAAATCCAAATCCCCAAAATGTTTCATCTCAACATTCATTAAATCTGATGAAAATGGAATTCGGCGTTTATCATAGTATAACGGAATTAAAACCGAAGATTCTATTAACTCCTTTTCAAATGCTATATTTAAATTCTTCCATTCTATAAAATCGGTATACACATATCTATCTAAATAACTTTTAAATATCTTATTTTTTTTGATTATTTTATTCAGAGGAGAAGTACTTGAGATAAGAAAATGATAAAATGACATATCCTCATTTATCTCAAAAACTTCACCGTAAATATATAAATCAACCTGTTCATTAAGTCTTTTGTCTTTAAGATATTGCTCAAAAGAAACCCATTTAATTAAAAACGGGATATTTTCCCTTTCGAAGATGCTCACTAACCATCTTGTTGTTTTTTCAGTATACTGAGTGGCTTTTATAATAATTGGTGCCTCAAATTTTGGGCGTTCAATTTTCTGCATTCTGGTTTGATAATCTGCGTTTTTTAGACACCCTTTATGATTCGGAATTTTTCGACAATCAAATTCACTAATAGTATTACGATTTTGCGCAATTATATAATGTAAATAATCACGAACTTCTTTTTTTTGAATAATTGAATCCCGCCAAGCATTTATAATTACAACACCAACACCATAATTCCTCTCTACATGAAAGATAGAGTCTTCCTCATATTTCTCGGAAGAGCGATAAATAGTATCAAGACCTGAAGGAACTTGAATAAATTCAACTACATCAAGTAATGGCCTTTCCTGGAAATAATCATCGAATGCTATTAACTCCGTCTTTTCTTGATTATTTTCTCCTATATAAAACCCACCTGTTCCAATTATTTGACTGTTGTTTTCTTTATAAATACTTGAATTTATTAGACCTAACAGTTGCAAACAGTAGCTACAGCCATCTGGATAGTGTATATCGATAACTAATGGAGATACATCATCTATTCTACTTATAGGCTTCCACAATTCTTTATACCTTCGCTGTTCTTGAATTGAACAAAGACAACGCTTTATATCAGCAGCAGTTAAGATAGAGCCATCATGAAACTTAATAGATTTTCGTAAATATAACCTAAGCCTGGTGGCGGTTATATCCCAACTATGAGCTAACTCAGGAAATATGTTCCCCTGTTCGTCAATATTAACAAGTCTGTTATAAACATTTGCAACAATATATGCACTTTCTACATCAATCGCTTCTAAGGGATGAACTGTCAGAAATGGCTTTCTTCGTGGAATAATTAATTTATCATTTAAAGTATTTATATAACCAAATTTTGAATAAAATTTATTCATCAAACGTAATTTACTGTTTGGAGACCATTCGTATAATAAATAGCTACTACTCTTTTCAACTTGTTGTTTATCTAAAATTTCCATAACCTGTTTTTCATATATTTCTTCCACATTTTTTAGCCACTGAAGTTTAGACATATTCCCTCTTCCTTTTCCAGAAGTAAATACTAGCCATCCGTCCTCCATCCATTTGTTTAGATAACGAACTGTTTGCTTTGTACTTAGATTAAAGAATTCTGCTAAATCTTTTATTTTTACATTACCTGACTGAAACGAATTCCATAAACTTAATAAATTTCTATCCACTTTCTATTCCCCTCACATAAAAAATAGACATATTCATACCAAAATGTCTATTTTTATTTTTCTAAGTCTAGTTTAATATAACCTAGACAAGAGGAGGGAACAATATGGGATGGAAAGACTACGAACAAAATATAAAGGTACGCTTAATTACATCATTTTTTAATCGTGCTGTTACATCAGCAGCCATGCCCTTTATGGCATTATTTTTTGCCCAAGAAAAAGATAAAGTATGGGCAGGATTATTTTTAATTTTGACAGTTTTCATAGGCTTTTTGGTAAGTTTAATTGGAGGTTATATATCAGACCGGTTTTCACGAAAGAGAATATTATTATTAACTTCCACTTTAAGCACTTTAATGTTTTTATTTATGACTTTAAGTCTATATCCAAAAGATAAGATAATATGGCTGTTTGCTATTGCTTATATAGGATTTATTATCTCTAGCAGTCTTGGTCGTCCAGCCATGCAAGCCATCATAATCGACTCCACTACACCAGAAAACCGGAAAGCTATTTATACAGTTGACTATTGGCTTATGAACCTTGCTATGGCACTCGGTGCTGCACTAGGTGGACTTTTATACATGAACCATCAAAAAGAATTGTTTGTGTCATTAACTTTAATTTCCGCTATTATACCAATTGCCTATAAATTGAAGTTAGTCGATGAGTTTACTAATTTTCTAGAAACTAAACATGAAAATATATTTTTAGATCTACTTCAAAATTATAAGATTGCAATTCAAGATTTAGCATTTGTAAAAGTTGTAATAGGATCTACACTTATATTTGCCGCTGAATTTTCTTTAAATAGCTATATTGGTATACGACTCTCAGAAACATTCGAAACAGTCATGCTTGGAGGTTTTGAAATAGCTGGAGTAAGGATGTTGAGTATTCTCAATATTGAAAACATGCTTTTAGTAGTATTTCTGACATTTCTTTTTAAAAATTTCACTGATCGTTTAAGTGGAAAAAACGCCTTACTATTAGGTCTTTCACTTTACGGAATAGGTTATATAATTGTTACTTCTGCAAATACATGGTACGTACTATTGATTTTTAATTTTATTGCCACAGTTGGTGAGCTTATCTATTCACCTATTAGAAATGCTGAACAAGCCAACATGATTCCTGATAATAAAAGAGGTTCTTATTCTGCATTTGCTGGTCTATCTTATACAGGTGCTGAATTAGTTGCCAGAGTTTCTATAATAATTGGTGCTTTCTTAAATCCAACTATTATGTCCGTTTATATTGGTGTCATCATTTTCATTGGTGCACTTCTTTTATACACAGGATTATTTGTTAGAGATAAAATTCAACCCCAAAAAGCATTAAATAAAATATCATGATAACGATAAAAGAGGTTCTTGCACAAAAAATTGCAAGTAATCTTTAAACCTTTTCCATACTGATACTATGACTCTAAAAAAGGAGTGTATACAGTATGGAAAAGGACAATTTATTTAAATGGGAACATTATCAACCTGACATCATTTTACTAATGGTGAGACGGTACCTACGGTATAACCTGAGTTTTCGTGATTTGGTGGAAATGATGTAGGAACGTGGATTATCCATCGCTCACACAACCATTATGCGTTTGCTTTATCCATATGGATCAGAGAATATATGAACGTCATTTTAAGCCAACAAATGAATGAGGGAGAGTCAATGAACATATATCCAAGTAAAAAATCAATGGATTCTGAAGGAAACAAAATTGATTTTTATCTCAATAAAACAAGGGACACAAAGGCTGCAAAGTGCTTATTCTAGAAACCTTTGCGGTCTTTTCATATTTATAAACGTCGCGTTATTACAATGGATAAGAATTCGGCTGGCTTATCTACTGTCGATACAAGAATTTAAAAAAAGAGAAACGTATACCTGAAGGCGTACAGATAAGACAATATAAATACCTTAAATTCATAAATATACTCAAAGCACCAATATTTATGAATTGTCCTTATCTCTTTTTTATATCATTTTCGTATTTAAATACTTAACTTTTGGTTTGACCGTATTCAAAATAAGTTTTATTCTTTCAACAATTTCTGACACCCTGTAATCAACGGTGATAAAATCCTCAATAACAACGGTTTAAAATTCCTAAAAAATAACAGATAATCGTTTTATAAGAGACCTCTGAGGTGGAGTGGGGAAATAATGCTGAAGATTGGGGAGTTTTTTATGATTAAAGAATTATATTAGAAAGGTTGGACAAAGACAGCGATTGCAGAAAAAACAGGCTTTGATAGAAAAAAATCAGTAAATAAAAAAAGGATGAGTTACCTAGGCGCGAAGCTAGCGAATCCATAGTAGCATCGGTTATAAAACTCATCAAATAATAGAAGGTTTGGCTACAAAAGTAGTTTAAATTTAACTTCAGCGACAACCACAGCAGCTGTTTCTATCTTAACACCTGGCATCAATTGAACCTCAGCTTGATATTTCTCTAACAGTTAATCTATTCTTTTATCAACATCTAAAATCAAAATTTATAGATAAGTAATGTGCATCCATAAATGTTTAATGAGAAAAATCTGATGTTCAGTTAACCTACCAAATAATGAATCCGTAATACGTTCTGCTTTATGAGCCATACGACCATGAATGTTTTGTTCCACTTCAGTTTGATTGATATGACCTTTAGGTATTAAGTGCTCCAATAGTTTTCTTCCTGATACCCCGAATATATCAGAAATAACCGTACTCAATTTAATTTTTGATGCTTCTAATACTTTTTGAATCCGATTTTTTCAGAAGTCATATGTCCTATCCATTTTTTTCGAAGGTGAGTTAAATCATGCAATTTTCGAATATTTTCTGATGGTACAAAGCTTTTTTCAATTAGTCTATGTCATAATAATTTGGCAATCCACTCGGCGTCTGATACATCTGTTTTTCTATCAGATACGTTTTTGATTCATTGGGCATGAGTTAATGTAATATCAAAAAAACCTTCTAAAATACATTTATAGACAGGCTTCCAGGAGCTTCCCTTACTTTCCATGGCAATATGAGTTACTTCACGCTCTTCTAACCATTTGAGAAGATAGAATAAATTTTTAGTTAAAGTGGGCAAAGTTTCAATCTCTTTTATTAGATTTGTATCGTCATCCTTAATAAGAACACAGGCTACGATTGTTTCCGAATGAATATCTAATCCGGCGCATCGCTTGTACAAAATTTCCAAATGAATGAACCACTTTTTATAGAAATTCCACATACAGTGGAGTGAATTTGAAATTCCAACATTTTTTTCTGTTCGTAGTCACCCCTCATGAGAGAGCGCTAACAATGAGTTGTATACCAATTTAACTCCAACAGTTTTATGTACAGGTGCGAACCACCATTAAAAGCTAAGTTATATACTTACTGTATGTGGTGTTTCCATTATAGAAGGAAGAATCTATTTTTCATTCTTAGGTTGAGAGCGAAGTGTCATGAATTTTTTTGTCCAAAGTACTGACTCAGATCCATTTCTTTCAAAAGCCATACATCTCCCAAGCATAATTCTTTCGAAAGCAAGGTCAACATATTATTTTTCATTATAGTTTTTACGTACTTGATTATATAGGTCTTCAGGACCTCTTTTACAATAGAATTTCTTTATTTTCTTAAATGACTTCTCTCTGCCTGAGCTATTAAGCTCCTAATACATGAAACACATGATTCTAAACAATACAACTACTATTGTCTTCATTTTTTATACTTTATGGTTTATGAATTTATATTGCATTGTTTCCCCTATTTAAAATGTACATAAACAACACTTAAGATTCTCCTTACTGTTAATATGCCTTGAAAAAGAACCCAATAGGGTTCTTTTTCTTCTGATTACATCCTCTGTAATTACTTATTTAATATAAAAAAGGACTGACAATTACTTGCAATCCTTTTTACACCTTAATATACACTTGTATTAAGTACTTAACTCTTTATTTAGCATGTATATGAACTAAACCATTCATTATTATTTACATATAAAACACTTCAGAATTTAGAAATACACAATAACAAATCTTTCCCAACTTCCAGCTACATAACTATTAGCAGTTAATTCTCTACCACCATTTGCTGATATAAATCTACCATTACTTAACGCTTGTAATACATATATCCTATTGTCTCCACCATTATATAAGATAAATTTTTCCCATGCTCCAATTGATGTACGATCTGCTACTACTCTACCATTTGGCTCAAACGAAACGTATTTTCCATTACTTTTCGCTTTTAAAGCAAACGTATATAATTCCCCAGTCGGAATTAATTCGAATTTCTCCCATTCATTAACTGCACTACGATTTGCAACTACATTGCCCGATGGCTCAGCAGACACATATTGTAAATTTGCAGCTTGTATAGCAACAGTCCAGCTTCCATTAAATAGACTCACACCTTTTAGTGAACCGGTATTTGATTGGTCGGCTGCCAATGTATCATTTGATGGGGTTACCATCATTATCATTAGAACCATTGGCAACAACATTAAAACTAACTTTTTAAAAATCTTATTACCATTTGCATGAGTTATGAACCTCTTCATTCCCATTCCTCCCTTAATATATACCACCCATATACATCATACCAAATGTGTAAAATATTGTAATAAAAGAGAGTCTTTATCAACAAATACCTTATTATTCTGTTTCTTCTTTCTCAAATTTATCATTTTCTAAAAACAAAAAAAGAATCCTTTACGGATTCCTTTTTTCCTTGCACTCTTTTTCAAATAGTGCATTTTTGCACCTACTTTTAGTATACCTCATAATTCCTATAAAATAAATAAGATTAAATGAAATTTACTTCTATATTTCCATAAAACATTATACTTCCTCATAATTTCATAAATAAAATAGAGTGTTTTTAAAACTCATCTCTTGAACATTCCTTTAGTTGCTCCATAGCAATCTTTCGTGCATGTTCCTCACTATCTATCAACGTCAATCCTTGTGATATATAACTCCAAAATTCATAACCACAATCCTCCACCCATCTATAAGCCTCTGCTGTATATAGCCCATCTTTTCTTCTAATCAGATCCTTTTTGATTTTTTATAAAACTATTTTTCTTATTTTAATAAAAAACACTTAGGTAATATTAGGAAGTTCCGGTTTCAAAATCAAGAATTATGAGTATAAGTTGGCATCATAAATTATGAGAAATTGAAGCGAGTGTTTCTTTTTACGATTTTTTTACAGGGGGACAAAAATGAATATCCTTAACTTTTTGATGTCATTATTCAATTCAAAAAAAATAACTCAACAAATCTTTGAGTTATTCGGAAATAAAAAGAAAAACAATAAAGGGTGGATTTGGGCTTCTTTACTAGGATTAGGAACAGTTTTTGGATTCTTAGCAACACGTAATTCAAGTATGATGAAACCTACGAAACGTATGTTCCAAGGTTTTAAAAATAAAACAAGATCATTTATTCCATCCAAAGTAAATTTAGCGAATATCGATATAAAAAGTTAACGGAACTTCACTTCTGTTGACTTAAATTTGCGAATAGCGCCTAAACGTGCCTTGCTCTAATAGAGGGGGATATAAAAAAGAAACGAAGTCAAATTGACTTCGTTTCTTTTTTGCTAATTATTTTTTTCTAGAATACGTTCAACCTCATCAACACTTAACTTGCTTGCTTTAGCAATCGTTTCAAGTGGTACACCAAGTTCATGCATGCCTTTGATCATCTGTATCTTCCCTTCTTGAATTCCTTCATTACGAGCGTGAGCAAACTTCGCAGCCTCATCCATTAAAGCTTTTTCTCTTGCTTCATATGCTTGACGGAAAGAAGAATCTTGACTCATGCGTTCCCACTTATCCATTGCTTTTTGTAAAATTGGGTCTTGGTTCATGGCAATTTCCTCCAATGTTTGGGTAAGGCGTTCATCTTCATTCGCCGGTAGTAATAATAACCAACGTACAAAGGAATCCTCCCACGGATTTATTTGTTCATTTCGCCACTGTTGCATGAGTTTTGGAATCTCTACAATATGAATTTCTATATCCTCACTTAATACCTTCTGTTGTTGTTGATTCCATAGAATTCCTGTTGTATGGAATGCCTCATTTTCTGGAAACATGACGAAATTTAACAAATTAATCGTAATTGTTTTGTGAAGAGAACTATAGGGCATTCCCTTTTGTAGCTGAGATGTATATAACCTTCCCCAGTAATATAAACTTCTTTTAATCATGTCATGATTATTATTCAGCTGAATTTCTACATTTACCTTGGTGCCTGTATCTAATGTAGCGGAAATATCTAAAATCGATAATTTATCCTCTTCATGTTCTCGGTGTAAGTGCGGGTCTTCTAACTGTAATGAAGCAATCGGTGACTCTAACGATTCTTGTAACAGAGCATTTAAAAAAGCAATTAGAATATCTTCATTTCCACTTGTACCAAATAATTGTTTAAAAGCAAAATCAATACGTAAATTCACTAACTGTTGGTTGGACATGGGTTTTCCTCTCCCCATCTCAGACGATGTTTTTCTTTTATTGTACATAAAAGGAGAGTACACTTGCAAACAAGTCCTTCTGGCAACATATACAAGAACTTATACCAATTTGGATAATATTATACACGAGATATTTATGTTTTTTGAATTTAATATTTTGTATCTTTTGTAAAACTCGTTTAATGAACTATTAAATCAAAAATGATCCAAAGTATTATCCTATGTTAATTACTAAAAATTTCGACCTATATTTCTAAATAACCTCCACTCATAAATATAAAGAGTTAAATGCGATTCTTTATAATCTTGAATTGCCGTATTAAACTATTTTATTGTATAACTGTTTCATTACATTGTTCGGGATGAATTTTAAATTAAACCATTTATTATCTATTTTATTAAACTTTTTTTGTTTTTGGGAAAGAGATACCAAAAACTGTTTTATTCCATGGACTACTTTCAACCCATATCTTACCCTGGTTTTTTTCTACTAAGGATTTAGCAATAGCAAGCCCTAATCCGCTACCTCCATTAATAGAATTTCTTGATTGGTCACTACGATACATTCGTTCAAATACATGATCCAAATCATGTTCCGCGATTCCCTGTCCTTTATCCCAAATAAGCAATTGGATTTCTTGATTTGATTCAATGAGTTCTATCCCAAGTACTTTTCCTTCTTTCCCATATATAATAGCATTTTTTATTAAGTTATCTATAATTCTTATAATACTTAGATAATCTGCCGTGATAAAACATTTTGTTTTTGGTAAACTAAGCTGTAATTCTAAATTATTTTTCTTGATTTCAGGTAAATACTCAATTAGTACCTCTCTCGTAATCTCAGTTAACTCTAGAAATTCAGGATTTATTAAAACTTCATCTGCATCTAGTTTTGCCATATTAAATATTTCATTGATTAATTGCTTTAAGTTGCTAGATTTTCTTGAAATAATTTCAAGATACTCTTTTTTCTCTTCTCGAGAAACAGCTATATCATCTTTTAAAGCATCAATATATCCTATAATAGATGTAAGAGGAGTTCTGATATCATGAGAAATACTTGATAAGAGTCTTTTTCTCGCATTTTGAGATTTAATGGATTCGATTTGAACTCTTTCTAGCTGTTCAATTAATTCATTCACAGAAAATATCATTTTATTAAATACATTATCTTCATTTACAATTAACCTTGTTGTTAAATTTCCGTTAATTACACGTTTTAACTCCTCAATCATTATTTTCAAACGATTAACAAAGTGAAACCTTGTAACTAAGAGAAAGGTCGTAAAGAAAAATAGTACTATGTACAAAGCAAGCTTATTTATTCCTAATAGTTGGTTATTTAAATCTGCAAAAAAAAGTCCTATAATACATATTAGTTGAAGAATATTAAGCAAGATAATTTTGTCGCTATACATTTTGGTCACCTACAAACTTATATCCTATTCCCCAAACAGTTTGTATTAATTGAGGATTAGAAGGATCTACTTCTATTTTTTTTCTAAGTTTTCGAATATGGACCATGACAGTATTATCATCTTCTAAATAGTCGTCCCCCCAAACATTACGGAACAACTGAGATTTTGTAAACACTTGCTCTGGATTTGAAGCGAAAAACCTTAGTAATTCCATCTCTTTTGCAGTTAAAGGAATCTCTTCTCCCTCTTTGAAAACAACATATTTTTTCATATCAATTGAGATTTCTTTAAACTCTATACGTGTTTGTTCTCTATCCCCTGCTTCACTTCCTAAAACTAAAAACCTCCTCATAAGAGCTTTAACTCTAGCTACTACCTCATTTATACTAAAAGGTTTTGTAATATAGTCATCTGCCCCCATACTTAAACCTAATATCTTATCAGTTTCATGATTTTTAGCAGTTAGCATTAGAATAGGAACATTCGTTTTTTCTCTTAATTTTCTGCAGACCTCAATCCCATCAATTTTTGGCATCATAAGATCTAATATAAACAAATCATATTTATTTTTATTAAATAAAGAAAGAGCGTGCTCGCCATCTATAGCTACATCAACCTTATATAATTCTCGTTCCATATATTTTTTTAATAAATCTCTAATTTCTTTTTCATCATCCGCTATAAGAATTCTAATTTCTCGCAAAATAACACCTGCTTTCATAATTTTTATTATACATATCCAAAATTATTGTGCTTATTCGTTTTAATTTTCATGTTATCAAAATAAGAAAATTGGCATTTCTTTAAAGAAATGCCAATTCTCAAAAATTAAACTTTTTCAAACGCCAATATGTCGTTTATTATATTAGCATTCTTTTTAAGAATATCCAGGTTTGAATTTGATAACATTTCCATATGGGTTCCGTACCCTTGAATTATCCTGAAATTCTTCGTAGTAGCATTTTCCCACATTAAATTATTTTCATCTTCTTTTTCTTTTACTGATTTTATATAACTTATATTTCCATCAATACTGCCATTTGTTGTTGTACTCTGTACATACATATACGACTTCATAATTAATTCTATCAAATAATCACTAGCTAATTTTTCTAAATCTTTATATTTTTTCAGATTGAATTTTTCATGAAGTTCTCTCTTACACTCTTCCTCTGTATAAAGATTCTGTTCTACAGTCGTACGGTATTTTGAATCAATAAGAATAAGATTTTCTACTTCAAAACCTTGTCTATTTAATTCTTTTGCCACATCGAATGCAAGAATACCGCCGGCTGAATATCCCACTAATGTGTACGGTCCTTCTGATTGAATATCTTTTATTATTTTAACATATTGTGCAATCCTATTTTCAGACTTAATAAAATTAAAACTGTAAACTGAATATGACTCAATATGCTTTGCTAGCCCCATATATGCTATTCCTATTGAAGCAGCTGGTGGAAAACAAAATAGTTTTTTATTGGTGCTTGTTGAGCTACTAAGTTGAATACAATCCTCTGTGTAATCCTTTAACATTTCTTTTGCACCTTCTAAGAACGCTGAAAAACTTCGGACTGTAGGTTTATCAAATACATCTTTAAACGGTACTCTAAAGTTTAACTCTGTAACTATTCTTGAAACAAATGTCATAACGTTTAAAGAGTTCGCTCCGATATCAAATAAATTAGTATTTATACCTATTTTTTTGATATTTAAAATTTCTTCCCATATGCTAACAATTTTTTCTTCTAAATCATTTCTTGGCGGTTCGTATTCTAATCCATATTTGACATTTCCATCTGGTGCTGGTAATGACTTTATATCTATTTTACCATTTGTTGTCAACGGCAGTTCCTTAAGCTGTGTAAAAAACGCTGGTATCATATAATTTGGGAGTTCTTTTGATAAATATCTTCTCATCTCTGTAACAGTAATTGGTTTTTCTTTATTCTCTAAAACAACATATGCACAAAGATACTGACTATTCTCGCCATCTATTCTTGCAACAACTTTTGTTTCTTTTATATTATCTAATTTTAGAATTTGATTCTCTATTTCTCCTAATTCAATTCTATAACCGCGAATTTTCACTTGATGGTCAGTTCTCCCTATAAATTCGATATTTCCATTAGGCAACCATCTTGTAAGATCCCCTGTTCTATACATCTTTGCCCCAGGTATATATGGATTTGATATAAATTTTTCTGCTGTCAATTCAGGTCTATTTAAATAACCTGTAGCAACACCATCTCCACTTATATAAAGTTCTCCTTCTATTCCTACTGGTAATATCTTTTGATTATCATCCAATATATAAATTTGAACATTATCAATTGGCTTTCCAATAGGTACCGATATGTGTTTATCATCATTGAGATTATACTTATAAATCATACAGCCAATTGTTGCTTCTGTTGGACCATACTCATTATAGATCCCAACATTATGATTGAAACTTTTTGAAATCTCTCTTGCTAAATCTGTTTTTAAATCTTCTCCACCTACTATTAATCGTTTTATACTTGAGTTGCTGTTATCAATATCTCTTATCAAACTTAAATGAGATGGTGTTAATTTTACTATACCTACTCTATTATCCTTAAAGATTTGTCTTATAATTGGTTCATCCCCATCATTATCGTAAATAACTATTTTATTTCCAGAAATTAATGGTGTAAATATTGATGTAATTGTAAGGTCAAATGAGAATGATGAATACAAGGCAAAATCTAAGGCCTCTCCTTTGACATATTCCTTATTTGCCCATGTTATATAATTAACTAGACCTCTTTGCTTAAGCATAGTTCCCTTTGGCATACCTGTAGAACCCGAAGTATAAATCATATAAGCTAGGTTGTTAGTATTACTTGTTACTTTTATATTTTCAGTAGAATAATGATTATACTCTTCATCTAAAAATACTATTTCTTTGTTTATTCTCACTGCATCTTTGCCTTTTGTAAGTATAATATTTGTTCCACTATCCTCTACTATATACTTAATTCGCTCTTCAGGATATTCAGGATCTATTGGTAAATATGCTGCTCCAGATTTTAAAATTCCCATTATCCCTATAATCATCTCTAGAGAACGTTCAATCATGATACCTACAATTGTGTCTGGTTGAACTCCTTTATTCTGGAGTATCCTAGCTATTTGGTTAGATTTTTCATTCAGCTCTTTATAAGTAAGTTGCTGCTTATCAAGTACCACAGCTACCTTATTTGGAGTTCGTTCTACCTGTTCTTCAAATAAACGATGAATTGTTTTTTCTTTTGGATACTCTGCTTTTGTTTCATTAAACTCATTCAAGAAATAATGCTTTTCTTCTTTTGAAAGGATTTCTAATTGATTCACATTTTTATGTTCATCCTGCACAACTTGGTCCATAACACTTTTCAGATGATTTGCTATGTTCCGGATGATTTTTTCTGAATAGAGATTTCCATCATATGCTATTTTGAGTACAAGCTGTTCGCCTGGAACTACAACTATTGTAAATCCATAGTTGGTCTGTTCAATCCCTTTAATATCCTTAAACACGAAACCAATCTTACTTTCTTCTTCCTGAAGTAAACGTTCATCAAGTGCATAATTCTCAAAAATCATTACATGATCAATTAAATCCCTTTTTAAATCACTAAGAGACTGTATATCTGAAAGATTCATATAGTTGTATGCTTGGTTTTCTATCCCTTGCTGCTGTACCTCTTTTAATATATTTTTAAAGCTCTTATGTTGTTTTATATTAATTCTCGTTGGAATTGCATTAATGAATAATCCAACCATTTTTTCAATACCAGCTACTTTGGCATCTCTACCAGAAACGACAGAACCAAATACAACATCGTCTGTATGATTATACTTGGCTAAAATAATCCCCCATAAGGTTTGTAGCACAGTGTTTAACGTAACATTATTTTGATTAGCCAATTCAGTCATTTTTTTCGTAAATTCGCTTGAAAATTCAATGAGCGTCTCTTGCCCATGGTACCCTCTTGTACTGTCACTTTTGAACGATGGAATTTTCGCAGGTTTTTGATACCCTGCTAAATATTGTTTCCAATATTGAATTCCCTCTTCTTTTTCCTGTTCCCCTAACCATCTAATATAATCACTATATGGTCTTGGCTCTTCTAAATTAGGATACTGTCCTACTTGTTTGTTTCCATAGATATGGAACAATTCTCCCAAAATAATACCTCTGCCCCATCCATCAAACAAGATGTGATGATTGCTCCATATAATTGTATAAGCCTTATCATCAGTTTGAATAAGTTCCAGTCTAATTAAAACATCTTTACTAAAATCAAAACCTTTTTCTCGATCTTGTTCAATGTATGTTGCTATACTTTCCTTTTGCTGATTTATTCCTTGCTGTCTAATATCTCGGTATTTAAAGCCAATCTTTCGATTTTTTAGAATTACATTTTTTGGTTTTTCTGTAATTTCATATTCAATTGCTGTCCGAAGGATTTCATGTCTTTTCATAATATCGTTCAAGCTTTCCTCGAATAAGTTGACATCAATAAACCCTTTGACATCAATGACAAGTTGTTCAAAGTATGCACCTGATTGTTGATCTTCTAATGCATGGAATAGCATACCCTGCTGCATATTAGCTAATGGATAAATCTTTTCTATTTCAGCCCCCCTATTTTTCACCTTGATTTCCTCTAGTTGTTCGAAGCTTAACTCTTTGTCTCCATAGTCAAATGGCGTTTTTTCAGCCTGTTCCTTAGAAATGCAATGATGGATTACATCACAAAGAGCATCCTTGAAAGCTTCTGTAAACTCCACTACGACATCCTCTGCATATACTTTTGTATTATAAGTCGTATCAATAGTGAGCTTTCCATCTAAGACAACAGCATTCATTTCTATAGGTGTTTCTCTTGTATGTTTACCTCCAATCGACTCTCCTGCCGATATCCAAGAAGAAGAAAAGATTGTGTTATTAATATCTGCATCCATTTGACCTAAGTAATTAAACAAAAGAGGTGGCTGTTCAATATGCAATAAATCTGAATCTCTACTCAAATGTTTTAAAACCCCATAGCCTATTCCCTTATTCGGAATTCTTCTAAGAGACTCTTTCACTGTTTTAATAGTCATTGAAAGGTCCTTTTCATCTCCTAAATTGATGTATACAGGATATTTGGTTGTAAACCATCCAACTGTTCGGCTAATATCTACATTTTTTATAATCTGTTCTCTACCATGCCCCTCTAGACTAATTCTAATTTTATTTTCACCAGTTACTTTCCTTGTAGCTATTAAAAGAGCACTAATCAGTAAGTCATTGATTTCAGTATGATATGCTTGATTTGTTTCTCTTAACAATCGGCTTGTTTCCTCTATTCCAAGAGTGGTACTGAAAGTATCACTATCCTCATATCGGAATAATCTAACTTCCTCTTTTTTCTCTAAAAAGTTAACATTATCCTTTAATGTGTTCACCCAATATTGCTTTTCTCTAAGGATTTTTGCACTCTTAGCATAATCGTTGAGCTGAGTGGCATACTCTTTATAAGAAGTCGTTTTTGAATAAAATGCTATTTGTTCTCCTTTCATTAGCTGACTATATCCAAGTGCAAAATCTTCAAATAGGATTCTCCAAGAGATTCCATCCACCACAAGGTGATGAATAATAAGTAACAGATGATCTCCAACATTCGTCTTAAACTGTGCTACATTTACAAGAGGTCCTTCTTGTATATCAATTCTCTTCTGTAATATTGTCGCAAGTTCCTGAATCTTCTCATCTGGATTGCCTTCTCTCGAAACGTCATAAACATAAAAACCAAATTGATTCTTTTCCACTTCTCGATTGAATTGAAGTACTTCATTATTCTTTTCTTTATAAATCATTCGTAAAGCGTCATGATGTACAAAAATTGCTTCCATAACTTCTTTTATCATTTCCTCACGGAATCCATCTTTCCTATACAACATAACTGCATGATTAAAATGATTTACATCTTCTTTTCCGCTCATAAAATAAGCTTGTTGAATTGGAGTGAGCAACACATCTCCTATTTCGATTTCATATGAGTCTTCTTGTATCGCCTCAATATTGACGTATTTACTTAAAAGCTTGATTTCGGGATAAGTAAATAAATCTTTCATCTCTAATATGATACCTTCTCGTGATAAACGTGAGATAATTTGTAAAGCCTTAATAGAATCTCCACCCGAAGCAAAAAAGTTATGATTAATCCCGATTGGTTTGACTCCTAATATATCTTCCCATACCTTCACAAGTTGCTCTTCTACCTGATTTCTTGGTTTTTCATAGTCTACTCCCTTACTCACATCTGGCTCTGGTAAAGCTTTTTCGTTTACTTTTCCATTTGCCGTAAGTGGAATACGCTCCATCTGAACGAAGTAAGACGGAATCATGTATTCAGGTATTTCTACTTTTAAGTATGCTCTTAACTCTTCAAATGATAATTCCTTCTGAGATGTAATATATGCACATAAATGCCTTCTTCCGTCCTGACCCTCTCGGTCAATTACATATGCTTCTTTAATTTGTTTATGTTTAACTAAATGACGCTTAATCTCTTCTGTTTCAATTCGATATCCTCTTATTTTTACTTGGCCATCAATTCTACCTGCAAGCTCAATTCTACCATCTAATAATATTCGAGCGAAATCTCCCGTCCGATACATTTTTTTATTCGGTTCAAATGGATTTTGAACAAATTTTTCTTCTGTTAAATCTATTCTATTTAAATACCCACTTGCTACGCCTTCTCCTGATAAGCATAATTCACCATAAACACCTTCTGGGACAAGTTTCATTTGTTGATCCACTACGTAAGCCTTCATGTTCTGAATTGGTCTTCCAATTACAGGGCATTCTTTGAAAGCTGCCATTGTATCATATTCAATAACATGATATACCGAACCAATTGTCGCTTCTGTAGGTCCATAGTGATTCATTACCACATGATTTGGATAATGTGTATAGAATGTTTCAACATCTATTGGATTGATTTTCTCTCCACCTAGCACGACTAATCTCAATGTCTTACAGCTCTGATTATCTGAGAAACTCGGATTATTCACCAAGACGTTAAAGAGAGACGGTGTCAATTTCAAATAAGAAATACCTTGTTCTTCTATATACTGTAATGCTTTCTGAGCATTAGTATATACTTCTTTTGTAACGAGATGCAGTTCACATCCATTTAAAAGTGATGAATATAGACTTGTATAGCCCAAGTCAAATGCATAGGAAGATACTAACATTGCCTTATCGGTTTCTTTTAGATTCGCTTCCTTTGTAAACCAAGTCATGTAGTTTACAACGTTGTAGTGCTGAACACATACACCTTTAGGTGTACCAGTCGAACCTGATGTATAGATGATATACGCATTATGATTCGATTTATAATTGACTAATAAATTTGATGTGTCTCTCTCTTTTATTAAATCATCCTCCATGGAGATTACTTCTCCATTAAATTGGAGAGTTTCTTTCCTTTCTCCTTTCACTATCAATAGGCTAACATTACTGTCTTTTAAAATGACATTCGTTCTTTTATCCAATTGTTCAGGATCGATTGGCAAGTAGGTCGCTCCTGCTTTTAATACGGCCATAATTCCAATAATCATTTCAAGGGATTCTTCCACTAACATACCTACTGTTGTCCCTGGCTTTGCTCCTTTTTCTTGAAGCAACCTTGCCATTTGATTCGCTCTTTCATTCAGTTCCAGATACGTAAGTTTCTGATTTTCAAATACCACAGCTACATGATGAGGTGTTCGATTCACCTGTTCCTCAAATAATTGTGAAATTGTTTTATCCTTCGGATAATCAGCTTTTGTATCTTTATCATTCTGCAATAGCATCTGCACTTCTTCTTCTGAAAGTAACCTAATATCCTGAATGCTTTTTTCTGGCTTCTCAATAACTTCTTTAAAAACCTGGATGAAATGTTTAGCTAATCTTTCGACAGTTTCCTTCTTAAATAATTTAGTTCTGTAATTTAATACACATTTGATACTCCGCTCTTCTTCAACAGCAGTAAGTGTTAAATCAAATTTAGAAACATGCGCCTTCATTTGATATGGTGAGAAAGTTAAACCTTGTACTTCAAAATCATCATGGTCAAAGTTTTGTAAGACGAGCATTGTATCAAACAAAGCATTTCTACTCATATCTCTTTTTAAATCTAATTTTTCAACCAATTCATCAAATGGATAATCCTGATTTTCATATGCTTGTAAAGCATTCTCTTTAACTTCTTTTAAATAATCTTGGAATGAAATTCCTTGTTTTGGATAGTTTCTCATCGCAAGAGTATTCACAAAAACACCCATTACCTGTTTCAAATCATCGTGAGGTCTTCCGGCGATTGGAGAGCCCACTACGATTTCCTCTTGTCCTGTATATTTTGAGAGCAGTGTTGTATATCCTGCTAACAGAAGCATGTATAACGTTACACCATGTACCTTTGCCATCTTCTTAAGATTGACATAAATGTCACTATCGATTTCAAAATGTACAAGGTCACCTTCTGTACTTTGAATTGCTGGTCTTTTATAATCTGTCGGCATATTTAGTACTGGTACTTCGTCTCTAAATACATTCATCCAGTACTCTTCTTGTCTCTTCATTTCTTTTTGTGTAAATAATTTTCTTTGCCACGCAGAATAATCTTTATATTGAATGCTTAATGGCGATAATTTTTGACCATTATATAATTCAGCTAATTCCTGTGTGAAAATTCCCATTGATACACCATCTGAAATGATATGGTGCATATCTAGGACCATCACGTGCTCATTTTCTGTGACATGTATGATTTCAACCCGTAAAAGAGGAGCTTTCTCCAAATCAAACGGCTTAACAAATCCATTAATCATATCATCTAGCTTATTAGTACCCATTTCTCTATACGTCACTAGGAAATCTATCTCTTTTTCAATCTTTTGGACTGGTTCACCATCTACCATTATAAAAGAAGTTCTTAAAGCCTCATGTCTTTCAATTAACCTATGGAGAGCTTTCTCAAATTGCCTTATATCGAAATCACCTTTTATCTTCATAGCGAACGGTATATTATAAGATACTCCGTTACCTTCTATTTTATTTAAAATATAAAGTCTTTTTTGTGCAGATGATAGCGGATAATAGTCTTGTTCTTCTACTTTATTAATAGATGCATATACACTTTCTTTTGTAGAATTAATAAATTCCCCAATTCCTTTTATAGTAGGCGTTTGAAAAATTTGACGTAAAGGTATTTCTACCATAAATTCTTTTTGAATTTTAGAAGCCAGCGTAGTTGCTTTAAGAGAATGACCTCCGATTTCAAAAAAGTGCTGGTTGATTCCAACCTTATCTACTTCCAAAACATCCTGCCAAATAGATACAAGTTTTTCTTCGACTGCATTCCTTGGCGCCTCATACTCTACTTCCACAAATGCACTTTCATTTGGTTCCGGTAAGGCCTTCCTATCTACTTTTCCGTTTTCGGTAAGCGGTATGCTATCCAAATGAACAAAAAATGCAGGAACCATATAATCCGGAAGCTCGTTTGTCAAAATTTTGCGAATTTCTCGTACCTTAGATTTTTTCTTATGTGTTTCAGACGTAAAATAAGCACATAAATATGGTTGGCAATCATTATCCTCTCTTGCAATGACAACAGCTTCTTTAATCCCTTTTTGTTTCAGAAGTTGATTCTCTACCTCACCAAGTTCAATTCGGAAACCACGAATTTTCACCTGATGATCTATCCGCCCAAGATAATCCAGATTTCCATCTGGCAAGTATCTCGCTAAGTCTCCTGTCCGATATAGTCGCGCTTCTGAATCACTACTGAATAGATGAGGAATAAAACGTTCTGCAGTCAGTTCAGGTCGGTTTAAATACCCACGCGCGAGTCCTGATCCCCCGATATATAGCTCGCCAGCTACTCCCACAGGCACAGGCTTTTGACCAGAGTCTAGTACATACACTTCTAAATCTGGTATCCGCTTTCCAATATTACTTCTTGAAGCACGCTGCACATCATCTTGAGTAATTGGATGATAAGTAACATGAACAGTAGTTTCTGTAATCCCATACATATTAATTAACTGTGGCTTCTGCTCCCCATAAATTTTGAACCATGGTAGCAAGCTGGTAGGATCAAGTGCTTCCCCGCCAAATATGACATAACGTAGATGCAAGTTTTTATTCTCATCTTCTTGTTTACATACCTGTATCAACTGTCGAAATGCAGATGGTGTCTGATTAAGAATCGTAACCTTTTCCCTTACTAACAGTTGATAGAAATCATTTGGTGATCGACTAATCCAATAAGGAACAACAACTAATTTCCCACCATAGAGCAATGCTCCCCAAATCTCCCATACCGAGAAATCAAATGCATAAGAGTGGAAAAGTGTCCAAGTATCTTTTTCGTCAAACTGATACCAACAGTCCGTTGACTTAAATAAACGAATTACATTATGATGCTCCACCATAACCCCCTTCGGATTTCCTGTCGATCCCGAAGTATAAATTACGTAAGCGAGATGTTGAGGGCTTACATCAGAATTCGGTAATGTCGTACTTTCATTCTCAATCTCAACCTGATCTCGATCAAAGCAAATTGATTTAATATTCTCTGATAACCATTTCGATTCTTTGAACTTTTCTTGCGTTACGACTAACTGAATATTAGCATCCTCTAAGATATACTGAAGTCGTTGCTCTGGATATGTTGGATCAAGTGGTACATAAGCTCCACCAGCTTTTAAAATCCCTAAAATACCTACAATCATTTCAAGAGAACGTTCAACACATAGACCAACCAACGAATCAGGTCCTATTCCTTTTTTCTTTAGATTGTGAGCTAATCGATTCGCGCGTTCATTAAGATCCCTGTAGGTAATTTTCTTCTCTTCATACGTAACAGCAATATTTTCAGGTGTCCTTTCTACCTGTTCTTGGAACAATTGATGTATTGTCTTTTCTTTTAGACACTCTACTTTTGTATTATTAAATTCATACAATAAAGTTGACCTTTCTTTCTCAGCAATTATGTCTATTTCATTTATTTTTTTGTTCTCATCTGCAACCACTTGTTCAGTTACTGTTTTAATGTGCATTTCAATATTATCAATTATTTTATCATCATAAACATTGCCATCATAAGTTAAAACTAAATTCAACTTCTCACCTGGAGTTGCTGCAATACTAAAACTATAATTGCTCTGTTCTTCTGCATGTATATCTTCAACCTCAAAACCTATACCCATTTTTTCATTTCTGGCTATACGTTTATCAATAGCATAGTTCTCAAACACAATGATATGATCAATAAGCTCATTCTTTAATTTACTCATCGCTTGGACTTCAGCTAAATTCATATAGTTATAATTATTGCTGGCTATAGCTTCACTCTGTACAACTGCCAATACCTCTTTAAACTTTTTATTCTCTTCAAGGTTTATTCTAGTTGGAATAGCATTAATAAATAATCCTATCATATTTTCAATTCCATCTACGGGTGCCTCTCTTCCGGATACAATTGTTCCAAATATTACTTTGTCTGTATTGTTATACTTCGCCAAAATAATACCCCAAATAGTCTGGAAAACTGTATTAAAGGTTACGCTATTCCTATTGGCAAGCTGTGTAATTTGCTTTGTCAGTTCGCTTGAAAACTCAATTACTTTCTCTCTTCTTAAATACTCAACATTATTCTCATTAATGTTTAATTTTGGTATTTGCACTTTCTCTTCATAACCATCTAAATATTGCTTCCAATAGCTCTTACCTTCTTCTTTATCTTGTTCTTCCAACCATTTTATATAATCACTATAAGGTTTCGTTTCTTCTAACTCATATGCTTCACCATTTATGATTTTTCCATATACAGTGAATAACTCACCCAATATGATTCCAAGACACCAACCATCTAATAAAATATGATGATGACTCCAAATCAATTTATATTCCTTTTCATCTGTTCTAATCAAACATACTCTGATTAAAGTATCTTTACTTAAGTTAAATCTCTTTTCTGTATCTTCTTCTCTATATTTGTTTATAAATAACTCTTTCTCTATAGCGTCTCCTTCACGTATATCCCTATATTGAAAACCTATTTCTCTATCCTTTATTATTATTTGTCTAGGCTCCTCAACTATTTCATACTCAAATGAGGCCCTTAGTATTTCATATTTTTTCATAATTTTATTAAAACTAGCTTTTAAAGTTTCTACATCAACGTATCCGGTTATATCCATAACAGTTTGTTCAAAATATGCTTTTGAATTTTTGTTTTCCAAGGCATGGAACAGCATTCCCTTTTGCATATTTGCTAAAGGGTAAATCTTTTCAATTTCAAAATCTTTATACTTTTCTTTGATATCCTTAAGTTCACTTAGAGTTAATTTTGTATCCCCATAGTCATAAGGCGTTTTGTCTACCTCTATTTGACTAACACAATGATCAATTATAGTTTCAAGGTTTTCTTTAAACTTATCATTTAATTTCCTGATTGTTAGTTCATCATACTCTAGCTCATTAAAGGTAGTATTTATAACCAATTCATTATTAATAATTATTGAATTTATTTCTATCGAATTATTTCTTGAAATCTTTCCTCCAATTGTTTCCCCATAAGAAAATTTTGATTCGGAAAATTCATTTCTGTTAACATCATTATCCATTTCACCTAGATAGTTAAATGAAATTGGTGCTTTTTGTTCATTTAATAAATACTTCTCTTTTGATAAATATTTTAGTATACCAAATCCAATTCCTTTGTTAGGAATTTTCCTTAAAATTTCTTTTACCATTTTTATATTAGTAGCAAGATCGGTCTCATCTCCTAAATCTATAAGTACTGGATACATAGTTGTAAACCAACCTACAGTCCTACTAATATCTACATTTTCTAAGATATCTTCTCTTCCATGTCCCTCCATATTTATTTTTATACAATTTTCACCTGTTATCGCTCTAGTACCTAATAATAAAGAAGTTAACAATATATCATTTATTTCTGTATTGTATGCTCTATTGGATTTTCTTAATAAACTTATAGTCTTTTCCTTATCTAAAGAAATACTAACTGTTTTACTATTTTCGAATGTATCACTTTTGAGCACTTCTTTTCTAGGTATAAATGCAATCTCAGTTTTTGCTATATCTCTCCAATACTCTCTTTCCTTTAATAATTTATTGCTACTAGCATACTCCCTCAACTTAGAGGAGAATTCTTTAAAGGATTCAGTTTTGAATCCAACATCTAACTTCTCACCTTTTAAATCCTGAGAATATAGAGTTTCAAAATCTTCTAATATTATTCTCCATGATACTCCATCTACTACAAGATGATGAATAGTAATAAGTAGATGATCACCTTCATCCGTTTTAAATAAACAAAGATTAACGAGTTTACCATTTTTGATGGAAGATTTCTTTTGGATATTTGTTGCTAATTCATATATTTTCTCTTCCTTATTCTCTACTCCCTCAACATCATAAACGTATAAATCAAAGAGGTTATCCTTATAGCTTCTATTAAATTGAATAATTTCTCCATTATTTTCTCTATAAATCATTCTAAGGGCATCATGCTGCTCTAATATCTTATTAAAGACTCTCTCTATTCTCTTTTGATCGAATCCATCTTCCCTAAACAGCATAAATGATTGATTAAAATGATCTAGTTCTTCTTTATTTTTCTCAAAATACCATTTTTGAATTGGAGATAATATTACTTCTCCTGTAACTATTTCATAAGTTTTTAACCGGTTGTTTTGCTTTTTCACATACTTACTAAGGTCTTTAATTTTAGGATTTGCAAATAGATCTTTCACTTCTAACTTAAGATTTATTCTAGATAACCTGGACACAATTTGAAGAGCCTTAATAGAATCTCCACCTGATACAAAGAAATGATGATTTATCCCTATATCCTCTATGCCTAGGATATCCCTCCAAGCCTCAACAAGATGTGTTTCAACTTCATTTCTTGGTGCCTCATATTCTACTCCTGATTGACTACTTCTATCTGGTTCTGGAAGTGCTTTTCGATCCACTTTATCGTTTGATGTAAGTGGCAACTGGTCAAGTTGAACAAAATAAGATGGAATCATGTAATCAGGAAGTTCCTTTTCTAAAAATTCTCGCATCTGTGTCGAAGATATTGCTTTTTCAGACACAATATATGCACTTAAATACGTATGATTTTCCTTGTCCTCTTTTGCTACTACTACGACCTCTTTTATATCTTGATGTTTTAACAACTGGCTCTCTATTTCACCAAGTTCTATTCTATACCCACGTATTTTCACTTGATGATCAATTCTTCCTATGAATTCAACATTTCCATCAGGCATCCACCTTACAAGATCACCTGTACGATACATTTTTTGCCCACTGACGAAAGGATTTCCCACAAATTTCTCGGCAGTTAAGGCCGGATTATTTAAATAGCCTCTTGCCAACCCATCCCCAGATACACATAACTCTCCTATTACTCCAATTGGACAAAGCTGATTATATTTATTTACTATATAAATTTTAGTATTATACACCGGTTTTCCAATTGGAATATTATCATCATTCTTATTCATTAAGAAACTTGTAGTTACTACTGTATTTTCGGTTGGACCATAGGCATTTACAAGCTGATAATGGGTATTCTTATTTAAATTTAACTTTTCGCCACCGGATACTAACATTCTTAAAGAATGATTATCTTGTAATATAAATTGTTCACTTACCTTACATGGGAATGTTGCAACTGTTATATCTTTACTATTCATATATTCATTTAATTTATCTAGATCAAGCCTAATATCTTTGCCTAAAACGTGCAAAGTAGCTCCAGTGATTAAACAAGGGAAAATTTCTCCAATAGATGCATCAAATGAGATTTTCAAATAGTTTGTAATTCGATCTCTTTCTGTTATCTTATGAAAATCTACATACCAGTTACATAAATTGACTAAAGAATGATGTTCCACTAACACTCCTTTTGGTAATCCCGTGGAACCGGATGTATAAATGACATAAGCTAAATCATTTCTATTATTACGCCTTTCCATATTAATTCGCTCTTGATTTTTTATTGTTTCATCATTGATTGAGATTTTAGTTAAACAATCATTATTAGTAAAATGAAGTTTATCGTATAAATGAGTCTGCGTTAATAGGAACTTTGTGTTACTATCTTCTACCATATATTTAATTCGCTCTTCAGGATATTCAGGATCTATTGGTAAATATGCTGCCCCTGATTTTAATATCCCCATGATACCAACAATCATATCTAAAGAACGTTCCACCATAATTCCTACAATCATTTCTGGATGAACACCTTTATCATGAAGTAATCTTGCTACTTGATTGGATTTTTCATTGAGCTCTTTATAAGTAACTTGTTGCCCCTCAAATTCTACAGCAATCTTGTTTGGCGTTCTCTCTACCTGTTCCTCAAATAATTGATAAATGGTTTTATTCTTTGGATAATCCATATCAGTTTCATTAAATTCATTCAAGAGGATGTGCTTTTCTTCTCCCGAAAGCATATCTATTTGACCTAAACAAGCTTCCTGATTATTAGTAATTTCTCTTAAAATATTAACAAAGTGCTCTGATATTTTAGCTATTGTCTCTCTCTTAAACAATTTTGTACAATATTCTAAATCAAATTTTATGATGCTATTAGTTTCTACTGCTGATAATGTCAAATCAAAATTTGCTATATTAAGTTCACTATCATATGTTTCAAAATTTAACCCTTTAATCTCTTCATCAGAAGTATCTAAGTTTTGTAGCACAAACATCGTATCAAATAATGCACTTCTACTCATATCTCTTTGTAAGTCCAGCTTTTCAACCAATTCATCCAAAGGATAATCTTGATTCTCATAAGCCTTTAATGCATTTTCTTTTACTTCTCTTAAATAATTACGAAATGTTTTATCTTCTTTTGGATAATTTCTCATCGCGAGGGTATTTACAAACATTCCGACAATATTTTTTAAATCATGATGGCTTCTTCCCGCAATTGGAGATCCTACCACAATATCATCTTGACCCGTATATCTTGAAAGTAAAGTTGTATATCCAGCTAACAGAAGCATATACATGGTAACCCCATTTTCTTTTGCAATTCTATTAAGCTTCTTTGTCAACTCACTATCTATTTCAAAACTTTTTCGGGACCCTTCAACACTTTGTGTCGGTGGTCTTTTATAATCTGTTGGCATATTTAATATAGGTACTTCTTCTTTAAAAACATTCATCCAATATTCTTCTTGCTTCTTCATTTCCTCTTGAGTAAACAAGTTTTTTTGCCATACTGAATAATCTTTATACTGTATGTCCAATGGAGATAACTCTTTCCCTTCATACAGTTTACAGAGCTCTCTATTTAAAATATTCATTGAAACTCCATCTGAAATGATATGGTGCATATCTAGAACCATCACGTGCTCATTTTCTGTGACATGTATGATTTCAACCCGTAAAAGAGGAGCTTTCTCCAAATCAAACGGCTTAACAAATCCATTAATCATATCATCTAGCTTATTAGTACCCATTTCTCTATACGTCACTTGGAAATCTATCTCTTTTTCAATCTTTTGGACTGGTTCACCATCTACCATTACAAAAGAAGTTCTTAAAGCTTCATGTCTTTCGATTAATTTATGGAATGCCTTCTCAAGCTGATGAACATCCAAATCACCTTTCATTTTCATAGCGAAAGGCATATTATAAGATACTCCGCTACCCTCTATTTTGTTTAAAATATAGAGTCTTCTTTGGGCAGATGAAAGTGGATAATAATCTTGTTCTTCTACTTTTTTGATGGATGCATACCCACTTTCTTTTGTAGAGTCAATAAATTCTCCAATTCCTTTTATAGTAGGTGTTTGGAAGATTTGTCGTAAAGATATCTCTACCATAAGTTCCTTATGGATTCTAGAAACCATCGTAGTCGCTTTCAGTGAATGGCCTCCAATTTCAAAGAAATTATGATGAATTCCTATGTTTTCTATATCTAAAATATCTTGCCAAATGGATACGAGCTTTTCTTCGACTGCATTTCTTGGCGCCTCATACTCTACTACTCCTGCAACTGAACTTCCATCAGGACTTGGTAAAGCCTTTCGGTCTACTTTCCCATTTGTAGTAAGTGGTAGCTTGTCTAGTTGAACAAAAAAAGCAGGAATCATATACTCTGGTAGCTCTTTTGCCAAAAATTTTCGAATTTCTTGAACCCTAGTCTCGTCCTTCGGTGTTTCAGAAGTAAAGTACGCACATAAATATTGATGATTATTATTATCTTCTCTCGCGATAACAACAGCTTCTTTTACTTCCTTATGTTTTAGAAGTTGACTCTCTATCTCACCCAGTTCAATCCTGAAACCACGAATTTTCACTTGATGGTCAATTCGTCCTAAAAACTCGATATTTCCATCAGGTAACATTCTCACAAGGTCTCCTGTTCGATACATTCTCTCTCCTGGAATGAACGGATTTGGAACGAATTTCTGAACTGTTAATCTCTCGTTATTTAAATACCCTTTACTTAATCCATCTCCAGAAATACATAGTTCTCCAGGTACACCAAGTGGAAGCAGGTTAGAATTTTTATCTACTACAAAAATAGAAGTATTTGCTAACGGTTTTCCTATTGGAATAACCTCAGTTACTTCATTAACAAAATAATACGTAGCATATACTGTGCTTTCAGTTGGACCATAAACATGAATAATTTTATCTTTGCCCAATTTCTCAAGGGCTTTTTTCACATGTGGAACTGAAACTCTTTCACCACCGAATAATATTTTTCTTATTTTATCTAAACAATCTATTTCTAAATCTACAAGCGCATTAAATAAAGCTGTGGTAATAAACATAATACTTATCTGTTCTTCCTTAATTAACTTAGCTAGTTTAACAAGACTTAATACAGTGTCCTTCTCAACCATTATTAGCTTTGCCCCATTTAGAAGTGCACCATAAATATCAAATATAGACCCATCAAAAGCATAATTCGAAAGCTGTAGTATCGTATCATTCTCATTGATTTCAATATAATTTGTATTCTTAACTACTCTAATTGCACTATAATGCGGAATAACTACTCCTTTTGGTGTTCCTGTTGATCCTGAAGTATAAATGATATAAGCTGTATCACTCGAATGATTTATCAAATTCAAATTATCTGTACTTAGCCTTAAAAAATTCTCTTGATCTAAATTAATTAAATCCACATTCAAATTAAATTGACTTATACATCTATCTTGAGTCAATACAAATTTCACATTACTATCTTGTAACATGAAGCCAATTCTCTCTTTAGGAGTCTCAGGATCAATTGGTAAATATGCCGCTCCGGATTTTAGAATCCCCATAATTCCTATAATCATTTCTAAAGAACGGTCGACCATGATTCCTACAATTGTGTTTGATTGAACACCTTTTTCGCGCAGTAGTCTAGCTATTTGATTTGATTTTTCGTTTAACTCCCTATAAGTTAGGTTATTACTTTTAAAGCTAACTGCCACTCGGTCAGGTGTCTTCTCAACCTGTTCCTCAAACAATTGATGTATCAACTTATCTTTAGGATATTCAGCTGTTGTTTCATTAAATTTATAGAGAAGGATGTTTCTTTCCTCTTCTGAAATTAAATCTATATCGCTCAATTTCATATCATCATTTTCGATAACTTGCTTCGTTACATTTTGAATATGACACTCTAGATTATTGATTAGTCTTTCTTCATATACATTTTCATCATATACAAGTGTTAGTTTCAATTTCTCCCCTAATCCGACAGTAAGACTTAGGCTATAATTACTTCTCTCTTCGTCGGTTACAGATATAACTTCGAACCCTAATCCACTTTCCTTTTCTTCCAATCCTTTTTTATCAATAGCATAATTTTCAAATACTAATATATGATCAATAAGATTGCTTTTTAAATTACTAAGAGCTTGAACTTCGGCTAAATTAATATAATTATAATTATTACCCTCTATTGCATCATGTTGAGTTGTTTTTAAAACTTCTTTAAATGACTTTTCACTTTGCAGATTTATTCTAGTTGGTATTGTATTTATAAATAAACCTAACATGTTCTCTATACCTTCTACAGCTGCATCTCTTCCTGAGACAACTGTTCCAAAAACAACATCATCACTATTGTTATACTTCGCTAGAATAAGTCCCCAAATACTCTGCATCACTGTATTTAAGGTGACATTATTTTTATTTGCCAGTTGTGTAACCTTATCTGTTAACTCTTTTGAAAACTCTATCACTTTTTCTCTTCTCTGATACTTTCCAGTACTAGAGTTATTAATTTTAGGGAGGGTAGCATTTAACTCATACCCCTCCAAATACTCACTCCAATACTTCAATCCTTCTTCATTATCCTGATTATTTAGCCAATTTATATAATCACTATACGGTCTAGGATCTTCTAATTGATGCTCTTCACCTTTCATTTTATGTGAATAGATAGTAAATAACTCATCTAATATAATTCCAATACACCAACCATCAAGTAATATATGATGAAAGCTCCAAATTACTTTATATGAGTTATCATTTGTTTTCATCAAACAAATTCTCATAAGGGTTTCTTTCGTTAAGTCAAAGCCCTTCAGCTTATCATCTACTATATATTTTTCCATATATAAATCTTTAGTGTTTAAATCTAAATTACTTACATCATTATAGCTAAACTTAATTTTTCTATCTCTTAATATTACATGTAATGGCTCGTCCAATTTATAATTAAATGATGCTCTTAACACTTCGTGCCGTTTCATAATCTCGTTGAAACTTTCTTCAAAAATAGTTTCATCTACATAACCTTTTATATCTAATATAATCTGTTCAAAATATGCATCTGAATTTTTATCTTCAATAGCATGAAACAGTATCCCCTTTTGCATATTTGACAATGGATAGATTTTCTCAACTTTATTGACTTTCATAAATTTATCCCCCTAAATAGTTTCCGTCGGAAAAGGCACAAAAATTATAATTATGATTTGTACAATTAAGTAGTCGCTATGATGGTGGTTTTACTCCAGGCTTTAATTATCGATGTATTCATATTCACCTAGTAACTCATCAAGCTCTTGTAGTGACATTTTATTGTAACCATAATCGGAAGCTGTTTTTTCTGATTCCGTTTGACTAATACAATGATTGATTATCATTTCAAGGTTCTCTTTATACTTTTGGTTAAAATCAGTAATTAAAGATTCCGAATATTCCCTCTCATTGAAGGTAGTGTTCATTATTAATGTATCCTCTACAATTATTGAATTAATTTCTATAGAAGCATCTCTTGCATTTTCGCCACCTATACTCTCGCCAGGTGATAGCCATGATGCAGAAAATTCTTCATTGGTCCCTTTTTTACTCATTTCTCCCAAGTAATTAAATAGTATCGGTGCCGTTTCATCATTTAACAAATCTTGATCCTTTTTCAGGTATTTTAAAACCCCATATCCTATTCCGTTATTAGGAATTTTTCTTAAAGTCTCTTTTACCAATTTTATACTCATAGAAATTTCTTTTTCTTTACCTAAATCAAAATATACAGGATATATTGTAGTAAACCACCCAATAGTTCTACTAACATCTATGTTTCCAATGACTTCTTCTCTTCCATGACCTTCCATCAGAATTTTTAACCTGTTTTCTCCTGTTAAATCTCTTACTGTTACTAACAAAGCGGCTAAAAGGATATCATTTATTTGAGTATTATATGTTTTATTTGTTTCTCCCAATAACTTTTGAGTGTTCTCCTTATTTAGCGAAATGGTTAAGGTCTTGCTATTTTTATAATCGGTCACATCTAATTCTTCATTTTTCGCTAAAAAATCTACTTTTATATTAGATATGTCTGCCCAATATTTTTTTTCTTTTAGAAGTTTATTACTTCCCGCATAATCCATTAACTTTTCTGAAAACTCCTTAAATGAATCCGTTTTAAAACCTATATCAAGTTTTTCATTGAGATAGGCTTGTTTATATAACATTTCGAAATCTTCGAACAATACCCGCCATGACACTCCATCTATTACAAGATGATGGATAGTAATAAGCAAATGATCGCCCTCATTTGTTTTAAAAATGCAAAGCTTTAACATTTTACCGTCAGTAATCGAAATTTCCTTTTGTATATTTGTTGCTAGTTGACCCACTATCTCCTGTTGATTATCTTGATTTTCAATATCATAGACATATAAATCAAAGAATTCCCCATTCAAATCACGATTATATTGAAGAATTTCACCATTTTCCTCTTTATAAATCATTCGTAAAGCATCGTGTTTTTCACAAATTTTATGAAACACCTTTTCTACAATCTGTTCTTCAAATCCATTTTTTCTATACAGCATAAATGATTGATTATAGTGATTTAGCTCTTTATTATTTAATGCTTTGTTTAATACAAAATGTCTTTGCTGTATCGGGATTAAAGGAACGCTTCCCTGAATTATTTCATAGTTTTTCTTTACTCTCGATTCATTTTTTACATACTTACTAAGATTTTTAATTTTCGGGTTTTCAAATAAATCTTTAATTTTGAGTTTAAGATTCACTTTCGATAGTTTAGAAACTATCTGTAACGCTTTTATAGAATCTCCACCAACTTCAAAAAAGCTATCGTTAATCCCAATTTCTTTAATACCCAAGACATCCTGCCAAGCTGATACAAGATGTTCTTCCGCTTCATTTCGAGGAGCTTCATAATCTGTTCCCTTAGAAAGGTCCCCCTCTTGTACAAGAGGCAATGCTTTTCTATCTATTTTTCCATTCGGTGTAAGAGGCATTTTATCTAGTTGAATAAAAAATGAAGGAATCATATAATCTGGTAAATAATTTGACAAGTAGTCTCTTAATTCACTTGTAGTTAGCTCCTCTTTAGCTACTATGTATGCACATAAATAGGTAAAACCAGCATTATCTTTATAATCAATTACTACCGCCTGATTTATATTTTGATTACCTAATAGCTTAGCTTCAATTTCTCCTATTTCTACCCTAAACCCTCGAACCTTTACTTGATTGTCTATTCTTCCTAAAAACTCAATATTTCCATCTGAAAGCCATCTTGCCAAATCCCCTGTTTTATACATTTTTTCACCAGGTATAAAGCCATTTGAAACAAACCTTTCATGAGTAAGATCTGGTTTGTTTAAGTATCCTTTTGCAAGACCTTTTCCACCAATGTACAATTCACCATACACCCCTATAGGTTGTGGTTCTAATAAAGAGTTTAAAACATAATATTTTATGTTATTTAACGGCTTTCCTATAGGAGTATTTACCATTTGTGGTATATAATCGTACTCTTCTTCATAATAACTAGAATCAATAGTTGCTTCTGTGACTCCATAGCTATTAATCACTCTCATATTCTCCCCATATCTTTTAACCAAATTTTTGTACTCATGTATAGGACAGCTATCAGAACCTAATATTAATAATCGTAATGTGGTGAGTTCAAAATTATTTTCATATACATAATTCATAAAAGGTATAATAAGACTTGGGGTCGATTCAAAAATATTAATTTTATACTTTTTAATTGTCTTATATAATAAATCCAGTTCTAGCTTAATATGACTTGGTACTATATACATTGTCCCACCATTTAATAAACTTCTACATAAGTCCCCTGCAAATACATCAAACGACATACTAGCCATTTGTAGTAAATTAACTTTATACTTTGACAATTCATAGTGATCCATCCAAGTGTAATGAGCATTAACCAAATTTTTATGCTCTACTAGCACACCTTTAGGGTTTCCCGTTGTTCCTGATGTATATATGATATACACTAAATCATCCGGTGAATTGATATGATTCAAATTATCTTCATCGATATCATATATATCTATATGATTTACATTTACTACTTCACCGTAGGAACCATTTTTATCCGTTAGGTGTTCTTGAGTAATAATAATATCCGCATTACTATCCTCAAGCATAAATTCTATTCTCTCTGTAGGATACTCTGGATCTATCGGCAAATATGCTCCTCCAGCTTTTAGAATCCCCAATATTCCTACAATCATTTCTACTGATCTATCCACCATTATTCCAACTATACTATTTTGTGCAACACCTTTTCCTCTCAAAATTCTAGCTAGTTTATTTGCTTTTTTATTCAATTCTTCATATGTCAAATGCTTTTCCTCGAACACTACAGCTACATGATTTGGTGTTTTTTTAACCTGCGCTTCAAAGAGTTCATGTATAGTACCTACTGGATATTCGGCTGCAGTATCATTAAACTTGTTTAATACCATTTCCCTTTCTTCTTGTGAAAGCAAATTTATTTCACTTAGTTTTTGTTCAGGATTATTAACAATTTCTTTTAAGATATTAACTACATGATTTCCAATTCTTTGTATTGTTTCTTTTTTAAATAATTTTGTGCAATACTCTAAAATAAATTCTATGTGATCTGTATTTTCAATTGCCGATAGACTTAAATCAAACTTTGCCGCTTTAAAATCAATGTCATAAGGTTCAATTTTTAAGCCTTTTATATTCAACTCTAGATTATCTAAATTTTGAATAGAAAACATCGTATCAAACAATGCATTTCTACTAATATCCCTTTTTAAGGCTAGCTTTTCAACTAACTCATCAAATTGGTAATCTTGATTTTCATAAGCATTTAAGGTATTTTCTTTTACTTTCTTCAAATAATCAATGAATCTACTGTCTGCTTTAGGATGATTTCTCATCACAAGAGTATTAACAAACATACCAATAGTATTTTTTAAATCATCGTGTTGTCTTCCTGCAGTTGGCGAGCCAACTATGATGTCTTCTTGTCCCGTATATTTTGAAAGTAGTGTTGTATATGCTGCTAAAAGTAGCATATACATAGTAACTCCATTTTCCCTTGCAAACATTTTAAGCTTGTTTGTTAGTTCAGAATCTATTTCAAAACCTAATCGATCTCCCTCACTACTTTGTATTTGTGGTCTTGGAAAATCAGTTGGCATATTCAGAACTGGTATCTCACCTTCAAATACTTTAAGCCAATATTCCTCTTGTTTCTTTATATTATCACCTTTACAAAACTCTTCTTGCCATTCTGAATAGTCTTTATATTGAATTTCTAATGGCGCTAATTTTCTTTCTCCAAATATATCTGTTAACTCTATCATCAAAATGCTCATTGATACTCCGTCTGAAATAATATGATGCATATCAAGCATCATGATATGCTCATCCTGACTAACTTGTATAATTTCTACCCTTAAAAGAGGAGCTACCTCTAAATTAAAGGGTCTTATGAATCGTGCCACTCGTTCTGATACACTATCTTCTCCTAATTCACTATATTCAATTTTAAAATTTAGTTCTTTTTCTATCTTTTGAACTGGTTCTCCATCAATCATTACAAAAGATGTTCTTAATGCTTCATGTCTACCAATTAATGCTTTAAAGGCTTTTTCAAAACTATCCAATTGAAAGTGACCTTTCATTTGGATAACAACTGGAAGGTTGTAAGTAATTCCACTATCCTCTATTTGATTTAAAATATATAACCTTTTTTGAGCCGATGAAAGATTATAAAATTGCTTCTCCTCAGCTTTCCTTATTTTTGAGTAGGTACTCGTTTCTTTCCCTTTTATATATTCCCCAATGCTTTTAATAGTAGGAAAATTAAATATTTGTTTTAATGGTATTTCAACATTTAATTCTTTGTGTATTTTTGATACCAATGAAAAAGCTTTTAGTGAATGTCCTCCAGCTTCAAAGAAGTTATGATTTATTCCAATTTTCTCTATACCCAAAACATCCTTCCACACTAATGCCAACTTCTCTTCTACTAGATTTCGAGGTGCTTCATAATGATCTTCTATAAATTTACTTAAATCTGGTTCCGGTAATGCTTTCACATCCACTTTTCCATTAAGTGTAATCGGCAATTTTTCCATCTCTATAAAATGCAAAGGAATCATGTAACCAGGAAGCTTTTTGGCAAGCAACTCTCTCACTTTATCTATGTTCAGTTCTTCATTCAAATCATTAACTGTAATAAATGCGCAAAGATATCTGTTTCCATCTATCCCCTCTTTATCAATTACTTTGGCTTCTTTTATGTTCGGTTGTCTTAATAAGTGATATTCAATTTCTTCCAGTTCAATTCTAAAACCGTGAATTTTTACTTGATTATCTATTCTACCTAAAAATTCAATATTTCCATCAGGTAGCCATCTTACTAAATCTCCAGTCCGATATAATCGTTCTCCTAAACTAAAAGCATTTGACTTGAATTTTTCTTCAGTTAATTCTTTATTATTTTTGTATCCTCGCGCTACACCTTCTCCACCTATATATAATTCACCAGGTATTCCTATCGGCAGTAATTGAGCGTTATTATCCAAAACATACAATTTATAATTGCTTAGTGGTTTACCTATAGGTACACTTGTTCCCATACAATCATTGGAACTGACCTTATAATATGTTGCGCAAACCGTTGTTTCTGTAGGACCATATGAATTATAAACATCGGCGATCTCGATAATATTTTTTATATATTCATACTTTAAAACATCTCCACCACTAATAAATTTCATATTTTTATTAAGTATTAAATGCTTATTTTTATCAATTTCATTGAGTAACAATGGTGAACAGCTTACTAAAGTCACATTATATTTTTCTATATTTTTAACTAGCTCATCTATGTTCAAGTCACCAATTTTTTTACTAATAATTAATTTTCCTGAATTGGCTAAAATAGGAAATACCTCTTCCGTAAAGGCATCAAATGAAAATGAAACTATTTGCAATATAGAATCTTCTTCATTTAAAGTAATTTGTTTTGAAAATGCATAAATATAGTTAATAACGTTACGATGTGTAGTCATAACCCCTTTAGGTTTCCCACTAGAACCTGACGTATATATTAAATAAGCTAAATCTGATGAATGATTTAAATTCTCTAGGTTATCCTTACTTAAAGAACTAATTTCTTCATCATTAAATAGAATAATTGGAGCTGTTCTTACCTTGAATTGTAAGTGTTCTTGAGTAACGACTAATTTTGCTTCACTATCTTTTAGCATATATTCAATTCTTTCTTCCGGATACTCATTGTCAATTGGTAAATATGCTGCACCGGCTTTTAAAATCGCCAATATACCAATTATCATTTCTGGGGATTTATCCGCCATAATTCCTATCACAGTATCCGGCTTTGCACCATTTTTTCTAAGCAACCGTGCTAGTCGATTTGCTTTTTCATTTAGTTGTGTATATGTTAATTGTTCCTCTTCAAATATAATTGCAATATGATTTGGTGTTTTTAGAACCTGCTCTTCAAATACATGATTTAATGTCTTATTTTTAGGAAATTCAGTCATAGTGTCATTAAATTTGTGTAATATGATTTTTGTTTCTTCTTCTGAAAGTAAATTTATTTCTCCTAGTTTAAGCCTCGGATTATTGGTAATTTCCTTTATTACATTTACTAAATGACCTGCAAGTCTTTTCATTGTTTCTTTTTTAAATAATTTTGTGCAATATTGCAAATCAAATTTCAAATGATCTGTATATTCTATCGCCGTAAGACTTAAATCAAATTTCGCCACATTAAAATCAATATCGCAAACCTCAGTAGTTACTCCATTTATATTAAACTCAAAATTACTTTGATTTTGTATATCAAACATCGTATCAAACAATGCGCTTCTACTTGTTTCTTTTCTTAAATTTAGTTTTTCTACTAATGTATCAAATTGATATTCTTGATTCTCATAAGCATTTAATGTGTTTTCTTTTACTTGTTTTAAATAATCAATGAATTTAGTATCTGCTTTCGGATGACTTCTCATTGCAAGAGTATTAACAAACATGCCAATCGTATTTTTTAAGTCATCATGTGATCTTCCAGCAATTGGTGAACCAACTATTATGTCTTCTTGCCCTGTATATTTAGAAAGAAGCGTTTTATATACTGCTAAAAGAAGCATATACATAGTAACTCCATTTTCCATTGCAAGAAGTTTAAGCTTATTTGTTAGTTCAGAATCTATTTCAAAACCAATCCTATCTCCCTCACTACTTTGTATTTGTGGTCTTGGAAAATCAGTTGGCATATTTAGAACTGGAATGTCTCCCTCAAATACCTTGAGCCAGTATTCCTCCTGCTGCTTTATGTTATCTCCTTTATAGTACTCTTTTTGCCATTCTGAATAGTCTTTATATTGGATTTTTAATGGTGCTAAGTCTTTTTCTCTAACTAAATCAGCTAACTCCTTCATCAAAATGCCCATTGATACTCCATCTGAAATAATATGATGTATATCAAGCATCATGATATGCTCATCTTGATTAACACGTAAAATCTCTACTCTTAGAAGAGGCGCTACCTCTAAATCAAAAGGTCTTATAAATCGTGCTACTCGTTCTGATACACTATCTCTCCCTAATTCATCATATTTAATTTTAAAATTTAGTTCTTTTTCTATCTTTTGAACTGGTTCCCCATCAATCATTACAAAAGATGTTCTTAATACTTCATGTCTATCAATTAGCGCCTTAAAGGCATTCTCAAAAACATGCAAGCGAAAATCGCCCACTATTTTCATAACTAAAGGAATATTATATGTCGTACCTTCAGATTCCAGATTGTTTAAAATAAACATCCTTTTTTGTGCCATTGATAAGGTATAGCAATTATTTTCTGATTGTTTCGCTTTTGGAATTTCATTCTTTTTTTCTATATCTTCATTTTTTAAAGCTATAATAATTTTTTCTTTATATAACTTTATTTTCTCCTTTAATTCAGCTGTTATTAGCTCACGAGGTCCAATAATTTTTATCTTCCCTTGATTCTGATATAAGAAAATGTTTGATTTTTTTAAATCATTTATAAACCCTTTAATATCCATAACTAGAATCATTCCCTTCGCGGTGCCCATTCACTTTCTCACACTATTAGTAAATAACTAAAACAACTATCAAATTTCATATACATCTTTGAAATTTAAATCATTGGGCCTAGTTTAACTGCACAATCTATTGCTTTTTCTCTGTTGAGAAGAAGTATAGATTGTACAGTTTTCCTAGGGTAAATCCACTTTTCTTATAATTAAATCTTAAGTCTCAAAACAATCAACATTATAGAAAATCTGCCTTTTTACACCCATTATTAATATCTTTTACTTCCGGAAGAAATGAATTTCATTTTAAACAGTTACACCTCATCCTCAACATAATCATAAAAACTATTTTGACGATCATGTTCAGTTGATAGTATATAATTTGCTAAACCTATTACACTTGGATTCTCAAAGAAATTGTGAATGCTTATATTTGTATTTAAAACTTTATTAATAGCAGCAACAGCACTCATTAATTTCAGTGAATTTCCTCCTATTTCAAAGAAGTTATGAGAAATTCCAATAGATTTGATGCCTAGGATTTCTTCCCAAATTGAAATAATAGTCTCTTCTACAAAATTACTTGGTGCTACATACTCTATCTCAGTTGTTACATTCCCATCAGGCTCTGGTAATGACTTTCGGTCTACTTTCCCGTTTATAGTTAGCGGTAGCTTATCAAGTTGAACAAAAAATGCAGGAATCATATACTCTGGAAGCTCTTTAGTTAGATACTTTCTAATTTCCTGAATCATTGATTCATTTTTCCATGTTTCAGAAGTAAAGTAAGCGCATATATATTTTTCCCCATGAATATCATCTCTTACGATAACAATAGCTTCTTTCACTTCTTTATATTTAAGAAGTTGACTCTCTATCTCACCAAGTTCAATCCTGAAACCACGAATTTTCACTTGATGATCCATTCTACCTAAAAACTCAATATTTCCATCAGGTAACATCCTAACAAGATCCCCTGTTCGATACATTTTTTCTTCTGGTATAAATGGATTTGAAACAAACTTTTCTGCTGTCAAATCTGGTCGATTTAAATATCCATGAGCTAATCCTGCTCCACTTAAACAAAGTTCCCCAGCTACACCTATTGGAAGTAGTCTCTGATTTCCATCTACTATAAATGCTGAAGTATTTGCTAATGGCTTCCCAATTGGTATTGTGTCGAATTCTTCATTGATTTCATTTATACAATAATACGTAGCAAAAACAGTACTTTCTGTCGGACCGTATACATGAATTAGCTTATCTTTCCCTAAATACTCCAATGCTCGTTTTGTATGTGATACTGAAATTCTTTCACCACCAAAAAGGATTTTTCTTATATTAGATAAACACTCTATTTCTAAATCAACCAACGTATTAAATAAGGCTGTAGTTATAAACATAACACTAATCTTTTCTTCTTTTATTAATTTTGTTAGCTTACTTAAATTCAATACTGTATCTATTGGTACCATCACTAATTTCGCACCATTTAGCAATGCACCATAGATATCAAATATGGATCCATCAAAGGAATAATTTGAAAGCTGTAAAATACTATCATCTGCATCAATCTTAATATAGTTTGTGTCGCGAACCACTCTTACTGCATTAGAGTGTGATGTAACCACACCTTTTGGTACTCCTGTAGAGCCCGATGTATATATGATATAAGCTCTGTTCCCAGAATCATTGACAGGGACTAAATTCTCTTTACTCAATTGAAAATTCTCACTCTTATCTAAACTAACCATATCTACATCGAATGAAAGATTATTAATGAACTTCTCCTGCGTTAATAGAATTTGAATATCACTATCTTGTATCATAAATTTGATTCTATCCTGAGGAGATTTAGGATCTATCGGCAAATAAGCTGAACCTGATTTTAAGATGCCCATTATTCCAATTATCATCTCAGGTGATCTCTCAACCATAATTCCCACAATTGTATCCGCAGTAATCCCTTTATCTCGTAACCATCTAGCAACTTGATTTGACCTTTCATTTAATTCTTTATACGTCATTTTAGTGCCTTCAAATTCAACGGCAATATGATTAGGCGTTTTCTCCACCTGTTCCTCAAACAGCTGATGTATAGTCTTATCCTTCGGATAATTCGTCTTTGTATCATTAAATCTATATAATAATGCGTCTCGCTCTGTCTCTGGGATTATGTCTATCTCATTTAATTTCTTATTCTCATTTATAACAACTTGTTCCGTTACTTTTTTAAGATGCATTTCTATATTGTCTATTATTTTCTGTGGATAAATCTTTTCGTTATAAGTTAATTTTAATACTAACTGTTCTCCAGGAATTGCTACAATGTTGAATCCATAATTTGTTTGCTCTTCTCCCCTTATATTTTGACACATAAAACCTGTATCATTTTCTGCATGATTAAAACTACTATCATCTAATAAATAATTTTGAAATACCATTACATGATCAATTAGATTTCTTTTTAGACCATGTAAAGATTGAATTTCAGCTAGATTTATATAGTTATATTTATTATTCTCTATTGATTCATCCTGGACATTTCTTAAAACTTCTTTAAAACTACTATCTTTTTCCAATCTAACTCGAGTCGGAATTGTATTAATGAATAGTCCTACCATCCCTTCAATTCCTTCCACTTGTGCCTCTCTTCCTGATACGACTGTTCCAAATACAACATCTTCTACATTATTGTACCTCGCTAAAAGAATACCCCAAATTGCCTGCACCACAGTATTAAAAGTAACCTGATTTCTATTCGCAAGTTGAATAATGTTACGAGTCATTTCTTTTGAAAATTCTATCGTTTTTTCTTTTCTTTTATACTCATTAACTTTATTCATGATTTTAGGAACCTGTGCTTGTTCTTCATATCCATCCAAATAGCTCTTCCAATGTGCTAATCCTTCTTCTTTATCCTGTTCCTCCAACCATCTTACATAATCACTATATGGTGTTGGCTCCGCTAAATGGCTCTCTTCACCTTTCATTTTTCTTCCATAAACATCAAATAACTCACCTAATATAATCCCAAGACACCATCCATCTAACAATATGTGATGATGACTCCATACCAATTTATATGAATCCTGATTCATTTGAATTAAACTAATTCTCATTAATGTGTCTTTACTTAAATTAAAGCCTTTTTGTTTATCTTTTTGTAAATAATTCTTTATAAATTTTATTTTCTGCTCAATGCTTTCGTCTTGAATATCATAATAGTTGAAACCTACTTTTCTATCTTGAAGTATGACGTGTCTCGGTTCCTCCACTAGTTCATACTCAAATGCTGCTCTTAATATTTCGTGTCTCCTCAATATTGTATTAAATGATTTTTCTAAAATATCTACATCTACAGTCCCTGTTATATCCATTACAATTTGTTCAAAATACGTACTTGAATTTTTATCTTCTAATGCGTGGAATAACATCCCTTTTTGCATATTTGCTAACGGATATATTTTCTCAATAGTAAAACCATTGTATTTTTCTTTTATTTCTTCAAGTTCTTCTAATGTTATATTTATATCTCCATAATCAAAAGGTGTTTGATCTGATTCTACTTTATTCGCACAGTGATTAATTATCATTTCAAGACTTTCTTTATATTTCTGATTTAAATCCTTTATCATTTTTTCACTGTATTCTAATTCATTAAATGTTGTATGAATAACCAATTCACCATTTAAAACCATTGAATTCATTTCTATAGATGTATTCCTAGTAATTTTCTTGCCGACTGTTTCACCTATAGGCCATTTCGATGCAGAGAATTCTCTCCTGTTAACATCTTGATCCAATTCACCTAAATAGTTAAATGAAATTGGTGCCTTTTCTTCATTCACAAATCCCTTATCTTTTGCTAAATGTTTTAATACCCCATAACCTATTCCTTTATTTGGTATTTTCCTTAAAGTTTCTTTAACTGTCTTTATATTGGTCGAAAGTTTATTTTCGTACCCTATATCTAAAAGCACTGGATACATTGTCGTGAACCAGCCAACAGTCCTATTGATTTCGAAATTCTCTATTACGTCTTCTCTTCCATGTCCTTCCATATTTACTTTTAGCTTGTATTTCCCCGTCAATTCTCTGATTCCAACTGCTAAAGCTGTTAATAAAATATCATTTATTTCTGTATTATATGCCCTATTTGTTTTTCTAAGTAAAGATGTAGTGAGTTCTTTATTTAATGTAATACTTACTGTACTACTATTTTCAAAGTTGTTTTTTGTGATTTCTTTCTTTTTAGGGATAAACTGTACATTCTCTTTTGATATACTTGTCCAATATTCCCTTTCTTTCATTAATTCCCTACTCATGCTATAAGCTTTTAACTTTGATGCAAATTCTTTATAAGAATTTGTTTTGAATCCTATTTCTAGCTTTTCACCCTTTTCTAGTTGTGAATATAAAGTCTCCAAATCTTCAAGTAGGATTCTCCATGATACTCCATCCACTACAAGGTGATGAATCGCAATCAGAAGATGATCTCCTTCATCTGATTTAAATATACAAAGCTTTACAAGTTTGCCTTCTTTAATATCCATCTCTTTCTGAATACTTGTAGCAATTTCATATACCTTCTCTTCCTTATTCTCAACGCCCTTAACATCATGAATATATAAATCAAATAGGTTCTTTTCATAACCTCTATTATATTGAATTATTTCTCCCTCTTTTTCTTTATATATCATGCGTAAAGCATCATGATGTTTCATAATTTTATTGAATACTTCTTCTATCTGTTTTTCATCAAACCCATTTTCTCTAAATAGCATGAACGATTGATTAAAATGATTTATCTCTTCTTGGTTTTTCTCAAAATACCAACTTTGTATCGGGGTTAATTCTACTTCCCCCTTTACTATTTCATGAACTTTTTGTTCTTTCTTTTCTCGTTTTATATATTTTCCAAGGTTTTTAATTTTTGGATGTGCAAATAAATCTTTCATTTCTAATTTAAGGCCTATTCTTGATAATCTAGATATAATTTGGATTGCCTTAATGGAATCTCCTCCAGATACAAAGAAATTATGATTAATTCCTATATCCTCTATCCCAATAATACTTCTCCAAATTTCAACGAGCTTTTCTTCCACTTCATTTCTCGGTTTCTCATACTCTACTCCAGTATCAATGCTTCCATCTGGTTCAGGAAGTGCTTTTCTGTCTACTTTACCGTTCGTTGTTAACGGAAGTTTATCTAATTTCACAAAATATCCAGGAATCATATAATCCGGAAGTTTCTGTTCTAAATATTCCCGAATTTCCCTTGCATGTAATTCTTTTTCTGAAACGATATACGCACATAAATATTGATTATTTTCCTTATCTTTCCTAGCTATAACAATTACTTCTTCAATATCTTGATGAGTCGACAGTTGACTTTCTATTTCTCCAAGTTCAATTCGATAACCACGTATTTTCACCTGATGATCTATCCGCCCTAAAAACTCTATATTCCCATCAGGTAACCATCTTGCAAGATCTCCAGTACGATACATAGTTTTATCGATATTAAATGGATTTTTAACAAACCTCTCAGCTGTTAATTCCAAATTATTCAAATATCCTCTTGCTATGCCCTCACCTGATACACATATTTCCCCAGCTATTCCAATTGGCTGAAGGTTATTCCCCTTGTCTAATATATATATATTAGTGTTTAAAATTGGTTTTCCAATCGGAATTACCTTATCACCGCTTATTTGATCAAACTCAATTCTATAGCTTGTGGAATCTACACAACACTCTGTAGGACCATAAACATTTGTGATATTAGGTTTAAGATTGGCGAATTTTTCAAATAAACCTTTGATTAAATAAGGCGTTAATGCCTCTCCTCCTACAATAAATTCTTTAATTTCTAGTTCTTGTTCTATTGTATTTACATAGCTAAGCATTGTTAAATGTGCCGGAGTAGCATCGGATACATGTATTTTATTTGTTGCATAATACTCAATTAAACTCATTGCATTCCAACTTACTTCCTTTGGCACAACAAATAAAGTATGTCCTAAAAGTAATGTTGCAAATATTTGTTTCACCGATGCATCAAATATAAATGGTGCTAGCAACGCGACATTAACATTAGTATTGAACTTTTTATAAATCACATCATTTAACCCATTGACTAAGTTATTTACACTATTTTGTTCTATCATTACCCCTTTAGGATTCCCTGTAGAACCTGATGTATATATTACATAAGCTAAATTTCGGGGATTATTTATTTTACTGATGTTCGTTCTATTTTCTTTATATTTTAATTTATCTAATTGTATAATTTGTCCATGAAAAGATATATCGCTATGAACATCATTCGTTACGCATAGTATCTCTATATGGCTATTACGTAACATATATTCTTTCCTTGTCCTAGGATAAGTTGGATCAATTGGTAAATAAGCTCCTCCAGCTTTTAAAATCCCCATTATACCTACTATCATTTCAATAGAGCGTTCCACCATTATTCCCGTTACTACGTCAGGGCCAACTCCTTTTTCGCGAAGTATATGCGCAAGGCTATTTGCCCTTTCATTTAGCTCTTTATAAGTTATTCTTTGATTTTCAAAAACAAGTGCAACATTATTAGGTGTCTTCTCTACCTGTTCTTCAAAAAGCTCTGGAAGTGTTTTTTCTTTAGCATATTTTCCTTTTGTATTATTAAATTCGTTTAATAACTTACTTTTTTCTTTCTCTGTTAATATATCTATTTCACTTAATTTCTGCTCTGGATTTTCTACTACTTCTCTTAAGATATTTATAAAATGCTCTAAAAACCTCTCTATGGTCTCCTTTTTATAGAGAGCCGTACAGTATTCAATTTCTAATCCTAATCCGTCCTCTAACTCACTTACGTGTATAGTAATATCAAACTTAACTATTTTCCGCTGATCCTCTAACACGCTAACCTTTAATCCATCCAAATTTAATAGCATATTATCAGTGTGTTGAAATGCAAGCATCGTATCAAATAGTGGATTGCGTGAAATGTCTCTTCTCACATTTACCTTTTCTACCAATTCTTCAAATTGATAATCCTGATTTTCATATGCTTTCAATGTATTTTCTTTTACTTCTTTTAAATACTCACTAAAAGATGTATTGCCCTTTGGATAATTTCTCATCGCAAGGGTATTCACAAACATTCCCATTACATTATTTAAATCTACATGTTTTCTTCCTGCAATTGGTGATCCTACTACTATATCCTCTTGTCCTGTATATTTAGAAAGCAAAGTCGTGTATCCTGCTAACATAAGCATATACAAAGTGACTTCATTTTCTGTAGCCAACTTGTTTAACTGATTATAAGTTTCACTATTAATTTTTAAATTGATTCTATCTCCAGCAAAACTTCTTCTTTTTGGCCTTTTATAGTCTGTTGGCATATTTAGTACTGGTACTTCTTCATTGAACACATTCATCCAATACTTTTCTTGTTCTTTCATGTCTTCTTGAGTAAACAAGCTTCTTTGCCACGCAGAATAATCCTTATATTGAATGCTTAATGGCGATAATTTTTGACCATTATATAATTCAGCTAATTCCTGCATGAAAATCCCCATTGATACACCATCTGAAATGATATGGTGCATATCTAGGACCATCACGTGCTCATTTTCTGTGACATGTATGATTTCAACCCGTAAAAGAGGAGCTTTCTCCAAATCAAACGGTTTAACAAATCCATTAATCATATCATCTAGCTTATTGGCACCCATTTCTCTATACGTCACTTGGAAATCTATCTCTTTTTCAATCTTTTGGACTGGTTCACCATCTACCATTACAAAAGAAGTTCTTAAAGCTTCATGTCTTTCGATTAATTTATGGAATGCCTTCTCAAGCTGATGAACATCCAAATCACCCTCTATTTTCATAGCGAAAGGCATATTATAAGTTACTCCACTACCCTCTATTTTGTTTAAAATGTAGAGTCTTCTTTGGGCAGATGAAAGTGGATAATAATCTTGTTCTTCTACTTTTTTGATGGATGCATACACACTTTCTTTTGTAGAGTCAATAAATTCTCCAATTCCTTTTATAGTAGGTGTTTGGAAGATTTGTCGTAAAGGTATCTCCACCATAAGTTCCTTATGGATTCTAGAAACCATCGTAGTTGCTTTCAGTGAATGGCCTCCAATTTCAAAGAAATTATGATGAATTCCTATGTTTTCTATATCTAAAATATCTTGCCAAATGCATACGAGCTTTTCTTCGACTACATTTCTTGGCGCCTCATACTCTACTACTCCTGCAACTGAACTTCCGTCAGGACTTGGTAAAGCCTTTCGGTCTACTTTCCCATTTGTAGTAAGTGGTAACTTGTCTAGCTGAACAAGAAAAGCAGGAATCATATACTCTGGTAGCTCTTTTGCCAAAAACTTTCGAATTTCTTGTACTCTAGTCTCGTCCTTCGGTGTTTCAGAAGTAAAGTACGCACATAAATATTGATGATTATTATTATCTTCTCTCGCGATAACAACAGCTTCTTTTACTTGCTTATGTTTTAGAAGTTGACTCTCTATTTCACCCAATTCAATCCTGAAACCACGAATTTTCACTTGATGGTCAATTCGTCCTAAAAATTCAATATTTCCATCAGGTAACATTCTCACAAGGTCTCCTGTTCGATACATTCTCTCTCCTGGAATGAACGGATTTGAAATGAATTTTTCCGCTGTGAGCTCTGGTCTATTTAAATAACCACGGGCCAAACCTTCTCCACTGATACAAAGCTCGCCTGGCACTCCCAATGGACAAAGCCCATTAGATTCGTTTAAAATAAAGACTTTTGTATTACATATTGGTTTTCCTATCGGTATATTGTCATAAGAATTTTCTATAATAAAACTTGTTGTTACTACTGAATTCTCTGTAGGACCATAGTTATTAACAATCTGGTAACTTTTATTTTCAAAATAATTTAACTTATCTCCACCTGTTAATAATCTCCTTAAAGATGTATTCTCAAGCATTAAAAATTGTTCACATACCTGTGTAGGTAAAAAGCTTATTGAAATCTCTTTTTCAATAAAATATTTATTTAATTTTGTAAGGTTTAATTTTAAATCATCATTTATAATATGAATCTCTGAACCCGCTATAATATAAGGAAATACTTCCCAAGCAAATGCATCAAAACTTATACTTGCATAACTGGCACTTTTATCAGTTTCACTTATTTCATTGAAGGAATTATGCCAGTTACATAAGTTCACCAATGAATGATGCTCCACCATAACTCCTTTTGGCTTTCCAGTAGAACCAGATGTATAAATGACATAGACTAAATCTTTACTGCTACTATCAATACATAAGTTCTCGGTTCCGTATTTAAACAAGTGCTCATTATGAATATTAATAATGCTAATATCATCAACTTCTGTACAATCAACTAAATTAATTAATTTATCCTGGGTTAATAATATTTCAGTTTGACTATCTTGAAGTATATATTTAATTCTATCTATAGGATATGAAGGATCAATTGGTAAATAAGCTCCTCCAGCTTTTAAAATCCCCATAATTCCAACAATCACATCAACTGAACGTTCTAATAATATTCCTACTATTTTATCAGAACCAACACCATTTTCTCTTAACGCTCTTGCCAGTTGATTAGATTTTTCATTTAACTCCCTATATGTCAATTTCTTATCTTCAAAAACAACTGCAATGCCATCCGGCGTCCGTTCTACTTGTTCTTCAAATAATTTGTGTATTAACTGGTTTTTAGAGAAATCTACATTTGTATTGTTATGTTCATATAGTAAAAAGCACTTTTCTTCTTGTGGAATCATATCTATTTTATTTACACTTACCGAAAGATTCCTTGATATTTCCCTCAGAATATTGATATAATTTTCCGTCATTCTTAATATTGTGTCTTTTTTGAATAGTCCTGTACTATATTCGACATTTAGCACAATCTCATCATCATAATCTAAAATACTAAAGGTGATATCGAATTTTGCATTATCTAATTCAAATATTATTGGACTAAGATTTAAGTCACCTTGCTTCTTAGTAAATAATTTAGCGTCTTCCAATACAAACATAGTATCAAATAAAGGGTTTCTATTAGATTCTCTTTCATAGTCTATACTGCGAATTAATTCGTCAAACTGATACTCTGAGTTTTCAAATGCTGTAATTGTATTTTCTTTTACCTGTTCCAAAATTTCTTTAAAACTTTTTGTAGCATCTATATTGTTTCTTAAAGCAATAGTGTTGACGAACACACCAAAAATATTTTGTAAATCTTGATGTAACCTACCTGATGCTGCTGTTCCGACAACAATATCAGTTTTTCCAGTATATTTGTGAAGTAATATATGATAAGCGCTAAGCATAAGCATATATAAAGTCGATCCTGTATCCTTAGCTACCCTTCTTATCTGTTCAGATAACTCTTTTCCTATATGAAAGTATGCATTTTCTCCTGCAAAGGTATCAACATTTTCTTTTCTATAATCATAAGGTAATTCTAATTTAGATGGCAAATGACTGTATAAATTCAGCCAATATTGCTCTTGTTTTTTTATAGCATTAGATTGATTATACGTATTATTCCATTCTACATAATCCTTGTATTGTATATTTATCTTAGGTAAATCAAGATTGTTATATAAATCGAGTATTTCATTCATAAATATTCCTTGTGATACCCCATCTGCTATTATGTGATGGAAGTTAACAACCAATATATGCTTCTCTACTCCGATTTTAATTAGTTTAGCTCTCATTAATGATGGTTTACTTAGATCAAAAGGCTTTGTTGATTCCTTACACATTTTGCTAGTTAAATCTCTTAAACCTTCATCATCTGTTACGACTATATCTAAACATTGGTATTCCAAATCAAAATCAACTTTATCATAAACCCTTTGAACTAATTCATTATCTAATACTTCAAATCCTGTTCTCAGGATTTCATGTCTATCTATAAATTTTCTAAATGCATTTTCAAGTCTATTACATTCGATTTCACCTTCGACAAGTAACGCCATAGGAATATGATATGCTCCTCTATTATTTTCCATCATAGAAAGCATGTACATTCGTTTTTGAGAAGGCGATGTGGCATAATAATCCTTTTTCGATACCCTTTCAATCATATTTCCCCTATGATTTTCTTGGCTATTTTTCAAATATTGATCTAATACCTTTATAGTGTCATTTTTAAATATTTCTCCTATCGGCACCTCTATATTCATTCTCTTTTTAATTTCAGTAACAATCGATATCGCTTTTAATGAATCCCCGCCTATTTCATAGTAATTAGTATCTATTCCTATGTTTTCTATTCCGAATACATCTTTCCATATATCTAATATTTGGGCTTGAGTTTCATTTTCTGCTTCTTCACATTTTGTTGCTGCAACTTCATCTAGTTCATGATTTTTTATTAATTCCCCCAAAATACTCTTATTTACTTTCCCATTTACAGTCAATGGTATTTCATCTATTTTGAAAAATCTTGATGGAATCATATAATTCGGGAGCTGATTTTGCAAATATTGTTTTAGTTCATTTGGGTTTATGTCTTCATCTGAAACTACAAAAGCATATAGGCTTTTCATTTTATTATCATTTGTATAGTCAATTACTACTGTTTTATTTACACCTTTATATTTGATTATACAATTTTCAATTTCCCCTAATTCTACCCTATATCCCCTTATCTTAACTTGACTGTCTTTTCTTCCTAAAAATTCGACATATCCGTCCTCTTTTAAAACGCCATAATCACCAGTTTTATAAATATATCCTAATTCTTCATGCAAAATAAATGACATCTCAGTTTTTTCAATATCATTTATGTACCCACTTGCTACTCCCACTCCACCAATGTACAATTCTCCCTCTACATCTACGGGACACAATTGCTTGTTTTGATTTAATACATAAATTTTCTGGTTAGCCAACGGCATTCCGTATGGTATACTTTTCCAATCACTCTTGATTTCCTTAATAGGGTAATATATGGACCATATTGAGCCCTCAGTTGCTCCACCTAAGCTAATAACTTCCGCATTTTTGAAAGTTTTCTTTAGCTTCTGAGGAAGTTCCAGTGGTATCCAGTCCCCACTAAGCAATACAAGCCTTAGACTATCATCCTGTTCACTATCATTATATAAGTCCACTGTCAGTTCCATAATTGCTGGAACTGAGTTCCAAATTGTGATTCCTTCTTTCTTTACAACTTTTTTTAGGTTATATACATCCCTTTGATCATCTATAATTACAAGGGCCGCTCCACAGCTCAATGCACCAAAAACATCATAAACTGACAAATCAAAGCACAGTGAAGAAATCCCCATAATTTTATCATTTTCTGTCACACAGAATTTTTCGTTAATATCTATAATTGTATTTGTTGCTGCACCATGAGTTATTTGAACTCCTTTAGGTTTTCCTGTACTACCAGAAGTAAAAATAACATATGCCATATCTGTTTCATCTACTTTTATATTGACTTCATCACCAGAATATTCCCTAATATTTTCATCTTTATAGGTAGAAGGTGTTATAAAGAACTTACAATTACTTTTCTTTTTTATATATTCTTTTCTTTCCTCAGGATAATCAGGATCAAGCGGTATATATGCTGCTCCAGCCTTTAAAACAGCAAACAAATTTATAATGGTATCTATACATCGCTTACCTATCACACCAATGTAATCACCTTTTCTAACTCCCTTATCCTTTAAGTATCTTGCAATTTGATTCGATTTTTCATTTAGTTCTTTATAAGTTATCGAATCATCATGATGAATTACAGCTACCTTATCTGGTACTAGTTTTGCTCGATTCACAAACATTTCATGTAAAGTACACTTATCAAACTTTTTGTTTGTATCATTATAGGTTTCAATAACTTTTATGCTATTCTCACTAAGGTTAATACCTGACACTTGATCATTAAATATAACCTGATTTAATACATTTATATATTGTTCAAACATTGATTTAATAACATTGATCTCAAATAATTGTTCAACGTAATCCCATGTAATATATAAACCTCCATTTAATTCATAAACTTGGTTATCTATATAAACTTGGGATGTTCTTGTACTAAAAAATTTAATTTTTTCAAAATCTATCAAATGATTAAATGAATCATCTGAGTCCTCACTCAATACACTTGTAAATACAATAGGCATTATAGCTTGATTAACCATTCTATGTTTTTTCCCAATAGCTCTGATAAAATCCACACCATCATAATGTCTATGTTCAAGGGCTTCTAACAATGTATCCTGTACCTTCGCAGCAAATTTCCAAAATGACTCAATACTATCTTTCGCATTAATATCTAATAACATTAGAGTTGTGAAATCTCCAATGATTTTTTTTACGTCTTGATGAAACGGTATCCGATTAAAAACAGTTAAATTTACTGCAAATCGACTCTGATTACTCCAATATGCTAAGACATAAGCATATGCAGCACATAAAACCGATGTAGGGGTAAGATTTTTTTCTCTTGCTTTTTGTTTTAATTTATTCCATGTTTCATGATCTAAAAATTCCGAACATTTATTGAATGTAGGTTTCTCAATTTCTAATGGGTTGCATTTTAAAGGCAATGCTGGTGTACTTGGGAAGTTATCCAATTTATTTAACCAGTACTTCTCATCTTTTTTATATCGATTAGATTGCCTAAATTCATTGGTTGCTAAAACATAGTCTCTAAAATTATACTCCAGCTCAGGCAGCTGCAGACTTGGCTGATTGTAAAACATTTTAAATTCCTTGATTAATATTTTCATGCTACTATCATCACAAATTAGTGGATCTATATTTAAACAAAAATATTTCTGGTTATTGGGTAATATAAATGCTTTTATCTCAAATAATGGCCAAGTACTTGGATCTATGATTTTAGCTATCATTTTTTGCCTTTGTTCCAATATACGTATCATTATATCTTCTTGATTTAAATTCCTTACATCTACTGTGTCTACAGAATAAAGAAGTTCTCCTTCTAAGATTCTTTGTGTTCCATTTTCAAAAACTATTGTTCTTAGTATTGGATGTCTATTAATTAATTTTTGTAATGCACTATTAAACCTATCTATATTAATATCTATTTCAAATTCAACCGTTAAATTTGTAGCTGCGCCACCAATTTCAAAAGCCGGATCTCTACCTATTAAATAGGCTAATTGTATACCTGTCAGTGGGAAAGGTTCATGTAAATTCTTTAAATCTGTAGTTTTTGTAAATTGTCGGTTCTCTATAATTTCTCCCTTGTTTGTTTCGATGTAAGCACTTATTTTCTTTATTGTAGATAATTTAAACAGTTCCTTTAATGGTAAATCAACACTTAACCTATCATTCATTTTAGATAAAAGCTCCATTGCGTTTATCGAATGCCCACCAAGAGCTGCAAAACTGTCATTAATACCAACTTTATTTATATTCAAAGTTTCCTGCCACATTAAAACGAGCTGTTTTTCAATCTCATTTCTTGGTTCCTCATATTCAACCTCGGAATTAAAACTTCGATCTGGTTCAGGTAAAGACTTTTTATCTATTTTTCCATTTGCTGTTAACGGCATTTTATCTAACTTAAGAAAATAAGTAGGAATCATATAATCAGGTAACTTTTCACCTAAAAATCTTCTTAATTCTTTAACAGTAACTTCTCCTACTAATGTTAGATATGCACAAATATAATTGCTCTTGTCCTTTTCTTCTCTTGCTACAACTACAGTTTCTTTTACATTTTGATGCTTTAATAACTGACTCTCTATCTCTCCAAGTTCAATCCTAAATCCCCGAACCTTTACTTGATGGTCAATTCTTCCTATAAATTCAATATTCCCATCAGGTAACCACCTAGCCAAATCTCCTGTGTGGTATAAACGCTCTCCTTCTGCAAATGGATTTTTAACGAATTTCTCTAATGTTAACTGCTCATTATTTAAGTACCCTTTAGTTAATCCATCACCAGAAATACAAAGTTCTCCAGGTTTACCAATAGGAAGTAAATTTTTCTTTTCATCTACTATGTAAACTGAAGTATTTGCTAACGGTTTACCTATAGGTAGAGTGTCAACATCCTCATCTATTTCATTTATAAAGTAATATGTGGCAAAAACAGTACTTTCCGTTGGTCCGTATACATGAATGAGTTTATCTTTCCCCAGAATTTCTAATGCTTTTCTTGCATGGGAGACTGAAATTCTTTCTCCACCAAATAATATTTTTCTTATATTGATTAGACAATCTATTTTCATATCTACAAGCGCATTAAATAAAGCAGTTGTAATAAACATCACGTTTATGTTTTCTTGCTTAATTATATTTCCAAGCTTATTTATATCCGTGACTGTATCTTTTTCTATCGCTACTAATTTCGCCCCATTTAACAGAGCACCATATATATCAAAAATTGATCCATCAAAAGAATAATTCGAAAGCTGCAGAATGGTATCATTATTTTTTATTTCTATGTAATTTGTATTTCGAACGACTCTGATAGCACTATAATGCGAAATGATAACTCCCTTTGGTATTCCCGTAGAACCCGATGTATAAATTATATAAGCTGTATCATCAGAACGATTTACATGTTTCAGATTACCTGTACTTAAGTCACTTGAATCTAGCTCGTCCAAATTGATTATTTCTAAATCATATTTAATTTTCTTAATGAATTTCTCTTGAGTCAATAAAATCATGGTATGACTATCCCGTAACATATAATCAATTCTTGCTTTTGGAGTATCAGGATCAATTGGGAGGTAAGCTGCTCCAGATTTTAAAATACCCATTATTCCAATTATCATTTCAAATGATCTATCAACCATTAATCCTATAATAGCATCTGTATTAACACCCTTATTCCTTAACATCCTTGCTAATTGATTGGATTTCTCGTTAAGTTCCCTGTATGTGAGTTGTTTATCTTTAAACACAACTGCAATATTTTCAGGTGTTCTCTCCACTTGTTCTTCAAATAGCTGGTTTATGGTCTTATTTCTTGGATATTCGGTTTTTGTGGAATTGAATTTATTTAATATCATATCTTGCTCTGCTGCTGTAATCTCATCGTAAGTTCTTATACCGTCCTTGTTTATTTCACCAGAATTCTTAATAGACATATTGGATTTCCCCTTTTTTAGTAATTATCCATTACCAAAATTATTTATTATTTTATCGTTGTCCCACAGAAGACACCTTCCTCAAAAATGTGAAGGTGTAAAACACCAATTTTAGGTGGGAGATGAATTTCGGTTAGCATAAGCCAACATGTTTGCTACCATATACTTGTACAGATTGCTCTTTGAAAACTGAAGATATGAGGTTGGTTGCAGAAAAACGTTGCAACCGTAAAATCTTCAACATTCTTTCGCCCCACGTTTGCTGAAGTTGCGAAAACCAAGCTAAAGTAGGAAGCTTGGTGAGTCAACGTACAAGATACTTATGTTTTCACCGTAGGGACTACGGGCAGAGCCTGCTAAGATAACTGTTGGATACATCGGTGTTCGCAGGAATCTCCCACTTCAAACAATCCGTAAGGACATTAAGTGGTGAGTAGTTCAATACTGTTAAAAATATAGAGGATGAATTAAATAAAAAATTCATCGTTCATAACAAGGTATACAATCCCTCCTATTTAGAAGTTAATAAAAGGAATTCTATAAAAAAATTTAACTTACTCGGAGAAAAATTTCCTTATTTTCACAAAAAAAGATACATGATAAAAATTTGGTTGAATAGTTAAAATAATCAGATTTTTTAGCTGTAATTTAATTAAAGACACATATTAAAACTCATATCAAGTTACAGATAACTTTACTACAGCGCATAATTAAGAAAATGAATGAATAAATAAGAATAGCTATTGGTATACATATCAGAGGAATCTAATTTAACGTATTCCCCGAAAGAATTCTCTTTCCTCAAGCGTGTGAAGGGCGTAGCCCAACGATAGGTGGAGATGAATGTCGGTTTGGTATAGCCAAAAACTTTTGATAAACTAGCTATATGAAGTTCTTTGATAACTTGATATAGAAGGTTGCAGGAAGAAAATAGAGTGCGAAAACCAAGCCATTCGGTTCCTGCGTAAAATACCGTACCAAAAGAGCATCCATGCGTTGGGCATCTAGGGGTAGAACACCCCGAAGCAACGCTTAGGGAGACGAAAGGTTACTTTCGTCGTGGAACTGAGAAGCTCCCACTTCAAGCTTTGCTAAGTGGCGAGTAGTTCACAACCTCAGTTAACGTATCATTTATTATTGTTGTAATTTTTTCCACATTGTTATTTATAAAAAAGTGATTTCCTTCCAAATTATAAATCTTAAAATTTCCACAAGTATGCTTCTTCCAACCTATTATGCCTTTTAGACTAATTAAATCTTCTGTTCCGTTTAATACAGTAATATCGCATGTGATTTTGTCCGCTTTTTCTTTATATTCATATGTTTCAACTATTTTAAAATCATGTTTTAGTAAAGGAATGAAAAATTCGAACAATTCTTCGTTACGAATTAATTCTTCTGGTGTTCCCCCTAATTCTATAACTCTATTTTTAAACTCGTTCTTTGGTAAATTATAAGTTATCTCCTTCTTTTCCCTTTCACTCGGTGCTTTGTATCCAGAAAAAAAGATATGCTTAGGTTTCTTCAAGCCCATTCCTATTATTTTATAGTATAATTCATACGCTAATAGGCTCCCCATACTATGTCCATAAATTGCATAATCTTCTTCACCTATTTTACCCTGAATATTATTAAAGATGTCATCTACCGCTTCTTCTAAGCTATTATAAAATGGTTCATTGAATCTTTTCCCTCTTCCCTTTAACAGTACTGGACATAGCTTTATAGATGGGCTTAAATAATCACTCCATTTATAATACAATGCCTCTGATCCTCCTGCATAAGGCAAACAAAATAACAACATTAGAATGCACCTCTATCTGATAAAATTTTGTAAAAATCATTAATAATACTATCTTGGTCAATCACTGTTATATTACTAGAAATTTCTTCATTTAATGAACATACAGCCATTTTGTATTCTAACTCTATATCAAAAATTTCCATTGAATAAGAATTACTTTTTTCTCCATTATCGGAAAGTATACGAACAGCTTTGTAACTATCTATTTTAATAGAAAATGATTTTAGTGACATTGATAATCCGCTTCCATAGCATTTAATATAACTTTCTTTCAATGTCCATACCTCATAAAACTTTCTCAATTGCTGATTAATATTACCTTTTTGTATATAAGCATATTCACTATCACAAAAAAAACTTTTTGCTATTTCTTCGTATTCAATGTGTTTTATTCGTTCAATATCAATTCCAACAGGGTTATTGCTAATTGCACATACTACAAATTCCCCCGAATGTGAAATGTTAAAGTAATAATTCGGATACCCCTTTAAGTAAGGTTTTCCATAATGATTTTTCTCCCATACTATTCTTTCATTACCGATTTTAAGCTTTCTATTTGTCAGAGTCCTTACTAGTAATTCACCAATCAAGGTTCTAATTTTATCTTTTTTATTAATAAATTTTTTTATTCTAGATCTTTTCTCTTCATCTATCCACGAACAAATATTTTCTAATTTCCGATCATTTATATCTTTAATTTTGACAACATAAATTTCCATAAAACCCCTCACAAACCCTAGTTAAGTTAATTGATCAACTACAATTATTCGAGCGTTATGCTAACTGATTTTTCTACTTCCATAAATCGTGGAATACTAATCATGTAAAAAATTCCTACAAATATTAAACATCCGCCTACTATCCAAAAAAGAGTTTCAACTGCAAGAATACCTGGATAAAATCCTGCAATAAAAAGTAAGGTTAGTGACTGTGAAAGCATCATCAAAGGATTAATACACCCTTGTACTCTTCCCATCATTTTTGGATTCACTATTTTCGGAATCCAACCTCCAATAGCTACATTAATCATCGGAAGCGCTAGGGCAACTATGCCCGTACAGATAATATACAGCCAAACTGTATTGACCAATGAACTCAAAATAGTCGCTCCTCCTCCAATAAACAAAGCTAAAATAAGTAAATGATAAAGCTTTATTTTTTGGGAAAGTATAGATGCTATAACACTACCAAGTAAAATTCCTATACCAAAGACTATACTTAATATAATTGAAACTTCTTCATAGTTTCTTGGGGCTAGTTTGTATTTTAAAATAAATACCTGCATCACTGAGAGCCCTCCATTTAAAATTCCAAAAACTATAAATCCGGAGATAAGCGTAAGTAACAAGTTGTGGTTCAAAATATAACGTATTCCCTTCATAAAATCCTTCATTACAATTGAAATGTTCAAATCTTTGATATTATGTTTTCCGTTTGGCATACGAATTTCTTCTGACATTCTACAAGATTTTATAAGAAGACCACTAATAAAAAAACTAATTGCATCAATTAAGATTGCACCATAAATACCGATTACCCAATAACAATAAATCCCGATACCACTACCAAAAAGCATAAACAAACTTGTAACCATCTGATTCAAACCAACTGCAGTAGTATAATCATCTCTTGTTAAAACACCTTGTACAAGGGATGATTGTGCAGGTGTAAAAAAGCTCTTTACCATACTTCTTAAAAATAACAGTGCAAATGCTACTGGCATCCAGTTTATAAAAAGAGACCACAATAATAAGAGCGATAATATAGAACAAATCCAATCACAGTTTTGAGCTATTTTTTGTCGATCAATCCTATCAGTAACTACACCAACAAGAAAAAATACTACTAATGTAGGCAAAGACAACATCAACTCCGTAATAGTAGCATATGCAGGTTGGTGCGAAAAACGATTTAAAAAATAAAACATAAGTGCAGTTAAACCAATTGTACTACCCATTTGTGAAGTAAAAGATCCCAAAAATAGCCTCAAGTAATTCCCATTTTGAAATAGAACTAAAAGTTTTTTCATAAGGACTCCCCATTTAATTTGACTTAATTTAAATTATTCAGCATTTAATGCCTTTGCTATGTTTGAAACTTAGAATATCTAAATCGCTAATAATTTTTGTCGTTCATTGCAGTTCCTGTGGGTTGAAGCCTTAGCACACTGGTTTAAGATATAGTTTATCATTAAGATTTCTATCGCGAATTGCACGACCAAATGTACACTACCACTCATTAAAGTTTATAGTTTTTTATTCTGATATTCATAATCCAAACATAGCTATCCAAAAGCATCCTCCTTTTGATATACAGTTTATTTTTCCTACCTTTCCACGCTACATTCTAATACTACCTTATATTGTAATCAAAATAACAAACCAATTATTTTCTCAAGTATTCAAATCACCAATACATCATAATTTTTGTAATTTTGATAACTTGTTTTCTTCTCTAAAAAACGTAATATTACTGTAAATTGTTTTCCAAAAAATAATTATGTATATCCTCAATTATTACATAAAGGAATAAACAACAATGTTATCCTATCCCTGTAACTGTTTTAACTTAAGTATGAAATTCATTTTTGAAGTGAAAATGATGTGGGGTATGTCTATGAGGTTTAGTCTTCCAAAAAACAATTGTAATGAGTATCTTCTTACCAAGAAAACGTAGTTCGTATTTATAATACATATATAAACCATATTTTTACTCAGTTATTCTAGGACAATTGAAGTGGCAAGTTTAAGCCACTCCTTATCCTAAAAATACTGCATCTTTACCTAACATCAAACTAACATTATAGACAAAAAGCTACTTATAATTCAAATGCTTTTTCCTTAAAAATTTTTTGATTTATCTTTTGCAGGTAAAATGTAGTTTTCCCCTTTTTCATATATAGAAAGTATTCTTTTCAAGAAAGTAACTTTTGGTACTAACCAATAAGCAAATATCGCTGAAACAATCCCTAATATAGCACCTGTCATCACATCGAAAGGATAATGAACTCCCACCCAGATACGAGAAATAGCTACACAGAATGCAAGTGTGATCCATAGCCAACCAATCTTTTTATGAACAAGCCAAAATGAAAAACAAATTGCAAAAAATAAAATTGTATGGTCACTTGGAAATGAATTATCAACAGCATGCTCTACCAATTTATTAACATTAGGTAACTCTGCAAATGGTTGATAATTTGAATAAAACTTTCCTGCTATTTTTCCGATAACCTCAGCAATCACAAAAGCAATCATCGCTTGAACAACCATCATTCGATTTTGGTTAGATCGAGTAAACCAATACACTACAACAATTAAAGCTAAGAAATATACCATATATTCTGCCACGAACGTCATAGTAGAATTGAGAAATGGGAACTGTTTACCTAAATCATTGACGGCTCGAAAAGCATCAATATTGAATTGAGAAAAAGACATTTTTAAACTCCTCCTTACGATATATATAAATCAAACGCTAATTATAATTTTTTAATCTACTTTTTGTTACTACCTAATAGTTTTAGATGGTCCCATGTTATTTTTCTTAATGGATATCTACCTTTTTAAAATGTGAAATTAATAATACTAATCCAATAATAGATGTTCCGAATATGCCTATATAGGAGTACTCAGGAGGATAAGTGGGCTGAAGCGTATTTCTTGAAATATCACCTGCTGCTGCCCATGGAAACAATGCTCTATGTTCTGAATTTGCTGTCATTAAATTAATCATGGTTATTACAACTGTAAATACAATGGTCGGTACGTAATTCTTAAGCACAATTGTTAAAAGTATGATTGGTGTTGATAAAATAAAAAGCAATAATCCACCTATCAAAAATTGTACGAAAGATTCCCTCATTAAGGATGAACTTAGTCCATCAAATTGAAATATTATTCCTAATATTAATGTTAATACCCATGCTACAAAAGTTAACATCATAATCCAGGAAAATAGAAGTATGATTTTACTTATAAGAAAATTCATACGTGATACAGGTATAGTTAATAAATTCTTTAATGTATCTTCTGTATATTCCCGAATAAATAGATAGGCGGTTACAACCCCATATAGTGGTACTCCAATTATTAGAACAGTATATAAATTTACTTCACCAAACAATTGACTAAATACAATAGTAGGAGTAGGATGTTTAGTTTTTAAGCTTACAAATGATGCTACTACTACCATAAAAGGTGCTACCGATGCACCGAGAATACTTATTAAGAACATATGGGATCGTTTTAGCTTTAATAATTCTGTATATAACAGATTAACCAATTGTTCCACCTCCAACTAATTTTGTGAAGTAATCTTCTAATCTGTCTTCACTCATCAAAATTTTCAAAACCTGAATATCATTTTGTACAAATATTTTATTAATATCGCCTTGTTGCCCAAGTTTAGAATATACACGAATAATCCCCTCATCATGAACTTCATAATCGAAAATACCAAAGTTCTTCTCTAAGATTGTTGTAGCTTTATTGTCATTCGATACTTGAAACTCAATATATTTACGATTCTTTTTTCTAAGGCTGTTAAAATCGATTTCCTCTAAGAGCTTGCCTTCATGAATAATCCCCATATGATCTACTAACTGTTCTATTTCTGATAAAATGTGGCTGGATATTAATAAAGTAATTTTTCTTTCTTTGGCCAAATTTTTTATTAATCTTCTAATTTCCTTAATTCCTATTGGATCCAAACCATTAGTAGGTTCATCTAATATTAATAATTCTGGGTAATGAAGAAGAGATCTAGCAATCCCTAATCTTTGCTTCATCCCTAAAGAATATTTACCCACAAGCTTTTTAGTTTCATGTTGCAATCCTACGATTTCTAACGCTTCATCAATTGCATTTTTTTTGTGTATCCCAATAATTTTTGCATTAATTAGTAGATTTTCCCGTGCTGTAAGGTTCTCATAAAATCCAGGAACTTCAACAATAGACCCAATTCTTTTAAGGATTTCTTTTTGATTTTTAAATAAATTTTCTCCAAATATTTCAATCTTTCCATGGGTGGGCTTTATCAATCCTAATAACATTCTAATTGTAGTCGTCTTCCCTGCACCATTTCGACCTAAAAAGCCGTAAATTTCTCCTTGATTTACAGTTATATTAAGATTATCAACTGATTTCTGATTGCCATAAATCTTTGTTAAATTTGTAGTCTTTATTATTGCACTCATGTCTGAACACCAACTTTCTTGTATGCTTATGATTTTAGTATAGAAAGTAAATTTTAAACCAGGCTTAACTATTTCTTAACTATTTCTTAATTATAAAATTAACTAGTCATCATTGACTCCTTCTTGCTCCATTCTGCAATAAAGATAACACCACTTTCCTTTGACTTTGATATAAGTCTCATCTAGATGCCCAGTATGGTGTACAGATTTGTTTTTCTTTTTCCAAACCTGATTAATGTCAGCGTAAGTTACAATTACTTGGCCTTCATGTAATAAGTCTTCAAACACTACTACTTCTCTCCCTTGCCGTTCAGCACCAACGAAAGTAATGGCTAACGTTACAAAACCATTCTTTTCTTTTGCAGTAAACTTAGTCTCAACAGTTACTTCCTTACCTTCGATTAATAATTGAGGGTAATTAGTATACAATTGATAAAAAGAAGACGTTAAATTTAAAATTTAATGAATAAACTATTGAATAGTAATATTAATTCTTTAAACGAAAAGAGCCATCCAATTGATATGCACCCCAATTGTTAGACACAATTAACAATTGGAGGTGCATTTTTTATGGGAAAGTTTTCTCCTAAAGAAAAGCTACAGATAGTAAAACAATATTTTAATGGAGTAGATGATGGGAAAAGGATTGCTAAATCCCTAGGAATTCATTCTAGTGTGATTTATCAGTGGGTTAAACAATATGAAGCATTTTGGGAAAAAGGTTATGAAAAACGCTATACAACTTATTCACTTCAATATAAACTAGGTGTGCTTAATTATATGGATACGCAAGGGACATCTATTAGAGAAACAGCGGCAATTTTTAATATTTCCATCTACGAAGTACTTCGTAGATGGAAAGTAGCTTATGATTCAAATGGTGTGGATGCCCTACGTCCAGGGAGGAAGGGGCCTCCAGCTATGAAAAATAAGAAGTTAAGGTAACAGCCGAAAAAAGATCCAGTACTAATTGAAGGGTCTATAGAGGCACTACAAGCAGAAAATGAACGTTTACGTATGGAAAATGATTATTTAAAAAAGTTAAATGCCTTAGTTCAGAAAAAGAACAAATCACAGATCAAGACAGAGCGGAAGTAATTTATGAATTAAGGCATAAATACAAGGTCGTTGACCTTGTAAAAGTCGCTAATATCGCTCATAGTACGTACTATGACTGGATGAAACAAGCGAAACGTCCAGATAAATATAAGAAAGTCAAAGAATTAATGAAAGAGATCTTTAGTGAGAATTTTGGGAGGTATGGTTATCGTCGTATCACATTAGAATTATGTAATCGAGGTCATGTATTAAATCATAAAACTGTGCGACGTTTAATGAATGTCCTGGGATTAAAATGTCTTGTTCGATTAAAAAAATATCGTTCATATAAAGGGACTGTCGGGAAATTCGCTCCTAATATTTTAAAGCGTAATTTTCACGCATCAAAACCAAATGAAAAATGGGTAACAGATGTGACAGAGTTCCACTTACATGGTAAAAAACTATACCTATCATCCATTTTAGACTTATATAATGGAGAAATTATAGCTTACAATATAGAACATAGACCTGCCTATTCCCTGTTAAATAAGGCGTTTCAACGTTTAAATGATAAGGAAACTCCTATTTTACACTCGGATCAAGGTTGGCATTATCAAATGCGACAATATCATCAGTCGCTTAAAAAACATAACGTTCTCCAAAGTATGTCCCGTAAGGGAAATTGCTTAGATAATGCAGTCATGGAAAATTTCTTTGGCTTATTAAAGTCTGAATTACTTTATCTTAAAGAATTTGATAGCATGGAACACTTTAAAATAGAATTAGAAAATTATATTCATTACTACAATCACAAAAGAATTAAAACAAAACTAAAAGGATTGTCTCCTGTGCAATACAGAGTTCAATCCTTATTAGCTGCTTAAGATATTTGTCTAACTTTTTGGGTTCAGTTCACTATAAGGTGTTTTTTATATTTTAGGTACCGTCACATGCCCATCAAGCTAAGAAAAACAATTACCCCCAAAACGAAAATTTTAGAAGTACTTTACTGGATAAAGCTTAAATTTTTTATTTTTGGGATATATCGATTGTTAGCTTGGCGGCTATGGGTGACTCCTATAATGTCATTTACGATAGATGCTATTAGTTAGATTCAAATTACTCTACATTTGCTAAAGCGATTGAATACAAAAAAGTAATTTGTAGTATTTCAAGCGTAAATGATACATCTGGAATAAACTTAATAACAGAGTAAATAAAAAAGCGTGTTTTAAAAATTGTTATTAAAACACGCTCTTACTATCGTTAAATATTTAGTTATTTTATACTCCTAATCTCATTAAATCATTTGTTACTATAAAAAATATAATTCTAGATTGATAATCTTTGAATTTTATACTTTGTTCAAAGAAGTAATTATCATGACTCCTAATTTAATGTGCCGTCATTTCATGCACAATATCATGTCCATTCATATCCGATGGGTAGAAGGTAGGCCAGTGTATCATTTCATCAAATAAAGTTTCACGATTGTCACCCCAATACAAGTGGTAGTGACCAGCTTTATTCGGATAAATACCATGATCACTGAATTGAATATACTGAGGAACCTCTTCTGTTTTTTCTGCTAGTTTAAATATGTATCTTACACCTCTATTCCCTGCATCATATGTCAAAATTTTGTACCCATCATAGATATACTTACCAGAATATTCTTCTTTGTTTTTGTAGAATGTTACAGTATCTCCTTGAATCACGATACGGTTCACATCTGTTTGATATCCTTCATTATAATACTCCTTATATTCTTTGGCTGACATTTTACCTTCATGTTTCGCTTTGTGAGCAAATACCTCATCAAGCGTTCCATCTTGTAAATACGGATATACAGATTGCCAGTCTCCTTTCCAATCGGAAAGTGGTCGATCCTTCACTTGGTTGTCTTCAAAATATCCTTCAAAAATTCTTTCTGTTGATTTATCATGAGCATGACTATGGTTATGACTGTGATCGTGTTCATTTTCATGTGTATGACTTTCAGTTGTTTGCTCTTGCTTTTCAGAAGGTTTTTCTGCAACTGATGCGAATTGTGTTGCTTCTTTTAAAGTATTCACGTTTTCTTCCATTAAAGTGAAGTAATCTTTATTGCTCTTCGCATCGTCTTCAGAAATAGTAGCAAGGTGATTTAAGCGTAAAATTTTTGTACCAGTTTCTTTCTGAATAACTGATGCTACTTTTGGAGTAGAAAACGTTTCGAATAAAATGTATTTTAGACCGTATTCTTTAACTGTTTTTGTAATTTCAGCAAGCTTTTTTTGAGATGGTTCATCAGAAGCTGAAATCCCAGCAATAGGAATTTGTTTTAAACCATAGCGTTGTTCCCAGTAGCCATAGGCTGCATGGGAAACTAAAATTTCTTTCGTTTTTGCATTTGCTACAGCAGCTTTGAATTGATCATCTAAATCTGTAAATTTAGTTTGAAGTGCTGCAAAATTCTTTTCGAATTCTTGTTTATGATCAGGCTGTATTTCTACAAGAGCATCTTTGATTTTTTCAGCTTGTTTCATAGCTAGTATAGGATCTAACCACAAGTGTGGGTCTTTATCGTGATGATGTTCATGTTCTTTATGTCCATCTCCATGATCATGGTGTTCATCTTCGGTTGCGGCACGCAGTTCGATGCCTCTTGATGCATTTACAATTTTAACATTTTCTTTTTGTAATGTTTTTTCCATTTTTTCAGCAAACGGTTCTAATTCTGCACCGTTATAAATGAATAAATCGGCTTTTGCAACTTTCACTGTTTGTTTTTGGCTTGGTTCAAATGTATGAGAATCTGCACCAGGTGGATAGATTGCTTTAACCGTTATATAGTCACCACCGATTTTTTTTACGAAATCAGCAAGTGGGAAAATAGTTGTATACACAGAAAGTTTCTCCTCTTTTTTTACTGCATCTTCTTTTTTATTAGAACATCCAGCAAAAATTAAAGTGAAAATAAGTAGGAATGAAAACATAGTTAAATTCTTTGGCATGAAATTCTCCTCTTTTCTTTTTTCCAAGTTTATTTCCTCCAATTCTATGAAGAAAATATCCTTTCAACACAAAACGTAATGATTACGTTTTAGTTTGCGAACCTAGTATAATACATCTTTTCGAAATTCGCAATAAATAATAATCATTACGATTTACGTTTGTTATCAACTTATTAAAAAGAATGGTATTAGTTTTTAGTATTTTTTAGCCTTCCACATCGCTATCAAGCTAATAAAAAGAAATACCCCCTAGAATGAAAAAATACGCTATTCTTTCTGTAGAATCATAGGAAAGGATGGCGTTTTTTTATGGATTTCTCGCTTTCTGAAGAATTACAATGCTTTCTATCTCCAGTAGTCCTACAAGACATCGCCAGACAAGTTGGCTTTGTACAGCAATCCAGTAAATATCAAGCTAACGAACTCATTGCCCTTTGCGTATGGCTCAGTCAGGAAATCGCTAGCACAATTGTGCAGTCGGTTAGAAGCTTCTACTGGGGGTACTAATGAGCCCAAAAGGACTGAATCAACGCTTTAATCCAGCAGCTGTCGCCTTTCTTCGAGAAGTCTTTACTTCTCTTCTCACACAAAAACTCTGTTCAAATCACTCACTTTCTGCACATATAATCTCTACTTTCAATCGTATCCGTATTCTAGATGCAACAGTATTTCAGTTGCCTAATCAATTCGCCACTGACTATCAAGGTTGCGGTGGGAGTAGTAATACGGCAGGCGTGAAAATTCAATTAGAATATGATTTGCTTAGTGGTCAATTCCTTAACGTGCAGCTTGGATCAGGAAAGAATAATGATAAAACATACGGTACCAACTGCCTTGAAACCATAGAGGCGGGCGATTTGTGTTTACGAGATCTTGGTTACTTTGATTTAGGAGACTTACAAACTATTCATGATAAAGGAGTTTACTACATCTCGCGGTTGAAGCTGAATACACGGATTTATATCAAAAACCCTGAGCCAGAATACTTCAACAATGGCATGTTTTAACGATTTTATACACCAAGCGATTCTCAAAAATCAAAATCACAATTTAAATTGTGATTTTGATTTAAATAATGCACTCTGAAACACTACTCTTCTTCTAAAATAGCGTAATAATATTCATCCCACCATTCATTTCCATGGGGTATACACTTCCTGAAATAGCCTTCTCTCCTCATTCCAATTTTCTCCATCACTCGATATGATGGGGTATTTTCTGGCTGACATGTAGCTATAATTCTATGTAATTTCATTTCCTTAAACCCATATTTCAATGTAGCTTGTGCTGCTTCAGAAGCATATCCTTTATTGAAATATTTAGGATTGAATACCCAACCCATCTCATAAGTATGCTCACCAAAATATTTATGAAAAACAATATGACCAATCAGGATATTTTCATCTATTAGTATCACAGGAAAGTTCTTAGCATTTTCACCCATATTTTTATTTACAAAGTTTCTTGTATCTTCTTCGATGAAAACCCTTTCAGGTATGTATTTCATAACATTGCTATCTGATGTATACTCATGAACAGCTTCCCAATCCTTGAATTCAAATTTTCGTATTAGTAATCTTTCTGCTTCTATAAACATTTACTTTTCTCCCCTCAAAAAATCGTTACTTTATTTCAGATTCACATTTAATCCTAAAAAAAAGAACTTGCAGGAATCTCTACAAGTTTTTTAAAGCAGGTGAATATATGGGACAAATAAACTATCTTACCGATTCATCATAGAAACTACAGGGGTAGTACTTTGACAACTATATTATATAACAAATATTAACATCCTTAGATTTTATTTTTGAAAATTATGTTAATTGAAAACGAAAGTATCCTTTTCCTTAACTATTCTAACTTCTATTCACTTAAATAAACTACTCAGTTTGATTTTTTAAAACTTCTTGAGAATGCATAACAACAATTACACAATTAACTTCTTTATGCGCGAGTTCCTGGAACACTCAATAAGTTTATTTGCTGTGGTTCATCAGCAATAAATAAAACAACATAGCAAGATAGTGCCCTAGCAATTACTACACGTTGTCGGTATACGCTATTTAATTGAATTAAATTAAATGAACGTTGCTGAGTATAAAGAATATGTTTACTTTTATTCTAAAAATTCTCTTCTTTAGCGAGGTTTTTTTGATAAGAATACACAAACACCCCAAATCATGGGGCTTTTATTAAGTGTCCATGATTCGGGGGACAGTTCATACTTCATTGTAAGGGCTTTTATTTTTTATAAAAATCCATCCTAGAAATGTTATAATTACTCCATTCCTCTTATATTCATAAGAAGAATTTAAAAAGATTAGAATATTTAAAGAGAGGAGGAAACTATTAATGTATACACAAGACAATTTTTATAAAAAATTAATTGAGGAACAAAAAATAGTAAATATTATCCTAATCAACGGAGTTAGAATACCTGGAATCATTATTGCTGTGGATAAATTTTCAGTGCTGATCTCCAGCAATGGAAAGCAACAATTCCTATATAAACAAGCAATTTCAACGGTCGCTATATAAAATACCGTAAATTTTGATGTTTCATTATTAATATTCTCCACTTTAAAATTAGATTTGAATTATATTATATGAAACAATAAAAAAGGAATCCTTATTAAAAGGATTCACCCCAGGAAAATATAAAGAGATACATAAATAAAAAGAATTAAGTATATTATAATATAAAAACAAATAAAACATATTGAGAAATAAATAATTAGATTGAATATTCTAACCATTAAACATAAAATGAGTATGAGTCGAATAGCAACTAATCCCTAACCCTTGTATGAAAAAGAGATTGAGTATCATGATCTCTTTTTCATACGTAATTTTAGCCTATGCATACAGGCTCTTTTTATTTGATAGAAAAGAAAAATGTTTGCTATACTAAATGCGCGCAAATATATGCAAAATCACAAATAAAAAAAGAGTAGCCTGGCATAGCTGCCCTTTTTTTATGTTTATTTCTGTAACCTACTATTTAGTTTAAGTTATTTATAAATCTAACACACTAACAATCTGGCATGCTTTGGAATTCGCAATATGATAGTACATCTCTAACCCTTTTCTTTCCGAGCGTAAAATCTTGTCACGCATCTTAGATAAATGCTGAGATACGGTTGATTGCGGTACTTTTAATAGATCTGTTAACTCTGTTACATTACAAACTTTGCGACGTTCTAGTTCTTTCACGATCTGTAATCTAACTGGATGGGCCATAATCTTTAATAATTCTACATCCGCTTCTGGAATTTTGCACATTTCATTACTTACTTGTATTGTTGTCATTTTTTATTTCTCCTTTTTTATTTCTTTTTGTTTTTATTATCAATTTATGAGTATTTTTAGTTTGTTTAAATATATATTTCATAAACACTTTGTCGCTCGATCTTTTGTCTCTCTATCAGGTTTAATATATAAAAGCATTATGATGGCTAGAAATCCAACAAAAGATAGCATAGGTATCGAGATGAAGCCAAACAAATTCAAATAATCTTCTGTACAAGAAACACCTACTGAACATATCTTCATTTCACTTGTTGGAAAAGCCTGAATTGTGATTTGATAAACGGCTATTAATAGGCCAATACATGCAAATGGAAATGCATATGTACTTACATATGGATCTTTTCTATACATTCCTATACCCAATATTAATACTAATGGATACATGGCCATCCTTTGATACCAGCACAAATCACATGGAGGCAGCTTCATCCATTCACTAAAAATTAAACTTATAAGCATTGCACTAGTAGCTATCGTCCAAGCAATTGCAATGTGATACTTTTGAATGATTGACATCTTATTTTCGCCTCACCTGTTTTTTAAATGCAAAACACTTGCTAATATATGACTAGTTTATTTCCGTGTTTCGAGTACCCTGTTTCAATAGAAAGTATCCAATCGTTGATATCTTCCCAATCGTATCCCCTCTCTTTTAATTCTAGAGGGAAAAGATTCTCAAAATCATCAAACATTTCGTACATGGTTTCTAATGCTTTTTCTAGCGGACCAAATCCATATACAATATGTGTATGTACCCTTTTATTTTTCTTTTCTGCTACAGCTAAATATACATACCGTCTTTCTTTCGCTAAAACAAACTTCAAAAATCCAGGTACTTGACTCAACATTTACACTCCTTTACGGTTTTCCTTACCGAGGTTGAAAAGATACGAGTAAGGAAAACTATTAAGTCTTAATTTAATAAATGTCTTGTTTTTTTGCTTTGAAAATATAAGAAAACGCTCATCATCACAATATTTATTACACCAGCTGCAGCACCAATTTTGGAGATAACATATACATATTCATTATTACTAAATGGCAATAGGCTCACGAAAATAAATAAAATTGAAATGATAAAGGATAAGAGCATATTTCTTTTGTTTTCATTCATTCAAAAAACCTCCATTTTGCAGAAATATTTGTATTGCAATGCATTAGTTAGGGTGCTATGCTGCATCATTACGCTTATAATGCCGGTTCTTTTCATCTACAAAGCCTTTAATGCTCCACACACCAGCCTTTGATTCTTTTGCTTCGTTTTCTGCTTCTAGCATTTCAGGTAGAAATGTAGTATTTGGTCTAGAAATATAGGCTATAATCCCATAACCCGACTTGATCATTAATTCATTGATGTGTGTTCCATCACAAAATACATAAGCCAATTTCCTACCGTATTTGTCTTCTTTTGGTCCCCGATCATAAACCAATGTTACACTTTTCCCTTCTAGCTGTTTCTTTAAAAAGGTAGAGGCTTCTTTTCCCATCTTTTGTGGTGGGATTTTTTGAGATACAGACTCAGGGGTATCTAATAACAGCAACCTTACCGTTTGTTTCTTCCCCTTTACATTCACGTCTATCGTATCTCCGTCCTTTATATGTATTACCTTCCCATTAACTGTCTCTAAGCCTTTTAATTTCCCCTTATAAGCTTCTGGGATATTAACAATACCTTTCCCTTCTACGTGCTGTTGCATTCCCTTTTGTACTGTTTGAGCAGGTTTTGAATCATTCATTTGCGTCGAACTACTACATGCTGACATTTGAAATACGAATGATGTTATACAAATAGCTTTAATCCATATTTTCATATCGAAATTTCTTCCTCCTACTTAAAATACGTAAATAGCTACGTCTAATAAACAAACGGACTTTCCAATGTATTTACTTCTCGATAATTACAACATAGGCAAAACTGTATCCATTTTGGATAATCATTATATAGTTCTTTAAATGAACGTTTCTTACAATTCGGGCATATTGACGCCATGCTTTTTTCATTCTCTTCCTGACTTTTCAATTTCCCAAAAGAAACATTAGTAGATGCTACACTAGTGGTACACAATATAAATCCCCCTTTTGAGTCTTGAAATCTTAAAAATACATAAAAAAGGACACACCTATGGCATATATATGCGTAGGTGTGTCCTTTTGCAAGATAGTTTTAGAAGTATTTTGTTACTTTCATCATATCATAGTTCTTGTTAATTTTATATATGAAATTTAAGATTTTAAGATGTTATTTCTTTTTATTCTTTAAAAACGTAATACGTTATTTTTGTACATTATAGGTTAATTTTGCATCGAATTTTCCTGCTTTTTCTTACTTTCAAATCCTGAGATTGTATCGGTCATATTCTTCTCTAATAAATTTTTTACTTGCCCGCTAGTTTTTTTCTTTTTCAAAATGGTTCCAGACACAATGAATTCACAAGGATTTTTATAATGTTCACATAAATAAGTCATTTTCCCTATAATTACCCTTCCTTGGCAAAAAGGACATTTTCCTACAGTACAATCATCAATTAGAAGAAGGTGATTCAGTTGATGGATTATATAAATTTTCCATAGTAAGTTTTGACCACCATGTCTTTTTATATGTAAAGGCATGGTGGTCTTACATTACTTGTTAAAGGTATATAAATTAACTATTTAACTGTAATTTATTTTCAAATTCTTGTTCTAATGGATTTTGCTGCTGATATGATGTCGCTAAATCTACATCTACTTTAACTAATTTAAACTTTTGAGCATTTGTTCCATTTCTTTTATATACCTGAATATTAGTAAAGTCGTTTGTTTTTCCACCATCAATATCCAATACAAGATCAGGATTTTTGTAATTCTTTATAAGATAATAATCCTCTCCTACATCCTCTAATATCCAATAATGTTCATCTTTATGCTGATTTTTTGTAACAAATACATTTCTTGATTGCTTAAAATCATTCCATGCCATTACTTCGTTTTCAAACCCTATATTAACAATTTGATAGGCATCTTTATGTTTATCATAGTGAAACTCCCAGTGAGATCTTGTAACAGAGTTATCTCGGTGCAGGTGTACATTTTTATCTCCAGCGCTAGAAACATCAACACCACTTGTACCATTTAAAGCTGTTTTTATTTTGTATACGCTTTGTATTATTACTGGCTTAAATTTGAACTTTTGAGCGTTTGTTTCATTTCTTTCGTGTACTTGAATATTAGTATTGTTGTTTGTTTTTCCACCTTGAATATCCAATACAAGATCAGGATTTTTGTAATTTTTTATAATACAATAGTCATTTCCTACATTCTCTAATATCCAATAATATTCTTTTTTGTCCTTATTTTCTGTAATAAATACATTTCTTGACTCAATATCGCCATTCCAAGCTACTACTTTATTAGGTTCCTCTACACAATGTATTTGATATGCTTTGTAAAGGCTATCATAATGAAGGTCCCATTGATGTCTTTTACTTGGGTTTTCATTATACAAATGTACATTCCTATTTCCATTTGGATCTCGAGTGACTGAAACATCAACACCGCTTGTACCGTTTAAAGCTGTTTTTATTTTATATCTATTTGGAAGATGAAAATTTGTGTCTATAACATCCCAATAAAGTTTAGGATTCCACTCATCTCCAACATAATCCATAATAACCCAACCGGATTTGGCCCTCAATTTTTTTACATTTGCCGCAGTCCAACTATTTAAAATAGAAGCAAAATGTTTCGGGCTACTCCAGTCTGTACCACCAGAAGATACGCTAGTAAAATTTATATGAATATGATTAGGATTAAGGTTATTGGCTACTGAATCAATTAACATATTGTTAATTGCATCTTTCTTTACATCTTCTTTAACATCGTATTGATCTTGCACAGTTACTTTTATATTTCCATTTGTAGTAGAAGTAAATGTTTTGTTATCAGCCCACCCAAAATACCTATAACCTCCTGTCATATTACCGCCCTTGTATCTTCTTAGTAGTACAATTTTTCCGCGGGCATCTCCCATTGTTATATTTCCCTCCTTTTTCAAAAAGATAGAGTCTTTAAAGTATCTTTTTTCAAACGTATCAACAAATGTATCTTCCGCTCCTGGCATAGCTTTATATTCTTCTTTGAGGGACATAATAATGGTTTCACTTGGATAATCTTTTAAAAATTTTTTCGCAGTATTAATGAATTGATGGAGTGTTACCTCTAGATATATAGAACCATGGTGTAGAACAATTGTATTATCATCAGTTACACGCCCTCTGATATCAAAAAATCTCACACCCATAAGCATCTGCTCAGTAAAATCCCGATTTTGAGTCTTTGCCCATATTCTGTTTATCAAACCTTCACTTAACTTAAAAGTACCACTGTCATGTGTCCCTGGAATCGACAATTGTGCTAGTGTCCATGAATCTGGTATTTTCCGCATCCATTCTGAAAGTACTATGCTTTTACCCATTTTTTTATTCATATATGTCATATTACCACTCCTAGAATATTAGTTACTTTAATAATTTGTAATGAATTAAAAAACAAATTAACTTTATTTAATTTAATATACAAATTCAATATATAGGCAGTATTACTTAATCAATAACAATACTTGCCGCAAAAAATAATAACGAATTTAGAGCTTACATTAGAATATTTAAAAATTAAGTAACTATTAATTATCCACAAGATTTATCTTGAATTTTTGCGCTTCTAGCGATGGATTATCTAAAGCATGTTGCTCATTTACTTTAATATTTGTGCCATTTGCAGTTTTATGTCCATCAACATCTAACACAAGATTTTGTTTCTTTTTATTTCTAATTAGATAATTACCTTCTCCTAAATAGTCTAATATCCAGTAATGTTCATCCTTCTTTGAATTATATGTAGCAAATACATTCATTGAATTTTTAAAATCATTCCAAGCTAGCACTTCATATTCATCAGCCTTACTTATAATTTGGAAAGCTTGTTTTTTACTATCATATTTAAAATACCACTTTTGATTATCTTGATTACGCCGTTCCCATAAATGAACATTCGAATTTTTATCTTTTGACCAATCTACAACACTTTTATTATTTATAGCTGTAACAATTTCATATAAACCATTAAAATCTTCATGCTCTTTTAAAAACTTAATTGAACTTATTTTTCTATTCAAATTGTGCCCCTTTAAACTAATTTTTTGTCCTCCTGAAACATCCATATATTCACCATTATAAAAATTGTGTTCAAATAGTCTAACAGTACTAGATACATTAGGACTAACAATTAATGAAGATGTCTTATCATTAAAATCTGCTAGAGCCGGAATGTCATGAAAAATTAGTGTCTTTTCTCCTTTGTAATCATCGTCTTGATATAAGACTAAATTAGCAAACTTTGCAGATGATAATTTCTTATTAAGCTTATGATTTTTTAAGCTTAATTTCTCCCCACTCCCAAGATCAATAAAATCTCCCCTATAATCATAATGTTCATAAAATCTAAGGCCTGGTACATAAGAACCAACTTTTATTGAAGATGTTCTATCATTGAAATCAATCAAACGTCTTGTATCCTCAAAAATAAACCTTTTTGTTCCAGCATAATTATCTCTATCATATAAAGTTGTCACATCAGGGTCTTTTATACTATTAGGATCCATAGTTAATTCAATTGAACCTAGATTCCATGTTTTTATATTTGCTGAAGCTTGAAGGATACTATTGTGAATAGTAATGTTATTTATTCCTCTCTTAAGATGAAAATTCCCTATTAATACTCTTTTATAAACCCATTCATTGTTTAATGACATTCCAGTCCAAGTATTACTACTATCAAAGTAATCAGTTATTAAGTTTTCTTGTTGTTCATCATTAAGAATTACCTTTATTGATAATTTATCTCTCTGTTTCTTTGCACCTATAATTGTGTGTAATTGATAAATTCCTTCTATATCAACATCAATTTGATACGTCACAGAGCTATCTTGATTTTGATGGCTTGAGTAATTTGTAAATTGTAAAATTCCATCTCCAAAGATTGGTTCATCGGCTACATGTATATTTGATTTAAAATTTTCTTTGTAAAAATTTCCTGCATCTATTACTTTGGTGACAGGTTCACCATTTTTATTTATACCAAATAATCTATTTTTAGAATCATAATCATCTAACTTAAAACCAACTGCCATTGCATCTAGTGAGTTAAATCCACCAGTTTCATTTTTTCCGAAACCTATAATAGAGGATACTTTATTTCCTACAAAGTGATAAGCACCAAACTTATGGGGATTAGGCCACCAAGAACCCCCTCCAATATTTTGTTCTTTTTCATTATAAAATTTGAACCCTAGAGAAATTGGTACTAATTCGGACCACATATTTACTTGTATTAGAGGGTTATTTATGTGATCTTCTAAATCAAGTGATGATATTCTCCCACCATTCCCACCTATTTTATTACCATTAATTATTTCATGATTTCTTAAATAAGTGCTTTGTATACTATCAATTCTCTCCGCATGATAAACTTGTAATTTTTTTAATAATCCACGATATTTAAGATTACGGTCTTTAATAGTAATATCGATTTCATTTGTAGTTTTTTCATAAGGATATACTGAACCAGCAATATCTGAATAAATTGTTCTAATTGGATTTAATGTTATATTATTTTGATAATCCTCCTGATAATATTTCCATCTATAAGCAAAATCAAAGACAGTTAAAGTCATCCCTCTTTTATATTGATTAATTACATTCCATCTGACTGTATTAATATAATGGTTTTTGTCTCTAGTTGTTGGAAAATCTTTATCTTTTAGTTCTCTTTCTGATGCTTCTTTCAATCCTTTTTTGTATATCTTCAACAAATAAGCAGTATATTCTCCTATATAACTTTTAAAATCCCTTTTGAATTTCTGATGTATTTTTACATCCATTCCCCACTCTAAACCATGTATTGCTGCATCTCTAATTAAAAGAATATGCATCTCTGCAACGTGAACAAAGAATGGAAGAAATACTACATCAAATTTAGGGTTTTGGAATCTCGGTATTCTTTGTAGAAATTGCAGATTTGCTGAAGTAAATACAGCTACTAAAAATTCCCCAGGTGTTTGATTATCTGGTATTTCAAAAACTCTTTTACCATTATATAAATCATAGGCATCTCTATATTCTTTTAACACATTAGCAAAACCGGATAATTCTTGTATTAGTTCCGATACAAGTGCTTCTTCTATTTTTTTATCAACTATTTGATTAATTGCTTTAACTAATTCCTCCCATATTTTTTGGTAACTAATACTAGGTTTTGACGAGAAGAAGATTATTGAAATAAGTTTAGACAAAGCTCCACCCACAATAGGAATCGCTTCTAATGCAGTTAATCCAATAAAACTGAACAAGCCTAACAGATCATCGCCCTCATTAATCCCTTTTTCGATAAGATTTAAAAGAACAGAGGTATTATCAAGCGCACTGCTAAACATTTCTTTATCCCACCTAGTACCCGATATGGTGGGCATGTTTATATTCCTTAAGACATTATAAGGTACCATACTGTTACTAAGCACATTCATCACTCCTGATAAATTATTTATTAGAATTCCCTTGCTAAATAAATAAAGAGTAAGTAACACATATGCATTATTACATACTCTTCATTTCAAATATTACACGCTATATAAACTTTTTTTTGATAATATAATTAGAAAAATATAACGATTTTTACTTGAATTTAGTAATTATGTGATATTAAGTTAGTATTTTTTAACATAAAGTAGATGAAATTTATAAAAATTATAAAGTTATCACGATTCTAAGAGGTGCAATTATGAGAAAAGATGATTACTCAATAAATAAAGAATATATTTGCCTTTTAATATTTCAGACATTTGAGATTCCTGTTCGTTTTTTAGACAAAAATAAAAATATCCTTCATAAATATAGTTTTAATGATATCCCAAACCCTTTTTATTCTTCTACAATCGAACAATTAGATGAACTTTATGTAGAGAATGACTTTGTTAATTTCCCTATTATCCGAACGAACAAATATTTAGAAAATTACATTTTAATTCATGTTGAAAAGTATGGAGGTACGGATGGAACGTTTATTATCGGACCATCTACATACTCGAAACTTTTAGAAAAGAAGATAGAACGATTGCTGAATGATTTTCATGTTACTTTAAATAAGAAAACAGTATTGAATTACTATCAGTTAACCCCAGTTATAAAAAAGAAAAAATTGTTAAATATTAGCACTTTATTATATTACCTAATTTATCAAAAAGAATTAAATTTCAATACAGTTGCAAATAGAAACCGTTTGTTAAATAAACCTATATGTAATGATAAGGAAATTGATTTACAAATTTCAATTTGTCATCAGAATACTGTTTTACGTAATGAAATCCCATTGTCCATACAAATGTTTGAAACAATAAAAAAAGGAGATAAAGAAGAATTATTAAAGACTTGGCATTCATTTCCTATTGAGCGAGTTGGAGTGTTGTGCTCTAATAGCGAATTGAGAAATCGAAAAAATCAGGCCATCGCTGGGATTGCGGTAGCTACTAGATATGCAATTGAAGGTGGTGTCCCTTCTGATAAAGCCTTTACAATTAGTGATTTTTACATAGAAAGTCTTGAAAAACTAAAAGATATAAAATCTATAGGACAATTAATTGAAGAAGCCTTTTGTATTTTTACGGATTGTGTAAAAAGATATCAAAATCAAAATTACTCAAAAACCATCATGGATTGTAAAAATTATATTTCTAAAAACATATATCAAGAAATATCCCTCAAACAACTTTCACATATTACCAATAAGAATCCCATGTACTTATCTACACTATTTAAAAAAGAGGTTGGAATATCTATAAGTGAATATATTCATAGAGAAAAAGTTGAAGAAACAAAGAAACTTTTAACTTTAACTAACTATTCTTTATTGGAAATTAGTACTTTTCTAAATTTTAATAACCAAAGTTATTTTAATAAAGTTTTTAAAAAATACACAGGATTTACTCCAAAACAATATCGAGATCAACACACTATTTGCTAAACATTTAAATATAATAGATAAGTAAATTCAAAACTACATGTAACAAAGAATTTGATGTAGTTTTGAATTCTTATGACCTAAATACTTTAGTAAGTTAAAGAACCCACTTTTATTTCCATTTTAATAATGTGTGACCGCATTCATTTTATCTTCTAATTTAAAAGTTTATATAGCAAATTTACTTATTTTTCTTCATTACAAATTCTTTTGGATCTCCTTTTAGATCGTTATACTTCATGTTATGACGAATAGCTACTACAGAGATTACAATACAATAAACCCTATTAACATATAACATGTCCCTCTCTCCATTTCTTATTGTTTTGCGAACTTATTATGTAAATACTTCACATGTTTCTTTTTAATATCCTTATCCGTAATATTTGCTCGCAATATTGTTTGGTAGATATGCTGGACCTCATCATTTGTTAGTTGCAAACCAGTATATGACTTAATACATTTTGTAGATATCAGGTATTTCATTACTCTTACAGCTATGCTCAAATATATCACGTCACCGTTTTATTAAAAAATATACTAAGCAAAAGGGTACATTTCTGTTTTGCTTTTATCCTTATTTGTGCTGCATTAAAATACATACTAAAATGTAGTACCCTGTCCCACTCGTAACGGAACTAATGTTTTAATATTTAAAGAGAAGACGATTGTTTATCATAAATGTAAGGATATTATTCTAATTCGAAAAAAATTTGCCATATAAATATCCGTTCGGCAATATATAACATTTTATAAATGTATATTGTGTTATGATATCGAAGGATTTATCTACAGTAGGAGGAACGCATAAATATGTTAAAAAAATTATCAGTATTTCTTATTGGTACTTTGCTATTATTTGGTTTAGCAGCCTGTGATAGCATCAAATCGGTGGCTAGCGATGTTACAGTAGGAAAAGTAATTGAAGAATTTAAGGCTGCAGGACTTAAAGCAGAACAGCCTAGTGATCTACCGGAAAAAGAATTTGGGAATACTAGAAAAGATGCGAAACGCATTCTTGTACCAGTACTAGGAGAAGATAGTGGTGGTAGAATATTTGAGTTTAAAAACAAACAAGATCTTGAACAAGCGAAAAAGTACTATGACGATTTAGGTAACGGTAATCATATGTTATTCTCTCATACTTACGCAAAAGGTAATTTTCTTTTACAAATGAATGGTGACATGGAAGATGCCCAATTTAACAAATATAAAGAAGTAATGGACAAAATAATTAAGTAAGTTAAGGAATCCGCTTTCATTTTTCAGAAAATATGATATGATTATATTTGGATGGTAGCTCGTATACATCTTATTAAATTTAAAGTGGTTATCAAGTCGAAGAAAAGGCACTCAAATGAGTGTCTTTTCTTATGGACAAAGTAATATAAATTATATTATAAATATATAGTAATTATAAGTAAATGAGGTGTATATCATAATTAATTTCGAGCCATTAAGTCCAGTTATGAATGACATAGCAATCAAACTTGCCATGGTACTATTTATACCGTTATTCCTAGCATTAATTGTCAAAGTTATACTTATGAAATTTATGAAAGAGTCGATTGCTGGCAGAATTGCAAGTCTATCTCTATTATTTTTCATGTACTATGTATTTATATTTGTTACAGGGTAAACAGGTATCTTATGTTGCTTTAAAATAAAGTTTGATCAAATTAATACTAATAACCTTGATAAACGTTCATAGAAAAGAGCGTGTTTTGAAAAAAGTTTGATCAAAACACGCTCTTAATATTTTCAATTGACTCATTCTTTTATAAAAAAGTTTGATCATTTCCTATCTATATTGCTCCACAATCGCGCCCTTTAATGGAATAACATACCACTTCGAGATGAACTACCTAATTGCTTTTTTTCTCCCGAAAATAGGAAATAGAAGATATAGTCCTCTATTTCCCTGCTATAACTAATTTTCTATCTCAAAGGGAATATCACAATCACCGAAGATTATGTTCATTTCTGACTTAGTTGTTCGTAGAATAGCGTTACAGGAGGGACAAGTCCATTTATAACCTATTTACTTTACAACACAATAATACAAGAAAACAATAAAAAATCTTGGCATTGGAAAGAGATAAACCAATGCCAAGATTATAAAAGAGAGAAATTCCTTTTACGCCCGGGAATACGAATTGAACCCTCAGGGCATATTACTTGAAGACGTCGTCCGCATGCAGAACGGGGAGTTACATATCATTGCCGACAAAATAAAGGCGCTGGGTTGGCATGGAAGTAAAGACCGATTGTAAATCTTTTCCTCCACGGGCAAATGCGTGTAGTTTGATCACAACATTTTAGGAGGGTACCTATGTCAACCAAGATTATTGACGTCTCAATCGCAACTATAAGAAACTATGGTTCTAAGCACGTCTCGCCAGATGGCTTTATTTGGGGCAGGATTGTCCGCGCTGTAGACGATGATCAGATATTTCAGTCAGAGACCCTATACGATGGGCCAATGGACATTCCGCCAGGACAGAGTCGGACTATCGGCGTAAATAAGCGACTTACAGTACATTACTTCGGCGAGGAGAGCGAAGGGCATCTTAACCAAATGTTGGTCTTTCAGTACGACCTGACGCAACACTATGTTGTCTCCGGGAACGCTGAAGAGTTGAGATATTTTGGCCCGTACAGCAAAAAGGTACCATTTGACGATATCGCTGGGTTCCAAACATTCCCTACGCTCTATAACACTACCGAGGGCCACAAAATCGAGGTAGTATATACGGTAAATCTCGTCGCCAGTAATTAAAAGACGTCCGGCGCCTGGGATTAAATGGCCCGTTTGTGGAATACTGTTTTTCGATAAATAAACCCTTTGGACACAACATAATCCAAAGGGTTAAAACGGTGCAACTTTATTTTAAACGGTACATCTTTTTTCTAAACGGTACGACTTTATTTCAAATCAACATCTTAGGGTGTCTGTTCCTTTTAAAAGTTAGAATCAAAGTGATTTTATAATTTCATTGGCCACTTTTGGTTTTTCTGCAATAAATAATGTTTTCCCCATAACTTTTTCCTCCTTAAACAAAAAAGGACACACCTACGCATAACCATAGCGTAGGTGTGTCCTTTTGCAACATAATATCACTATATTAATTTACAATAATTATAACACTTTTTATTTCTAAAATATATTTTTTAACCATTCTTTTTCATCACAAAATCTTTTTTGTTTCCTTTTAACTTGTAATACTTCATGTTAAGACGAATAGCTACTATGGAGATTACTAAGAACCCTATTACATATAACATGTCTCTCTCCCCATTTCTTATTGTTTAGCGAACTTATTATGTAAATACTTCACATGTTTCTTTTCAATATCCTTATCCATAATGTTCGCTCGCAATATTGTTAGGTAGATGTGCTGGATCTCATCATTTGTTAGTTGCACGTCAGTATATGATTCAATACATTTTTGTAGATCGTTATAATACAGGACATGTTTCTCTTTAGAATGAACATTTACTCTTTTTAGACTGCATTTTGGATGGAACGCTGCAATAGAGATACACGGCAGCTGTTGTTCTATTAACCATTCAATGGCTTTTATATGTTTATAGTTTTGGCGAAATGGGTTTTGAAAAGAGGATTTCTTTCTAAAAATACCCTGTGTCCACCTTGCAGATTTCTCATTTCCGTAGATCCATCCCTCGTAGTTTTTCGTCTCTATAACAAATACACCGGTTTCCGCGATAACAATATGGTCAATTTGCGTTGTATCACCATACTCCGTATAAACCGTCACATTATGTAACACATAGTAACTTTTTGAATCCAATTTACTTAATATACGTTTTACTAATTTTTCTCCCACTTTCCCTTTCCATTTTGGGACATGTTTTTTTACAACAATATTCAACGGAATCAGAACCGCAATGAGAATTAATTCAAATATCAACACTTTCATAATAGAAGCCCCCCTTTTTACATCCTTGCGTTTCTGCGCATTAAACGAAATACATGTGTTTCTAATCCTAAAATAAAATATGAGATACATAAGCCTTTTATCACCATCTCTACGAATCCTAATGCTAATGAAACAAGGAGCCCACCTCGAAACTGAAAAGGTCTGGTCACCCTTCTATTTACTGGTTTTTCAATGACGCCAAAGTTGGCCCAGGTAGGCAAACGTTTTTCCACATTTTTCACGGTACCCATTAATCCGTATTTTAACGATAGAATGAAACATCCGATTAATAAATAAACAACAGAAGAAAAATAGATAGATAAGCCTATTACGATGCATGTCAGTAACCAGCCTATTAATATAGAATTTCGCAAAGCAATATATTCTCGATTTCTATTCAATACAAACAGTCCTTTCAAAATTAATAAGGTTATTTTTATTTGGAAAATATTTACATTTATTTATAAGCATGATATGATACGTCTATATTAATTTACGAACTAGCTTAAAAAGGATTGTGATAGACGTGTTAAAACTTGTAGTAGATAATACCGTAACAGAACAAGAAACAGATTCAGCTTTTTCAAACTTTTTCACTTGCAAAGACTGTGTATACTATCTTTCAAAATCAGATTCTTGCAGTCTACAATTAGCAGCTGATTCAAATAATCCTCTTGTTCCTTATGAGTGTGGGAATTTTGAGGAAACCTATGAAATCGGAACGGAAGATCCATTAAATTCACACATACATCAGCAACTTCGCGAAGAAAAAGCGCAAATACTAGCTGAAAGCTATCCAGCACAACCTTCTATTGATCCAATTCATAAAGACGCAATATGGTATGGGTCAGTAAACTATGGTTGTTGGATTATAAATGATTCGAAGAAACGTTTTGCACTTGCAGAACAGGTACCTTTCGTTGATAATAATATGTCATCTAAAAAATACGCATCTCCTTTCCCTTTACATGACCATGGTGCAAAAGATGGTATCCGGCACTATATGTGTTGGTACGTAAATGAAAAAGGAATTGGCGAATACCATCTTCTTATTGGTGGTGTCATCATGAAAATTGCAGAAGGAGTTAAGAAACTTGGATTCAATTACTAATCGTATCTACAAGAAAAGAATGTTAGAACATACCATACTATTTAGTTTGGTACAGCTGGTACCACTGCTCGTATCTACCGGTATCATATATATATTGCTAGAACTTACTGATACGGAGTGGAAAACCTGGTTTAGTTATGAAGGAATCTTTGCAATTATTTTTCTTATAACGAGGTTCCAGGTGTTTCAGAATAAGAAAAGTATTATTTCTTTAAATCAAAACGAAAAGTGGTTTTCAAAGTTAAATGTTTTCTTGGTCTCTATATTTCTAGTATTATTTGCATCCATACCAACTCTATTAAAGATTGCTTTCATTCTACAAATGACTGTTATTCTATTTCTACTAGAGTACCTTTGTTTGTATATTGATCGTTTACCGATACATAATTTATATAGAGTAAAAGAGATCATTTGTGATAAAAAACAACTCAAAATTGAACGAATTATTCCAAACAATGAGGAACACGGTACTCATACAATTAAAACAAGGGATGAGCAATACTTTTTATATACCGCTGTGTATTTGAGCGGCATACTATCGCCAATTTCAGAAGAAGTCTTTGAAGAATATGAAAGAAACAACCTAATGGGTAGATAAAAGGTACTGAATGTAGATTCAGTACCTTTTTCATCCTTATATAAGGTTCTTTACATATTAGCAAATAGCCATGGAGCGAGTACAGCTAACATACACAGCAAACAAGAGCCCGTTATGACACGATTGGACCAACGGTAATACTCAGGCTGTTTCGTGCTCTCATGAATTTTTCTTAAACGAATACCCGTGGTTAACATAAATGGTGTGAAAATAAGTGCTGTTGCTTTAAACAGGTCTAAAAAATCCGTAAAGATGTTCATAAACGAAAATACATCGGAACTGAACAGAAAATACACACTTAGTCTCATAAACATCATACTAATAAATGAGAAAATCATACTTCCGGTTGCCCACTTCATCCATTGACCATTCTTTGTAATTAATGCCATAACCATGACAATAACGCCTAATATAAATGAAATAGAAAAGATATTTACTCCTACTTTAAAAGCCGGTGCATACATACCTTCAACTTTTTGTATGATTGATGAACCAAATGAATCATCTTTCTCAGTTGTTTTCTTTCGATTGTTTAATCCCTCTTTAAAGGATGACGAAACATCGTTCCCCTTCAATTTATTAAAATCTACTTTTACAGAAGCCTGAGCTGCTTGTAAGGGGGTAAGAAGTAAAACCATTAAAACAAGCATACATAAGACTCCTATCATCCCTTTTTCTTGTTTCATCACACATCACCCGCTAATTTTGGTTTAACGCTCTTTAATTTGATTTGATTTCCTTCTGCAACATAATATAGGTCTGCTGCATAATAGATATTTGCTTTTGTATATGCCCCCATAATTGCATTTGCAATTTCTTCTTTTTCTACTGCCACATATGTTTCATTTTCATTGTAAAACTCAATTTCAATTCGATTAATATTATTATTTAATACTGTAATATGTAACTCTTTTAAGCTATCTAAGCGATTGCCTAATCCACACACTAACTTAAATACTTTATTTGCAATTGTTGGTGGTTTGACATACGTCGTATTAAAATGAATTGTTTCATCATCTATCACTCCATCCTCCTCAACTGCACATGTCATAATGAAAGAATGATTTTGTTTTTCAATTTCTTGTTGACTCAACTTCCGATCAATGACATATTTCAAGCTTATTGATAGATTTTCTATATATTCATCCAGTTCGGTATTTGAAATTTTAACCTCTGAGAATTCCGGAAAAATCATGTAAGCATGTATATTAGAGCTACTTTTACTTTTACTTACACGTAATACCTGGATTTGTTTCTTTTCATAGCGCACCGTTTGTTCTAATTTTTCTACTACGTTGTTGCTTATATGATCGATTGCCATATATTATCACTCCTATTTACTTTGATAAAATAATTCTTCATACACTTCTCATGATTTGATGCTATCTATTTAAAGCATTGTAATATTACGAAGAGTTCTCAATTCTCCTGTTTTAAGACTGTTAATCACTTCAATCTCAAAACATTTTAATATCACAATGACGTACAGTGTTCCATTATAGTAGAATATCCTAATATAGTGAATCATTCTATCTCACTCATTTGTACAAAAATAAAAAAATTTACCCTTGTACAAATGAGTGAGAAAATGCTGTTTTTCATGCTATTTAACTAAGAAAATACAACCAGGAAATACATTTAGATATTTCCTAGTTATCTACCACTCCATCTAACTAATGTATAGGAATACGATGAATCAATTTTCACTTCTAAATACAGCAGTTGATTTTCTGGTAATATTTCTCCCCCTGTATGAATCCAATAGCCCTTGTTATTAGATATGTTTATGACGCAGGTGAATTCTTGCTCTCGTTCTACCAATTTAGCCGCCCATATCACAACCTGAAATTCTTTCTCTTCTGACACTAAATTTTGAACAGAAGTAGCATGTGCTGTTTCTTGTGGGATTTTCAGCTGTTCTAGTTCAGGAAATGTATCTTCATATCCTAATAATTCCTCTAGTGTATCCATATTGCTGTAAAATGTTATATCCTCATCACTCGGAAATGAGGTATCATATACTGTTTCAGAAGCAGGAGTATAGTGAAAACTCTTAACATACTCCACTACTTCAGCATCAATTTCCTGTTCTAACTTATTACTGAATTCTTCATCCAAATTCTTTTGAACAGTAATAGCAACTAAATCATATATACCTGCTACATCTTTTTCTAAGGTGATTTCTTTTGTTAGGACAGTAATACGCTCTTGTTCCCTACCAATAGGTCTATTTTCTCTCGGGCACCAATAAACGGGACGTTCTACCGGTGTATTTTCTTTTTCTTCCCTCTTGGCTTCTTCTATTAGAAATTTTTTTCTTGAATTACAAACTACAAAAAATACATAACAAAATAGACCGATGAAAATGTTTGTAACCATGGTATTCCCCTCTCCATTATGCAAATAAATCGAATTCAAATTACGCATCGATTACTTTGCTTTTTCATTCCCTTTCTTTTGAGAAGTATCTACTTCAACAATCCATTTATCCTAGAATACAAAATCTTGTTTATGTACAAGCATACGCTTATCCGCATTCAGTGTTTCCCTACTATTAGTGTGGGTAGATAAAATCTCACGACTAAAACATTTCCTACACTCATAATAATTACCCCCCAGTTCTTTTTTGCAATAAAAAAGGAAGATCCAAGTATATACATCACTCAGTTCTTCCTTTTCCCCTCAGTAAACTACCTAGTTTTTATTAAAATGGCAGTTCTTCACCTGTAATTTTAGATAGCGCATCCCTTCCAGCAAATATATCATCCAGCTCTTTGGATTACTGTCTTGTTTCCTGCTCTTTTGAATCATCTAATACTGTCCAAATGTTATCTTTTTTCATTTTCATATCTCCTCTTTCTTGTAGTTTGTTAAGATTCATAACCTAGCCTGCGAACTTGAAAACAGTACAAAAAAGGCTTCTTCAAGTCGATTAAAAATGTGCATAGCAAAATAAGCTATATATACACTAATCGGCTCAAAGAAGCCCTTTCACAATTGAAACAAGACGTAACTTGCTTCTACAACTCAACCACAACACAAAAAGGTGTGGGAATAAACGGAATCAATCAAACTAGCAATACAACTATATATTATATAATAACGTTATATATTTCAAGAAGTTTTAATTAAAGTTAACACATTACAGAACTTATGATACGAGAAAGCCCACACAGGACTTTAGTCCGTCTTTAGACGTGGGATGAAAGTATCGTTTTTGCATAGCAAAACATGGTATACTCTATTCATAGTCATGCAAAAGACTTTAAAACGACTGTTCTCTGAAAACAGAATACATATGAGGTTGGAGTAGCAAATTCTTCTACTCCGTAAAATGTATTAAGTCGTCAAGAACAAGACGTAAAAACATTTGAGAACCAACAATCTGTACGGTATGGTCACAGTACCGTAGCCCACGAACCTATATGGTCTGTTGTGGAAGTGGTGATGGCACACCGCAATCTTGCACGTCAGCGATACCAGAAATGGACTTCGCCTTTGGTAGTAAGAATCCCACTGACGTTAGTCAGCTTGCGGCTTTAGCCGTGGGAGTGTCAAAGAAGCAGTAATGAATCCCTCACCTCGCTCTGTTGGTGCCTCGCACTCTTTTGCTCCCATAGACAACAGCTTTTTGAATGTGGCTGTTACATCATCGACATGCCAATACACTACAGCACCTGCTGGACCGGTCGCTGAACCATTAGGTGCGTAGCGGCTATCAATCAGGCCCAGTTCGTGCTAATAATCGTCAAGGCGAAACTCGGCATATCCAGGACGTTCGCAGTATGGTTCTAAGCCCAATAGTTCGGCATACCACTTCTTTGCCGCTGTTAGATTATTTGTCCACAAACTGACTGTCGTTAGTCCTCGGAATGTCTGTGTATTGCTCATAATCAATTTCCTCCTTAATAGTGAGTAGTACGTCCAGATGCTAACTTAATAACTGCTTCTGAATCAACTTCAATTTACTTACAAATAATCCTTTCTATCATTTAAGAAAATTGCCATTTAACTGAATAACATGACTGACATATTTCAACATCTTTATTTGTAATTAAAAGCAATTGTTGAAGCTGAACATAGGCTACAAAAGTAAATAACATTAAAGTAAATTAGGGGGATTTTCAAACACTCGGGATGACTTTATTTATACTTTGATTGTTTGGATCATCATATGTTTGGAAGAATTCTTCCGCTGCCTGTTTACCAGATGCTATTAATTCCAGTTGCTTCTCTTCTGAAATATTAAAATCTATCGCCGTTACCCCTACTGTGTTAATGTAAATAGTTCGTACAGTATCATCTTTATGTAAATGCATACTATCCTGCCCTTTCACAATAGTCCCCATTAAATTCCAAGTAAAATCAAAAAAGTTGTCTATTTCGTGAGAGACTGGTGCAGCAATATTTCTCATGACATCTATTTCTGCTTTTGAATCTAAACGAAATCCTAATGTTTCTTTATTATAAACCTGCACATCTTCCAAATTAGCACTAACTCTTTCTGCAGATATTGTTTCTAAAAATTCTGCCGCTCTTTCATAATAAGAAGTGACTTCATAATGTTTTTCATCTAATACATACTTTTTTTGGTCAAATAATCTAACAGGGTAATTATTTAATACCCCTCCATCTACAAAATATTCCCCTTTCCAAACAATGGGTTCGAAAAAAAATGGAATAGATATAGAAATTCTAACCGCTTCTGCTACAGGCATATCAGGTGTTGTTTCATGTGAAAAAGTTACAACTTGTCTAGTTGAGACATTTGTGCCCTGGAAATATATTTCTTTCCCTGTTATTTTGACTATTTCTTCAAAAGTTAAATCTTTATCCTTCATTTCTTCTTTAATAATTCCTTTTTGAGCCCATTCTTCCATCTTTGGTTTAATGATATCTTCTTTTATCCATTTTAAAAACTCATCCCCTTTGTATCTACCATATCCACCTACTAGTAACCGAAATGTATCTATAATTATTCCATCATCATCTTTAAATTTTTCAAATTGTACCTTCTTTAATTTTTCCGTTAGATCCTTAACTGAGTATCCTAGTCCCAGAATTAAAGCTGTAATTGCACCTGCAGATGTACCTCCAAACCTTTGAATATTTGACAGTATTTTTTTGTCATTTTCTAAATATTCTAAGGCACCTACATATCCAATACCTTTAATTCCGCCTCCCTCAAAAACTAAATTTTTAAAAGGGTAATTCATTTAAATTCCTCCTTGAGATTTTCTTTTGTGCTTTCGTCATTAATTTCATTCAATCTAGAATATGTACAATAATCTAAATTTAAATATTAAGAAAAGATGTGAACTATTTGTATCGCCCTAAGATATCTACTAGAAATTATTTAGCGCTCTTTTATATCTTTTTTTGTAGAAGTGACACTACCATATGTTTTGCTTTTTTACTCCCTCTGGTTTTAAAGGACCATCGTAATCATTATCTTCCGCTTCACCATGGCGAATAATAAATATTTTTCATTCATTATTCTTTCCTCCAATACTGGTCAATAAGGCATATCAACTTATATACTCACCTACTTTTTATGTTCATATTCATTTTGATAATTAATATATTTTTATATTAATTTTTATATAAAATATAAGATTGCGATATTAATCGCTATTAGATATAACAACAATGTAATTAAATTGTTATGTTTTAATCCTTATAAGCATAACTGGCCTCATTATCAATGATAAGAATAAGTTTACTGCATAAAGCAACTCTCCCCATCCATGCGGAGCAAGTCGATTACATATTTGCTTGACTTGTTCTTTTAATAATGACATTATTTTCTTCCTTTCATGAAAGGAAGAAAGTGGAGCAATACATACTATTATCACCAATATATTAAGTTCTTTAATTTCGGATAACACACTTAATGATTGGAATATATCTCATTCTTAGCTCCTGAAAAAATATCACTTAAATGAATTACTAGGAAACACAGTTGATAGGTCTATTAATATAATAAAATCTGTATAAACTTATTTACAAATATCAATTTTACAGTTCTCAAGACATAGGATTCTTTACTCTTCCTTTTTCTAAAATTTTTCATTTTTATTATGAATAGATTTTGTGATTTAACAAACAATATATCTTGAATGAACAATTTTATTAAGGAAAAGGAGTGATAAATATATGTCAAATATTTATCAGGAAATATGGGATGCAGATATGCTTGGAAATGGGATACAACCTACATTTAATAAAGATAATGTAGATAACAACAAGGGCTATGTATTAGTTGAACCTACAAAAGTTAGAACAAAAGAAGAAAAACAAGACCATATGTTAATAAAAGAAGTACACATACCAAATAGTAAAATACAATCATATGATTTAGTTAAAAAATTATTTAATAATTTCTTTTTAAATCCACACTTAAGAGAAGATAATACTGTTGAAGAACAAAAAGAAGTAGATGAACTTTTAAAGTATGCTATACAATCTCATCCTATGAAGCTTTGTAGAACTTTTGTTGAAACAAGAAAAGGTACGAGTTTATCTGATGAACAATGGTATACGTATTTGCATAACATATGGTTTTTACAGTTCAACAGCAAATCTGGTGTAAACCTAAGTGGGTTTGAACATGTATTCGTTGGAGAAAAAAAGAAAAAAGGCAGTAGTCTAAGTGGATATCATTTCTGGTATAAGTATTATCTGGAAGATCAACTTGGAGAAAATGATAAAATTACTTATTTAGGTCCACGAGATAAAAATTCAGTTCCCGACGTCATTACTTTTGCTTTCACGTTAGAAGCTTCAGACGTTCAAACTGATAGTTATTTACTATATAAACCGAAGGGTGGCTTTTTTATAGGTATTAGTCCCGAAGGATTATTAGCTCTAGGAGCAGCTCGTTTTGCTGACACACTTAGCGAACATCATACAATTGAGTTAAATAATCAAAATTATGACTTAGCATTATATTCTTTTGGAAAACGATCTATGAGAACCTTCTTCCCTATGTACCAGTAAGAAACTTTTCTATATTTTTGCCACTAAAAAACAAAGATATAGTACCTTATTAATAAATTTTGTAAAATTATTATGCTCAAGATAATAAAGATTATACGTCTTATGTGAAATAATTAATTTTTCACCTTATAGAATAATCCTAAAAATAGATCATAAAACCGAACATTAAAACTACCTATTTTCTTTATTTTTTAAAGTCCCGTAGTGTATTTCACTACTTCGATTAAGCATAATTATTAATAATCTTTGTAGATTGATAAAAAAGTTATTTAATTGTTTTTGTTATCATCAAGTTAAATACTCTCAAAAAAAGTGAGTATTTAACTTGATGAAACTATTCACTAACAGGTAATTTTGAATGTGAAATTTTACTCAACAAAGAATACATTGATATAAATTCGTTAAATCCGTATATACAGTTGGAGTATATTTCAGGATATCTTCCCCCGTCTACTGTACATATCCATTTAGAGAGATTAGAAAGTAACGTTTATATTCTTCATAATCAATTGAAACATCAAGAAATAAAAACGCTACAAGAATTTTTTATAAAAAATGGGATAACATCAAGGGAGGTACAAGACAGAAATGAAAAACACGAAACAGCAAGATCAAGAAAGCATAGTAGATTCTAAGAAGGCGCTGATTGCCACGCTCGAAACGAATTTAGAACGAATTCAATCTGAGGAAAGAGCATATTATGATGCAGTACGAGATGAAGAGGATATCAAGAAGTATTATACAGGAATAAATCCTCATGAAACGAACGGCAAGGCTTTATTTCAGCAACTCTCTGAATTGCTAGAGAATACACACAGCACAAAAGTACGCTATTCCAATAGCGATGAGCATTTAAAAACATGGGTCGATTTACATGAAGATAGATCCTTTCGAAGCATTTATTCTGGAAAAGAGGCGGATCCTAGAGTTGTTATTGAGGAGAGTCTTACGCAATTGACAGCGGATGTAACTACATCTACAGGGCATATTGCAAACATCGAGCACGTAGTTTCGCAGTCTTGGTTTAATGAGCAAGAGCCTATGAGAGGAGATATGCATCACTTATTTTACTGTGAAAAAGAATGTAATAACAAAAGAGGTAACAAGGTGTATAAGGATTTCGCCGACTACACCCCAGAAGAATTTCGTACAGAATGGGTACTCGATGAGTGTGGAAAAGGCGAAGGCGGAAGTGGTGAGGAAGGCGGCGTCTTCGAACCCGAATATGGTAAAGGTTTCGTAGCCCGCGCGATGCTATACTTCTTCCTGCGTTATCCCGATGCCGTCGATGCAAACATTCACGGTAAGATCGATACAAACGTGTTGCTTCAATGGCATAAACAGGATCCTCCAGGACACTTGTACGAAAAGCATCGCAACCAAGCAATTTTCGACATTCAGGGAAACCGCAACCCTTTAATTGATCTTCCCGAGCTGGCGGAGATCATCGATTTTGGAGTATTTCACCAATAACATTAAAAGAAAGGTTTTGATTCTATATGTCAGTAGCGAATCGGAATGAGGATACAGTCAATCTGCTCCCCTTCCAAACAGAAGAGGTCAACCGACCAATCAAGGAAATCCCTAAAGGTGTTCAAATGATCCAAGCCCCGCAATTCTGGGAAAATGGTAACTATGGCCAAGGTGTAACCATCGCCGTTCTTGATACCGGCTGTGATGTTAATCATCCCGACCTGCGAGACAGAATTATCGACGGGAGAAATTTCACCGATGATGACAACGGAGCTGTTGACAACTATAAAGACTATAATGGTCACGGAACCCATGTAGCAGGTACCATTGCTGCTTCCAAGAATGATAACGGCGTTGTCGGAGTCGCTCCTAAAGCAAACCTGCTAATTCTCAAGGTACTAAATCGTCATGGTTCTGGTAAACCAGAATGGATTGTTCGGGCCATAGAGTACGCCATTCAGCAGAACGTCCATATCATCACCATGTCGTTATCTACCACCAAAGATAATCCGAAGATTCATAAGGTAATTCAGCAAGCGGTAGGACAAGGTATTATCGTCACTTGTGCTGCTGGTAACGGTGGGAGATCCGAATTGCGCTACCCGGCAGGATATAACGAAGCTACCTCCGTCGGTGCCGTTGATTTTACCGGCAAAGCAGCCGATTTCTTATCATGCAACAACGAAGTGGATTTGACAGCTCCCGGGGTAAACATTCTGTCTGCATATCCCCTCGATTTGGTATCGGATCCAAGTAATCCGTACAAAGTATTGTCTGGTACCTCGATGGCTACACCTCATGTGGCCGGGGCTTTGGCGCTTTTGCTGAATTATTGTAAAGCCTCCAATCAATTCAACCGACAGCTGACAGAGGATGAATTGTATGCACAGTTGGTCAAGCACACCGTTCCCTTAGGTACGGAAAAATCGATAGAAGGAAACGGACTGCTATTCCTTACAGCTCCAGCTTTACTTGCGGAGTATTGGAAGCAGAATCCACCAGATTTAACCCCTTATCTTTAATCGAACATTGGGAACTCTTATCAGTTGAATTAAAGTAACAAAATATACAACAGGGCGTATTTCGTATGGAGCATGCCCTGTTGCTAGACTAAATTTGGAATCGTACTCGATTGGCTTGCAGCTCAATGATTCTGCAGAGCCCAGGAATCCTACATAGAGGCGTTCTACTGTAATTTCTGCCATACCTATTTATGGTCTATAATTCTCTAAGGAGTGTTTATATGAATTATTCCGAAATCCCATTTGAAGTCAAACTACTGCTTGATGCAAACCAAGTGCTGACTGAAGAGAATCAACTTCAGTTAGACCAATTAGACATGAAAATTCAAGAAATTGATATGTTCGACATTCTTTTTTTGGATAGCCCAGATTTAACCTTGTATCAGAATGGCTGGATTATACGCGGACGATTAAAGACGAATGGGAACTAACCTTTAAGTACAGAATCAAGCTTTCGCAAAGCGAGGAGCCGTCGATTGCTTTGGAGCAAGCATTGCAAGCTGCAGCTTCGTCAGGCTTTGATTTATCCGACCCGAACTATGAATTAGAATTAGAGTGGAGTGAGGAACAAAAAACGCTTAGTTTGTCCTACAAGGTTAACATCCCAATCGCTTCTCCTGACAGGAGTGAAGCGTGGAGAAATCTTATTATGCAACATGCGCCTCAGCCGCTCCGTTTAAAAGAATGGGAGAGATTGGATTTTGCAGAACTCGTCAATCAATTAAATGTTTTAGGCCCAATACGAGCACAAAAAAACAAAGGAAACTGGCATGGCTTAAAAACGAGTGTCGAAAGCTGGTATATCACAAATGGTACAATTGTTGAAATTTCTTTAAAGGCTAAAGGCGGCGAGGATGCAAGAGAAAAACGAGAACAAATGAAACAACAACTCAAGGATAAGAAGTTGATGACAGGGAAAAGCTTCTCAAAAACACAGTGGGCATTGTGGCGGCTAATCAGACCCACACAAAATCCATTTTCTTTGCTTCAAACAGGAGGATATAATTTATATTTTCGGCACGCGCAGCCTGAAAATGCAGGCCCTGAAAATCCCTCTCTTAGCGAAACTGGTCGAGAACAGGCAGGAAAAATGGGAGGACTGTTCGTTGATAGACACATCCCGTTTCAAACTCCTGTCCGTTCCAGTCCAATTAATCGAGCAAAGGAAACCGCTCAGATTGCATTCGGAGAAGAACAGATTCAGCTAGAAGAGCGCCTTATCCAACCCGAATTGCCGCAATTACTTGAATCAACGCCTGAAGTAGGGAAAAATCAAGTATTTATTGCTCATCACTATACGTTTGACAACCAGCTTACAGAACCACTGGATTACATGAACATGGTTCTGATTAAACCGCTGGGAGCCGGCAATGGATATAGACTTGAGCAGGTATATGATTTGTTAGCAGAATCAATCATTAGGTACGATCATTTGTAGCTATTCATTTGGGTGTGATTTGTGTTTTTAAATTTTTTAATATCTAGCGAACGTGATGTTAATCTGATAATAACTATTGCAACTCTTCGCATTTCTGCAGATAAAATAGTAACTTAATCCGTTGTAGCTTTTTTTATTTCCAAAATAATATCACGAGAGATGAGATAACACATGGATTTGTTTTCAATCCATGTCTTTTCTATAAATTAGGTGAACATTATCCTTGCACAAGCAGAGCTCAATTATTTTAATATCGAATTTGAACTACCCCCACTTTCACTTCGTTTAGAAGTGAAAGTGGGGGTAGTTCAAACTATTGTTTTTCTAAACTTCTTTGTAATATAACCATTGGTATGAAAATCCTTTACACAAGGTAAATCAATTCCGAATTTTCCTTTAAAAAAACAAATGAAAACTGCCTAATATAGTTCTTATTAATGCAACAATAAAGGAGATGGCTTATACCATCTCCTGAAATTTAATCTCTTGTTGTTTTTCAACTATATTATCTATATCATATACCCTTTTGGCCATACGCTCAATTAACCCTACAACTAGCGCGTTTCCCATACAGAAATACCGCATCCGATTAGACATTCCTGTATTTGTCCAATCATCTGGAAAACCATTTAGTCGTTCACATTCAATCGGTGTTAAAAATCGAAGTCCTTTTTCATCTTTTACTACATGCGTACTTCGATTTATACTCGCTTCACTTGTTAGCATTGTTCTGCCTGGTTTATCTAACAATTCCGGGAATGCCATTCCACCCTCAGAAAAAATATATTTATGACCACTTGCTGCGGTTCTTTCAATTTTTTTAGGACCTTTTAGATACTCAAATTTTTCAATAGCCATCTCACTTAGGTAATATTTATCATCTACATTTTTTTCTAATATAGATCTTAATGGAATAGGACTTTCTTCTATCGCTATAAGCTGGGCTGTATAAATTCGCCCATCCCTCATAATCCCTGCATTCCAGTAACCTGCTGAAAAATTATCAGATACATCAACAATATCAAGCGGTAACTCAAACTCTTTAGCTGGGTGTTTCGGTGAGGATTCAGCCTGTACAGGAAATGGAATGGCGAAGAAGCCTTTATGATGTAATAAACTATAATCTGTCTCATCCTTATGCGTAATCGTATAAGGGATATCATTTCGATATGCAAAAATAAAAATGCGACGCCTTCTTTGTGCTTGTCCATACTCAGCTGCATTAATGACACGCCATTCTACATGATAACCCAAATCTCTAAACGTAGCTAACATTACAGAAAAATCTCTACCTCTTTGTTTAGATGGTGACTTTAATAACCTGTCTACATTCTCAAGCAACACATACTTAGGGCGTTTTATATTTACTAATCTCTTGATTTCCCAAAATAATACGCCTTTTTTTCCTTGTATACCCTTTTCTCCAGATAAGCTACGTGCAACTGAATAATCTTGGCATGGAAAACCACCTACAATCATTTCTGCTTCTATTTTTTGAATCTCTTCATCGGTTACGGTAGCAATATCTTGGTTACAATGAATCCCCTTATCCTGAAATCGTTGTGCATAACAATGAAAAGCATCCTGTGCCTTTTTTGAAGGTTCCCACTGGTTTCCCCATACTATTTGAAAGTGGCCGATTTTCTCTAATCCGATTCTAAATCCACCCACTCCTGCAAATAGTTCTATAACATTTATCATATTTCACGAACATCCTTTCGACATATTACTTCAGTATAGACGAAAAGAATGGAAATGAACAGAAAGAACGAGACTTTTTACCTTTCTTCTTCCATATCATTATTAGGTATTGTACTTAATCAATACATATCCTTTACTTGTTTTCTCAAACAAAACATCTAACGAAATATTTTTTAGCTTCTGTTCCCTAAATATTTATTCAAATTCATTTACGAATTGATGCAATACAAAGACATCAACTACTTCAGCGTTTTCGTCCTTTATTTAAAAGATATCTCTCATTATCATTAGCATTAGCAGCTAGCTTGTTCATATATTTTCTACTTTCCCCATAAATAAGAGGAGGATTTTCATTTAAATGTATTGTTTTATAATACTCAAAGAATTCCTTCATTTCCTTATCTAATTTGTTGTAATTTCCTTTAGGAAATGTAGGTGTCGACTTATTCTCTATCCAAAACGGATAACTATCAATATTATTCAGCCAAAAAAACATTCTTATGAAGCCCATTAACATATCTCTAGGTCTTGCATTTTTATGAGGTGAAAAAAAGGTATTTCTTTGAAAAATTTCATCGCCCCAATTTATTTCTTGCTCAAACATTAATAATGCTAATGTTATTAATGTTTGATATTCTACTAAACTAGTCGCATACCGTTCAGGATCTCTGCCGTACCAAATATTCTCGCAGTTCGTTAGGGTGGAGTAATTTAGTAAATTTATTATAGTTTCTCTATGAGTTACATTGTACCTTTTAGATTCAGTTTTTACCTTAAAATCAAATAATCCTAGCTTAGGTTTACCATCAAATGCATTTTCATTTTTTGGTTGTGCCATTTTTCCACCATAATTTCTTATATGCTTAAACCCATATGTTAAATTGTCTACAGTTACCTTCCAATTATATTCATCATTCAAACTTTCATCTTTATAAATTTTTACTAAGGCATTTCCAAGTTCCTTGTATATATCCATAAATATTGCCCCTATCTACTAAAATCATTATCCATAATGTGCCTTTCTATGGCAATTTGGACATAGGCCTACAGCATTTTCTACCGAATCTTCTCCTCCCTGAGCAAGAGGAATAACATGGTGAACCTCTAAATAAGGGGTACCATCTTTAGCTCTTTTAAATGGTGCTTCTTGTTTACATTCTTCACAATATCCATTTGCTCTCTCTAATACTTCCGCAATAACATCTGGATTTCTTTTGTATTGCGTAGTAACCACTTCCACTACGTCAGGTTTCCTGGCGGCTTTTTTTAAGCGCTCTTTACGTGCAGAGCCATTAGAAATTTGAGATTGTTTTACTTTTATATCCAAGTCATTCTCATATTCTTGATTAGTTAAAGCATGTAAAGTTTGATAATAATCAATCTTTTCTAATTCAAACCACTTTGATCCATCTGTCTCTTCCACATGCTGTATATATTTAAACACACCATGTAATACACACCTTGTATCTTCTTTAATAAATACATAGATTGGTACATCCGTTTCTTTCGTACTATAAATAGCGAAATTATCTTGGTACTCTAACTTAAACTTATTTGCTCTATTTTTAAAATAATATTTGAGGACTCTATTTTCTTCTAACCATTCATTAGCATATTTCCCATTTTCTAACGTCACTTTAATAAAAATCGCCTTTAAATTAGAGGTTCCTCCTATTAAATAAATACCTTTTCTATTATCATAATCTCTAGCAAAATTAGAAATATCCCACGATGTATATGTTTTTCCTATAACAAAATCATTTAAAACTGTAATATCATCAAAATAACATTGAAACTTCTCTTTGAACTCAGGATATATATCCTCGTAAGTTTTCAGTCCTTTATTCTTTAGCGATTTATACACTAAATAATTTCCATTTTTAGAGGTATCCTAAAATCTATTCATATAAATTTTCAAATCTCCTATCTTCCTGAAAGAATTAATTCTAACCTTAGTATTTGTGACTTTATACTTAATCTCCTTACTTATCCCAGGATGATTAAGTGCTGGTACGTCAACTTCAGTTAAAACAAAGTCAATTGCCTTTTTAATCACATTCTCACTCCTACTGTAAAAAACGAAAATTCATGAATAATTTACCATATATATATTACCTTATTTTTCAAAACATAAACAGATATTATCATATATATTGGTCAATAATTCCCCACCAAACCTAAAATGCTACTCACGCATTATAGATTTAATAGAAATCGAATTTCTTATTTCATCTATCTATAATCTCGTCTTGAATACTATTTATTTTAACTTTCTATATATAAAACATTATAATTTAATCATGTATTAATTTATTGGAAACATAAACCACTCATAACCTTAAGACTGTATCCAGCACTTGCACAAATGCTTATCTATTATTGCTCCCAAGCAGATTGGCAGGATTGAGATTGCAAATAGCTAAACATTTGACTGTATTGTAATCCATTTGCAAGTCACTCAAGAAATTAAATAGCAAACTGAGTTATTGATAATCATATCTCTCAGCAAGAACAATGGGAGGATTTTAGCCATGGGATCTGTCATATCCTATTTCATTCTAGTAATCAATTATTAATACATCAAATATTTTTAGATTATCCAAAAGCAACAGCTAAAAACTTCGCACAACAATTTTTCGTACCCGCTTTTATGCTACTGAAGCTTCCATTCTACAGTTAATAGCATATATAATTTCAGAAAAATCCATTGTAACAACATGGTTTTCCAAAAAAGGAATTCACATTATGAAAATCAATTATTAACAAGAAAATTATTGTCACTTTTCCATAACATCCCCATATGTTGTATAGTGATAATCTCCTTCTAAATTGTCATTGATGCCTCTTTCAAGTCCTAATGCACATCTTAAAAACTGCCTTTTTTACTTTGCATATCACTCATGCTACGATGAATCTAGATTTTAACTTATGAATAATTTATTGCATCCTTACTAATAATATAAATAAATTGGTAACAGCCAATCTGTATCCATAATCAATCTCTAATTTTCTTGAATTCTCCCTGAGGCAAGGCGGCTATTAAAAATAGCCGCCTTTCTTGCATGAATTATAAATATTTGCACATACTATTAACGGAATGGTTGAATCATTGTCATTGAAAATGTTCAGCACTTCCGCTCCTTAAGAGAACAGTCTCCGCAACTGTTCTCTTTCCTATTTCCTTTTTTCACACATATAATATGACAAGCATTATTAACTCCGCTACAATCAATAACATTGCAACATTCTCAACATTTCCTCAACAAATTCTCAATATTTTTCATGGACAACAGCACACTTTCTCAACAGTTTTAATATCTTAATATTAAATACTGAAAGGAGATGTTGAAAAATGACTTGGTTCATTATTTTAGGATTTATGCTTATTTTAATAATAAGCGGTTTTCATGCACATAGTATTCATATCATTTTCAAAATAGGTTCAGATACAAAAGCTGTGCCAAGTTGGTCTTTCGTTAATAAAATAAACTTCCAAACATTAAAAGAATTAATAAAAGGACTAAATAAGGATAAACTTAAAATCCTTACAATAGGAGAACTTGTTATTCCTTTAAGTTTCTTTAATAGATTATTTAGCAAAACATTCATTTTTCTATTCCTATTCTTTTACTCTCAATACTTAAACTAACGTAATATGAGATGATTTAAAGAATAACAATCACTGAGCGTAGCAAACCAACAATCAATCACCTATGATGAAATGGACCTGAAGAATTAAACAAAAAATTAAGCAGCTATTTGAATGTGAGTCCGGTATTGTACTGGACTCATTCCTTTTAACTGTACTTGGATTCTTTTGCGATTGTAATGACCTATATAATTATCTAATACTATCTTAATATGTTCCGAACTTCCGATTTTTGTAAGATAAATTACTTTCGCTTTGTCTTGTTCTGTAATTCCATCTCTTTTTGAAAGAAGGCCTTTAACTTTTTTAAGTAATCGATTTCCATACGTAAACATTCATTTTCATCTTTTAATGCCTCTATATCCTCTTCAATAGCTGCTTTATCTAACTTTGATTTTGTATTTCCCATAGCTGGATCCCCTTTCTTCTTTTATATAGGAAATCCATGTCTTATAAATCATATATTCCCCTTCATCTACGAACTATTTCAATGAATTCCTTAACAAAAACGATTCATTTATTTTCTTTGTTTTTCATCCATTTCTAAACATTTCAGATATACTCTTTGATAAATCAAACTATATTCATTCCATATTTCTCTCCTCTAAATGAATCGTAGTACATATTATCCCCAACACATTGATAGGTTTTAATTGTATTTTTAACAAAATCTTCTTACATTTAAATAGACATACCACTTTAATCTGTCAACTCCACCTATATTGATAAATATGAAAAAATAAATTTATTTGACATTTCAATGACTTATAACAGGAAAATATATACATTAAATAAAACCTGATTTATCTTTAATTTGTAAGTTGTAGTTAGTTGGCCAACTTTCCATACAATTTAATAATTTAAAATATGGGGGATCTAACATGAATCAAGTATTAAGGAAAAGTAAGAAAAAAATGATGTATCTAGTTGGTTCACTTCTAATTTCTCTATCAATGTTTTTAACTACTAGTTTTGCAGCTACAGAAGGTGCTGTAAAAAGTGTTACAAATAGTACCTATACCGGGATTGCAGCTGATATAAATCTACCAAAATCAGTTGTTGTTAAAGATGGGTATGTGAATTGGTATTTAGGTATTGGAGCATCTAAAGTTGAGGGTGGTATTTCCAAAACACCAAGTGGATATAAAGTATTTCTAAATTCAGGATATAATGAATCGGGTCAAAACAGTAAGTATTGGAACACACAGTATGATGCGTCAATTAAAGATGGTGATCGAGTAAATCTGAAAATAGTTAATAACGGAAATGGTACGGTTACTATGTATGTAAATGGAAGCCCTAGATATGCAAATCAACCTGTATATGGCTCATTTTCTCAATATGAACCAGTAAAAATGTTTCAGGGGGTTGAAGATACTGGACGTAATTACTTTAGCCAAGCTAGCTTTTCAAACGTACTTCTAAGAACAGATACATCTGGGGCTACCTACAAAAGTTGGAACGGTTCAATTTCTTCCTCATTTTCAAGACACGGTACTTATGGTAACAATTTCACAATTTATTCTCAAGTACCATTAAGCGCAAGTTTACGCTAAAGGTGTTATTTGAATAAAAATGTTTTTGTGAAAAAAGTAGTTGCACTTGCAGCTACTTTTTTATATAAAGTACATTGTAATAGATATTCGCGCCAACATAAATGACATCTTTCAACTTTTTCAAAAAATAAGCTGTTTATTTAAATGTTATGTACAAGAAAGCGTAGAAATATTTAATTTCTACGCTTTTTATAGGCTAATCAATTCATTCACTTACTATTACAATTCCTCAAATTCATCAATTTCAGCTTTACGTTTTAAAAATAGTTCTATATCCTTATTCTCTCTTTCTATTAAACCAAGAGCATGTGTATCATCCAATGCTAACTCTTTATATCCCCATATATAATCTATAGTTGCATCTTTGACATGTCTGTGTTCTGCACAATACCATTCTATAGGTTGTAACGCATCAGATATTTTAAATAATTCTGCTGGATACCATGATGGCATATTTTCACGTTCTCCTAAGATTAAATATGTTAATTCACCACTTTGTAATTTGCATATTCCATAAACAATATACTCTTCTTCAATGGCTAAATTAAATGTTTCCTCTGTTATCTTAGATAGGTCATTACCGGTATTATATAAACAAGTTACTTTCATAACACATTCCCCTTATATATTTTTATCTTTAAACTTAAAATTCAACAGTTTCACCTGCCCCACATCTAATGCTTGATTATAACAAGCATAGCGTTTAAAAAGAGATTTATAATATTGCAGAGGTACAGAAACGGATTGAAGTATGAAGAACCAATATGAAAAAGAATCAAATTGATATAATATAAACCCCAGAAATTAAATATTTCAACGGTTTTATGTTTACCTAAGGCTCTTTCTACTATTTTACAATAATATAGAATTTGTCTATCATTTCTTCTTGAGCATCTTGAAATGTTTTTAAAATCAAATCTGCTTCTTCTCCTAACATAATCTGGCTTTCTTTATAAAACTCCCATTCTATTGTTATGGGAAGACCTATAAACCCAGTTAAACAATCCCACAAAGCATCCGCATTTTCCCCATAAAAACTAGGGAAGTCTAATTGTTTTTTTAATGTTTGATGCAATACTTCTTTACTAGTGAATTTTCTTCCATCCAATTTTACTATTTCCATAAATTTAATCCCTCTATTTCCCATTTTACTTCTGTAAACGTTTTATAATGATTAGAAGTTTTATACACTAAATCTATCACTGGAATAAATAATTCTATCATTTCCTCGATACTCTCATATATAATTTATATTCGCTTCATACCAAGTCCTATTTGAAGCACTTGGTAATAAACCTTCATTATTACGGTAAATATAAATTAATGTGCAAACGAATGAGTTAGAAGAAGTTTGGTTATGCCTCACTTTTTTATATCATGTTCAAGGTATGTACGGTGTTCTAGGTCTTAAACATAAAATAAAAAGGATTACGAAAATAACCCTTTTTATTATTTTAAAACTTAGTCTGTAATGAAAAATTTGGTTTAAAAGCAACTTGTAATAGTTGTTTTTCACTTTCATCGTAAACTTTTAAAGTATTTTCCCAAGTTTTTATTTTATTTACATTAACCACTACAACATCGTAAATAAGCAATTTTAAGTTCTCGTGCGTCAATTCAAGGCTTACATAGTTTTCATAAACAGATATAAATAATTCCAAGGTATATCCTAACGTATCTGTCGATTTGTAACTATATATACTTGCATTAGCATCTATAACCTTAGGTTCATTGCAGAAAATCTCTAATAATTCCAATTCATCATAAATAATTCCCATCGCGATGACTCCTTTTATCCTTAATAAGGGACAACGGTTACTACATCACCTTTACCATTAGTAATGACCCTAGCGTCGCGTCCAGTATATTCCCATGAATCAGGTTTATTTCCAGCTTTTTTTGTCCCATTTTTGATTATATCCTCTACTACAGAAGGTGTAATACCTCTAGGATCCACAAATTCTTTAAATTTCTGTGTACCAGGTACAAGCCCTCTACTTTTCGCGCGTGCCTCTAATTCAGCGCGTACTTGTATTGTATCGGGAGCCATTCTTTCTAAAGCATGCTCAGAATATTTACGACCATTGATGACCCCTCCACCTCTTGGCATACTCCATCCGATACCTGAAGTACCTTGTGTTGCTTTTTCAAGATTTTTCGCTTTCTTTTCTAGGTCTCCAATCTTTCCAACAACTTTACCAACAACTCGTGTTGTACCACCAGATACGGCGGCCAGTGTACCCCACGCATAATCTTCTGGACCGTATTTTTGACCTGTTACCAAGTCTTCACCTTTGACGAGTTGTCCAATTTCTTTTCCTGTACCAATTATAGGCGTCATACCTAATACGAATGATAAATCTCCATCATTCTTTCGATCATATACCCTAGATGGATCGCCACCTAAATCGCGTAGTGCATTACTCAAGTCAATATTTCCAACATTGATGGCAGCCGCAGGAATATCAATTTTATGACTTGCTATTCTATTAGCGGAGTCCATCAATGTATTTGCAAGATCTATTCCCATATTGAAATCTGTGAAGAATCCTGGGACTTTCGCATCCAATGCTTGTAAGTCTTGTGCAATGACTGGAATATTTTTCCTTGTTACTTGTACAAGTTCCTCCATCCCAGGTTTCGCCTCATCTATGGAATGTTTCAAGCGAATGGAGCTATTTACGACTGGCCCTAAGTCTTTAATGACACCAGATAATCCCTTCGATAACACTTGCATATCCAATGTGATTTGATGAATAAGTGCGTTAATATCTTTTTGCAATTCAAGAACTTTACCCGCAACCACATCTAATTCTTGATAGGTTTTCTCATACGCTTGAGCCATAGATACATATTGTTGAAGTATAAAAACATATGTATCCATACCAAAGTCTAGTAATTCTTTCCCATCGGCTCCAAGCAATTTTACTAACTCTTTCCTTTGCGTAACCGTTAAGTTTCTTATGTCACCTTTCATGGCATTCACTAATTCTTCTAACTTATCATGCGCTTCTTTAATGACTTGCCTTTTATACTGAACATCCTGCTTTGCATCATTAATGTCTCTGGAAAGATTCTCTAAGTTTTCTGCATCATCTACCCAACGTTGTTCTTCTTCCTCTAAAATTTTGATCGTGTTATTTATGTATGTTTCGTCACTTTTTAAGTAATCTAATACACCTTCAAATATCTTTACTTTTCCATCAAGCAAAGTAAGTGGACTTTTAGCCTCCTGATCAAAAATAATGGCATCATGAATACGTACATATCCTTTTTCTCCTTGATAATTAACCTCATACCAAGAACCGACTTTCCCCACTACTTCTATCACTTCACCCTTATTCACACTTTTTGCACGTAATGTTTTTCTTAAGTCTGGCTCAGGATATATTTTTTTAACAAGGGATTCTAATGTAACCCACCCTTTAATCATTTCTCCGTCTTGATTAAACGAGAATTTCTTGTCTTTATATGTAAAATCTCCTGTTTGTAATGCACCTGAAGGCTGTAGTAAGTACCAATTAAACTTTTGCTTCATCCAACCATTTTTTGACTCATGAGAAGCATCGAAATAATATGGTTTTCCATCAACATGTGTAAAACCTGATTGTACAGAACCTAACGGACTAAAGTAATAGATTTTCCCATCTATATGTTGGATTCCGGTTTGTACTACACCATCTGTTCCCAGATAATAATCTGATCCATTTGTATGTACCCATCCCGTTTGCATAAACCCATCGGTACCAAAATAATATCGTTTTCCATCAATTGTTTGGAAACCAGTTATTTTTTGGCCATCTTTTTTATAATACGTCCATTTTCCTTCTTCTTGTACCCACCCTTGTTTATTATCTAAATAGAGTGCTTCTTTTAATTTATCAATCCATTGTAATCCATTCGCAAGAATCTCTGTATCACTATCTAATTGTTTATCAAATTTCTTTTGAATATTTTGTGGAAAATATTTTTCTGGATCTTTATGATACTCAGTTATCATAAACTGAGACAAATTCGTTGCTTCTTTTGCTACATCCCATGAACGAACTGGTGATTCACCAATTACAACAGACTCCAGTACTCGAACATATCCAATTTCTCCTTGGTATTTTACCTGATACCATAAACCTTGCTTGGATATGACCTCTAAAACATCTCCATCCTTTACAGTCTTAGATTTAAATAGAAATTTTGTTTCTGGCTTTGGATAGATTCTTTTAACAGCAGAACGTAAAGTAATCCATCCCTTTTCCATATCCCCGTACTTATTAATTTCAAATGGTTTTCCTTGATAGGTAAATGTTCCTGTCACATACTTCCCATCTTTTAAATAGCTCCATGAAGTTGCAGAAAAACTCCATCCAGTCTTTAGTTTACCAGGTTCACTATAATATAAAGTATCTCTCCCTACTTGCTTTCTTCCTTGGAATAGCCTTCCATCTTTAAAAAAGGAGTACTCTATTCCATCTAACGTAATATTATCTCTTTGCTTACTCCCATCTTTGTTGTAATAGTACCAATTCTCTTTCTCCTTCACCCAGCCAGCTGATTCATCATTTTTCATATCTGTTACTTTCATAATCGCCCTATATAAGAACATAGAAAATTGCTCTCTAGTAACAATTCCATTTGGATTAAAATTACCATCACCCGTACCACTTGTTATCTGGTTTCCAGCTAGAATTTTCACATATTCATTGGCCCAATGACCTTTCATATCCGTAAATTCAACATTTCCTTGTGATTTTAAATCAAATGTTCTTACAAGCACAGTAGCCATTTCAGCGCGTGTCATAATATTCTTGGGATTGAATTTTTTCTCAGCATTTACACTGAAAATACCTCGTGCTGTTAGTGCCAAGATTTCCTTTTTGAAATTACTTTCACCAATATCAACAAATGGATTATTTGTACTATCTTGCGGTTTTAAATATCGATACAAGAAAGCAGCGAGATGTTCACGAGTAATAGGGTCCGTAGCACCGAAATACCCATTTCCGTATCCCGTTATAATCTTATTCTCAGCCATATACATCATTTCTTTATACGCCCAGTGGGTTTTAGGAACGTCAATAAAAGATAATGAATTCCCTTGACTACTTTGTTCTGCATAAGTCGTTCCTAATGTACCAAATAATAAAATACATACCATAAAACTTAGAAATAATTTCTTAATTTTGTTCACAATAGACCTCCTATTTCATTGTTAAATATATAATTTAAAACCAGCATTTATTATATATAGTTATATAAATACCGATATTTCTCATAAGGACAAGCTAAGTAATTCTGTCTAATTTATATTTTACTAATAAAATGTTTCACCTATAAATTTAATAGCTAGCACTTCCGTAAACGATGAATTTTAGAACAGATTCATTCTTCTACATGCTCACAATATAAAGATGCAGCTTTCAAAAAACTTCTTAATTATATATTAAATTTTATTACTATAATAATAATCTATATAAAAATGCATAATTGCATATTTATATTCTCAATAGTGCGTTCCCACTCCTATTGAGAATGAATCTTTTCCATATCCCTTAGTTATCTTTCCAGAAAAAGAACCTGTTCTCCATGGAAAACAGGTTCTTTTTTATTCAAAATCGATAATATATGCTATAAAAGTATCGGTTCTTTAATGAATGGTACATACTCTATATTCATAGCATAATTTAATAACAAATTGATATATTCTTGATTTGACTCTAAACAATGTACATTCTTCAGATATCCTGGCGTATACGAACAAGATGGAAATACCTACTGATAGCTCTACTACAGATTCTAGTAACGGTTATTATAAGCTCTAAAGCTTGTTGATCATCAGTATTGAGATTCGGATTAAAACTGTTCTATATACGTTTCTTGCTTCATTAACATGATATCGTAGTCGAAAGCTTGTAAACTATGAATAGATTGGTTCCATTTAAGTAGAATCGGATTAAAAATATGCATGGTTTTAGTTACTATATTAGACTTATAAAACATTTCAGTAATAGCTAAACTTTCATAGTCGACAGGCGTTAAATCTAAATATGTATTGATTTCAGGTGCTACGTTAAATAAGCACATCCCTTTCAATCATCTACAGAAATTGTTTTCATTCATATTGAATTAAAATTTAACCGTTTTAGATTTACCAACTAAATTCCCCACACAGTATATCGTGGTACGAGCTCCTTTTTCCAATTGCCTCTCTAACCATTTCTCACCTTAAAATTTACTTTCTAAGTACACATTATCTAAATTTTTCTCCCTATCAAAATTAGACTCAAAGAATATAGATCGCTCTCAGCCTGCCCTACCACAATTAAAGTCGATATATAATGAAAACGTGCATTTTCATCCTTAGCTAATTCTAATAAAAATTTTGTAGACTGAACATTTAACTTTTGAGATTGCTCACGTTCTCCTTAGTACCTAACTTCTCCACCCAAAAGTATTATTAACTCTACGCTACTCTTTAAATAACCCACTTTCTTTGGATCCAGACCTAGATTTATCAAGGACAAGTCTCCTTCAATTATATTTATTAAAATATATACTCTAATTTATATCCTGAAAATAAATTCTAGAATATTCCAACTGATCACTATATATATTTCTAATAACATAATCTGAATAGGAGGAGTTCGTACATAATGGAATATAGATTATTAGGTAACACAGGATTAATAGTTTCTGAGATAGGATTCGGCTCTTGGGCAATTGGTGGTGATGAATGGGGCACAGTAAAAGATAATGAATCCATTGATGCAATTGAGAAAGCGATTGACCTAGGGGTTAATTTTATTGACACTGCTGATGTTTATGGACTAGGTCATAGTGAAACACTCGTTTCAAAAGCTATAAATAAACGTAGGCAGGATATTATTCTTTCTACAAAAGGTGGATTAATTGGTCATCATTATGATCCCAATCAACCAGCCGTTTATGGAAATCCTCAAAAGGTCATTGATGCGTTTGATGCTAGTTTACTGCGGCTTAAAACGGATTATATAGATGTGTACTTTTGTCATATTTGGTGGGATAAACCTGAAGAAACAGAAGCCTTTTTACAAGCTTTCCAAACCTTAAAAAAATCTGGTAAAGTGAGAGCAGTTGGTGTTTCTACTAATGATTTAGATTATATTAAACATTTTAATCAGAATGATGATTTAGATGTTGTGCAATTTGATTATAGTATTTTAAATAAAGAACCTGAAAAAGATATCCTTCCTTATATTGAAAAACATAATTTAGGTGCTGTAATAAGAGGTCCACTTAAGATGGGAATTTTAACTGGGAAATTTAATCATGAAACCCAGTTTTCAGACGATGATTTAAGAAAAGATTGGCCCAAAGAAAAGTGGTTTAAAGATAGCTTAGACAAAGTAGATAAATTACGTTCACTTGTACGATCAAATCGAAGTATTACGCAAATTGCCTTACGGTATGTTTTAAGTCACCCAGCTGTTTCAGTTGCTATTCCTGGTGCAAAAAATTCTACACAGGTTGAAGAAAACTCTTCACACTTAACTCGTCCATTATTATTAGATAATGAAATTGAATTCATTAAAAAACTTTAACAAATCTTTTATTCTTCCATAAAAATCATACTAATTTAACTGCTAATTCATCCCCTATTCCATATATCTAGCTACTCTTCATCAAAGAATCTAATTTAAAATCTATAATAAAAGTAAATAATCGTTTCATATGAAGATTACTTAGGGAAAGTGAGTGTATTTTACTGGATTCTCCTTTCTTCTCATTATCTTTAAGGATTTTTTTACTCTATTTCTCCTACGTTCCTGCTAGATAACATGTCCACTAATCATTAACAATTTATATAACTGTATAAAGACTCAACCAAATTACTAAAGGAATCCCCTTTCCCCTATCGAATTATTTGTAGAGGAAAGGAGAGGAATACATGGAAATTCTAGGATTAGATCCTCGTGCATTAGCGACTTTAGGTGCACTTGAATACACCAACCGTCGCAATAAATTAATTGAAGACTCGGAGAATAACATATACGAGTGTAAAGAAATAAAAGAAATACTTCAATCACTCCCTAAAGAGAAGCAGATTGAAGTTCTTGAGAATCAAGCTCATTTTGAAGCTGTAGCAAAGATGATTGAACAAAACAATTTGATTCTTTTAGAACAGATGAAAGCTCTACAGCTAATTCAAAAATAAAAAACTTATGATTAATTAATTAATTCTACATACGCTTTCATAAATATTGTATCTTTATTTATACAATCAGCCTCTGTTTTTACAGGGGCTTTTGTTATGCTCTTGTTCATATTTTGAATTTGGATGGTTTCTTTCACATGTATGAATAGATCTTCTAGTAAATCTGCTGTAGATTCTAATTCCTGCTTTTCAATTTCCTCTGTTACAGCACTGATCAAATTCCCATAGTACTTTTGCACCTAATAGTTCTACTAAACGTTTTTCACGCATTTTAAATGTTTTCATATCCATATATAGTATTATTTTCCCACCTCTTCCGACTTATTTATTCTACAAAAATCATAATTATCGTTTTATATAAATAACACAAAATCCATCACCGAAGTGCAGCTTTAAAATAAAGTTTTTGTTTAGCTATCTTTCATTTCCGAATAATATTTTTAACCCTGTTGATACTATTTCTGTAACTTAAAGTTACAAATTATTTCTGTAAGCGTAGCGTTTCTTTTGTACAACGAGCAGTTAGTTTTATTAACTAGCTGCTTTGTTGTGCAAAATGAAGTTTTTGTCCAAGTTTTTCACCATTCGATAAAATAAACATAATAATAGTTAATGAACAGACATTTATAATCAATCTCCTATGGAGCACTTTAATTAGGTGCTCCTTTCTACATATACAATTTAGATATCGTTGCGATAGGTAAAAATTTGAAGTTATCTCCATCTATTCCCCGGCTTAACACTTTACGTGCGACTTTCATTGCTTGCAGCGTCCCATCTTATCCTTTTAGGCTAAAGCAACTAGATTACAAACAATGTTGTACTCACCTATGTATTCATTCCCTTTTCTTACTAAAAGTCCAATCATCTTACTCGATTCTGTGAGTTACATATAGTTGATTTAGCTTTCAACGAACAAGATTAGGGACTATCCCTCCACATTTGTTACATGCCTCGTTGGTACTGTGAAGAATAAAGCAATTTTGGTTCGTTAGAACCTTATATACATCTGTCTCCTAGTAGGCGTTAGTGACAGTTTCTTGCTTACCACGTTCCGATTGACTTAGCTATACATATATCCTTAGGTGCTTACTTTAAGCCTGTTATCTTTACATCCTCATCGTTAGATGTTCCGAATCTCATATTATTTACTCTTACTTTTCGGTAGATAACGTCTTCCTTGACGACATACACATTTCTAATGTATTAATAATTTAGACCCGTACGTTCGCAAGTTTGCCAGTCCGTTATTTTGGACATTCTCACCATAGATATTTTGTAGCATCCCGACCTATCCATTACCATACGAGTTCTCAATTAGGTTTTGTTCAGCCGACTTCATCTAGCTTCATACAATTTGTGATTACTATCACGCCTTGCATGTAGGAGTATTAGATAAGTAGTTTCAGCTCAACCTGACGGTTTTCATTCCTACTTTCAGTCGAACAGTTGTTGTCATTAAATTGATAACCCTCCTATTTCGTATTTGCACACTTATAAGAAAACAAGTCGCGCAAATAAGAATTTTATTTATTTTTCTAGTTACTCTGAATTTCCATAAATGCTGCCGAAAACTTAAGCCTTCTATCTTATCCTAATCAAATACCGTGTAGCATAACTCCATGTACTCGTTACATCCTATCTTATAATTCCATTCATCATTTGGACCTTGGAATAGCTAATCAATAAATCACACAATATCTTCCTCGTAAACCTCCTTACCATTTTTATTTTTTAAACCTGCGTATCGTAGTATTTCACAGTTACCATATTAATCATGAAGGGATAAAACCGGAAGGTGACTTCTAATAGTCCAAGCGCTTCATACTGCTACCCCATACAATATAAAATATTTGGAATCTACTACATTATTAAAAATTAGAGTTAGGAGGGTTTAATATGGCAGCATGTAAAGGTTTAGCTTGTGTTATATTCTCTTCATGGCCAGTGGGAACGGTTGTTACAGTTACTACTAGATCCGGTCAAATTATTGGTCCTGCTACTTTTACACAGTTCATTCCGCAAAATTGTGCGGTGATTTTTGTTGAAGAAGATGTGCTAACCCCCTCTTCAACCAATACTATATTCATAAGTTGTGAAGATATAGAAAGCGTTACATTAACCACCCCTTAAGATGATTCAAATGGTTTTAGTTCGATCTATAATTAAGACATTCATTAGAATGTCTTTTTTTATTTCAATAATATTCTTTAATTTAAATTTCTTCCCCCTTCTAAAGGTTACTTGTCTACACATCCTTCTACATACTTTCATATGATACAGTATATTGTTTAAAGGAGGGAAAAATTTGTTCTTATGCAATTTATTTCGTTGTTCAGGTGGAGTATGTAGTATTTTTAAAAATTTACAACCAGGCGAAGTCGTTACTGTGACTGGTAAATCTGGAAATATTATTGGACCTGCTGTTTTTACAAATTTCAATTCTAATACTTGTATCGTCACATTAGAGGAGGAAAATTCAATTACTCCTCCGACTATAAGTATTACTAAAATCAGTTGTAAAGAAATAGAAAGTGTTACGTTTAGCTCATAATATATTTTATACCTAAAGCAGGGATTGAAATATGAAACTCTTATACATTACTTCTGGTTACTCAAAAATCTATCAATATCTAGATCAAAGCATACAGGAAACACTTATCAATCAAAATTTCGAATGGTTAGCAGTACAGCCGAGTGAATTAATAGAGCAATTGGATTTCATTACAGCAACTTTTCATCCTAATATTGTTTTCACCTTATTAGGTAATTATCTACCGCAAAAAGCAGTTCAATATTTTAAAGAAAGGAATATTAAATTAGCTGTCTGGTTAACTGAGGACCCATTTTATATAGATACTTCTCTTCCTCTATTAAATAACTTTGATTTTATATTTACTATTGATAGCGAAGCACTTAAATATTACACAGCTTTAGGATATACCAATGTATATCATTTACCCTTAGCAACTAATATAGATGTATTTAAACCTGGTCTAAAAAATTCAAAATATAAAAGTGAAGTATTGTTCATTGGGTACCCTTATCCAACCCGAGTAAAATTGATACAGTTTCTTTTAGAAAAAACTCCTTATCACTATACTGTTATTGGTCAACACTGGAGAAATAAGTTAATTAAAAAATGGAAAAATCACCGAAGAATTAAGATTATAGAAGAATGGATTCCACCTCAAGAAGTTGCGTTCTATTATAATAACGCTAGTCTTATATTAAATCCTCATCGTAGTTATCTGTTTCCACAGAATAAAAATAAAAATAGAGTAAAAAGTAATACCATTAATAATCGTACATTTGATATCGCAGCTTGCCAAGGCTTTCAAATTATTGAAGAAAAATCTGATCTTTCATCTTTTTTCAATAAAGATGAAATTATATCCTATAACAGCTTTGAAGACTGTTTAAATAAAACATCTTTTCATTTAAATGATACGATTTCAAAAGAATTGATGGTCGAAAAAATTTACAAAAAAGTTATTACACAACATACTTTTCATGAGAGAATCAATTTTATAACGACTATATTACAATCACAACTTAATTGATTTATTAAATTAAAAATTTCTTTTCTTTTATAATCATTCTGAATAAATTAAAATGCCTTTTTAATTTTATGAAAAGGCATTTTAATTTATCTTTTTCCGCCAGAAGACCCCATCCTTAATTTTCCTGAAGGTGTGATTGCACCGATAAATAAATAGGAGATGCATATCGGTTAGCACAAGCTAACATGTTTACTACTACATACTTGAAATGAATTCCTATTAGTACTTCAGTATACTCTATCAAATTAAATCCCATGAAATAGGTGTTCCTTTTTTGATATTCTTACTCGCTTTCTTTCCGAGAATTTTGGATAAGTGTTTTGGCAATAAACCATTACCTGGTCTAATAGCTTTAATATTTTCATTCGTGAATACTTCTCCCGCTTTTATGTCTTCTACAACATATAATGACCTTCTAAACTTTAAAGAATCTTTTTCTAAATTAGTTGGTCCATAATATACATTACCTAAAGATTCCCATGCTTTTTCAGTTTCACTTACTAATAATTTAAATTCAGCAGGTTCCATTGAAAATTCAGCGTCTACACCTCCGTCAGACCTCGAGAGTGTTAAATGTTTCTCAATTACTGTGGCCCCCAAAGCAACACTTGCTACAGATACCCCTACTCCAAGTGTATGATCAGATAAACCTATTTCACATTTAAATAACTCCTTCATATGAGGTATGGTAGCTATGTTTGTAGATTTTGGTGATGCAGGATACGTACTTGTACATTTTAATAGAATTAATTCTTTACATCCCTCTTCTCTCGCAGCCCTTACTGTTTCATCTAATTCAGCAATCGAAGCCATACCTGTCGAAATGATTATTGGTTTTCCTGTTGCAGCTACTTTACGTATGAGGGGAATATCAGTATTTTCAAAAGATGCGATTTTATAACAAGAAACATTTAAAGATTCTAGAAAATCTACAGCAGTTTCATCAAATGGCGTACTAAATGGTATCATTCCTAATTCTGTACAGCGATCAAAAATTGGTTTATGCCACTCCCATGGTGTATATGCTTCTTTATATAAATGATAAAGTGATTTACCTTTCCATAAGCTGTTCGTATCCTGAATTAAAAAATCACCGTTTTCTATATTTAAAGTCATTGTATCAGGTGTATATGTTTGAATTTTAAATCCCTGTGCTCCAGCCTCTGCAGCTGCTTCTACAATTTGCAAAGCCCTATCTAATGATTGATTATGATTCCCTGACATTTCTGCAATTATAAATGGTGGCAAGCTATCGCCAATCTCTCTACCTCCGATATATATATTACTCATTTTTTTCACCTTCAAGTTCTTTTTTTATGGTTTCTTTCCTTTCCGTCCACTGTTCATGAAACAGGGTCATTATAATGACATCCATATAATCATTATCCCTGCAAATATAGTTTGCATATCTTCCATCTTCTTGGAAGCCAAGTTTCTGATGGAAGTTTAAACTGATACGATTTGATTCTATTATTTCTGCACATACTTTGTGTATGCCTTTTGTTTCAAATATATAGTCTAATGCTAATAAACCTAATACAGTTCCAGCACGTCTTACGCCTTCCTTTTCACCTATATAAAATCCCCAATAGCAAGTCTGATTCATTTCATCTATTTTTGTAAAATTAACAAATCCAATTGGCTTTTCTTTATATGTTAATAATCTTGCAACCTTTGTATCGTCCATTACTAGTTTTTCATACCATTTTAAATGTTCGTCTATTGTTATCTCATGATCTTCATACATAACCGAACGAATTTCTTTTGTATTCCTCCACTTTAAAATAAGTTCTAAATCATTCTTTTCTAAACTTTTTAATTGAAAATCCCCTATATCTAACATGCTATCCTCCTAAAATAATTTTTGCTATTTCATCTGAATTACTGGCACACTGTATAGAAAGAGCTTTATTAGACATTTCTTTCACTATATTAGAATTTGATAAAAGCTTGCTTAGACATTTCGTAATCGTTTCATCCGAAACACTTTCAGCTGTACCAATATTCCATGTAGCTCCAGCGTTTGCCACAGCCCTAGTTACTTCTATTTGATTTTGAGCAGTTGTAATTGTTATAGAAGGTAATCCAAGAAAGCAGCGTTCCCATGTGGTTGTGCCACCAGCTCCTATCCCTAAATCCGCTCGTACGATAAACTCTTCCATATTCTCTATTTGACAATAGAATGAGGCATTAGAAATACTCCTGCAATAAGATTCAATCTCTTCTTTATGGGGATTTTGACTTCCTACTACTACATCTACTTTTAAAGTATCACTACTTATATTTTGTATAGCTCTTAATGTTTTTAATGTTTCATTCGTTGCATCATGCCCCCCAAAAAATACAAGGATGCGTTCAATCTCGCCTGTTCTTTTTCTTAAAAATTTTTTAGCAGCATGAAACTCTGGTCGTAATATGGCATATTTAGGTCCTAATTTCATTAATGATTGCTCTGGTAATAAATCTTTATAGCGAGTATTTAGGTTATCATATAAATTTTGATCTAGTAATAAATCACAGTCATGCATTCGATTTGCAAGGTCATCGATTACCATAATCTTTCTTGCAGTTTTTCTTAAACCAGACTCCCACTTTTTATCTAATCCATAATGATCCACGATTAACCAATCAAAGTTGGGAAGTTGCGACAAAATATCATTGGTCTGTTGTGCATCAACAAACCAATGATATTTTAGCCAATTTAAATAACTCCCGTGTACTGTACTTAAGAAATTCGTATTTTCACCATCTGCATCTAATAAAAACACATGAAATCCTTTATTTAAAATATATTGATGCAAATCACCTTGCAGCTTACGACAAATAAAATAAATTCGAGCCCCTTTATCCCGTAATACCTGGGCCAGTGTTAAACAACGCATAATATGACCGGTACCTATTTCAATAGATGCGTCGGCGCGAAAGGCAATTTTTTTCTCAAGCAAGTTACTCCCTCCTCACTAAAAGCGCTACAATTTATTAATTTATAATTTCGTTTCTCTATTTAGTTCATCTACTAATGATTGTTGATTTGCCCATTTTAATTTCACATGACTATTAATTTGAATAAGTTCAGGATTTCGAAGGATGTAATCTTTTATTTGATGAAAAAATAAAGGTTTAGATTTTACATTCAGACTTTTATAAAGTTCATTGAACATATCTAAATCTGGTTGTTCATCTAATGTTAACCTCCAAGTAGGGTAACAAAATGGTGGAGGGAGTTTTACTATATTGACCCGGAACAAATGTGGATTATTAATAAAATAAAACGGAAGGTATTCTGTATAGGTTAAAGTTTTTGGGGTTTGTAGCAATCGTTCGATTGCCTCTAAAGTAAAAATATCACCTGCTGTTCCGACAGGCAACGTACTTAACTCTGCCTGGGTATAGTCTGCACCGCTTTTCAAATGTTGATTTAGTAAAAAATTATTAATTTCTGGTGATACAACTGGGCAATCTCCGGTAATCCGTATTACAATATTTGCATTTTCTTGTTTTGCAGCTTGGAATATGCGATCAGCGGTATTTTCTGGATCACCCCTAAAAACCTTAACTTTCCCATCTAAATCAAATTTTTCCAAAGGGTCATCTTGTGCAATATCTGAAGTAGCAAGTATGACCTGATGTTTTCCTGGAATAGCTAATGTATTTATAAGACATCTTTCAATGGAAGGAATTCCGTGTATTGGTAATAATGCCTTTAAAGGTAACCTAGTAGATTTTAACCGGCAAAGTACAATTATTACTACTTTTGGAGGTTCAATAACCTCTTTTGATAATGGGGTACCTGCAGGCAAATTATATAAAGCTATCTGAGGTAACAATTCCTCTGCTTCAATCTGGTTCAGTGCATTTTCAAAAACATCTAGTTCCATAGCTACTTTATTAGCTGTAATAATCTCTCCTTTTTTAATATAAACTTTTGTAACAGCTTTTAACAATTTTTCATTTTGCAATCTTAATAACACCCCTTTCACTTAATGTTTAGCAACTCTATAAAACGAAAGAACTTTTCTCACTGCTTTTATTACATCCCATACATCAGCTTCTGTCATTTTAGGAAATAGAGGCAGCGTAATGATTTCCTCATATACGTTTTCTGCTTGTGGACAAATGCCTTTTTTATAACCTAAATTTTGATAAAACGGTTGTAAATATACGGGTATATAGTGCACATTCACACCGATATTTTCTTTTTGTAAGGCCTCGTAAATTTCTTTTCGATTGCCCTTTAATAATTTAGTATTTAAACGAATAATGTAAAGATGCCAACTTGATTCGGTTTGGGGTAATTGCTTTGGTATGATAATTTCAGATAGACAACTAAATTCTTTATTATAGATGTCTACATATTTCTTTCTAATCTTAATAAAAGAGTCTAATTTATTTAACTGTGATAAGCCAAGAGCAGCTTGTATATCTGTTATTCTGTAGTTGTAACCTAAGATTTGCATTTCATAATACCAAGGCCCATGATTTTCAAGAAGTTTTTGAGGGTTCCTTTCAATTCCATGCGTACGAAATTGAACAAGTTTTTCATAAAACAGTGGATTATTTGTAGTAATGACCCCACCCTCTCCTGTAGTAATATGTTTCACTGGATGAAAACTAAACATTGTCATATCACCAATTGAACCAATCTTTTTATTTTTATATGTGGCTCCTAATGCGTGGGCTGCATCTTCAATGATAATTAAATCATTTTCTCTTGCAATTTTTATTATTGCATCTAACTCTACAGGTTGGCCCGTAAAGTGTACGGGAATGATGGCTTTTGTTTTGTTTGTAATCTTTTCCTCAATAGATTTAGGACTAATGTTGTATGTTTCATAGTCAATATCAGCGAATACTGGCTTTCCACCCTGGTATAATACGCAATTAGCGCTTGCTACAAATGTCATTGGAGTTGTAATTACTTCATCTCCCTCAGTTATGCCAGCTGCATAGCAGGCAGCATGCAATGCGGCTGTACCATTTGAAAAGGAAACAGCGTATTTTGCTCCCGCATATTTCGCTATAGCCTTCTCGAACTGTTGAATCATTGGCCCTGTTGTTAAAAAATCCCCTTTTAATACATCTACAACCGCCTGAATGTCAGATTCATCAATTTGTTGCTGACCATATGGTAAATATGTTTCTCTGACAGGCTTTCCACCATGCATACCGAGGATTCCTCTTACCATTACTCTGTCTCCTTAGAGGTAATTTTTAAAGATTTAATCCACTCTTCTGTTTTAATAACTCCATCTTCTAAAGAAACTTTCGGTTCCCAGTTTAATATTGTTTTTGCTTTTTCATAGTTACATAATAATTTTTGGATTTCACTTTGTGGATGGATATGAGTTACATGTTGAATACTTACTTTATTTCCCGAAATCAATTCTGCTAATTTATTAATGGATATATCTTGTCCTGTTCCAGCGTTAATAATATGGCCATTTGCTTTTGCAGAGTATCCTGCTGCCACAACAAAATCCGCACAATCTTCAACATATAAAAGATCTCTCGTTTGTTTCCCATCTCCATAAATATTTAGTGGTACATTATCTAATTTATTATTTATAAAAATAGCAACAACCCCACCTTCACCACCAGTTTTCTGGAATGGGCCATACGTATTAAATGGACGAATAACCACAACTGGCAGCTTGTAAGCATAATAGTAAGATAAAACCATGTTTTCAGCAGCAATTTTTGACCCAGCATATGGAGAAGCTGGTTTAATCGGGTCTAATTCTGATATTCCTTGTAGATTAGTAGCTTTATCGTACACCATACACGTACTCATAAAGACCATTTTGACATAATGCTTATGACATTGTTCTAACAAATTAAAAGTACCTACTGTATCATTTTCAAAAGTTGTTCTAGCATCGTCTATACTATCTTGAACATTAATACTCGCTGCTAAATGATAACAAAGGTCAAATGAATTATTTTCAAATAATTGAGCAACTAATTTTTTATCTTTAATATCTCCTTGAATGCATTGTTTTAAATTTAGATCGTGTGCAAACTCGGTAATATTTGCAGTAGTTGAATTTGCTAAGTTGTCTAATATCCATACTTCATGCTTATCCTGCAATAATCTTTTTACAACCCACCTACCAATAAAACCTGCACCACCAGTTACTAATATTTTCATAGTTTCTCCCCTCCTGTTAATAGTTGCTGGTTTAATATTAAATTTCTAAGCTCTTCTTTTGAAATAGCATTTTGATTATCAGAACGGTAAAACCCTGCCTTCGCCCTTTTTGCATTTTCATATTGAGTACCCTTTTTTAATGGGCTAGGAATGATAAACATATCTGGTAATTCAAAAGCCTGTAAAGATTCATCATGTGTCATAAGTTCTTCATACATTTTTTCACCAGGTTTTAACCCAATTTCTTCAATTTTAATATTCTCCTTGGGCAACCCATATAACTTTGTGACTTCTTCTATCATCACTTCACTTAAATCGTTTAATGAAATAACTGGCATTTTTAATATAAAAGTTTCACCACCCTTTGCTATTTTCATTGCTTCCATTGTTAACATAGTTGCTTGGTTCAGTGTCATCATAAACCTACTCATACTAAGATCCGTTACAGTTATTTTTTGGTTTTCTTTAATTTGTTTTTCAAATAAGGGAATAACAGAACCTCTTGACCCCATAACATTTCCGAAACGAACACTTGCAAATATAGTCTCACTCGAACCTTTTGAATATTCCGCTGACGTAATCAATCTTTCAGCAGTCAATTTTGTTGCACCGTAATTATTTGTTGGTGAAATTGCTTTATCAGAGCTTGTAAAAATCACTTTTTTTACTTTCTGTGCAATTGCGGCTTTTATTACATTTTGTGTTCCAAAAATATTGGTCAAAACAGCTTCAAACGGATTATATTCACAAAAAGAAACATGCTTCATCGCTGCCACATGGAACACATAATCAATATTTTCCATCGCACTAAATAATCGATCATAATTGCGAATATCCCCGATTAAATAACGAATATTTTGATTATTTCCCCTAAATTCTTCTTGTAATAAAAATTGATTATATTCACTTCTACTAAAAATCCTTACAACTTTTGGCTTTTCCTGTAGAACATTAGAAAGAATACTTTTTCCAATTGTTCCTGTTCCGCCAATAATTAAAACGTTTTTATCTTTAAAAAACATAGAAATGTATACCTCCTCTTATTAAAATAACTTTTAGCCAAGAACAATCTCTCCCTCAATTTGTGTGTAGTTCTATAGGCAAACAATTAAGTGAGAGATAAACTAGCTTTTGTATATTGAAACATACGTTTTCATTGCAAATTCATGTTACATATTGATCATTGAAATCTGAGAATATGGTGTTGTTTTAGGAATCCCTTACTTCAAAAATAAATAAGTGATGATGGACTCAATCTTTTTCACTTTGAATTAAATTTATCAATTTTTTAGTGCATGCTTCTTGCGGATAGTTTTCATTTATAAATTTTCTTCTTACTTCTTTCGCTAGATTTGATTGTGAAGAATCATTTAGGATTGTTTCAACCGCGCTAAGCATATCCTCCATAGAGTGAATTACAAGCCAATCTAATGAATCATAATATTTATAATCTCTATCTTCTAATAACGATTTATAAACAACTACAGGTATATCTAATAACATTGCCTCTAACCCTACTGTTGAATTCGAGATAACCACAAGATTTGCATGTAAAATAACATCATACATGTTCACTTCATTTGTTATATATTTAACATTAGGATATACGTTACTTAACCTAATATATTCTCCCACTAGGTTACGCCCTTTTTCCCAAGGATGAGGCTTTATAATAACCGTAATATTTTTGTCTTTCACTAATTCTTCTGTCAGTTCAATATAAAATGAAGTTTTAAATGGCTGAGTTGCAATAAAAACCACTTTTGTAGAGGGGTCTATTTTTAATTTATTAAAAATAGTTTTTTTATCCATATATGCTCTATCGAAGATATCATCATATCTGGGGTGCCCTAGTATCTCAATTTGAGATTGACTGACCCCTTTTTGAAGGTACCAATCTTTTTCATATTTCCCATATACGACCTGTTTTGATGCAAAAACCGGAAAGTATGCTTCTTCTCCCATTATTGCACCATGCTGCAGACAATAACTTGGTATCCCCTCACTACTAGAAAGAAAAGTAAGAGCTCTACTTGTTATATCTTCCGTAGTACCAACAATCACACCAGAAATATCTTGTTCTTTAAAAATAAAATAAGCCATATTAAGTTTCTCAATCATGATAGGAAGATCGCTGAGTAATTTTTTTTGAAAAAACATGTTTGATAATAGTGGGTGTTTATTAAACTTTAAAAAGAGTTCTTTAGCTTTTTCTATGAAAACATGTGCGGTATTAGAGGCTTTATTTACATAATCTGGTGCGCAAATTGTAGGAAGACCGTAAAGTTCTGTCTTTTTTGATCTTGTTAATATCTTTGTTTGATTTGGATTAAAGTGGGTAAAGTTACTTACTGAAAAACGGAGATAATCTGAATTTAGGAGGATCGCTCCATTTCGATTTTTTCTTTTTATTTTTGATTGAAATGATGACATTATTTTTTCAAACTCTAACTGTAACTGTGTTTCCTCTATAGGCTCAATTGACAATTGCTTATAAAAATTATTTTCTTTCATTTTATTTTTTACATCTGCATCTAAATATTGATAAAAATTACTCATTAATGGTAAAGGAATGTTATAATGCTTTAACTCGGAAAAAATATTTATATACTCTAGATTTAATAACCAGTAATTTTTCAAATAAATGTCACTCAATTTTTCACCCTCTTTTTCTTCTTAAGTCTTCTCTTAATTCTTTACATGTTCTTTGTGGTGGTAATAATTGTATAAATTCATTTTTTTCTTCGGCAAATAACTGCGCATGTATTGAATAAGGAGTAATATAATTGATATCTAAAATTTCATCTAAAGGATAAAAATCCCAATAGTGATTTAATCTCCAAAAAAAGCGTGCATCTCCTATCCGATAAAACTGAGGATCTTCATCCCAGTAAGAATTCCACCTTTTTTCAATAATTGGTAAAATAGAGGCTCTATGCATAATAGAACAATGATCAATGGTACATGGGGCATTATTAGTAATTTTTTTCGCAGGTCTTTCAACCGTTTTAATAGGCAAATCTAATTCATCTATATGAATCGTTTTTGATGCAGAGTAAATAATTTGAACATCTTTATTCTCATCAAGATAACTAGACATCTTTTCGAGTCGTTCTTTTTCATATTGATTATCATCTGTAATATAAGTGATATATTCCCCTTTCGCATGCTTAAGTGCCTCATTAATTAAAGCAGCATATCTGACTTTTTTTGTCCGTTCAGAAATATGGGCCACATTACTTTTATAAAAATGGACATTTTTCTTATTTATGAATGGCTGAATTACCTTCTGGGTCATTTCATTAGAATCATCATCCATTATAAAAAGCTCAAAATCTTGAAAACTTTGGTTTAATACACTTAATATCGATTTTTCAACAAACATAGGCTTATTGTAACTTGTCATTATTACTGAAATTTTAGGCAAATATCCCTCTCCTCCTTATCAACGAATACAAAAACAGTTACGTTATTATATAAACAGTAAGGACAATCCGTTCCGATATTTTTTAAAAAGATTTATACATCTATTAAAGTTTATAGCAGTATTTATATTCACCCATGTACCTTTTTCATTCCACTATAGTCCATACCATATCTATGAAAAAGTAATAAACTATTCAAGCACAAAAAAGAGAGTATCTATAAAGGATTTTTATTTATTATTCTCAGAAGAGGTGAAGACTTTGCAACCGCTAATTTCAATTATCCTTACTAGCTATAATAAACCATCATTAATAAATCAAGTTATTGAAAGTGTTCTAATGCAAACTTATAACAAATGGGAACTTTTTATTATGGATGATAACTCCTGTCCAGAAACTATAAATATCATAAAAAATCATTTAGATGATCCTCGAATTAATTATAAGAATAGTTTTATACAAGATAATGCGAGATATAAAACCACAAGATATGCAACACTTATCAATGAGGCACTTCCATTAACCCATGGGGATTATATTTGCTATTTAACGGATGATACTATGTACCTTCCAAATAGATTAGCTGAAATGTTATCTTTCTTAGAAAAACATCCTGAAATAGATGTAGTGTACTCTTCTCAATACGTAAAATATGTTGACTATAACCTACAACCTATACATGAATTTGTGAGAGAAGCTTCAGAAATTTTATATACAGCTGCAAATATTGTAGATCACTGTTCAGTTATGCATACTAGAAGAATATTATTAAAAGCTTATGAAAAATACTGTGAATATTGGGATACAAATCCTTTATATTGGTTTGTTGGAGATGCAATGTATTGGAAACGCCTAAATACATTCCAACCTTTTTATCCCATTAGCAAAGTGCTCGATATTACTTTTAAAACACCATTTTCTTTCCAAAACCTATATGCTAACCTCCCTTCAAAAGATTTAAATGGTATTTTGTTTAGTAATTCACAAGGTGAAGTGTTTTTAATTGATAATTTAAAACGTAGGCTCATTTCGAAAGACATGCTTTCCTACTTCAAATATAATCAAAATGAAATTGTCTTAATCCCCGATCCATTTATCTACAAATATGCAGAAGGTCCCCCCATAACCCTTACAGAATCAATTCCAAATCTACGGGTTGTGCAAAATGAAAAAAAAGAGTTATTTTATATAGAAAATAATCAAAAACGTCCTTTCATTAACACGATAGCATTTCGCAAATTTAAATTTACAGTTCAAGAAATTATTAAAGTTTCAAAACGTAGCTTAGATCAATTTTCAGATGGGCCACCTATTTATGCAAACTTATCTAATCACACAATTCTACCCGAAGGAAAAATATTTATCTATCATAACAATTATTTCATAATGACAGATGGCATGCTTCATCCCATAGATAAAGACATATTGCAAAAACTGTATTTATTAAAGAACTGTATACCGATTTCAAAGGCCAATTTATCCCACTTTAAGATTGGTCCTCCTATTTCATCATATCCCTCTCACTTAGCTGAAGAATACCGAGAAGAATGACTTACGAGGATAGTGCCCATAAGAAATATTGCTTCAAAAAATAAAATGAGTTAATACAGCTAGTGTACAAAGGTAACCAAACATACGTGGGAATTGGAATCGACGTATAGTTGGTTCAATCAGTTTGTATGTATCTCGTGGTGTTAACGCATCTTCTATAACGCCTCCTTTCGAGTTCGTCTAACTTTTTTAGGAATGTCAATTCCGCTTCTAAAAACGCAATACGTGCTTCCGCTTTTTTAATTTTTCATCAGAATGTTTTACCATTATTTGTTCTGGTTTTATCTTGAGAGTAATAATCACAATATGTCCAAGCATTAGAGAATATGGGACATAATATAGAACAGCGCTATGTATTTGTATGTTGTATCAAATAGAAACTGCCTTTCAAACATGATTATTTTACTAAAAAGCATAATTTTTTAAATTTTTGTCTTAATACGGTATGTAATCAATTTTATATACCAAATTGATTAGAACATAATATCTGATAAAGGAAGTGAGGTCCATGGTACCTTGCCAAGGTATGTGCAATCAATATGTAGATTTTGAGGTTTTAATTACAACTCCTGAAGGATATATGATTAATGATACGAATTATACCGGTGCTGTCACCTGGAATACAAACCGATTAAAATGTGCATTTGAACCATGTACGCTGCAAACACCGAATCCTTGCCTTCTTCAAACTGATCTACCAGATGGTTCCTATCCAGTACACAGTGTTCGCATATATGGAGTACTTACAATGCTTGTTAGTATTTCTCCTGTTCAAAATCAATATGGACAAGGAGATGCAGCTTTTTCTAAATGGCATAAATTCTCTATCAATCAGATTGTTTATTATACAACTGATCCGAATTGCTGCTTTGATTTTAGTAGCTTTAAACTTAAGAGTTTAACAGTTACGCCACAAGATGAAAATACATTTATCTTAAATGGCACCCTTTCTGTTTTACCAGTGCCACCAAATCCTCCGGTTTATGCTTTTACAGCAAACAAAGATGATAATACCCTTTCAGTAATTAATACAGCAACAAAGGCTGTCCAGCATGTAATCAATCTTCCATATCAGCCAATTAAAGTTGCTGTTAATCCAAACAAAACATACACTTTAGTTTTGCACTCAAATGATAATCGTGTTTCTACAATTAATAATGAAACACTTACCATTATCTCTACTTTCTCAATAAACAATCCAATTGATATTGGGTTTTCTCCGGATAATCAGTTTGCGTATATACTAAATTTTTTAACTGGTTCAATGGGCATTACTGTTATTAACCTCTTAACTCAAACCATTACTAATACCATCTCACTTGGAGGATTTGGATTTTCAAGTATAGCAATTGATCCGAATGGACAATACGCCTACATCGTAAATTATACAACTTGGAGTATTGTAAAGGTTGATCTAAATACAGGAGAAATTATAGTAGATTTTCCTACTTCAATGGACTATCCAAGCATCATAGAAATTAGTTTGCTTGATGGCTTAGCTTATGTTACAGAAGAACTTCCGGGGGCTGGGACCCTACTTGCAGTTATTGACTTGTCCACTTTTCAAGAGATTGGCAGTATTATTACTGGAACGTATTACTACTCGTTCCTTGCTCTTTCACCTAATCAACCTGTAGCTTTGCTAGGAGAAGAAACTATAGATGAAATCAATATTATTGATACAGCACAACACCAATCCACAGGAACTATTTCCATAAACGACCCAAAAAGCGCTGCGTTTACACCTGATGGAGAATTTATCTATATTGCTCAACCAGAACAAAACACGGTTACTATCCTTAACTCCGTTGACTATACCGTAAATACAGTAGTAACAGTTGGTGCATCACCTGTAAGTATTGCAATATAAAGTTTAACGCTTATTAACATTCAAGAAATACTGAGGATTGCACCCTCTACTTATATTAATTTCCTACTCTCTGGTATTCCATTTATACAAACAACTAGTGTCCTTCTGTCTAGTTAATGACTAATCGTTTATTTCGATATTTAATAATTTATACACGGGCCCTTCTTAAATACTAAAAAACATATTATCTAATAACTCCTTAATATTTCCTATAGTTCTTTCCATTACAATTCTCTTTAATTTTGTTTATCTATCCATTCCCTCCGTCAATCAAATCTCCCTCAAGAAATCTGATTTAAAATTCACTTTACAAGTAAACAACCGTTCCATAAGTAGATTATTTAAGGGAAAGGAGTCAGACTTACTGGATTCCCCTTTCTTCTCATCCTTTTTTGAAGCTCTTTTAAGTCTAATTCTATTGTATTCCAGCTAAATAACATTCCCACTAATAAATAACATATTATATAACTATATAAAAACTCTACCAAATCACTAAAGGAATCTCCTTTCCCCTATCGAATTATTTGTAGAGGAAAGGAGAGGAATACATGGAAATTCTAGGATTAAATCCTCGTGCATTAGCGACTTTAGGTGCACTTGAATACACCAACCGTCGTAATAAATTAATTGAAGACTCGGAGAATAACATATACGAGTGTAAAGAAATAAAAGAAATACTTCAATCACTCCCTAAAGAGAAGCAGATTGAAGTTCTTGAGAATCAAGCTCATTTTGAAGCTGTAGCAAAGATGATTGAACAAAACAATTTGATTCTTTTAGAACAGATGAAAGCTCTACAGCTAATTCAAAAATAAAAAACTTATGATTAATTAATTAATTAATTCTACATACGCTTTCATAAATATTGTATCTTTATTTATACAATCAGCCTCTGTTTTTACAGGGGCTTTTGTTATACGCTTATTCATATTTTGGATTTGAATAGTCTCTTTCACATGTATGAATAGATCCCCTAATAAACCTGGAGTAGATTCTAATTCTTGCTTTTCGATTTCCTCAGTTACAGCACTTATAAATTCCCATAGTACCTTTGCACCTAGTAGTTCTGCTAATCGTTTTTCACGCATTTCAAATGTTTTCATGTTCATACAAAAACACTCCTATTATTTATATATAATGATAAAAACATCATTTCTTATGTAAAATTTCCTAAAACACTTTCTATATTCACTTTTCTAGAAAATTACTATATAACTTTAAAAATCTAATGTTATTTAACACACTTCGTGTTGTTCTGAATCAAAAAAAATTGTTTGGACTGTAACACCATAAAAATTTGCTAATTTTATTTTTATATTATCCCGTGGAATTCTCTGGCCATTTTCATACATTTGCAATGTACTAACACTGATTCCTACAGCTCTTGCCACCTCTTCTCTAGATTTTCTATTTCTTAAATTAATTAGATTTTTAGCCACTCTTTCATAATTCATGCATTCTCCCTCCCAAAACCACATTTCGTGTTGTTATTTAACAATATAAACCGCACGAAATGTGTTGTCAATAGATTTTAATTATCGACTTTTAAAAATTTTAATTATTTAACACATATTGTGTTAATATATTATCAGGTGATAGAATGAAAACGTTTGGAAATATAATTCGTGATTTAAGAAAACAAAAAGGAATTACACAAAAAGAACTTGCTCACTCGCTTCAACTAAGTGAAAGTACAATTGGTATGTATGAGCGTAATGAACGTCAACCTGATTACAATACCTTGATACGTTTAGCAGATTACTTTAATGTATCTACTGATTTCCTTCTAGGGCGAGATTCTAATGTTAAAGAGGACAGAAACAATAAAGAACTAGATCAATGGTTAAATGATATAAAACTTGCTCCATCCAAAAAGCGTGAAGAATTAAAACGTTTTTGGAATTTTATAATGCAGGAAGAAAAGTAATAAATTAAACCCCCACCTTTACAGTGTGGAAGTCTTGAGTTCGAGCCCTTTCCGGGGCCCATATATTACGGTAAAATGGCGTTCTATTCAAAGTTAGAGCGCTTATTTTTGTCCAATAATTTATTCATTAATTTAGCTGAAATATTTGCGTTACGCCGCCAAACTATATGAAATGGAAGCCCCCTATAAATTTGTTTCATTTTCAATATTTAAAGTTACTACTCGTTCATTCTTCATAAAAAGTCCCCTTTTAAACTCCCTCATTTTTCACAACACCAAGCTTCTTCACTTTACTCACCATCAACCTAAATTTCCGAATATGTTTCCGCTTTTAGAAATTCATCAATTTATTGTATGAACTGTAGAAGCATAAAATGAGCAATCCTTTCTTGGCACCATTTTATAATCTCAACATATTTTTAAATTGTTCTTTTATTATTATATTAATTGGCTTCATATTTCTTTGGTTTCCGCTACACAGTTTCTGAAGCTGGGATGACTCGTAGGAAAAATGAGATAAGGAAACTGTTATATCAGATACATGAAAGATGAACAATTAAAGAAAGATAGTATTTTAGTAACCATGTGTTTTTAAACCTTTCTTAACTATCAGTACCACTGATTTAGACAACTACCTATTTATGGATAGACAATCATCTAATTTATGTTAAATTCAATAAACTGTATGGAAACGAATGTCAAAATAAGGAGTGATACGTATGTTTCGTCGTCCAACTTGTATGCAAGCTTGTTTAGGTAGTGGTCATGATTACGATTATTGCCGTATATGGTGTGAACCTATTTACATGGTTCCTACTTATTCCTACTCAGTACAACCATCGTATACAGTACCTACAGTAACACCTTATAGTTCACAGCAATATCTGACTTATGCCTATGGGCAACAAACTGACCCGCGTTGGGAATGTTACCGTCAATGTATAAGAAGTGGCGGAAGTGCTGCAAGCTGTTGTTATTATTGCGAACTGTGCTAACAACACCTCCTATTTATGTCGAGGCCCACAACTGTAGTGCACAAACAGATTACAAATCAGTAAAAGCATCCGTCATAATTTTAAGGAAACTAGCCATCTGCACTCCAATCTCTCGTTATTTCCATCTTTCCTCGCAACCATTCTTTTATAAGACTTAATTGCTGTAATAATAAAGAGATTCCTCATTTATTTGCTCCCCACTGTACACTTAACTATCACTTCCTTTAGATAACGTATCATTTTTTCGTATTTTGTTTCGTCTTGGATTTTTCCTGTGATTTGTTTATCTACCTCTCTAAAAATGACAATCTCTCGCTTTTCCACAATTTTTTTATGATCTTTAACCTCTCCACCCTATATGACACAAGACTCACTCAGTTTGCGCAGAAAGCATGAATTTTTTTACTCATACTTACTAAGTCGCATGAGCTATCATACCCACGTACACTTTCCAATAAAATTATCGTTTATACTAACTAAGCCGTTCAAGATGTTCTTTCCACTCATTTTCCATGTAAATATACGCAATAAAAGCACGTGTATAGGCCACACGTGCTTTATTCCTTCTATATAAAGTTGATGTCGTCGTTTGCCATCTTGCCTTGTAGAAGTTATTTTTGTTGTCTCCTAATTGCCGCTAGGTAAATTTTGCTCTTCCATTACCTTTTCAATCAAAAAAGAACTGAAAAGGTATGTATTATTAGATTGGAAATTTATCAATTCTTTTTCAATAGTCGGTTATGTAATGTCGAAAGGGTGAGTAACGCAAGAATCGAGCCTACTAAGGCAAGTGACATATCCCATTGTGCATCCCATATATCGCCTTGCATACCTAAAAAGTCTTTTGCTGTTGTTCCTCCCTTTGCTATTTTAAAAGCTAACCATTCGATGATTTCGTATAGCGCAGCAATAGCAAGCGAAACACTTATACAAATCGTAACTAACCAAGGACCTTCGGTGAGTTGAGTTTTCCGTAATAATATTTCTCTTATCACAATTGTAAACAAGCCTTTTATCAAATGTCCAAATCGATCATAGTGATTTCGATTTAAATCAAAGACATCTTTTATCCAATTAAAAAGAGGAACCTTTGAGTATGTGTAATGACCGCCGATGAACATTATGATGGCTAGTATTGCAATAATGATATAAGAGAGAGTAGTAAAGCGAAACTTATTGTATATTGCAATTATAATGATTAGACCGAGAACGGCAGGAATAGCTTCCGCTGCCCATGACGAGTATCTTGCAGGCTTAATAACAGACCATATAAAAACTGCAGTAACAATTAATAATAAAAATAGATGAATCATTTTACTTTTGTCCCTTATCACTTTTTTCACTCCTATTGAAAGGCTTTCTGCTTAAAGTATTTGAAAAAATACAGTTTCGTATACAAATTACTTGGCACTGTTTGCCTTAGTTTACACTTAAGAACAGCTCTTTTAATGGGGAAAGTGGTTTTGTCTAGTAAATATTCACATTGAAAATAGACATATTCACAGCCTTCGTCAAATGCTCTAAAAGGTGTAGCTCTATATCAATGTCAAGTTAATAATGCCAAGAGAATATAGGGCGTGCGCTTTCTATAAATTTTTGTGACTAAACTAAAAATGTATATAACCAGTAAGAGGAGCATTATCAAGTTAAACATGTTCAATTGGTAACTATATATTATTTATCTATTTAAATGGAGTAGAATAATAAGAAAGGGCATGCACACTACATATTTCTCTTTCGTGAGGGAATGGTATGTATATAACAATTCAAAAATAAAGGAGAGCATCTGCATGAATTATAAGATGTTTAGAGCTATCAATCGTCTAGCTGGTCGTAACTCAACATTGGATACATTTATGATATTTATTTCACAAAAGACTCGATTGCTGTACATTTTCTTATTAGTCTTAATGTGGTTTAAAAACAATTCCTACAAAAAAATCATTTTATTTGCAGGGGTATCAGTAGGATTCGCATTATTTATAAACCGCTTTATCCAGCTCTTTTATTTTAAACCTCGTCCATTTGTTATACATCGTGTGCGTTTACTTATCCCATCAAAGAATAATTCCTCATTTCCTAGTAAACATACAGTCTTAGCATTTGCCTTAGCGACCTCCGTCTTACTTCGTGAACGTTTATTTGGCTCAATCATGTGGTTCTTAGCAATTTTGACAGGTTTTTCACGTATCTGGCTAGGGCATCATTATCCATTTGATATCATAGGAAGTGCCTTCATAGGAATCTTAACCAGTATAGCTATTGGCAATACTACATATTTATTTAATTCTTTTGTTACCTGGATTATAAATGTATATAAAAAATTAATTTTTGTGGATTTGAAACATTCCTGACGATATTTTTGATAAATCACAGCACATAATTTTGCACATTTTTTACTAAAGTTACTCTTCTTTGAAATACATTTTGCGGTAAACTCACAAATATCTAGGAAATCCCTTAATAATTGAATTAAATTCTAATTTGATATAAAGGAAAAAATGTTAAAAAATTTTAGCATATTCTTTCTCTAAGTAGAAGATAATAGCTTGAACTACCCCCACTTTCACTTCGTTTAGAAGTGGGGGATTCCTAAGTAAAGAGTTCTATCGAACTCTAATAGATTAGGCTAACCCCGCAGTCCTTGCGGTTAGAAGCCTTATTGCTTCATTCTTTATATTGATACTTGCGTTACATGGTGTGTACGACAAGAAGGACAGTCCCATTTACGTAGGCTTAGATTTTTAACGTCTTTGTTTTGATATCCACAACAAGAACATAATTGGCTGGAAGCAAATGTTTTCGATACGACAATGACTTGTTTGCCATACCATTTTGCTTTATATTCCAACATGGTTCGAAACTGTGACCAAGATACTTCACTAATTGCTTTTGCTAACTTACGATTTTTTAACATATTCGATACTTGCAAATCCTCTATACCGATAACATCGTGGTTTTTGATGATTTCAGTTGAGATTTTGTCTAAGTAATCTTTTCTAGCATTTGATATGTATTCATGAATTCTAGCTACTTTTACTCGTTGTTTATTCCAACGAGAAGATCCTTTCATTCTTCTAGAAAGAACACGCTGTGCTTTCGCCAACTTATTTTCTAATGATCGGAAAAACTTCGGATTTTCATAGGGTTTTCCATCTGACAAAATAGCGAAATCTTTTAGTCCTACATCTATCCCAATGTAAGAATGTGTTTTCGGAAGTTCTTGTACTTCTGTTTCAACTAATAGTGACACAAAATATCTACCAGAAAGGTTCCGTCTAACTGTAGCATTTACAATACGTCCCGTTATTTCACGACTTTTGGCAAATCGAACAAGACCTAGTTTTGGCAATTTTATTTTGTTTCCTACAACGGCAATGTTTTCATTTGTTTGTTTTGTGATATAAGATTGTACGTTATTCTTCTTGGATTTGAAACGCGGGGCACTATTTTGTTTTTTGAAAAAGCGTGTATACGCATCCGCAAGGTTGCAAACAGACGACTGAATCGCAATACTATCCACTTCTTTGAGCCAAACAAACTCTTTCTTCATGGCAGGAAGTTTGGCAGAGCGTGTACCATATGTTAAACCTTTTCCAGTTTCTTTATATGCGTGATCCCATAGGGATAGGAAATGATTGAATACAAAACGATAACAACCTATCGTTTTATTAATTAGAATTGCTTGTGCTTGATTTGGATAGATACGAAACTTAAAAGCTTTATTAATTATCATTTGATTCACCTCCATTTCGATATATGATCATTATACACCAAACATACATTCGATGGATGGCGAAGTAACACTTTATGTATGTCGAACAATTAAGATGGCTTCCTGCCATCCCTTGTTCGAAGCCAATTCTTCTCCCACCTACTCACTTCACGTTCCTTGAGAAAGAAGTCTTCTTGGCTAAAATGATAAATATTTCTCTGAAAGGAGCAATAATCACTTAAAGAAAAGAAAATATTTACTTGCTATCATGTCTACTATTTTATCTGTAAGTTTCTTGTGCGATTGCAATGGCGTTGATGAGAATGAACCAGATCCAAGTGAAGAACCTTCTAAAGAAATTCAAGAAAAGAATAATCAATAATAGGTTAATGTAAAGATTATTACTGGCTTAGAACGGATTCTTACATTTAGGAAAACCTAATTGAAGTACAACAATATAATGTAATCCAATAGAATAAAACAAGAAAAAACACGTCTTATGCCTTATTTTATTAGATATGGTACAAGAGGTGTTTTCTGTTTATAGGTACATTTCAGAAATTTATACAGTTACTTCTTATTTCCTAACAATTGTCACTGTAACCAGGCTACTTGCCTTTTCAAAATACTCATGCTAAGCATCCTGATTTTAAAACAAAAAGTTTACTTTCTACATAAACTAATCCTGCAACCAACTAGGAAATCAAAATCTAACCGTTGTCTTCATTAGTCAAGTAACCGTAAAACTAGCTCCCTGTTTACTTATTATTGAGTAATAAGAATACTTAAGTAGTTTGAAGTAAATATTATAACTGTTACAAATCAAAAGGAGGTCATTATAATGAACAAACAAAGAGCACAAGAGATTGCCGCTTCACCAGTCATGGCTAACGTAACGTATAATGGAGTTCCAATTTATATTCAAAATGTGACTGAAAATAATGAAACAGCTAGAATTTATCCTCTTAACGAACCAGAGAATGAACAAGAAATTCCTTTATCCAACTTAATAGAACATTAATTGATTACATGTTACCTCAATAAATAATTACTCAAACATACAAACACCATTGTAAGTGGTGCTTGTATGTTTGAGTAATCTTATTTTCTATTTTCTTCTAGCTAATTAGGTTAATAAGGATAAAAAAACATTTTTGATTGGTGGTTACAATCCTCTTTAATAAAGCAGCAAAAAAACTACCAAAATTATAGTGGCATTTACTATATATATGACTTATTTAAATTAGTGATAACAATGGACCTCCAACGGCACCAGTAAAAATGCAAAAACATGCCTCACTCACTAGTTTATGAGGCGCTCAAGCAAGCTTAAGTTCCTTTTCATTAAATTCAAAAGATGAAGAAGTAAAACGTGTATGTCATGTATGTTAGAAATGAACAGCGTCATTGCTGATTTAAAGGATAGAGTTTCCGTATTAGAACGTGAAGAACCTTAATATAGAGGGTTTAAGTATACTGGAGGAAATTAATATGTCTCACCTACCCGAATGGATGCTTGTCATTCTCCGCTCTTTATTCATATTAATTATTTTATTTACTATCACAAAATGTTTAGGAAAAAGGCAAATCTCTCAACTTTCCTTTTTTGAGTACGTAGCTGGAATGACAATCGGTGGTATCGCCTCTCAAGTATCTACAGGGCTAGACCAAAAGTTTTTCCATGGTGTCTTTGCCATACTTATTTTCGCTTCGATACCTTTTTTTGTAGGAATTCTTTCCTTAAAAAACAAAGCCGCAAGAGATTTCTTTGAAGGCAAGTCCACAGTTTTAATAAAGGATGGCAAAATACTTGAGGATAATTTAAAGAAAGAAAAGTATACCAGTGATGAATTACTTGAACTTCTCAGAGGAAGTGGAGCCTTAAGTATATCCGAAGTAGAATTTGCCGTCTTAGAACCAAGCGGAGAATTAAATGTATTATTAAAGAAAGAATCTCAACCACTTACAGCAAAAGATATTGGCTTGAAAGTACCAAATAAAAAGGAACCACAAACTGTTATTATGGATGGAAATGTACTAGATGAACCTCTTTCAGCTAGTGGGCATAACCGCGCTTGGTTACATTCTGAACTAGAAAAACTCGGTGTTGTCATTGAAAATGTCTTTCTCGGTCAAGTTGATTCATACGGACAACTTACTATCGACATTTATAATGATAAACTCCAAATGCCTTCTCCTCAAAACAAACCTTTATTACTAGCATCTTTAAAAAAATGCTATGCTGATCTTGAACTATTTTCTTTAGAAACGAAATCAAAAACGGCAAGTGAAATGTATAGTAAAAATGCACAGCAAATTGAAGCTATTTTAAACAAGGTAACCTACCTTCTAAAGGAATAAAAAAGGACGTTCTCACAAGCGTCCTTTTCTCAGAGTGTCGGAAAACCCTTTAGGGGTTTCCCAACACTCTGACACCTTTGTAGATTTTAGCGAATGAAAACAATAAATGAGGATGGATTTGGGCTTCTTTACTAGGATTAGGAACCATTTTAGGTGTATTAGCAACGCGTAATTCAAATATGACGAGACCTATCCAACAATCCTGGTAACAGGTCCAATAAAGTTAGGCGGCCTATCAGAGAACCAATCCACCTACAGCGAACGATTCGTAATTCTCCAGTCATAGTCGTATTGTCTCCTTGGAAACAAATCCATCAATTCTAGTCATCTTCAAAGCTCTTGACTCAGCCCTCCCTAAAAAACTTAAATCACTAATAGTATTCCATACTATATAACTATTAATAACTAATATTTTAATAATTATTGGTTTTATATTATATATAATGAAGGCTCAAGGAATAACATATACGAGTGTAAAGAAATAAAAGAAATACTTCAATCACTCCCTACAGAGAAGCAGATTGAGGTTCTTGAGAATCAAGCTTATTTTGAAGCTGTGGCAAAGATGATTGAACAAAACAATTTAATTCTTTTAGAACAGATGAAAGCTCTACAGCTAATTCAGAAATAACAAACTTATGATTAATTAATTCTACATATGCTTCCATATATAATGTCTCTTTATCTATACTACCTGCCTCTGTTTTTACAGGGGCTTTTGTTATGCGTTGATTCATATTTTGAATTTGAATGGTTTCTTTCACATGTATGAATAGATCTTCTAATAAACCTGGAGTAGATTCTAATTCCTGCTTTTCTATTTCCTCTGTTACAGCACTTATAAACTCCCATAGTACTTTTGCACCTAGTAGTTCTGCTAATCGTTTTTCACGCATTTCAAATGTTTTCAAATTCATATTGAACACTTCCTCTTCTGTATTTTTTACTATTAATTGGACTATCTAAATTATGATGGAACAGTTATATTGGCAATCAAATTCTCTACCTCCATCATTGTAAACTATAGTTTACAAGAGGGGCTAAAAATAGATTCCACGCTTGTTCCTAAAACTTTTGCTATTTTTATAGCTAACTTAACGCTAGGTTGTTTTTTATTATTCTCTATCTCAGAAATATAAGTGCGCGATAAACCAACTTGTGCCGCTAATTTTTCTTGTGATATTAATTTTTCCTTCCTTAATTCAGCTATCTTATTCATTGCTCTACTCCTCTCCACTTATGTATTCATACGATTACAAAACAATTGTAAACCATAGTTTACTTAATCGTCAACAATGTTTTACATGTTTTTTCTCTATTTTAGTTTCTTTTTGTAAATTATTGTTTACAATTGTACTAGGAGGATTATATATGAAGAAAACTCTTGGTGAAATTATAAAAAATTATCGTTTAACAAATAAACTATCCTTACGCGAGTTTGCTCAAAAATGTGATGTTAGTCATACTTATATAGACAAACTTGAAAAAGGCGTAGATTCCAGAACTGGAAAACCAGTAGAACCAACACTATTAGTAATAGAAAAAATAGCAAACGCCATGAATATAAGTACAAAAATCTTATTAGAAGAAATAGAATTCATTACAAGAGATAATATTGAGGTAACTGATACAGAATTAGAACAGTGGTTTAAAGCTATTAAAAGTGCCTCTCCTCAAAAGCAGGAGGAATTAAAGAGATTTTGGGAGTTTTTAATACAAAAGGAAGACTAAATTAGCTAAAAGGCCTCCACCTTGATAGGGTGGAGGTTTATTTGATTAGTTTCATACTTTATAACACCAATGTTCATAGAATTGGTCACATTACTTACAAGATCTACTCAATTTTGTTGAATGCATCCTCTGGCATTGTTCGCAGCACACGCGAGTATGCATTTAATGTGATTTTAATGTTATTATGTTCTAATCTCTCAGAAATAATCTTAATATTCACACCCTTATCTTGTAGTAGCATTGCATGGGTATGACGTAAATCATGAAAGCGAACCTTAGGAACGGCGGCCGCTTTATGAACATCCGTTTTTTCCATTTCGTAAAAATGCGGTAATACAGAGGATATTTTCTATACTTTTATAAAAAAGGAAGCCTTCCTTTGAAACTTGAGCTTTCAAAATCCTCCCATTTTTCTCACCATCTCCATAAGAGTACTCTGAGAATAGCGGTTCCTCTTCTCGATTATGTATCTTCGGGTCTAAATATGAGATTATATAACTCATCAACACACGTTGCTCCATCCAATTCACAGTTTTCTTAAACAAAATTAACATTAATTCATTATCTTAAATGAATAACTTCTCCTGATATAAATTCCAAATTTAAGTACCTTTAATAAACTGTACCCCAATGTAGTTACAAAAATATGTTCTGAATGTGGTGGAGAAAAAGAAAAAATAGGTGAATATTATTATCGAAGGTTAAGAAAAGGTAAGCAAGATTTTTTTGTGATAGAAAATGTGCTGACGCTTATCATAGTAAGCAAATATCTGGTAAACATAACCCTAATTACGAAGGTAGCTTTCATGGTCCTAAAGATGCCTATTTGATATCTTTGAAGGTCAATGCCAAGAATGATCGGCTAGGAAACACCTCAATAGAACGAGCTATACAGGCAAAGCTAGGGAAATTGGATGTACATTACGAATCACAAAAGCCGATGTATTATTGGCACGGTAACCCTGAAGTATATGATGAATGTAACCGAATTGCTGTGCAAATAAAAAATAAGAGCCGTGACAAGAGCAAGGCAACCTACTTAATTAAATGTGGTCACAGCATGTTAGTGTTATGGAAAACGGATATAAAAAAGCGCATCAATTGGTGCGTTGATCAAATAAAAGAAGCAATTCGAGCCGCAGCTATTAGCTGACGGTTCTTTCTTTAGGTAGTATTTATAATTAGTACTCCCGAGATTTCCGAATTACCATAAAAATTTTTTCCGGGTACCATTGACTGTTACGCAATAAGGTACCCTCCTGTTTTCAAGGTCACCTTTCTATGCAAGATTTCGAGTTTTTTCGTATACGTTCGCTTAACACTAGGCATATTGCACTGATGATGTCCCCCTCTCTCTTATGATAGGGTGGCCCGATCCTTATACTCAATCTTAATATTCCGACTCTCTTAGACGTTTACTTGCGTAATGGTATCGTTTAATTGACTGTTTGATAATGAAGGATATTTTTAATTAGATAACTTTAGCGTTTCTTTAAGATTTTCCCACTATAAACGCTTATATGCTGATTGAATGGTAGTATAATTAGGTGAGAGCTCACATTTTTATGCCAGTATTATCACCCAATGGATTTCAACAGGTGTTACTTGATTTTTCGATAAATAAGTCAAAGCTACCTAGTGTGGTTTAATTAGTTAACATGTCTGATTTTGTTTAATATTATTGTGGTTAATGTTGGCACTTAAATAAAATTGCATGAAAGCTGGTGAAACGTTGAAAAGTAAAGCTTTTTATGAATTAATGGATGTTTTAAAAGATAAAAAGAAAAATTATAAGTTTGACCCTTTTATTGAAAAATATATGCTAGAGGATGTATTGATTGCTTTTAAAGGTAATGGTTTTGGGGTAAATGCTTACCCAAACTCAAAATCACATAACGAATATTTGGATATTCTCCCTAAAATTTATTCAAAAGCATCAGCAGAAAACAAGAAACATATGGTTGACAAGTATAATCAGGAAGTAAAAACGTTGAATAGATTGTTCCATGATTTTTATTCAAATAGTCAGTTTGAAGAAGTGACACAGGTTGCTGACGAAAACAAATTCTTTGCATTTCTTATAGCATTAGAATTCTATGTACGAGCATTAAATGATCTTAAATTTAATAATGGAAGAAATAAAGATTTTTACGGAGATATGGATATACAAAAAAATATTAATGGTAAAATCGTTGGGATTGAAGGATTATCAACTAATCAGTTCACTGATGCCATTGATTATCTTTTTCAACAAGCAAGTAAAGTCGTTCAAGCTTTTATTTTTTATGGTTACCTTTACAGTAATAATAAATTTAAATATTGTGTACTTGATAAAGAATTTGATATTTCCGATATCAAAAAATCATTTAATTACCTTCCATTAATTGACCTAAGGGCTGTTCTATTTGATTTATTTGAAGACTGGAAATTTGGGAATTATGAAGTTCTAGAACGAGATGAGAAAAATGTAAAAATAATGCCTAAAGACCTAAAAAGCTTTTTAGATGAGAATATCGAAACTCAAAGGTTTGAATCATTTAGACAACATAACATTTGGGGCTATAGAGTTAAAGATAAAGACGTAAAGAAGATATCCCTAGCTACAACATTAGCTCCAGAAGCTTTTTGGGATAAATCAGAAGAAACCTCGTATAATGAGTATTTAGAGTATTTTTCAAGTGAAAAACTAGATTATAAAGTTAACGGTGTTGAAATTGTAAAATGGCTAAGGGCATACGCTGTGGTTAGACATTATAATAGAGAATTTTTAAATACTAACCTTTTCCCTGAACATAGTATTCCTGATAATTGGCTTTATGTATCAACTCTAGATAAGTGGGTTCAATTGTTTACTATGCATGGAATAGATGAAAAAAGTGCAAAGATAATCTGCAATAAATTTAAGTTTAAAAAAACTTCTGTAGATTGGTTTGATTCTCCGTTTATTGAAATTGGTGAAAAAATAATAACGATTCCATCAATAGCCAGTAGGATTCAAGACGTTCTAGCACTTATCTCGATGGCAACTAAGGAAGATATGAATCTTGATTTTAAAGGTTATTGCTTTGAAGATAGAATTCTTAACGATTTGAATACAAATAAAATTCCAGCAGTAAGCATTAAAAGAAAGGTTGAAAGTGCAGAATACCAGTGTGATGTTGCTTTTATTTTGGGAGAAGATTTATTTCTGTGTGAATGTAAACATACGGTTCAGCCTCTTACACAAAGAAAGAGATATGATTTTTATAATCAGAAGATCCCTGGAGATGTAGAACAAACTAACAGAATCTGTGATTTTTACAGTTCAAATCTAAATTACGTAATTGATGAGTTTAACAATAAGCATCGGAGTACTTATACATCCGATTGGAGGCCGAGACAAATATACAGAATAGTTATCTATTCTTGTAAGTTAGCTAGTAAGTTAGCTATAGATGGAGTAATCATAACCGACTATACAATTTTCACCACTTTACTGTATAAAAGGTTACCTACTATTTTACAAAATGGCAGACCAGTAAAACAGTTTATGCCACTAAAAATGAAGGGGGTTTTTCAAGGGAAACTCACATCAAATAAATTGCTAAATTTTTTAGATAATCCTTGGCAGATAGAATTTCAAAAATCTACTACTGAAATTGAAGATGAGATAATACCAATTAACCAAATACATCTACATAAGAAAAAAGCATTTAAAACTATTGATAACTTTTATGCTTAAAAAAGTAAAGATATATTAAGGTATGTTCATTGCGACATAAGTAAAGTTACATGTAGGAATTACAGGCAAAAAATAAGGTTCATCACTTAAACCGGTGGTGAGCTTATTTTTATTGCTTATTTTCTTAACTTCGTTATTGTGACAAATCTAATAAATTTATATATGGACAAAGTTTACATAAAGAACAATAGTTAAATGAAATTTTTTAAGGTTAGTACCAACTTAAAAATTGGCTTTTTATTACTTTGTTAAACAACCAGATTCATAATTTAATTGTATTGACATCGCCTTCTCGTTGCAGTTTTACCAAAACATCAGTTAATGCCATACCATACCTTCATAAACCGAAGAGGATTACAATACGAATGAAGGGTATCTACTAAAAATCCAAGCAACAATATGTGTTTCCCTTGTATCGATATAACACCTAAAATTATAGAATATCGACTATAGAAAGAACCTCGTCAGAAGACGTTCCCGGCGTCCTGGTCGTCAACCAACGAGTTGTGCGTCTATTTCTTCAGCAAACCTTTCAGATGTACGACCGTGTCGGCCAAATATTCCGGATGCATCACCAACACTATTCCGATAGCCACCGATAGGACGATTGTTGCGATACCGCCCCATTCGTTTGTAACACTTTTGTCCATCTCTACTTTCGCGCCGTCTGCATTCGTTACCGTCGTTTTGTCAGTCTTCGTACGTTTATAAAATCACATATATAAATATCTCACTTAACGTATTCACCCGTACTACTTTTCCAAGCGTATACATATATGCACAAAGTTTTTAAATTCTCCTTGTCCGTCAGCAAAGTTTTCGTAAAAATTTTTTGCGACATACGTTATCACACTGATCAGCCATTCTTAGCAGGGATGGTCCCATACGTTACCAGTCGACGAAGTTCGTGTTTTTGGTGCGAATGTGTACGTTACACCAGGCGTAGTGCGGTTCCGGTGGTGGCCGGCTCTCGTGCTGAGATGGCTTGTGTCGTTTCGTTCGTTTGGTGCATTAATGCCCGTCGTTATGCGGTTTACATCTGTTTTATGCTCATTTCAAGGTAGTCGGCGTTCACATTCCGAACGGTTCGTGAACACACTTTCATTTAGTGACCATTACTGTTCTATATTAATTACGAAAGGGATTTTTTTGGCGTCAATATCCGCTTTATGATCAATTTCATACCATTAAGCATTTTCCCTTTACAACTAATTTCACATGATTAGCAGAACGCTTGGTACACCTATACTTCCAAAGATAAATTAACAAATGGTACAGTTCGTTCATTTAAAATAACCCATCTATATTCTCTATCAGGATGTTCCGAAACAACAGTTGCTTCATAAATTGACCAAATGCATGGGGTTCAAGTCCAATAAGGTACTGAATATCCCTTTTAGTAATTGGTTTATGTTTCTGACCAATTACTAAGACGGTACCGTAATAAATGTATGTCTGCAAATATAATAATCGTCCCAAATCCTCAGTAGACAATTGTTCGATAATCTCTTGTACAGCCTCTATGTCCATGAATGTAAATCCTTCGCAGCGTCCGTTTTGTTTTACAAGCTTCTTACGAAATGCCTAATCCTGCTCTTCAGAAATAAATCGCCCATTTATCTCTTTTACAATCTCTCCCGTTTCGTTATCTAGTATTGAATATCTTGACTCTAGTATTTCCTCCTTTTCACAAATAACAAGATGGTGCTCTGTTTTGATTGGTAACAATGAAAAATCTGCTCTAGTAAGCTAACCAATTTACCCAATTATCCTGACAATAACTACTGATATAGACGAACTACTTTGAGCTTCTTTTTTACCGGTAATGCGCTTACCGCGTTCTGAGTGTAACAACTGCGTTTCGTCAGCCTATAATTGGCTTAACTGACCATAAACTGCTCTAGTACTAACACCAAAAAACTTTGCTATATTCCTCACGCTCGCTCCGTTTCCCCTTAGAAATTTCGCTTCCAACACCTTAATGTACGATAAATTTCTCCAGTTTGTTCCATCCTCTATTTTATCCAGTTGATTATCTTTATCTGTCCCTAACAACAAATGATTCGGATTATAACATGCTCGGTTACGACACACTTTGTGCCTAACAATTTGACCTGGGCTAATCGGTCCAACGTGTAACTCATAAGAAATTCTATGTGCTTTCTCTTTTTTACCATTTAGATTAAATCTTCCGTAGCTATAACGGTCTTTCGTTCCTCTCCATTCCCAACATTCATTCGAATCCCGCACCGTAGGTCGCTATTTTACTTGGCCACACACAGCCTTACTAATTTGTGATACTGAAACATTAAATTTATCTGCTAATGTCTTCTGTGACCATGGCTCAGTTACATACAGTTCACAAACATGTAGAATTTGCTCTTTCATTAACTTAGTAGTATGAATACATGGTATATCTTAAAAACGCCTTCGAGCTTGTCGGAACAAGTTTTTTTTACAACTTATAATGCAAATTTATTTCAAAAGGACAAAATGGTAAATAAATTTGCTTATGTATATGCGCTAAACACAACTCACATCGGTGAATTTTATGCAATTCAAAAAGAAGCATAGAAAAAAGAAGTTGGGATATCGAGCATTGAAAATTATGCTGCTAATGATTTCAACACAAGTTCTTCAACAAACTCTAATCAAGCTAAAACAAATTCTACCTCTTCTCAAAACAATTCAAACGATAATAAGGAAAGTAACGTAAATTGTAAGAGGAAAATCAAAGATAATGCAAACAGCAAGATTTATCATGTTCCTGATGGAGATTTTTATGATAAAGCAACAAGTAACATTTCCTGGTTTTGCACAGAAAAAGAAGCACAAGAAAATGGATATGTAAAATCAAAACGTTAAAAAAGCACCTATAAGGTGCTTTTTTATGCTTTTTTATTAACTATATTATGATATTAAGCTTGTTGTAAAATATGATGATAATCATCTACTACTTTTTTAATTGCTTCTGCAATTCCAAGATGGAAACCATTCTTTTCTTCTAATGGTGTTAATTCCATTAAACGAACTTGGTAGCTATCCATAGGGTTTTTAGGTTGCCTATTATACTCGTGCTTCGGATACACTGCCCAAACTTCATGCACCGGTCTAAATATATGCCATTGGCTTGAAAACTTATTATTATATAGGAACGGAGAACTCATATTTTCACGATAAGAAATTAATTGACGCATAACATCATTCTTTTTTCTCCTTGAATTTGTCCATATAGCATTTACAGGTCTGTATTTAAAATCGACCATAATTGTTCCAATATATTCATCATCTTTATATATATCCATTCGGGCATCTGGTCGATTATGCGTATCATTTGCATAAATTGGTTTATCCAGAGCTGTATTTTTCTTATCGAATGGTAAGATTTCATCATAAACCAAACGCAATCGAATATTCTCTTTCTTAAACTCAACTACCGTTCCTGGTTCTAAGAATGGAACTTTAATTGTTTTTGAATTAGGATTCGTATCGAAAATCCAACCCTTCACCACTTCAAATCCAACAGTTTCTTGTTGTAATCCGTCTATCAATTGTAAAAATCCCCAAATTTCATACAATAAATCTGTTCGTTTCCAATAGTAATCATAATTGGTATCAAGTGTAATTGATAACTCTTCATTTTTTAACAATCGATATAATTGATATAACTGTCTGTATCTTGAATCCAAATGCAAGACATGAGGAATACTCAATGCTTGTGCCTCTTCCACTTCTTCCATCCATTTTTCTTTTAATACAAGTAAGCATTCACTTCTTACACGTCGAACAAATCGTTCATATTCTATCAATTCATCTAATACTTTAGAGTTCAATCTAATTTTAATGTGTTCATCGTGATGAAAACGTCGTTCATCTTTAATTTCACGTTGTATTTTTTCTTTATGACTATGGAGATAGTCCAATAATTCGTTCATTTCTCTTGAGATAAAACGTACGATTTTTTTAATCCATTGATTCTCTAATAAGTTATGATTTCGAGTATGTTTAGGTGTGTAAACGTAATCTCTACTTTCTGGATGCCTAGAACGATAGCGGATACTAGTAGCATCGACAATTCCAGCTTTTCCTCCTGGCACTAAATTATATTCCTTACGAACCCGCATACGAGGTTCGGTTTGAATCGTTTTTAAAGAATTAACCCATTTTAAGTAATCTTTTTTTACTATATATAACTTTCGGAGAATATGAATGGGAATAGGAAGAGAGCTATTAATTCCTAGACTTGCATTTTTCCTTACCAAGTCCTGGGCTAGTCCATTCAATGTTTCTTCTACTTCATCACGCATTGAAACCCATTGTTCTTCTGTAATTTGTTTTGGTTGTACCTTGAGCCAAGAATAGTAAGATACATTTTTTACAACTACCTTGATACGATAATGTCCAGGGATCAGTGGATAATATCCATCTCGATTGTCTGAATCCCTACCATTAGTATATAAATATACAGGACTTAGTTCAGGAGATATATATGCAATATCATCTTCCCCAAATTCTAAATCCCTTTCTGGAAGGGTATCCAACCCATCCATATAAAGACGGGCTGTTTCATCCTCACAAATAAATTCTAATAATAAATGTTTGTTTTCTACGACTTCCGGTACATTTTCATCTTCCATTCGATACAAATGCGTTTCATCTTGTACGAAATTAGTAACAGGTATTTCTTTTTCACTTGGATGATTAGGGTTTTGACGAAAAATAACTTTAAACGGTATGACCATATAAACGTAACTCCTTCGTTTTTTCCGCTATCAATTTTCGTGTTTGTTTAAATTCATAGGAAGTTGGCATAGTAGATAATAACTCTAACAGTTTACTATTTTCTACTTGCCTTGTTTCAGGATTATATTGACCAAGTAATTCTGTAAATTGTTCATCCGACCCACGAACTTTTGTTAAAACACGTTGTACTAACTGGATATCAAAGGCTTCTTCTCTACTAAAAGGAGCATTTAACGGAATGTTATTTAGGAAATTGCTGATTTGACGAATAATACGCCATCCGATTCCCAAGTTTCGACTGCAATTTTGCAATTCAATGTGTAAATCCCAGAGGAATTTAGATTCATTTTCATGCAATGAAATTTCACGTTCTTTTCTTTTGAATGTTTCGTATTCATCAAATGTAAATGGTTCTGACTGCGGTATAGTTGATTCTTGTTTACGTTGTTCTTCCATTTGTAACACATTGGAATATGGTTGCATGTTTAAAGTAATTACATTTGCTCGGTCTAATACTTTATCAGAGAATTGGAATGTAGATTCATCAAGATTTACAGTTCCAACAAAAATTACATTACTTCCTATACGTAAATTAGGCGGAAATACATTTTGATTGTAAATTCTTGCACTAAACTCTTCATTATACAAACGTAAGATTCGTTTATTTTCTTCTAATTCAAGTACCGATAAGAATTGTGAGAAATAATGTTCAACACGAGCAAGATTCATTTCATCAAAGCAAACAATATGCAAGTCTTCCCCGTAATCTTTGGCACGAGCTAGGATATTCATCACACCGGAATCTCCTGGTCGATATACGTTATGCAATGTATCTAAATAACCAATTACATCTGCATCGTCTTGCCAAAACGGACGAACTGGTACAAATAACATTTGGTCTTTGGTTAGTTTCAAGGCATTTGCATAACATTGGACAAGCTTTGATTTCCCAGTACCACTCATACCAGCTAAAATTACAAGACTTCCCGTTTTCATTGCAGTATGGAAATTATATAAATCTTTAGTATCATAGTAGAGTCCTAAACGTTTGCATTCATTTTGAAATACTTCCATAAATTCATGCTCTCTGTAACCAATACCGTGTTCTTCTGGTGTAACAGTTTCTACAGGTTTGTCATCTAATACTTGCTCTCTTTGAGCGTCTTGTGCTTCTAAACCGCCAATAGGTTCTCCATGCGATTCAAGCAAACCTTGCACTTCATCGTATTGTTTTGAACTTATAAAAAGAACTTGGTCATGTACATAACTATTCATGACATATTCCGTTTGTAAATTGATAGAATTCACTTGGTTTGATGATGGGTGGAATCGAAAACCACCATGAGCGTAATCATGTTTTTCAAATAAACCGTATAGAGTGTATTCTGGTTTGTCTGTTTGGTTTTTCCATAAAATCATAGATGGAGTATCATCGTCATCTTTAGAGATTTGTTTATTTTCTCCTATATATTTTCGACCCTGTAACTGTTGCTCAAACACCTCTTTTGTACGTTCAGTTGTTTCTTCTGAAAACATTGGAATTGTCTCCAAAATTGTATCAGAAAGGAAGGAATCAGACTTTTTAACAATAGTTATATCCCGTGCCACATGGAACTCCATTGCTCCATTTGGTTTTTTTAACTCCACTTTGAAAAAGAGAATAAAACGATTCAAAAAGTCGCGAAGCGCTTGTTTTCTGTCGAAGTCGCTCCCAGTAATATCGTCATAAAATCCCCAATTATTTAACTCCTCCGCATAACAACATACATCTCTTATTTGTCGAGGGAAACTTTCAGGCGGATTAGAAATGATTTTTATATAAAATTGTAAATTATTGTTTCGATTGATAATAATAGAACTTCTTCCTGTTGAAACCTCTCCATCATTTGCTAAAATCCCTGCAATATTAATATCCCATCTTTTTGCTCCGTACATACTACATAACCCTCTCTCTTCTTCCATTATATTGACTCAATAACTCTCTTACTTCACTAAAATCTTTGCAAATTTTGATTTTTTTCTTTTCTAGCTGTAAATACGAATCGTTTGTATTCAACAGCATCTGGTTTTGGTGATTAAGTTCGTATGATAAAATCCAATAATCTTCATAATCTCTTGTAAATGGGTACTTATGGACATCATCTGATTCTACAAAATTAAATTCGATTCTTTCATCTTGGAATGGTTGTGTAAATAGAGGTTTTCCAATTACAAGAATTCGAGTTTTATTTGTTTGCTTCAAAGTTACTTTCATTTCAGTTGTTGTTTTGTTATCAGAATCTTCCCTCGATAGTTCTTGTAGTTGTTTCTCGTTCATTTGTTTTGCATGTAAATGATTTAATTGTCCTTGCAAATTTTTTATTGTTTCTTCGTACTCGGATTTTTCTTTGTTCCATTTTTCTTGTTCCCCCTTGTACTCGTTAGTCACTACCTCGTTTTCTTTCAATAACTCGCTATACAATCGGGTTTTTTCATTTAATTTTTCAGTTGTTTTCTTATTGCTTTCTTTCATCTCGTCTATCTTTTTCTTATGATTCTCATCACGTTTTCGTAACTCCTTCGTCAAATTGTCTATCTTTTGTTCGAGTTGTTGTATCTTCTTTTGGTCTTTTTTAGAGGTCGTCGTTTCCTCTTTTAGTTTTTCATTAGAAATTGGTTTTTGTTTTGTCATCGTTTTTTTATCGTCCGATTTAGTGTTTTCTGATTTCAATGTAATGGATTCATTCGGAACATTTAATAATTCGCTCTGTTCGTCTTTTAAAAGTGCATACAATTGAACTGCCTTTTTTTCTTGATCTTCAGAAAATAGTTTTGCAAATACCGTAGCCGCATTACTGTGCTCTGCAATATTTACTAGTTCGTTTACCTCTTTATCTACCAACGATAATCCTTCTAATAGATTTGACTCGATTCCTTTGGACCAGGACATTAATTTTGGATAATTCTTTGTGTCAAGCAAGTTTGAAATAAGCATATTTCTATTTGTTTTGTTAATGATAGACTTAATTTTATTAGTCCGGACACTCTTAAATGTAATTTCTTTTTCTATGTATATTTGAACCAAAACTTCATTACTAAATTTAGGTAGCAACCATCGCCACACATCTTTACTAGACATACATTCCCTTCTTCCTAAAAGTGATATTGTTTTTTTGTGTCTGAATCCGTTTACACAATTACCACTCTCCTCACAATTGGTATTTCTAAACGTTTATTTCTATTATATTAAGAGTCTATAAGAATATAAAGATAAAAAATATACATAACAAAATTCTTCTTGTTCAACGAATAATATTCCTATTCGTTATTTCCGATAAAGTTCTTAATAAAAGATAAGGAAATATTTCCAGAATCACAAATGTATCTTGAAATGATACATAAAAACGATCAAATTTGTTATGTCATTTAATTATAATTCCCTATCTTTATACTTGAATCTGCCTTTCATAAGAACGCTACATCACTCACCACGAATTTACTTTTTTATACAAAATGTGATAAAATTTAACTATCATATAATTGGAGGTAAATAATGAAAAATCACATTTTCCAAGTTGAAATAAACAGTCAATTAAATTCATCCCCTGCTCAATTTAAAGACTTAAAACACCTAATTAGAGAATCAGAATTAGATAAATTAATAGGCGAGACATTTCCTTTAAATGAGTATGATTCAGAATCCAACTTATTAATTAATGGTTCTAAAGAGCTACTCTTGTACTTTGAAAAAGTTGATGAAGAAAAACTAGATATAGTTGAGGAATTAAAAAACATTGAGTATATTGGGCTTTCTGACGATTATGAGATAATTTTAAGATTTAACAATGAATTGTTTGATGAAGATTTTAACGCAACTGGAATTTATGATTTTTCATATGATTTTTTAGATAACGCTTTCAATATGGGGAAATTTTCGAAATTTTGCATCTCAAATTCTTATAATGATCTATTAAGAGAAAACATAACCCAATTATTTGAAAAATTACCTTCTCTAAAAAAACAATATAGATTAATTAAAAATAGAAATGAATGGTTTTTAAGAGGATTAACCTCCACAAGATACAACAACTACGATAATCACCTTGCTATTTACCTAACATTAATCTCTCTTCATAAATATTCAAAGGCAAATCAAACGTCATTTAATTTAGAAAAAGCTTACTTATCTGATTCAGAAATTAAGATATTTTTCAGTCAACAAAACCCAATAAAGATACCGAATTTAGGAGAAATTTACTTTGGAGTCTATGTTTCTAATAATGAGATAAAAGAGGGAACGTTCTCTCTAGAATTAAGATATACCGTAGTAAATGAACAAGGTAAAAGCTTTAGCGGTCTATCAAACTACGTATTCAATATTAATCATTCGACAGGTATCAGTAACGTTCAGGAAAAACTTTCTTTTTCAGATAGAATAAATGAATTAAAAGATATTAATATACAACATATAACGAGTATTAAAATGAATAAATTAAGCGATAATCAATTATTTATGATATTTAAGAAAATTCATTCTTCCACACAAAAGCTAAGCAAAGAAGCTAGGGATAAGGCAAAAGATTATTACAATTCTACCTTAGTCAATAATACCCTTACAATAATTGAGGCTTTTGATAAATTCAACGAAATTACAACAGATGTGGAAGAAAGAATTTACCTTGAAAGGATCTATAATGAGGTATTAAAAGAATTAAGTGACAATTAATTAAAAAACTACATTCTTTAAAAAGATACTGAAAAAAATCCATATAAAAAGAAGTTAATTATCTAGTATATTTAGGGCATTAACTTCTTTTATCATCTTTATATTAACAAAAATCTTCAATACATAAAAAACATAACTCCTTCAACAACTTAATGTGAATGATTAAAAGAAAATATTAATAATCACACGTAATAAATTTTTAATATGGGTAGAAATGTAGTACATAAAAGTCTGTTTTTATACAGTGCACTCATCTAAAAATCTTGAAGCGTCAATAATTATTAAGATTTATTATGTTTGAAATGTATTAATCCTTGCTCGGCAGAAAAACAAGCTTCAAATCATTTTCTCTTATTCTTTAATGGAATTTTTTTCAATCATTAGTAGTAATATTATATCTCTGTCTAGCAAGTGTGATTATATTGTGATATTCCTCTCCATTTTCTATAGCATAAATCGTTATTGTTAAAAAAGCGTGTTTTTCATTTACAAAATCTCTTAATTTTTTTCCTACTTAAGTGTGATTATAAAAAAACTTGTGTTAATATAACTAATTTTATATAGTCAGATTTAACATAAAATAATATTAGTATAGATGTTTATGCTCTTCTTTCTGTGCTTGTTTATTTTTTCTATATTTTATAGAATGTTAGTCTAAATACTTCTAATACGAATAACGTTTCTTAAATCTAACCTTAAATTTTTAATATTGAAATTTTATTTTCCCCCTTATTTTCTTTATATATTGAGGAAAAGATAAACCGCTTTTTACCACATTTATAACTTCTTTAAATTCTAATTGAATAACTAATGCTTCTCCACCATCTTTAAACCCTATAGCAACTGCCACCGGTGGCATATTAACATTACTTGCTTTGTAAATGTCCTCCATTCGCTTGATATATTTTTTCTCTATTCCAACAACTCTCTCTATTGTCTCTGGATTCTCAGCTTTTTGATTAAAATTAAGGTAAAACTCAGCTTTTTCTTTCGAGTCAAAAAATAACAAATAGTCTTTTGTATTAATTTTCCAACTCTTGATATTACCTGTATTAACTTCATCAATAAATTCCATAATAGTCCAAAACGGCTCACCTTTTGATTTTATTAAAGGTAAAAATTCGTAATTGGGGGAATTTTTTATTTTTTCTTTCTTAACACTTCTTTCTAATTTCACTTTATGATCATCAGTCATAAACTTAAGCAAACTAAAAATCTTATGTAAATCTAAAAAATCTTTAACATTTAAGATTGCATGTTGTATCTCAGTTCTTAAATCTAGCATACTCGGACCATTCCATGCACATTTCTCATGAACAATATGAAAATCACCTAGAATTTTCTCAAGTATATTATTCTTATCTACTCTTAATACAATTGTTACTTTATCTTGTATCTGTATAGTATTGTTACAACAAATACATACTGGTTGATCATTATTTATATAACTTTCATTCCATATCTTATTTTCATTCTTAAATAGACTTTGCTGTTTAAAAGTGATAAGAAAGATTGGAAATTGACGTAGAAACTCTTCTTTTATATGAGTATTGAAGAAATAAATTAAATCGGTCATCCTTTTTGTATGCCATTTTTTAATCTCATAACAATAAGTATATTTCATTAATGTACTGTTACATATAGATATATATTGGATTTGATTAGAATCTTTTGTAATAGCTATCAATCCTATATTTAATAATTCTTGAAAATACAAATAACCATTATCCACTATACTCGATATCTCCATGAAATCATCTTGTTCTATTGTTTCACTCTTAAGTTCAACCATATGATTTATAATTTTCTTAAAAATTAATTTAGACATCTCTGGTTTAGATGTTTCTCCTAATTTTCGATGTAACCATTTATTGTACAATTCTATTTCAGTAATCTGGTTTACTACTTCCTTTCCCTGATATACTTCGGCAATCATTCTCATTAAAAAGGGCTCTTTTGCAAGTTCTCTACTTTCATTATCAAGGTCTCCTTTAATCCCATATGTTTTTTTATATTGTTTCCAAATATAAATTAGCTCCTGGTCATCCAATTTATCTACATATACACCTAACTTATTTCTATATGATAAGTTTTTAGGCATATAAATATTGTCTCCAAGAGAATTTAATGCACCCTTAAAATGTGTAAATTTATACCAGATATCATTAATTTCATTTGTGGTCTTACAGGATACAATTAAAAATATATTGGAATCCTGAATTTTTTTTATTAAATCGTTTAATTCATTACGTAGTTCTATATTATTAGGATGTTCGTCTAGACCATCAATTATAATATAAAAACGTTGATCTTCATGCCTTTTAGTAATATCATCAAATCTTCTTATTAATTCTGATATACTATATTCTTGATTTAATAGGAATTGAAAATCCTCCTGAATAGCATTGATTAACCTCTGATTAAGTAAACCTGCACTATAAAATAATATTGGAAAATGATCTTTATAACTCTCCCACAATGAGTATAAATAATTTGTCTTTCCAGCCCCTGAATTACCAATCACTGCATAAATTTTACTCTTTGAATTCATAAAGTTTTTAAATTCAGACATATATTTATTTCTATTACAATGAATTCCATCTATAATACTTTTATTTGAAATCGTTTTTGATCTTATATCATAAAAATTACGCTCACTCTGAAGTTGACAAAAATTAAGAAGATTTTTTCGATCTAATCCAATAAAAGTTTTTAGAGCGATTTCTCGAATATCTTCTGATATCGTTAAGTTATAACCTGAAACAATAAAGCTACTCTTACTCAAATCTGTATTAGTTAATTCGAGTTTAGTTATAGTATCAAATATCCTTGTATTTCTTCCATTTGTTACAACACTATAAGGAGCTATTTCATCTAGCAATCTAGCATAGTTAATGGCTTGCTCAATATCTTTTTGTTCAATTGTATGATTTTCCCTCTTAACTTCTACTAAAATAATATTCCTCAACTTTCCATTTATTAAAGTCTTATATAATATATCTGAGTAAACATTCTTTGTTATTTCTTCCCCAATATGAATCTTTCCTTGCCTTGGAATATTTATTTTAAAATGTGTTTCGAATTCTATTTCGTCTGTCAAGAATCCCATTTTTTTAAAATATGGGACTATAACAGTATTTTTAACTTGCTCTTCATTCATATATTTTTTTTTCATAAACTTTACATTGCCCCCTCATTTGTATTTTAACTCTTTAATTTCTTCCTCTTCAAAATAATAAGCTCATTACTATTTAATTAATAATATCCACAAGACCTATTGGGTATACATTCTTATTATACTTTTCAGACAAAGCAATTAACTGGTATTCTTCCAAACTATTTTTATACATGCTTCGCGTAAAATAAATTCATATGGCTCGGTAGTATGAACTAATTTTTAAATAAATCCCCTAAATTCAACAATAACATATCTCCTTATTTTACCAGTGTAATTTAATTCCACTCAGAAAGCATATTTATTATTTTTCTTTTATTACTCCTGATTAAAATATCTAAAATTAAAATAATAGAAAAAAACGAAAAAGGTAAATAATTTAGCATTTTAAATTATACTTAACGTTCAACGTGCTATCATGTCCCAGAAATTAAAAAAACTTGTAAAACAAACAATGTAACAAGACTATCGATAGATTCCGCAACACCCCCAATATATTACATATACATGTAATATACTTTAATTAAACCTAGAGCTAAAAATAGTAAGATTTATAATTCTTCAAACTGTATATTAAATATTTTTTTAAAGTTTTGATGTTCAAAACAATAAATGTGGCCTTGAAATTTATCTATATATGAAAGACAATATGTTTTAACCTTTTCTGAGACATCTTTCTTACAAAAATCACAAGTCGCATCTACTTTAATTATTGGAGTGTTTGGGTATACCTTTCGTACTTGCTGAGCCAGTAAGTATGGTATTAAATGAATGTGTGCTTGAACATAATCTCTTTCACGATACATTGTTAAGAATATATTAACGTATTGATTAAAACTATTTGCTTTTCGATCTTTTTTCATATAGGAACCTATAATAGAGCCTAATCCTGGTGGATTATTAGGACATTTTAGCCTTTTTCTAGGAATATATATATCTGGAATGGCAAATGGTAATTCTTTTGATCCAACTAGATCTCCATACACCCATTGTTCTCTCCTTAATTTTTCTTGATAAACTAATGAATTAATCCCTGTTATTGTTATATCATTGTCCCCTCCAATTAAAATATTATAGCCAAAGGCTGCTTCATTTGTCTTTAATTGGCTAATATAGAAAACCTCTAAATAATTTATAGTTTGGTTTAAAGCATCATACATAGTTGAACCTTCATCAACAATTGCAAATTTATCTATTATAAAAAATTCGAAATTTTCCTCACCATAAGTATTAAAATCGCTTTGTAACTGTTTATTATGCATACTCCCTTCTCTTAATGCATATAAACGTACGGTACGAAGATAATGAAATATTTTTTTAGTAGTTTTACCAATATACACTTTACCATTAATTTTATTGAAAATAGCATATATTCCACATACCCTATGTGAATTATGAAATATACAAGAACATTTCTCATCTAACATCTGTAAATATTGTCTTTTTAGTTTAATGTCTTTAATGATTTCCACTCTTTTTCCTCCATATTATTTTGTAGAATTAAAATAAACTTTATTTTCCAATTAAAATATTATAACATATATACTATATATATTTATTAATAAATATATAATTGGAAATACAGCTAAAATTTATGCTTAATTTAGAAACTCATAAATAATTTCTCCTTTTAAAAATTCTATCTTTAATAACAAAGTAGCAAATTTGAAATTAGGATTGAGTGAGGTAATTGCTGTGAATGGGTATGTAGATTCCTTTGAAGTGCCAAGAACAAAGTACATGATAAGAACAACATTGGAATTGTTCTGATTACTCTTTAATCAAACTCAAACTAGCGCATAACCCCACCCTAAATATAGGACGGGGTAAAAAATATAGCTGTTAAATCCTGATGTAAAATAGTTTGATACAAACTATTCATCCCCAATAATTTGTAAATATCCCTATAGCTTCTAAAATTAACGCTTCATTATTCAAATCACGGTTCATATTAATCTTCTTACTATGTTTTCTTCCCCAAAAAGTATTTATACGCATAAATACTTCATCAGGATATATTTCAATATGCATCCATTCATTTTTATCAGTATCTCGATTTCCAAATTCTAAAGTCTCCTTTGGTTCTTGATACCCATTGTTCTTATAGGAATAAAGATTAACAATGTAATACCGATTGGATACATTACCATTATTTTCACTCCTTTCAAAATCATAATTAACAACATTTAGTAATTATAATATAAAAGATTCTTTTTACATTATATTTAAAATTCCCCTTCATAAAAGAACACACGCTCTTTTATGAAGGGGCAATCACAGCGTTTGACTATTCAATCCTAACGAATAAAATCATCTTATGTGTAGTTCTATGAAGTTTTTACGCTTCAGTAAGCTGCATCAAAATGGGATTAGATCCTATGCATACAATGTTAGCAGTAGTCGGTGATGTAAATAGAAGCGTTTCAATCGTTCTAGCCGCTACTCCACCCTTAAAAGCATTGGGTGTAAAGAACAATGTATGTTTTGGTATTTAAGAATGTAAATCAGACCGTATTTGGTACTATGGAACATTATCCCTTATATTTTTCATTCCTACTGCTACTTATGTTATTTCTAAATCAATATGTTCATAATTAAAAAAGAGGGTGCTCGCAGCTCCGTCTTTTTTTAGATAATTAAATATGCTCTCCATGATCCATAAACACTTGAATAGTTTCATTTTGTGATACGTCGTTTACATTAGTAAGACCAAAAGTAAAAACAGCAGATAACATCATCATTAATAAGATTGCTTTTTTCATTTTAGCGCCCTTCTTTCTATACTCTTTTTGTCTGCATCTAAAGCGATGTGTAAATACTTGCTGGCTTTTTCGTGATTTTCTGAATCATAGAATATGTTACCTAAAAGATAAGCATATTCTTTTACCCAATCATATAATTCTTCTCTTTCAAAATACGAAATACCTTCCATGACCGCCTTTTCTAATTCTTCTTGTGGTGCATAGTTATGTAATGCTTTTAAAATTTGAAAATGATGACGATAACATAAGTCACTAATCTTATAGCCATTCTCAATATATTCATTAGCATTATGATTGTGACCTAACTTAAAATGTTCTCTTGCTAAAAGAAACATCGTTTTAGCGTTGTTTTCTAGTGATTCCTCTAAATGCTTAATTGCTAACTCTGACATGTTTTGACTTGCATATAAAAGACCTAAATTGTGCTTTACACGTTTAATAAGACTTTCATCATTAGATTTTTGGAAAGTACCCAATGCTGAAAGTAAATATTCTTCTGCACTTTCGAAATCACTTAAGCGAGTGTGTGCCATCCCTAAAGTATTCAAACAAGCAGCAGTTTTTAATTCATACCCTGGACTAATTGAAAATACTTCATTTGCCTTCGTAGCAAATTGAACTGCTAAGATTGGTTTCAATATGTGATAGTAATGAACTGCAAGCCAATAATTAAATTCAGCTTTTTCGATTTCATCATGCATGTACTCTAAATACTTTTCAGCTTCTTCAAATTGTATTCTTGCTTCACTATGGTTTGCTGTATTAGTAGCATAAATTGCTTTAAATAAATGGTGATAGTACTCTAAAAATGTTTCTGTAGGCTCTTGTAATGGCTCAATTTTATCCAAAATATCTTTTGAACTATCCATATCACGAATTAGCAGATTATACCGCGCATTCAATAAAGCATAGTAGACTAATATTGTTTGGTCTTCCTTAATATTATTGATTTTATCTGCAATCTCTTCTTTTATTTTATTAGACTGTAATACACGTTGTGAAATTATAGCTTGATACCAGTCGTTTAATAATTTTGTGATTTCTTCTTTAGAAATAATTTCAACATTCATATACGCTACCCCCTTTTGTTAAATGTTACCACAATATACTTGTTTATATAAATGATTTTTTGAATATTAAAACTTGATAAACTTTTTTTCGAATACTTATATTAAACCGTGTTAATTTCTGATTTAATAAAGTTTCAAATAAAAGTATGCTATACATAATATTTCACAAAGTTTTTACAAGGGATATGCTATAACGTTTGGGATTGAATGCATTTATAAAATTAGCGACAAAACTAAATGATATTTGCAATCCAATTCCAGGAAAAATAGATATGCCTATTGCCATAACAAGATATTTCTTTCGTATCTTAACGAAATGTTGAAAGAAATAATCTGTCACCGATTTAAACACGATAAACACAGCTATCAAAAGCATAAAAACTGATGACATATGAAATCCATCTACCTCGAAAATACCCCACTTTAAATAATTATCTGTTAATCGTACCAATCCAATTAGTACAACAGTTAACATGATACACAGGTAAGCTTTAATTGAATAGAAAACATATTTTGAATAACTTTCCTTAAAATTAGTATCAGTATCCCTCATTCCCTCGTCTACCGATTCTAATATCCATATTTCTTTAAGTACACGTATATATGATTTGATTTTATACGAAAAACCATGAATTATTAAAAATTTAGTTTGAGATAGAAGACGTAGACCATAGGAGTTGGTGTTTCTTAATCCAGAATACATTACTGGGTCTTTTTTATTAGTACAAGATATAAATCGTCAGTTTTAACTATATAGTTGAGAAGGAATGCTTATAAAAAGAAGGAGGATCATAATGAAATATCAAACAATATTTCCCTCATTAACAAAATCGCTTTTTATCTTTATACTTTCTTTCAGTATGTTAATTTTCACACTCCCTACCTCTACCTTTGCACAATCCAATGACAATGTAATTTCTGGTGCAAATTACTATGTATCTCCAACAGGTAACGACCTCAATCCCGGCACATTAAATCGACCTTTTGCTACCATTCAAAAAGCTGCTAATGTCGCAAAAGAAGGAAGTATAATCTACATAAGAGGCGGGATTTATAACCAAAAGGTTCGTGCCACTCATTCCGGTGCCTCAGGAGCACCTATTACTTTTCAAAATTACCAAGACGAAAAAGTAATCCTTGATGGTTCCACAGTCAAGTTAGAGGATGATGGGTTATTTACAATAGAGGACAAAAATTATATCCAGGTAAAAGGATTAGAGTTTCGCAATTTAAAATCAACAAAAGTTAATGAAACCCCTATTGGTATTTATATTACTGGAACAGGAAGTAATATTGAGATTAGAAATAATTATATCCATCACATTGAAGCAAATGTAAAGAATGGAAATGCACACGGCATTGCTGTATACGGTACTTCATCTAGTGCACAAAATAATTTAAATCATATTGTCATTGATAATAATGAAGTAACAAATTTAAAATTAGGGCTTAGTGAAGCAATTGCTGTGAATGGGAATGTAGATTCTTTTGAAGTTACCAATAACAGAGTACATGATAACAACAACATCGGAATTGTTCTGATTGGACATGAAGGAGTATCTCCAGTAGCTAATTTAGATCAAGCACGGAATGGAGTCGTTCGTAATAACATTGTTCATCACAATTCATCAATTAATAATACGAGTTATAATGAATATTCAGCTGATGGTATTTACGTGGATGGCGGAAAAGAAATTATCATTGAGCAAAATCAAAGCTATGAAAACGACCTTGGTATTGAGGTGGCAAGCGAACATGCAGGAAAAAGCGCAAGCCAAATTACCGTTAGAGACAATACATTATCCAATAATATCATGAGTGGTATTGCAATTGGTGGATATGACAGTCAGCAAGGATATGCTGAAAATAACACGATTACGAACAATGTAATTTATAAAAATGATACAAAAGATCAAGAGAATGGCCAAATCGAATTAAATTATGATACCCGTAATAATGTAATTACCAATAACCAAATCTATGCAAGTAACAGCCGTATTTTTATCAGCAATAATTTTAATAAAAACACTGGGAACAAATTGGATTACAATCATTACTATGGTGAATTCAATCAAAGTAATGGCTTATGGCAATGGAAAAGAAAAACGTATAAAGGGTTTTCAACTTATCAAGCAAATATGATTCAAGAAGGAAATGAACAACATAGTATATTTAGCAAATTATCCCCTTCGTTCAAACATATTTTAGAATAAAACAAATCTACTAAAGCAACTTTATCTTAGCTCACTTCATCTCCCCTTCCTCCCCTATGAATCTACAAAAAGAATACGCTTGAAAAATAGAATCTGAGCCCATAATTAAGCATGCTGATATATTCCATACAGAAATGAAGGAACAATTAAAACTTGTTTCAGAAGCTTCTAAAGAACACCCAAAAGAATATAAAAAGATAGATAACATTATAACGGCGCTCAATGAAAAAATGTCTTCACCAACTGGTAACTTGATTTCATTTAATCAGAATGTTAATGCTTCAATTCAAGAATATAAAAAGGCTCAAGGAAGTGTCGACATAGCAAATACCGATGAAATTAAAAGCAAAGCTGAACAGATTCAAGAATCCACACCCCAAAAGGCTAACAAAGCAAAAGTAAACAACATATAGATTTGAATTATATTTCTCAACAACCAAAATTATTTAATGTGATAAAATAATAATTGGATTGGCATCCAATACCATATTACGATGGTTCAAGTCGCAGGAAGGCACCTTAGGGTGTCTTTTTTTGTTTGAAACACATTCTGCCAAAATACCTGTATCTTTGTTAATTTACGACTCACATAATCCAACAAACTTTGTATATACAATTTGTTACCCTAAATGGGTTGACAATACGATCAGTTATAGGAGGATTTTGTGAATGGTAAAAAAAGCTTGTGCAAGTATTATTACTGGAATTCTTTTAATATGTTCAACAGGATGTGCCACTCAAACTGATTCTATTACAGCTAAAACTCAATCAATAGATGATGGCACTTATACAACAAAAGAGCTCACAGACGCATTTCCTGTTGGGACACCCATAACTACCTACATTCGAAAAGAAGAAAAACTGAACGTAAAACAGCTCACCAGTATTACGCTTACAGATGGGGGCGTCGGTAGAGTTCTGGAAGCAACGGATGGTTTTGTTGTTGTATGTGGGAATGAAAAAGGAGTTTTTGATGTGTTAACATTTAAAACTTTGGAAGAAGTAAAGAAATATGAACAAGATTTAGCGCGATAATTAATAAACTTCTTATGCCTTTTACACAGAAATTGTCACCTATCTCTTGCTTTTCCTATGTACAGTATAATTGCATCATAAGTAATCACACGTTATAATAGTCACCTAATTACATATGAAGAGGTGCAGAAAATGAATAAAACAGAATTAACGAAAATAGTAGCAGAAAAAGCTGAACTTACACAAAAAGATGCTGCTGCTGTAACACAAGCGTTATTAGATACAATAACAAATGCGTTAGCAAATGAGGAGAAAGTACAGATTCTTGGTTTTGGTACATTTGAAGTACGTGAAAGATCTGCACGTACAGGACGTAACCCACAAACAGGTGAAGAAATGCAAATCGCCGCTTCAAAGGCACCTGCTTTTAAAGCTGGAAAAGAATTAAAAGAGGCAGTGAAATAATTATATATAGTCAAAAGGGTTTGATATTTATCTCAAACCCTTTTTTAATAGCCTTTTTTTCATAAAACAAAAAATATCATCCAAAGTTTATATAAATAATATAGATTCCCCAAAGAATGTAACTAACTTGTGTTATGATATACATTGTAAATTCGAAACCAGTGAGCTTTCTTTCTCTTTTTATTTTTCGTAAATACAGATAAAAACAAAAAGTAGATAAAAGCATTAAGAATACAGAAACATTATATATATTCTCTATACTAGTAATAACCGATCAACTCCTCACCTGAAAATTAGTTAGTATAGAATAAGCATATCATATGAAAGTTTAACTTACTTCAAATCTACTTTTTTTCAACAGAATATACTTAATATTTTCATATTTAACAGAAATACTTGTTTAAAAAGATAAAAGAATCTCTTTTGCATCAATAGATTCACAAAAGAGATTCTAATTTTAGTTCATTTACCTATAAGATATCAGGCTTATTATTCATGAGGGTTAGGTGCAATATAAGCTGGAGCTGGCCCGCAAGTTACTGCAAAAGCAAATAACAACGCAGGCTTATATGGTAGCCCAAGCAACGAAAGCATTCCCAATGCTCCCCAGTAATCCTCTTTCTTAAGATACGATTTTATTTGATTAAAATATGATTTACTAATACCTAATGCATCCTGCCAACATCTTTCCCAAACGTTACTAGAGTACATATTAGATGGAATTTCTTCATCATTCATTACATAAACACCAGCTATAATAGCTGCTTTTTCTTCATTGTTATATGAAGATTTCGCTAACTCTTCTTTATTAAGAACATACTTACCTGTTTCTTCATCTTTTACCATTAATACCGAAAATATATATTCTAATTCTTTAACTTGAGCTTCTAATTCCTCGTGTGTTACGTTGTATTTTTTCCCATCCTCTATAGTTGTAGCTGAAGCGAGAGTTGGGACAAAAACTAGAGTAAGAGCCATTAACATAAACATCATTTTCTTTAACATAGTGAATTAACCTCCAAAATTTAGTTTTTCTTCTTCTCCCAAAACTATAAACTTACTATAGAAAGTTTCAAATTTCATCTAAATTATTTACATTTACCACCCTCAATTTCCAATATTTATATTAATATTAATACAACTAACTATAAATGTATATATTTTACAATCGATTTACCTATTACAATTATTAGTATTTGAATATATAACTATAAAAAAGACTATTATGTATAACATAATAGTCTTTTGGTTTACCAATCCTACTAACTTAGTTCTAAATATAGAAAAATATGATTTTCCTAATAGTATTTGAGATAAACTCAGTTATATAATATTAATATATAAAGTTTCATTAATTAAATCTCATATTTATCATTTTAGCCAAGAAGACTCCTTCCTCAAGGAACGCGAAGTGAGTAGGCGGGAGATGAATTGGCTTCGAACAAGGGATGGCAGGAAGCCATCTTAATTGTTCGACATACATAAAGTGTTACTTCACTATAAACCGAATGTACGTTTGGTGTATAATAGTCATATACCGAAATGGAGGTGAATCAAATGATAATTAATAAATCCTTTAAGTTTCGTATCTATCCAAATCATGCACAAGCAATTCTAATTAATAAAACGATAGGTTGTTCTCGCTTTGTATTCAATCATTTCCTATCCCTATGGGATCACGCATACAAAGAAACTGGAAAAGGTTTAACATATGGTACATGCTCTGCCAAACTTCCTGCCATGAAGAAAGAGTTTGTTTGGCTCAAAGAAGTGGATAGTATTGCGATTCAGTCGTCTGTTCGCAACCTTGCGGATGCGTATACACGATTTTTCAAAAAACAAAATAGTGCCCCGCGTTTCAAATCCAAGAAGAATAACGTACAATCTTATATCACAAAACAAACAAATAAAAACATTGCCGTTGTAGGAAACAAAATAAAATTGCCAAAACTAGGTCTTGTTCGATTTGCCAAAAGTCGTGAAATAACGGGACGTATTGTAAATGCGACAGTTAGACGTAACCCTTCTGGTAGATATTTTGTGTCACTATTAGTTGAAACAGAAGTACAAGAACTTCCGAAAACACATTCTTACATTGGGATAGATGTAGGACTAAAAGATTTCGCTATTTTGTCAGATGGAAAACCCTATGAAAACCCGAAGTTTTTCCGATCATTAGAAGATAAGTTGGCGAAAGCACAGCGTGTCCTTTCTAGAAGAATGAAAGGATCTTCTCGCTGGAATAAACAACGAGTAAAAGTAGCTAGAATTCATGAATACATATCAAATGCTAGAAAAGATTACTTAGACAAAATCTCAACTGAAATCATCAAAAACCACGATGTTATCGGTATAGAAGATTTGCAAGTATCGAATATGTTAAAGAATCGTAAGTTAGCAAAAGCAATTAGTGAAGTATCTTGGTCACAGTTTCGAACCATGTTGGAATATAAAGCAAAATGGTATGGTAAACAAGTCATTGTCGTATCGAAAACATTTGCTTCCAGCCAATTATGTTCTTGTTGTGGATATCAAAACAAAGACGTTAAAAATCTAAACCTACGTAAATGGGACTGTCCTTCTTGTCGTACACACCATGATAGGGATATTAACGCAAGTATCAATATAAAGAATGAAGCAATAAGACTTCTAACCGCAGGGACTGCGGAGTTAGCCTAATCAATTAGAGTTCGATAGAACTCTTTACTTAGGAATCCCTCACTTCTAAACGAAGTGAAAGTGGGGGTAGTTCAAGTTATGCTAAGGTTAAACAAGAAGCATCCAACAATCTTTGATTAATCAATACATTTTCTTTAGAGCTATATCAACAAGAAAAAACACTATATAGTGTCTTTTCTTATGTTTCATGCCTTTAATCAATAGTAAGAGGATATATCTATACCCTCTTACTATTAATTGTAGTTAGAACTGCTGCTCCTGCAAGGCGAATATCTGAAAGACACTCTGAAATTTTTTTTGATTTTAATGAAAGAAAACAACAGTAAATAATAGAATTTAAAAATAGTCCTCCACTAACCCTTTTTTGATTAGATGGAGGGCTATTTTTTTCATATTTTGGCAAGCGACAGTGAGGTAAGCCTGGATTTGGACAGATTTCAGCCCTCAAAACATTATTATGGGATATGGTGGTAGTTGGGGCGGCGGCTTTGCTTTACTCGTTGTACTCTTTATACTATTAATCATTATCAGATGCAGTTGTTTCTGCTAAAAACTATTGGAAAAGGCACATTTGGGTGTCTTTTTTTTATGGAAAAATCCCCACACATTGTGTAGGGACCTTGTTTTCTTACCATTTAATTTTTGTTGGATTTAACTTGGAAATATATCCACGTACTAATTGTTTTTCGTTGCTGTCATAGATACCGATATCACCAGAGAAGTTTTCCCAATATTCCCCTAAATAGTCTTTTGACGGTGTTTTCAAATCTACATATAATCCCATTGTTCCAAAACTTGCCACCTGGCGTGCTGCTATGTCGCCTACTTGTTGTGCTCGTTCTTTCGATGTTCCAGCTGGAACAATAACAACAATTCTAGTTAGGCTATCTTCTGCTTCAATATGGACGTCTTGTGCCTGTGCAGCCACCTTTATTCCATCCTTTGCTGTTTGGATTCCTAATTGACTTAACTTCACATCCTTATTACGTGCTCCCTGGCCTTGTGCTGTCTTTGATTGTTCCATTTTTTCTTGTGCTTGTGCTTCATTTAACCCACTAGCTTTCGGTTGTTCAACAGGCGTTGGCTCTGCTTTTGCTTCTTCTTTAACTGTTTCCTTTTCTACATTTTCATGCTGTTTTGATTTATCCGTCGATTGTTGCACAGGTACTTCCCTATGTTCTTGCTGCTTTTCTACCTGAAATGCTTTAACTTTTTCTATTTGTTCCTCTTTCTTCGCATCTTGCTCTATTTTCGCTTCTTCAGTACCACACGCTGCCAATAATAAACCTGCTGCAATTGTTAAGCCTGCTAATTTAATTGCTTTCATAATAAATACCGCCTTTTCATAATTTAATTCTTTCATATGTATAAACGACCTCAGATACAAATATTAACTTTGTATACCATATCTGAATCATTCAAATGATAACATATTAATATTCAAATTCTTTATATTTAAATATTAACTTTATAATCTATTTTCAATCAAAACAACTTAATTTCTTCTTAAAACGTGGAATCATTTTTTAAAATAGATAGTGATGGAGTACCACCACATCGCTATCAACCTAAGAGAAGGAAATACACCAAAAACAAAAAAAACGATAAAAAAATAATAAAAAAGCTTATCATTAAGTACTAAATGATAAGCTTTTTTGTCCATATTTATTAAATTTTGTTGGATCTCTTCCAAGCTATTACTGTAATAAGATATTGAATACCAAATAGAAAAACGAAAAGTATAATGAATTTTGCTATTGCTACTAACCATCCACCGAAATTTTCAGGGAAGTAATATTTGTATGTAGTAACACCTATTGCGACAAAACAAAAAATAAAGGTATTACTCATTTTTTCTTTTAATTTTTCATTTAATTGTTCTTTATTATTAATCTCTGTTTCATAAACGCCAGTCAGAATAGATTTAATAAAAAAGAATATCATATAACAAATTATAATGGCTAATGAAGCAATCCATTCTAGGAATGGGCGGTGTAGATATGCTCCCCTTATTACAACATCTATAAAAGCTAAAAGTAGGACAATAATTCCAGATTGCGCCCAAATTTTCATTTCGATTTGTTGAATTCTTTCATCTGAGTGTGTACTGAGTGAAAACCATTTTTTTAGTTTTTCCATTTTAGAGTTCCTCCCAAAATAATTTATCTAAATTCTTATCTATTGTTTTAGCTATATGCATACAAAGCTTTAAAGAAGGGTTACACTTATTGCTTTCAATAAGGCTACTGGTTCGTCGCGTAACGTTTACAACATCGGCCAACTCCTGTTGAGTTAGACTTTTTTAATTCTTCCCATTTTCTCTTTACTTACAAACATTAAATAAACCTCATTTGTAAAGTTAACTTCATACCACAATATCTTATATTTTATATATTAAATTATCAACAAAATAAATGCAATATATATTTTACATTAAGACATATATATATTACTAAACTCTTTATTTTTTTATCTAAAACTATTCTATAAATATAAGAATAGAAATTTTTTCTGTAGACGCCTTTTTCTTGTAGTTATTTTCGTATCCCCAATGTAACAGCAAGGGATTTATGTATCTGAGTTTTGGTGTACTTTATATTAAATATGCATAATTACATAATTATTCTTTATATAACAATATTGAAATTTACATTTTTAACCTGTAAAATACAGGATATTAAATAAATACCTAAGGGGTTGTTAATATGAAAAAATTTATGAGCATGTTATTTATGTGTTTTGCACTTACACTAGCATTTTTACCAACAATTTCAAAAGCGGATTCTTCTCCACTACGAAGTGTTAGCATTAGTGCTGTAGGCGATAATAACAAAATGTATAGTGCAAGTTCTTACTTATCTATTCCTGTTCTTAAGGGCGATTACCTTTATGTTAAAGTTAGTGAAGTAGGTACACCGGATTCATATTCAGAAGCTTTAACTATTAATGGCATTAGATATGCAGGAAGTTCTTTAGACGAAGTCAGTTCTTATACTGGTCCATTCGGATCTGAAAAAACATTTAGATTACGTATCAAAGATTCGTACATCTTCTCAAACACACCAAATTCAACAAACACTATAGCTTTTGAAGCTAGAGTTCCTTTCTCAATGCAAGTATTATCTAAAAGCATATCGGTTCATGTAGAATAATTTATAACATTATCATTAATAAAAAATACATCCCTATTAGGATGTATTTTTTATTTAATAGAAACATAATTTGAACTTACCGTTATTACCGTTATAGAAAAAGCGGCATCATAAAAATGGTCAACTTAATATTGTTCAAAGTTACTTGTACTTATCTCCCAATTAATTGTGCAATCTACCCTTTTCATCTACTAAGTTCTTTTACTAAAGAATAGAAACTAAAAAAGAAATAGAAATGAACCTTTTTTATTATTTTGTTCATCTTTTTTCGTTTTAGGAAGGATTTTATCTTTTAGCTTGGTAACAATGTGAAGAGATCCTAAGTTTAAAAATCCCTGTATTTACTGCATACTAGCAACACCCTTTTTGAAATTTAGGTTACTGCGATGTATAATTATCAAAAAATCTAAGGAGTTATATATATGGCCAATATAAAAATAATAGCTGAGGTTTTGAGTATAGGGTTACAAATTGGTTTATTTTCAAAAACTGAAGTAATTGATTGGGCTGATCAGACAATTGAAGCATTAGATAGCCCTTCTATTGAAATTATAGAAATTTCTCTATCTAGTAATGATAAGTTGGTTGACATCGTACCTAAATTAAAAAACGTAAAAGGGACGTATGATAAAAAATTACCTGTAAAAATAATAATGGGACTGTTATGGGATAGATTTATTCTAAATGAAGAAAATGTATTGAAAATAAAACCATTTATATCTAATTTGATACATAATAATTGCTGTGAGGGATTTAGTTATGTAGATGAACAGCTATATAATTTTAATGAGGAAATTAATTTAGCCACAGATAATATATATGGTGATCTAGAAGATATTAGTCAAGAATTAAAAAGCTTTTTATCTCCTTATAAAGAATTCAGTAAATACTTTAGTTTTTGGGAACTTGAAAAATATTAAATTGAGGAAATAGATTATTTGGAAATAGATTCTCATAAAATAGTAGTTTTATGAGTACAGGATATCCAGAAAGATAAAGGAGAGTTTACATGCAAGATAAATACACACAATATGAAGAATTAGGTTGTTTTTTAGCAGGAACTTTCAATCAAGATATTGAATCACTCGAATTTGCCATAAACGAATTTATCACTGCCGTTACTACTATATGTTTAGAGAATACTATTGAAGACATTACAGCATTCCTTCAAAGTGGTTTATCTATTCATGAAAAAGAAGAATTCATTATATATAATGCCGAAATTTATTTTCCTGCTTTAAACCTTACTCCTATAGAATGGCTAGAACAAATTGTTGAACTCTTAAAAAGAGCATTAAAAAATAAATAGTAAGACCGATTTTTAACCGCCCTTTACAGGTAATCTTTTACTTTTTCTACTTCACATATACAAAGGCTTTAATTGTCGTCACATAGTATATCCCCCTTTTCATTCATAATTCTCCACTTCTTTTCTCTCCCTTGCCAATGAATATGATATATAATTGAGCACCTTCCAAAACTGTTTTTCTTCCACATTACGAGAAAAATCCCCTCAAGGCATCTCAAAAGCAGGACAATTATTTAATATTCCTTATTCTCTCCAACATACAACAAAATACATCGTAAAATATGTTTTACGATGTATTTTAAAAGGGGAAATCGTCATCAGTTTTTTCACCCATATATTTATGAGGAGCCTTACAATTCACGATAAACTCTTCAATTTTAATACAGTTCTTTTAATTGTATACTATACGTTTTAAACATAGATTTACACGTATAACAAAGGGATAATACGGATAAGTTTAAATTAAATAAACGTGGTTTAAGTCAGAAGAAGGCCCCTTAGGGTGTCTTTTCTTTATTTCTCAATATAACAACTTTAAAAATATGCTATCATTTTATTGCAAAGTCCCTTTTGTGCAATATGATAGTAGTACCCTAACGGCCCACCTATTCCCCTAGATGGGTCTTATCTTTATTACACAATACCAAATTATACTCTCTATTGCTCATAAACTTTATGTAATTATACATATATGAAAAATTCACACTAAATGAATATTACATGTAGTAAAATATAAATTGTGGACACGTTCTATAAAGCAGATTCTTTTAAAAGACGTAACATATCGCCCATTATAAAAGATATACCGTCACTCTAATACTGATCTCAAATCTCTTGTACTTTGTGAACCAACAATCTGGTGTATATAGACGATTCTGTTTTATAGGATGTGTTTACACGTATAACAAAGGGATAATACGGATAAATTTATACAAAATGAATATGGTTCAAGTCGGAGAAAGGCACCTTTGGGTGTCTTTTTTTATTTCATTTCGACATAATATGACAAAATAGTTGTGATTATATTTGTTATGATAGTTCAGATAAATCTTACATTTTAAACGCTGGGGGATACATACTATGAACAAAAAACTATTAACAACACTTACTTGTTTCACTTTATTTATGGGATTAGCAGCATGTTCATCTAACGAGACAGCAAGTACTTCCAAAGAATCTAAAGTTGAGCAAGAAGTACAAAAGAAAGCTGAAGAAAAAGGGACTGTGAAAAAGGAGAAAGCAGAACAAGAGACGGCTGAAAAGCAACGCAAACAGCAAGAAGAGTCTACAAAAAAGGAACAACCAACAACAACTTCTGGTAACACTATTAAAGGCTTAAAAGACGAACTATCCATTGGTATGCCATTTAAAGATTATCTTGCTAAAAAGAAATCATTAAATGTAGAGAATCCTTTCAGTATTTCTCTCGGTAAAGGTAATGTGGGTAGTGTTCTTCAAGCTCAAGATGGTGTACTCGTTGTATGTATTGACGGAGAAAAAATATTTGATTTAAAAGTATTCAATACTGTTGATCAAGTTAAGGCATACGAAGCGAGTTTGAAAAAATAATATTTGGATGGGAGTCCAATACATATTATTAAAATTAAAGTGGTTCAAGTCGGAAGGTACCTTTGGGTGTCTTTTTCATGAAGAAAAAGCCCTGAATAGGGATTTTTAGTAAAATTATTAATATTGTCTGCCTTCATAATGCCCATATTTACCGCCACCTGGTGCACCTCCAACTACACCTTTAAAGTACCATTTAATTCTTTTATTTGTATCCTCAAAATAGTTAACAAAATAGCCATCTGAACTATAAAATTCATAAGTTTTATATACATCTCTATTGCTATCATGTGTGTACCAGAAGTCATAATCAGAATTATAATAATATGTTGTATTTCCTAATTCTGCGATTGATGGTGCTGTTTTTTTAGTGTTCTCTACACCTTCTGTACTCGCTGACGCTGCTCCAATTCCTCCAGTTAATGCAATACCTGTCGCTAATGCTCCAACTACTAATTTCTTGAACATAATAAATCCCCCTTAATATTTTCTATAACTTGTACCTTAAATGTATCACTTTTGTAATTTTGTAAATATTTTGAATTTGTAGAAATATCCGTTTAAATTTTGTCAATATTTGTAATGTATTTTATCAAATGGAAAATAGAGGGATTTGTTATGATATGTAATAATGCATGTTCATTCAGAAAAAAATCGTGATAAAATCTAAGCACCTGTTCTATTTTTTTCAGTTATCTTAGAAACCTTACTTCTTATTTCCCCAACAGGAGACGCTTTATTGCGTCTTTTTTTATTTTCAAATAGCCATGCTCAATTTCTTCGCAAAAACATAAGGTAAAGTGAACCCATTAAATTACACGGAATGAACCCTAGTTTTACCCTCTGATGTAAAGGAGGAACTATTGTTATGGGATATGGTGGTAGTTGCGGCGAGGGCTGTGGTTTCGCTGGAGGATTTGCTTTACTTGTTGTACTCTTTATCTTATTGATTATTATCGGGTGCAGCTGCTTCTGCTAAAAAAACTGTCAGAGAAGACGCCTTAGGGTGTCTTTTCTTTTGTACATTATATCTATTACGTGCTCATTGATTTTTTATGTGCATTTGATATAATTACTGTATTAGTATTACAGTAATACAGTATGTATATAATAAAAGAAGAGATGCTGGACACATCTCTTCAAGTAACTGCTACCGCAAGGTGGTCGGTTGCTTAAACTTATTTTTTGCGTTTAGAACCGCCCTTTCGCTTGCCGGCAATTTGAACTGGACCCGAAAAGTTAGACATATATTTAAGCAGCTAATAAGGATTGAATTCTGTATTTTACAGGAGGCAATCCTTTTAATTTTGCCTTAATCCTTTTATTATTGTAATAATAAATATAAT